>NZ_JBIBTX010000004.1:0-915547 GCF_043078805.1 Streptomyces sp. NPDC015345 | reverse complement strand
GTCGGGCTGACGCCTTGAGTCGTCCGGGGACTTGATCCCTATATCCAGAGCGGTGATGCCCGACGCTCTCGTGACCGCCAGCATCGTCAACACTGCCCGCTTGATCACTCGTTGGTGTCTGTGGTGCGAGCCCGCCGCATGGTGACCCCTCGTGATGCCCGAGTCGCTTCAGCTCCAACGCAGACCGGGGCCCGTGCGGTGAGCTGGTGCCACGAACAGCTGCTGAGGTGGCGGACCGGCCCCGTGTCGAGTCCTTGGATTAGGTCGCTGCGTGGTCCCGCATGAGCTCGTGACCAGTACGAACACCCGAACGCTGGGAGGGGAAAGATCTTGATCTATTGCGGCATCGACTGGGCGGAACGCACGCACGACGTCGCCTTAGTCGACGACAGCGGCCAGTTACTGGCCAAGCGGCACATCACCGATGACGCCGCTGGCTACAAAATCCTGCTGGACCTACTCGCTGAGTACGGCGACACGGAGGAATTCCCGATCCCGGTTGCGATCGAGACCTCCCGGGGCCTACTGGTCGCGGTGCTGCGGACCGGCAAGCGGCAGGTGTTCGCGATCAACCCGATGGCCGCCGCCCGCTATCGCGACCGGCACTCGGTTTCGCGCAAGAAGTCCGACCCGGGCGATGCCCTGGTCCTGGCCAACGTGCTGCGGACCGACATGCACGCCCACCGACCACTTGCCAACGACAGCGACCTGGCCCGCGCCGTCGCCGTCCTCGCGCGGGCTCAGCAGGACGCGACCTGGAACCGTCAGCAGATCTCCAACCAGCTCCGATCCCTGCTGCGCGAGTACTACCCGGCCGCTCTCGCGGCCGTCGAATCCTGGAAGAACGGCCTCTGCCGGCCCGAGGCCCACGAGATCCTCAAGCTGGCCCCGACGCCGGCCAAGGCGGTTCGGCTTACCCGCACACAGTTGCAGGCTGCGCTCAAGCGGGCCGGTCGTCAGCGGGGCATCGCAGCCGACGCTGGGTGAAGAACGACCGCCTCAACCACGCCGGATACCTCTGGGCGTTCTCCGCGATCACCGCATCGCCCGGCGCCAAAGCCCACTACCGGCGCCGCCGCGACAACCACGCAGACTGGCACGCCGCCGCCCAGCGCAACCTCTTCAACCGCATGATCGGCCAGCTCTACCACTGTCTCCAGCACGGCGAACGGTTCGACGAGCTTGCCGCCTTCCCCACACCGCCCTCGGTGGCCGAGACAGCTGCTGCCTGACCTGCGGCAACGCGCCTTGCTCAGGTCGCCCACAGCAGTCGATCATTCACACATGAGACCCGAAGTCCAGGCGTTCGTCGCCGACGGCCATCTCCCCAACTGGGACGCCGACGAGGAGGAGATCGACCGCCGAGTCAATCAACTCGAAGCCATCTCCGCGCCCGTCACAGCCGACGAAGCGCATGCCTTGGCTGCCTGTTTTGGCCCCGACGACTGCTACGGCGTCGCCTGGTCGCTGCTGCACCTGATCGAGACCAGCCCGGGGCCGGTGCCGCCGGTGACGCTGCCTGGAGCCGATGCCACCGAATGGCATCGCACGCTCTGGAACCGCTGGGGAAACCGGTGAACTCAACGATGAGGACTTGACGCGTTAGAGCCCTGAGGTGTCTGGATAGCCCCGTTCACCGGGCTGAGCTCGCGACAGTTCGGGAAGCTGGTGACGGTTATGCGGCGCCAGGGTGCGGACGCGGTCCGCAGGGGCCGGCCGTGGAGCCTTCGGCTGGAGGACCGGGCACTGCTGGTCGCGGCCTACTGGCGCACAAACCTCACCATGCGCCAGCTCGCCCCACTGTTCGGGGTGTCCAAGTCAGCCGCGGACCGGATCATCGACCACCTCGGGCCGATGCCCGCCCTCCAGCCCCGCAAGCGGTTCGCCAAGGACACCGTGCTCATCGTGGACGGCACCCTGGTCCCCACCCGCGACCACACCATCGCCGCGCAGTCGAAGAACTACAGGTACTCCACCAACCACCAGGTCGTCATCGACGCCGACACCCGACTCGTCGTCGTGGTCGGCCGGCCCCTGCCCGGCAACCGCAACGACTGCAAGGCGTGGGAGGAGTCCGGCGCGAAGGCCGCCGTCGGCACGACCATGACCATCGCCGACGGCGGCTATCCGGGCACCGGGCTCGTAATGCCCCACCGGCGCCGCAAGGGCGAGGAGTTGTCCGACTGGAAGCAGGCCCACAACAAGTCTCACAAGCAGATTCGCGCCCGCGTCGAGCACGCCTTCGCCCGGATGAAGACCTGGAAGATCCTCCGCGACTGCCGCCTCAAAGGCGACGGCGTCCACCACGCCATGCTCGGCATCGCCCGGATGCACAACCTCGCCCTCGCCGGATAGACCACCCGGTCGTACAGCAGCCCACCATGCCCGAGGCCACTCAGAGATCATTTACGGGACAGCCCTTAGCCGCTCTGTTCTCCCAGGTGCGGAGTCACGGCGTGAACTATCCAAGAGTTGGGCTCCAGAACATCAAAGATCACTATCTGAAGCGTTAAAGGTTCCAGGCGACAAGTACGTGCCTGCCTGCTGCTTCGGGCACCACATTAGTTATCCAGTGTGTTCCGATAGCCCGGTCTGAAGGGGAGGCGGCCAAGCGGCCGCACCGGGAATTCGACACCCGCTTCGTACGACCGATCGGTGAACATGGACTCTGTGACCACCGAACTGACCGTGCTCAAGCGGGACATGCCCGTGAGCCAGGACGACACGATACGGATGCTGCTGGAGCAGTCCAAGCGCACCGGCCGTGCCGTCCTCATCCGGCGTGCCTTCGTCCAGGACGCCGATCCCGGCCTCCGCCTGATCACGCGGCCCGGCCCGTTCTCCAAGATGCTGCGCAGTAACGAGCGGCTGGACCTCTTCCTCCTGATCCACTGCGTCACCGCGCGCGCCGACTGGAGCGTCACTCACCGGTCCGAGACCTGGGGCCGCGCCGCGGGGATCTCCTTCGCCACCAACGGCACCGCGAGCGCCGCGGTCTCCCGACACCTGCACAAGCTCAAGGAACTGAAGCTGATCAGCACCGAGCCGCACGGCCGGATGACGAAGATCACCAAGTTGCTCGAGGACGGCTCCGGCGACCCGTACACACCGCCGTCGGGCGACAAGGAGGGCTCCCGCAAGAGCACCTACTTCAAGGTGCCGTTCGCGTACTGGGAGCAGCACTACTACCGGAAGCTGTCGATGCCGGCGAAGACGATGCTGCTCATCCTCATGAGCCAGCGCAAGCCGTCCTTCGCCCTGCACAAGGCCAGGGAGTATGCGCTCTGGTACGGGGTCTCCCCGTCGACGGTCGGGCGTGGCATCGAGGAGCTGAAGAAGGAGCGCCTGCTGTACGAGTTCCTCTGCGAGCAGCAGTTGGACGGCTTCTCCGTCCTCGGGCAGAGCACGCAGGTCCGCTGGGCTCTCGCCGCGCCGTTCGACCTGAACGTCAACAAGACAGAGCGCGAGGCGGCAGAGGCCGCCTGGACTCCTGAGGGCATCGCCCGCACCGCAGTGCGGATCGGCGCCCGTATCCCCGCGCTCTCGGGGGCCGCGATTCCGCGATGAGCACCGCCGGGGCACTACGGCCCCGGCCCCACCACTCCCGGCCCTGCACACATGGGCCGGGCGCGGCGCAGGCCGCCGCCCCGAAACGGGCGACGGCCCCCTGTTCCAGCAGGGAGCCGCCCAGTGAACAAACCGACAGTCACCCCCCAAGGAGGCACCACGGCATGTCCAACGAGCCTAAGGGCACCGACCGCCGGGCGTCGACCCGGCATCACCAGGGCAACGGCAAGCTGCGCCACATCTGGTCCGAGATCCGGACCCGTCTGCGGCAGCTGCCGGACGGCGGCTGCCGCCGTCGCCTGCGCGCCCTCGCCCGTACGGCGGGCTACGGCGTGGTCCGCGGCTCCGCCGGCGCCCTGGGCGCGAGCGGGACCGGATGGATCATCTGGTGGATCCAGCAGCGCTGACCCGGCGCACCCGCTGATCCCACACCCGCAGACCTGGTGGTCCCGGTCCGAGCCGGGGCCACCAGCGGCTCACCCCGTACGACGGTCATCACACGCGGGCCGCCGTACGTACTGGACACACCCACAGGCCAACCAGACAGGTGGATGGGAGTCTTAGCGATCTTCGACGATGAAGCACGCCCGCTGGTAGAGCTCATCGAACGTGATGATCTCGACGTCCTGGATCGATGTCCGGTACAGCTCGAAGGAGTTGATCTTCTCCGGGTTCACACGGCCGTTGTGGGTGAACTCGCGCAGGCTCCCGATCACCACAACCTGACGGGGCCGGGTGGTGGACAGCTCGATGCCGGTCGGGGTGCCGTCGTCATCGTAGATATGGGTGAGGAACTCGCGGGAGATGAGCTGCTGGGCCTTGCTCACGGTCTTCTGCACCTGCGCCACGCCGCCGCCCAGTTCTTTCGATGCCTGGTAAACGCCCGCGCGGTACGGGGTCTTGGCGAGCAGCTCCGTGTCGTGGGTCTTGATTTCGCAGAAGAGCATGCTGCTGATCAGGCCCTTGGAACGCATGATGGCGTCGATGCGTTTCCCGGCTCCGCCGAAGATGTCGGCCCCGGTGGTGATGCGTTCCAGTTTGCCGTCGTCGATGGATTCGCAGGCGATGAGGTTGAGCCCGTAGCCGAAGATCCACTGGTTCGCCTCGAAGAAGGCCTGCCAGACCGCCTCCGCCCCGCGCGTCGGCGCAAGGCTCTCCTCCTGCTGGAAGTAGTCCGGATCGTTCAGCAACCGCTTGAACTTCTGGAGTTGCTCTCTGCGGTTGCTGATCAACCGGATGTCCTCCTCGGTGAGACCGCCGCCGATCGCGGTCCTGACCGCACCGAGAACCATCGTCCGGTCCTGGCCGGTCAGCAGCTGGGTCAGCTGGGCCTCGTCTCCGGCCACGAGCTGGACGGAGCCGCCGGGCGTGCTCAGCCCGGCGCAGCCCTGGAGGAAGTTGATGACCTTCCAGAAGTTCTCGTGGACGTCCCCGGTGTCGACGAGCGCCTTGACGGCCCGGGTGGCCACGGTGTCGGGCACCATCTGCGTGGCAGGGATCTCCCCCGCCTTCTTCTTGTCCTTCTTCCACAGCTTGATCCTCGGCGTGAAGGTGCTGCCCTTCTTGATGATGGTGACGCTGCACAGCGTGGCCACCTGGGGCCGGTCGTCGAGGACGAAGTCGGTGATCCTCCGGCGTGCGCGGGTGTCGTAGAGGTAGTGGAACCCGCTGTTGTCATGCGAGGCGCGGATCTCCAGGTTGGCGAAGTCTGCGCGGGTGACGTCGAACTCGGTGGTGGTGAAGGGGAGGCGGAGACCGCGAACGATGGGGGTGGCGGGTGCGGTGGCTTGGGCCCGCCAGTCCGGCGGGATGTGGGGCAGAGGCCGGGTATCGCCTTCGACCACGAGGTCCTGGACGTCGGTGCGTCCGAGCTGGCTGAGCAGGCTCTCCAGTGTCCGCCAGATCGTCTCCTTCGTCTCCGGGGCACAGGTGGGCTGGAGCTCGCGCTCCACGGTCAGGACCGCCTCGTAAGTGTCCGCCGTCCAGCCGTCACCAGGCACGGGGTTGAAGAAGCCGCCGTCGCGACGCAGGGTCAGGACAGCTGTGCGCAGCAGGTCGCATGCAGTCTCCTCGCCAGCGCAGTCCAGGAGGCTGTAGGTCTGCCCGAGGACCAGGTCGAGCTTGCCCGTGTCGTCATCGTTAAGCGGCAGCGGGACCAACGGGCCCGTCGGCGGAAGCCGGACTGGCGTGTAGATCGGGCGGCCGGAGAGGAACTCGTAGGAACGCAGGCCCCACCCGTCCGGTGCCAGCAGCCGGTTCAGCTCCTCAACCTGCTTCATCGCCTCCTCGACGCTGGCCGCCACCTCGGGATGGACCATTCGTGCCAGGAAGGCAAGCAGCACCTCGTCCGGCCCGTCCGAGAGCTCCAGCCGAGAATCCTCGAAGATCCAGTCGTCGTCCAGGTCGTAGTTGTTAATCCGGTGCTGCTGGATATCAGCGCGGACAGTCGGGAGCCGGCCGTTCTCGGACGCAGGTCGGTCCAGGTCGTAGAGGTCCTCCAGGAACGTGACCTCGTCCAGTTTCCCCCACCAGGGGCTCGATATCCCGCGCAGATAGCTGAAGATGTCGTGCCGCGTCACCGTCGTGATCGATGGCTGCGTGTGTGCCGGGGCGGTGTCGCTGGACGTCATGTGTCCAGGATGGAGGGCAGGGCGGTCAGGTACCGGTCGATCGGAACTTTCCATCTGCCGAACGAGACGTCAGACGACGAAGCGCAGCGCGGCAGCGGGGCGGTGGGGGAACCGTCGACCGGCCCGCCCCGGCCCACCCGCCGTCAGCGCGGCCCGTGCGCAACACCAAGCACCCAGCTCAACCCATATATCCCGCGACACCGGCCACTCGGTCCCCCGAACCCCCACCGACTGCGCAACTACCAGCCAGTACAACTGAACAACAGCAAGCCATAATCAAGATCATAAGCACACCATCAGCTACGCCATAGCCGCTCAACCAGAGCGCGGCCGCGCCAGCGGCAGCAGTCCTTGCGCCCGCGCCTGAGCGAGCGAGGGGGCAGATGCGTCTCGTTCGGACAGGACCGCTTCCAGCGGCCAGTCGATGGCCAGATCTGGGTCGAGTGGGTGAACGCTCCTGCTCAAGTTGTCGCTGTACTCGTTAGAACACAGATAGACGACAACCGCTCCCTCAGTAAGCGCCATGAATCCGTGTCCGACGTCGGGTGCGAGATAGAGGGCGCGGCGGTTCTCGTCGTCGAGCCGTACACCTTCCCAGCTTCCGAAGGCAGGGGATCCCGCACGCAGGTCCACGGCTACGTCCAGGACGGCACCCCGCACACAAGTGACGTACTTGGCCTGACCAGGCGCAGCTGAGAAATGGATCCCACGCAGCGTGCCCTGGCGAGAGAAGGTGCAGTTGGCTTGGGTTATGGGCAAGTCGAAACCTGTCTCGCTCTCGAACGAGCTGGACCGGAACCACTCGTGGAAGACGCCCCGGTTGTCGGAGTAGGCATGTGGCTCATGCAGCCACACGCCGTCGATGCTCAGCTGTTTCATGAGGCGCCTGCCTTCAGTGGTGTCGATACGCAGTCGGATAAGAGGGCAGGGAAGGCGGCGTGGAGCGCTGCGCGCCACGGGCGGAGAGGGGGTATGCCGGTTGCCTGCCAGCGGCCGTGGGCCAGCGCGCTGTAGGCGGGACGTGCTGCGAGAAGATCGAGTTCGTCTGTGGTGATTGGGCGAACCCTGGCCGGGTTGGCCCTCAGCAGCCGGAATGTCTCGCAGGCAAGGTCGTACCAAGTGGCTGCGCCGCTGTTGGTGCCGTGGTAGATGCCCGCAGGAGCCGTCCCGCGGCGGGCGGCATGGCCGAGTTGGACGATCTGCTCGGCGAGATCTGCTGCCCAAGTAGGCTGCCCATGCTGGTCGTTTACGACATCTACCGTGTCGCGGGCGCGTTCGAGGTTGATCATGGTGCGGACAAAGTTCCTGCCACCCACCCCGTACAGCCACGCGGTGCGGACGACATAGCCTGCAGGGAGTGCCTCCAGGACAGCCTGCTCGCCTGCGGCTTTGGATCGTCCGTAGGCGTTGAGCGGGGCGGTCGGCGCCGCTTCGGGGTAAGGGACGCTCGTGGCGCCAGGGAAGACGTAGTCGGTGGAGATGTGCAGAAGTACCGCCCCGATACGTGCGCACGGTGCGGCGATGTTCGCTGGCCCGTTGGCGTTAACCTGCCACGCCTGTTGCGGATGTAGCTCCGCAGCCTCGGTGTTGGTCCACCCCGCGCAGTTGATGACGATGTCGGGTTTGTGGCAGGCGAGTGCTGCTCGGGCTGCTTCTGGATCGGTGACGTCGAGCGCCCCTCGGCTCAGCGCTACGACGCTCTGCCCCGCAAGGCTGACCTGTAGGTGCTGCCCGAGCAGTCCTTCAGCACCGGTGATTAACCAGGTTGGCCCGCTCACGCCGCGCCCTCCGTTGGCCTCTTCGACCACTGAAAGGTCTTGCGAGCCTCGAGTTCGCGCAGGTGCTTGGTGTTGCAGATTCCGCTGCGGACGACCGGGTAGCACGGGTGGCCGCCGACGCCTCGCGGGTCGGCGAGATTCCCCACGCGGGCGAGAGTATCGCCCACTGTATTTCTGACTCCTGGGGCAGGACCTGGCCCGGAGTCATCAGATATAAGATTTCTGGTTTCGCCCATTAGGTATATACCTCGCTACTGTCGTTGATCACGAGCCGGCACGCAGCCGAATTAGGGAAAATCTGGCTCGTTATTTCTCCTGTCAAGGCATGTCAATGCGTCGCAACCTGGAGGCCCGGGCCCCAGTCAAGGCAATGAAGTGACCGTCTCAAGTTCTTAATGCTTAGTCCTCGGAGGGTGAGCTGAGCGGGTCACTGAAGGATTCGATGCCCCAGAGGGTAAGGCGCCGATCTAGCTGCGTGCAGATTTCACGGCGTCGAGAGGCGTACCTGGCCGTGAGCTGCGTTTCGGTGGCTCACCATCGCAGACTGCCGAGCGGGAGATGGCTCTGAAGGCTCGCCCGACCTGGGTTGCCAGCCTCTAGCTTGGCTCCATCCGGTCGAAGATAACCGCATCCGCTACTGGTGTCAGTTGTTTCACGGAAGGGCCATTGTTTGAATGGGGAGGATTCCCGACCCTTCACGCCAGAAAGCGAATCTACCACCCTTCCTCTATTGAGTGCCCGTTGTATCTCTAGGTCGGCCCCTCCTGCATGAAATCAAGAATTCATCTTAAAGACGATTTTGCCGAATAGGCCACCCGCTTCCATGCGGCGGAATCCGTGGTGGGCCTCGGTGAGCGGGAACGTGGTGTCGATGAGCGGCCGGATCCCTTTCGCTGTACAGAAAGTGATCAGATCGGACAGTTGGCTGCGGCGACCGAGTCTCACTCCGTGAATGCGCAGTCCTCGGGCGACGATGTCATCCATGAGGAGGTTGGGGGGGTTGTCCCCGGAGGTGGCGCCTGCGAGGACTACGGCTCCTCCGTCCTTGACCGAGGCGATCGAGTGCTGCCATGTTGCAGCCCCTACCGTCTCCATCACTGCGTCTGCTTGCCCTGGCAACGGAACGCCTGCCGGGAACACGGCCTCGGCGCCGAGGCGTAGTGCCTTCCGCTGGCCTGTCTCGGTGCGGCTGGTTACCCACATCCGCAACCCGGCCGCGGTGCCCAGGAGGATCAGCGCTGTGGCCACTCCGCCTCCGACGCCATGTACCAGCACGGTGTCACCGGGCCGGGTGTGCGACTCGTCGAAGAGCATTCGGTACGCCGTGAGGTAGGAACCGGGCAGGCAAGCTGCCTCCTCGAAGGAGAACTCCGGGGGGATTGTCAGAAGATTCCACCGGGGGGCTGTCACCTGCTCGGCGAAGGTCCCTGGGTAGTCCTCGGCCAGGATTGACAGGCCTGCCCCGGGCGGTGTCCCATGCCCCTCCTCGCCGATCACGCTGTGGATGAGAACCCGTCGGCCGTGTTCGTCCAATCCCGCGCCGTCGGAACCGAGCACCAGCGGGCCGCAGCCTGGGCGGACTCCGACACCCCGCAGTGTCCACAGGTCGTGGTGGTTGAGGGAGGCAGCGCGCACCGTAACGACTGTCCAATCTTCGTTGGGCGGACGTGGGGCGGGTATCTTTCTGATCTCCAGTCCCTCGAGTGGTGCGTCGGCATCGAATCGAACAGCGCAAACGGCAAGCATGTGCACGCTCCCTATTTCCCTGGGGCGGGCAGCCGCAGTGCGCCGTCGATACGGATCGCGGTGCCGTTGACCATCGGGTTGGCAAGCACGTGCGCGACCAGCGAGGCAAACTCATCCGGTGACCCCAGCCTGCCTGGGTGGGGAACGGACTCGCGCAGCGTCGCGCGTACCGGCTCCGGCACTGCGCTGAACACGGCGGTGTCGAACAAGCCCGGTGCGATGGTCACTACACGAATGCCGTGCGGTGCCAGCTCCCTTGCCAGCGGAAGGGTCATGCCGACGATTCCCGCTTTGGCCGCACTGTAGGCAGCCTGCCCCGGCTGGCCGTCCCAAGCGGCGATGGAAGACGTGTTGATGATGACGCCGCGCTCCTCGCTGACTAGCGGCTGAGCCATCATTCGGTGCGCAGAGAGCCTGGCAAGGTTGAGTGTCCCCAGCAGATGACTGCGGAGCACCGACTCGATTTCGTCCAGTGCCGCCGGACCGGAGCGGCCGACCAAGCGCCGCGCATACGTCGAGCCAGCGCAGCACACCACAGTGCGCAACCACCCCATCGCCTCGGCCGCCTCCAGGGCGTGCTCGACGTCTTGGGGGTCGGCCACGTCGCCGGAGACGAACCGTGCCCTGCCGCTGCCCAGTTCGGCGACCGCTGCCTCGCCCGCGGGCTTGGTACGTGCGAGCAGGACGACGCTCGCTCCCTCCTTGACCAGGTACCTGGCCGTAGCGAGCCCAAGGCCGGAGGTGCCTCCTGCGATGAGCGCAACGGTGTCAGCAACTTGCATCGGTGCACTCCTCCATCGCCCGGGCGATGACTTCGCGGGCGGTTTCCGCGTCGTCCACCGGGGCCACAACCGTCGTCGCCGGCCGCCGAGAACCCAGCCGGGTCGGTACTTCGACAGGGCTGGCCAGGTGGAGGACCAGGGCCTCACGGCCCTGACAGGGAACGAGGAAGACGTCCGGCGCGCTGCCCTGGTCGGGTGTGGGCTTTGGTTGCTCCGCCCGCACCTCCTCCAGCGTCTCGACGGGCACCACAAGCTCTTGGTGCAGGCCCCACCGCAGACGCAGGCAGTCGCCGTGGCTCACATGCGGCCGGGTGCTGCTGGCTGCGGCCATAGCCGTGGTCAACAGCGCCCCGTACAGGAGGGGCACACCCACCACATAGCGCGGCAGGGCGGGTGACACGGTGGCAAGGGCGACCGCCCCGGCAACTGCCAGCAGCACCGCAACGATCGTGAACATCCGGCGCCCATCACGGCCGTACCTCAGCAGGGTGCCGCCGAGTCGGCTTTGCTCGGTCTGGCGCACCATGAACAAGGCGACAACCCTGAAGATGCTCATCTCCCGGCGCACCAGCTCCGCCATGGGAGGCGGAAGCAGCGCGAAGAATGATGACGAGAACGCTTCGGCCCGAGGCACCCCCGCTCGGCGCAGTTTGCGGTACTGCGAGACGAAGGCCGCGCCGTAGACGACGCCCAGAATGGCAAGGGTGCCCTCGGTCACTGCCAAAATGCCTGCGGCGATACGCCAGTCAAGGAGGCCGCTGGTGACCAGAACGATCTCGGCGAGCAGGACGAGCAGGCCGGCCCAGCGCAGCTTGCGCAGCCAGCCTGGCACCTGCGGCCTGCTGTCCGGGGCCGAGGTCGAAGGCACTGGTGGAGTCCCCGGCTGGGTGCCTTCGAGGGCAGCGCGCACGAGCTGTACCGCCGTCTCTGGTTCCTTGGCGAAGAATCGGATCTCCTGCAGCGAGACGGCTTCCTTGCGCAGCTCCATCTCCACCGGAGATTCCAGGGTCACCAGCACATTGGTTACGCCCATGACGGGCACTGTCAGCGCACCGTCGACCACTTCAGCGGTGCGCCGGTAATCGCCGCCCTTGCGCTGACCGCTGACGGACGTGATCAGACTCGTGCTGATATCCGCTGCGAACGTAGCCCCGTACCGGATCCTCAGCTTCCCGTCCGCAACTTGGTGCGGATAAGCGCTGAGGGCCATAGAGAATCCGATGAGCAGGTAGCCAGCTGCGATGCCGGCTGCGGCGGCCACAAGACGCACCCAGGGCGTGTCGAGGACCAGGTCAACCAGGACGATCTCAAGGACGGAGAGGAAGAGGATGATGGCGACACCCGCGCCCACGCTCTCCTGATAGGCCACCGTGCCGTTCTCAGCCCGGTTGCGCCGGATTACCCACGGCGCCGCGAGGGCACCGCCAATGCTCACGCCCCGCGTGCCGACCTGCCTGGTCGTCATGTGTCTTGCTCCCTCGCACTGCCTCGACTTCGGCAAACTTCCGTGATCTCCAGCAGGTCACGCAATGCCGCTTCAGGACCTTCTGTCTCCAGCGCCGTGGGGTTCAGGACAACCTCATCGACGCCGGCCGCCCAGTAGCGCTCGATCTCGTCCGCCACGGTCTGAGGCGATCCAGCCAGCACCACCCCGTGGTCCACGAGGGCGCGGGCGAAGGCTGGCCCGTCGGCGATGGGGCCAAGACCGGCTGCGGTCAGCATCGCCCGATAGTGCCCTTCACCGACGTGGCTGTGCGTCGCCCGCCAGATGACCTCGTCCACCTCGAGCCCGGGGCGGACGACGAGCACGGGCACCACGCTGATCACGCGCACTCCCATGAGTACCGGTAAGAGGTCACGGCGCAGGTACGGAAGGGGTGTCATCCAGGTGAGAGCCACATCGGCGGTGTCTGCAGCCACGCGCGCCATCCCGGGCCGGAGCACCCCCAGGCCGACATCGACATGGGGGGCTGCCAGCCCCAGGGGAAGCTGAGCACGCGTGTGGACATACTCGCCCTGGGGGACCACCGGCTGGTTGTCCAGTAGCCGCCGTACGGTGCTCATGTACTCGCGGGCGGCGGTCAGCGGGCTGGCGTACGACGCGCCGCGCAGCGCGGCGACATACGAGGGCTTGGACGTGCCGAACACCGAAGTAAGCGGTTTGCCGGACAGCGCGGCCAAAGAACGCGCCGCGAGTGCTGCCTGATAGGGGTCGTGCAGCGGCATGAGTGACACACCTATCCCCAGGGCGGGGCTGATTCCCTGTCCGGCCAGATAGGCCAACACCTGGTGCGTCCCTAAGGCCAGTGATTCGCCCAGCCAGAGCCGGTCTGCGTAGCCCCGGGCCACCAGTTGGCCGAAAGGAGCCAGTTGGGCGGGGTGGTGTGGCTGCAGCGGGTAGTAGACGCCGAGTCCGGAGCCGAGCATGGCTTGCGCGTGTGTCTCAAGTCTTGACAAGCAGGCCCGCCTCCTTCTTTTCCGCCGCGGCGGTCACTAGCCGGCGCATGCGCAGGAGTGCCGCCTCGTGGAACTCCTTCTGGGCTGACTCGTCCATGTCCCCTCCCGGGGACTTCTCGGGGGCGAAATGGCCGTATCTATCTGTCCCGCTCACCAGTAGCGCGGAGTCCGGCTTGCCGTCCTTCGGACGGACGGACGTCGCCAGATAGTCGATGGCGAACGTGACCCGGGGCTCGTCGGTTTGATTGATCCCCGACCCGTGCACGACCAGCATGTTGTGGAGCGAGCACTGGCCGGGGCTGAGGAGCACGTGGTGCTGGGTGAAGTCCTGCTCCGCGAAGGCCGCTTCGTCGCCCCGCATCCGGCCGCGCAGGTGAGACGCGCGGTGATGGACCAAGATGCCCTGGCGGTGGGTTCCAGCTGCGAAGCGCAGGGTGCCGTTCTCCACCGTCGTGGGTGTGAGCGCGAGCCAGACCCGGAACGCGTTGACCTGGCCGTCGCCGTCCAGATCGTAGGTCAGGGCGTCCTGGTGCCAGGCGAGATCGGTCTCCCCCTGCGGCTCCTTGACGAAGACGCTCGTCCCCCACACCAGGACGTCGGGGCCGACCACAGTCTGCGCAATCTCCAGGAGGCGGGGGTGCCGCACGAGCCGGTCCGCCCACGTCCACAGCAGGTGAATCTTGGGCCCGCTGGCCAAGGCGGCTATTGGGCCGCCCCGCTCCGCGCTGACCGCCATGTGGTGCAGCACTGCGTCACGCAGCGCGTACGTCTCCTCCTCCTCGAGTACGTCGAGCGGAAAGAGGAAGCCGTCCTTGTGGAAGTCAGCCATCTGCTGGGGAGTCAGAACCGGCACCTCGGTCACCTTTCATCGAATCGTCGGAGCAGTTGCCGGACCGCTTCGGCGGGCGGCTGCGCGGCGTGGTTCTGAGCCCGCATCGCGGCCGCAGCGCGGGTGAAGGTGGCGTCGCGCAGCACCTGCTCGACGGCCTCGTCCAGGGCGTGGGTGTGCAGCGCCGCGGAATGAGTCACCCGCCGCCCGGTCCCCGTCTCTTCCAGGCGCGTGGCGTTGGCGTCCTGGTCAAGGATTGACGGGCAGGCCACCTGGGGCACGCCGTGGGCCAGCGACGACATCGTGGTGCCGGAGCCGCCGTGGTGGACGACGAGATCAAAGTGCTGGGCTGCGAGGCCGATGGGCAGCCACTGGGCGGCACGTACCCGTGAGGTCACGTCAGCTGGCATGGCCTTCTTGTTGCCCGCCACCACCACTTCGGCATCGAGGGCGGCGGCCGCGTCGACGGCGCGTGACAGCAGCTGGGGTGCTTCTTCGCTCTGGGAGATGATGGTGCCCAGGGTGATCAGCACGCGCGGCCGGTCGGAGTCTCGCTGCGACAGCCATTCGGGCAGCAGGGCCGGCCCGTTGTAGGGGACGTACCGAGTGCGGATGCCGGCAGCGGCCCCAGGCTGCTGAAAGGCAGGAGGGCAAGGGTCGATCTGTGCGAAGGACGGATTGCCCGCGATCCCCGGCCAGGTCTTGCACTCCGGGCCGAAGAGGTCATGTGCGGCCTCGGTCAGGGGAGCCTCCGGCAGGGCCTGGCCGATCCAGTGCTCCACGTGTGGCAGCCCGTGCACGGCGGCGGCACGGCGGCCCGTGTACTCCATGGGGTCAGCGATCACCAGGTGTGGTCTCCACTGCTCCACGACGCGGTCTATATCCGACTGCATCATCTGCGCCACCCGTCCCAGGCGCCGGTAGGTGGCGACAGTGCCGGGCTCCAGGTCCTCCTGCGTGTCGGGCCCT
This sequence comes from Streptomyces sp. NPDC015345, assembly GCF_043078805.1. Taxonomy (NCBI): domain Bacteria; kingdom Bacillati; phylum Actinomycetota; class Actinomycetes; order Kitasatosporales; family Streptomycetaceae; genus Streptomyces; species Streptomyces sp. NPDC015345. The sequence goes on along the minus strand of NZ_JBIBTX010000004.1, from coordinate 900,789 downwards.
GTCTGCGCGGCGGCCGTCTCCGACGCCGGAGCAGTAGCGATCACCGGAAGCCCCGACTGAAGAACGGTGCCTGCGAAGAACGCGGGCACCGCTACCCGTACGTCGTGGCCGGCCGCGCGCAGCGCCCACAGAAAGGGGACCATTGGGAAGAAATGGCCGACCGCTGGGGATGGGGTGGCCATGACCCGTAGCTGTGTCGTCACAGTTCCTCCTTCGCGTCGTTCAAGGCGGGACGCAGCTCCCGCAGCTGGTGTTCGAACTCGTGCAGCGGCGGCAGGCCTACCCCCGCCCGTCGTGCGTCCAGCGCATCTGGGTCCTCGACCGGCAGGAGTTCGAGTTCGCCCTGCGGGTTTCGGGCGTACTGGGTTCCGTAGCGAGTGGGCACTCCGCGGTGCATATGGATCCGGTCGATCAGATAGGCGGCGTGTGACGGGTCCGCGTCATCGGCATCGACTGCCTCGATCAGCAGGCCCAGGCCGAACAGCTGCAGCGCCCGGTCCCGGTCCGCGTGTTGCACGATCAGTGCTGCGTGCGCCGCGCCTTCCTCGCCGACCAGAGCGCGTCCGGGCCAGCCGTACTCGCGGAGCACTCCCCACATCCAGCGCTGGTTGTCCGCGTCCACCGCCATCCAGCGGTCGATGTCTTGCTGGGTCTTGTCGGGAATGCGGCGTACCTGCTGGTCCTGGTCGGCTCGGTGCTCAAGTTCCGCGACGAGTTCGGCATGGGTCGTCATCGGTCAGCCTGTTCGGCAATGACGTACTGGCGGGTGGCGAACGGCGACGCCTTGCCCTTCGACGCGGTCATCGGGTCGTCGTGGACTGCCCGCGCAGTGAGGCCGGCCGCGGTCAGCTCCTCGGCGATTTGAGCTTGGTTATCGATTCGGAAACGGAATCCCGTCAAGTAACGCCGGGTGTGGCCGGTGCCGTCGACCAGCTCGCCGTACATGTTGGTGAACTGAGTCGCGGAATCGGGCTGTCGCAGGGTGCCCACCAAGACGAAGCCGGCTCGGTCGCGCAGTTTCACCGGCAGGGTCAGCACCTGCTCGAGCTCCGTCTCCCCGCTCCGTACCGGCGTATGGTCGAACAGCAGTCGGCCACCAGGGGCGAGGTGGGTCCGGACGGTATTGAGGAGGGCTGCGCGTTGCGGACCCTGGAACAGTGTCAGGCTCAGTCCGCCGATCACCACCGCGTTGAACGTGCGGCCGAGGTTGAGCGTGGTGACGTCGTCGCGGAGCAGATCCACTCGGTCGGCCACTCCCTTGTCTGCCACCCGCTTCTCGGCAGCCGCTAGTTGTGCGGCGGAGATGTCGACGCCCGTAACGCGGTGCCCGGCTGCGGCGAGCGCGACCACCGAACGCCCGCCGCCGCAGCACAGGTCGAGGACTTCGGACGGCTGCGGCGCGGCGTGCTCGGCAAACCATGCACTGTCTTGCTGATACTGGCTCACCAGCTTGGTGTAGAACATGCCGAGCAACCCATCGAAGGGCTCTGTGACCTTGGTGTCGGGCAGGTGCAGCGCCTGGATTCCGGCGAACATCCCGAACAGGTCCCGCGAAACTCCTTGCATATCTCCGTCAGCCCTTCTCAAACATGTACGTGACGCCGTCCGCCCGCTCCGGGTCGAACGTTCGGTGGATGAACGAAGCGATCTCGTCATCTCCCATGAAACTCTGTTCGATCACAGGGGTGAGGGTCCCCTGTTGGACGTCGGCGATCGCGGCCGCGAGGTCCGTTTTCTCACCCAACTTTCGGCCAAGAAGCGTGACGTTCTTGGTGACCAGGCTCTCCAGGGCGGCCGAGCTCAGGCTGGGTAAGGCGGGGCCACCGCTGTGAGAAGGGGTGGTGCCGACGACGCAGCGCGCCCCGAACCCGCAAAGACGCACCGCCGCCTCGAGATCGCAGCTGAGTGACGGGGCGAGGACCGCGTCGAATCCCCGGATCGTCCGGGCGTAGTGGGAAAGCTTTGCCGGTTCGGTAAGCGAGAAGGCTTCCTGTACGCCCAGTCCGGCCGGCGGCCGCGTTTCGGTGGAGTCCTCGACCAAGGCGTGCACCACGGCGCCCAGCTTCGTGGCGGCCTGCACCGCCAGGCGTCCAAACGGTGTGGCGGCCGCCATGATCAGTACGTTGTCGCCTGGGCGCAGAGCGGCGCGGTGCACCATGGCGTAGGCGGAGATGGCGGCCGTCGGGAGTGCCGCCGCCACCGCGATGCCCAGGTCCGGTGGCACCCGCAAGAGATGTCGGTGGTGCAGGCGGCGCAGCTGGGATGACGCGCCGGTCGGCAGACCGAGGTCCGACACGGTGTCGGGCCGCTGCGGCGGCCAGCAGGGCACGGGCAGCACGTGATCCCCGGGTGACAGGGGCACCTCGCTGCCTGCGGCCACAACTTCCCCGACGAAATCCGTGCCGAACTCTCCGCGCCCCGCGCTGCTGGGCGGGTTGCTCTCCAAGGCCTCGCGGTCACCTTGGGTCAGCGAGAAGGCCAGTACCCGGATCAGGGCATAGCTGCGGTTGTAGTCCGCCCCGGGGCGGAAGGCCGTATCGGGCCGTTCCAGTGCCCCAAAGCGAAGCGTTCTGCCGCGCACCGTAATTTCGGCCCGCGGTGTGCAGCCTTCCGGCAGGGCCCCGCTGCCATGGTCCGTGACAAGAACGCGCATCCTTCAGCCCTCCCCGTGCCAACGGACGACGGCGGCCCCTGCAGTCATCCCTGCGCCGACCGCGACGAAGGCCACTAAGTCCCCGTGACGCAGCGGCTTCTCCTGATGGGACAGGTCCAAGGTGAGCGGGATCGAAGCGGAGGCAGTGTTGCCGGTACGGCTACCCAGGGCGGGTACGACGGTGTCGCTCAGTCCCACCTGGTCGGCCAGCTTGCGTACCAGACTCGGATTGGCCTGGTGGACGATGACCCGCTCCAGCTGCTCGAGACGGACACCCGCACGGGCCAGGGCCGTGTTGAGTACCTTCGGCCCCATCTCCAGGACGACTTCGCTCACCCCTCGGCCGTTCATCGAGAACGGGCCGTTGCCAGCTGGCGGCACAGTGGCGTAGTCGGCCTGAGAGCCCTCGGCCCACAGTTCGATGCCGAGGATGCCGTACCCGTCGGGTACCGGCCCCAGGAGCACCGCACCCGCTCCGTCGCCAAAGAGCGGTGCGGTGCGGCGATCGGACTGGTCGACGTGACGAGTGAACACGTCCGCTCCGATGACCAGTGGGTTCCGTGAGACACCGGCCAGCGTCAGCCCGTGTGCGTAGGCAAGCGCGTACACGAAGCCGGAACAGGCACCGTTCACGTCTACCGCCGGCACACCGGTCAGGCCGAGGCGGTTCTGTACCAGGCAGGCAGTGGCTGGGACCGGCTGGTCGGGGGTGACGGTCGCCAGCACGATCAGGTCGGCCTTGGTCCGCACATCCTGCAGAAGGCGGTGTGCAGCCTCGGTCGCAAGGTCCTGCGTCGTCTCCTGCGGCCGGGCGTAGTGGCGGGAACGGATGCCGATGCGCTCTTCCATCCAGGCGGTGTCTGCTCCGGTGGCCTCGGCGACCGTGCTGTTGCCGACGGAGGGGCCAGGCAGGTAGGAGGACAGTGCGATGATTCCGGTCCCGGTCACTGCCAATGTCCCATCTGTTCGTTCAGCGATGCGTGGTCTGTCTCCGACCACTCTTCGATGAGCAGCCCTTCTTCCAGGCGTGCGATGTTCACGCCCCGGACGCTGACGCTCCGGATCTCCGGCAGGTGGCGGGCCAGGACCTGCAGGGCGGGCGTCAGCAGGCGGGCGTCCTTGAGCTGCCCGGTCAGCTCCCAGCGGTAGGCGACGGTGTCCTGCCCGACCACCACATGGGTGGCGGTCATGTACGGATCGTCCAGCAGTCCCCGGAACGCGGAGACACCCTCGATGAACTCCTGGCGCCCGCTGAGCTTGAGCTCAGCACGCTCATCCAGCAGTCGGTACTCAGGGTGGATGAAGCGGGGCACCGAAGCGAATTGGCCCAGGGTCCAGACGTGCTTGAGGAGCCCTGTGACCGTCTCGGCCGGTGAGTGGCTGCTGATCGCCACTGCTTTCACGCCGCGGCCTGCTTCTCCAGTGCCTCGGCACCCATCCATTCGTGACGGAGCATCCCCATCACGACCGCGTCGACCCGTCCGCCGGCCGCGTGCGGCATGTGCTCGCGTGCGAGCCCCTCACGGGTAAAGCCCAGGCGGTCGCACATCGACAGCGAAGGGCGGTTGGTCACCGCGACGAATCCGGTGAGGCGATAGACGTCAGGGTCTTTGAACAGCTCGTCCAAGGTGAGTGCCATAGCGGCGGTGCCTATCCAGCGCAGCCCCAGACTGGCGAGGTCGGGGGCGTTGAGCGTGTCACCGCTCCAAACGCCGGGGGTGCCGGCGGGGGCGTAGATCTGCGCGGACAGCGGCCCGTGTCCAGGAAGTTCCACGATCCAGCCCTTGATCATTCCCTGGTCGATCAGGGCGAGCACCTGTTCGCGGGTCTGCTGGTCCGCCTCGGTGAACCCCGAATCGCTCATCTCCGCGATGCGCTCGTCGGACAGGAAACTGTCGATCAAGGGCTGGTCCGCCAAGGTGGCCTTGCGCAGTACGAGTTCGCTGGGCAGCAGACGGCGTGCTTCTTGGGTCATGGTCAATTCCCTTACGAGGTGGACGCTTTGCGAGGTGGCCCGATGGTGCGTTATGCGGCGGTCGGTGGCGTGCTTGGCGCCGGGGTGGCGGTCAACTGCCCAGCTAGCTCCTTCAGGACGGCTCCTGGAGGAGCCACGGCTCCCGGGGAGACCTGCCAGTTGGCGACGGAGTGTCCTGCGACAGGCCCGACCACGCGGTGGCCGTCTTGCTGGAGCAGACGCACGGCGCGCTTGAACGGGCCGCCGTCAACGGCCCCTGTGGCAAGCGAGGGCGCATGGACCACCGGAGCCTTCGTAGCCACGACGATGCTCACGGGAAGGCTGTCGGAGATTCCGAACGCGCAGCGGGACAGGAAATCGAGAGTGGCGGGCCAGACGATGACGGCCTCGGCCCAGTCTGCCCATTCGACATGGTCGGGACCGCTCCCTTCTGGCCAGGTCGGGGGGATGACCGGCCGTCCCGACAGCACCCTCAGGGCACGCGGTGAAACGAGATCACGGGCTGCACTGGTGAGAGTGACTGCGACGTCCAGTCGGTAGTGATGCCGCAGCAGTGTCACGAACGTGGGAAGATGGCTCACACCGATCGCACCGGTTCCGACCACCAGTACCCGCTCGATTCCAAGACTTTCGGGTAACTCGCCGGTCATGCCGCCTCCTCTGTCGCCCGGGTGAACTCGACCGCCCGCTTCCACGACTCATCCAGTTGCCCGAGGACAGCCTCCAGACCGCCTTCCCCAGAGGCCGCCCAGGCATCGACGAGTGCCTTGGACCAGTGGTGGCCGACGCTTCCTGCCATCAGCCCTCCGGACTCCTTATCAGGGGCGAGAGTCACCCCGACGCCCGGTGCCACGGCGACACTGAAGCCCGGCACGGAGTCCTTCGTGCCTCTGGCTGCCGGCACCACATGGCTGACTACATTGCTTAGTTGAGCAGTGGAGCAGTAGAGGACGATGCCGTCGGGACGGTCGAGCATTGCGTCGGAGCCGCCCACCTTCGCCGCGAACCGCAGGCCTGCGGTCTCCAGCGCGCGGATGATGCCGCACCACATGTCGAATGCCTGGTCGATGGGAGCATGCACGTATACCCGTGCCTCTGTGTGCCCGGCTGCTCCGGGGGGAGACCAGTAGAGCCATCGCGCTCCCACTGGTTCAGCAACGGCGCTTGCCACACAGGTAGCAAGGGACCCATCTGCTGCTCTGCGGACCTGGGCCGAGTCGAGGACGACCTCGACGCCGTCAGGACAGGCCACGAGAGTCTGTCCGGTGCCGGTGTCCTCGGAGATCCAGGAGAACCCGGGGTATTCGTGGGTGAGGTCGTTGAGTCTCTGCTCGGCCTCCCGCACCATCGTGGCGAATCGGCGGCGGTCGGAGGAGAACGTACCGTCGTGCCGCTCCTGGGGGGCGTGAACGGCCCAATACAGCCGGTCGACCAGGTCGCCGCGTTCCTCTGTGGACAGCCCCTGCTCCCGGTGGCCAGGAGACAGGTCCGGGCGCCCATGGCGGCGCAGCACCTCGGTAGCCAGTTCACGGAGGCGGTTGATCTCGGGGGTGTCACAAGATCGCCTCATCGGTCGATCGCCTCCCAGCGCTCTGAGTCCTTGAGCAAGCCGCGCCCGATGCTGTGCAGGGCGGCGACGATCCGGTCCCGTCCGGTCATTGCGGCCCTCAGAAAGGCACGGGCCAGCAGACAGCAGCCGACGGAAGCGGCGAGCAGTTCTCGGTTGAGCTCTGCGCCGCCTGCGCCGCGGTAAGCGGACAGAGCCGCTCTCACGTGTATCGCGGCCGTGTCCATCGCCGATCGCAGCTCGGCTTGCGCCTCCGCTCCGTGTGGAGCATCCATGGGGACGAGTGCGTCGGTGATCAGCGAGCCACAGAAGGCGCCGAGGTCGGCTTCCGGGCGCCCAAGCCCAGCGCACTCCCAGTCGATGAAGTACGGAACGCCGTTGCGATCGACCACGACGTTGTTGGTCCGTGCGTCGCCGTGGCACCACACCGGTCCTTTGGTGAGGAGGGTGTGGGTCACGCTGCCCAGGTGCCGCAGAGCGGAGTCACGATGCAGCGCCCCAAGTAGTCGGCGCTGTGTGGATGACAGACCGGACCACAATCGCAGCGGCAAAGGATTCCAGGGCAGCGATTCGAGCATGACCGAGTGGCGCCCGGGAGGAGCAGCGGCGTGCAGGACCGCGAGTGCTCGCCCCACGTGCTGCAGCTGCTCAAGCGTGGCGCTTCCTCCATGCAGACGGGCGTCCAGCCGTGGGCCAGGCACCTTTGAAATCACGGGCCGCCTGCCCCGGGCTGCCGAGGCGACGGCTGGCGCCATCGCCACTCCAGGAGAGACTTCCAGAGAGGCCGCCCATCGCACAATTTCGGCCTCGGACAGCCGACTGTTTCCGTACTGGGTAGGCATTAAATGCGCACTCTTTCAAAGGTGTAGCACTAAAATAGGGCGGGTCAGGAAATTGAGAATAGTAGCCCAACCCGAGAGCGGCGGTTGGTGCCGATGCGCATCGGACAGTTCGCATCCGATACACATCGGCACCTTAGACCAGGTGCACCAGCTAGATCAGCAGTGGATCATGGTCGTGTAGATGACCGAACCCTTGGCGGTCGGCATCTCGGTCGGGTCGATCTCCAGGTCGGCCAGGCCGGCCACTTCGTCGGCCTCCAAAAGGTTGGCCAGAACGTCCTCGACAGTCATCTCCGCGTTAGGCATGGAGGTAGTCCTTTCTGTCTATTTAACGCAACCCCTCGCAGACTCGTGACAGATTTCACGAGCCATTCGAGAGCGGGGGCGCCAGATCATTCAAATGGAAAGCGATCACCGAGGCAATCGAATTTCCAGTCGATGTGACGCGGATCACTGCGGAGTAGTTTATTCCGTAATTGCCTGGCGAGAGATCCGACAAAACAAGCCAGAAAGGGAGTGATTTGAGTCGACAGCGTCCCGTCGGGAACTTGGCGCACCGAGCATTTCTTTACGGATTCAACAATTCCATTTCTTGTGGGAATTGGACTTCCCTGTCCCTAATGGCTATCTGCGGATATCTCCATGATCCGAACAATCCCCGTACATGTAGGGGTATGGCGTAACACCGGACAGGCAGGGGGATGCGGATGGGTTGGGGCGGCGCACTCGGCGCCGCCCCAACCCATGGGTGAGCTTGTTGAAGGGCTGACGCGTGATGAGGTCCTGGCCACCGTCAGCTGGGGTGAAGCCGCGCTCCAGGGGTGCACCGCATCTCGACGATCGCGTACCGCGATACCCGTGGACTGGACAGTCGCCCACCACTGCCCTGATGACACATCACGTATCGGGCTCCAGCATGGCTGAATATCCGCCGGCAGCAGCGAGGCCGCCGGAACCTGCGAGGGGCCGTTGCGCGGGAGTCAAGAGGAGGCAAGGACTCAAGGCCGTCCGAGGTCCCAGTGCTCGGGAGCGATCAGCTGATGCCTACGCAAAGTGATGCCGGTCTCGCCAAGCCTGGCCCGAAGGGGGCCGGCATGCTCCATCCCTGCAGCACGCGGCTACGGGTGAGAGGTCTTCCGGAAAGCCCCTGGGCGCAACGGTGTAAGGGAATGCGTGCCCCACGGTTTCCGGCTCACGATCCGTACGGACGCAGACCGGCACGCCGCAAGAAGGGCGGGCTGGGGCGCGTCTTGCCGGGCTCAGCAGCCGCCCGATGTCTGCCAGATGCCCCTCAGCAGGGTCGGGGACTGGCGCGGTGGCTTCCGCTCCGTTTCCAGCCCCCGCCGCTTCAAACCGTGCGTGCGGTTCTCCCGCACACGGCTTTCCGGCATCGTTCACCGACTGGCATGCGCCGTCGCCCTGTGCACGTTTCCGGTATGGCGGTAGACGCCGAGTCGGGTGATCCATCCGCAAGTGAATCGGGTGGTCCAGTTCCGGCCTCGGAGTCTGTGTTTCCGGCTGGCAAAGATGGCCAGACGTTCGTGGACGTAGCCGTCGACCGCGTTGAACTTCCGTCCGGAATTCCCGTTGCGGAAGTACGCTGCCCAGCCCCGCAGCACGGGGTTGAGGTCGGACACCACGGCGGTCACCGGCCTTTCGGTCTTCGAGCGGGAAGTGGCTGCGCGGACCTCGTCCCGCAGCACGTTCATCGCTCTCACCGAGGGCCAGCGTTGCAGATAGAACCTGCCTCGCCATTTCCACTATGCGACCTTCCGGTGGTGGAAGCCGAAGAAGTCGCATCCCTGCCCGCCCCGGGTGAGGCAGGTGATCCCGGATTTCTCGGGGGGCAAGCGCATCCCGAGCCGTTCCAGCACCCCCGCCGCCAACTGCCAGGCCATTTCGGCCCGTTGTCTGATCAGCGAAAGGACCACGAAATCGTCGCCATACCTCACCAGCACTCCCAGCACGGGTACCCTTCGTCGTGCCACGCCTCGTCGAGAACATGCAGGGCGATGTTCGCCAGCAGCGGGGAGATCGGTGAGCCCTGCGGAGTCCCCGCCCCGGTCGGGGAGGCCACCCCGCCCTCCAGGACACCCCTCCGCAGCCAGGCCCGGATCAGCTTCAGCACCGGCCGGTCCACGACACGCCGGGCCACCTGGGCCATGAGCGCGTCGTGGTCGATCGTGCCGAAGCAGCCCCGGACGTCGGCCTCGAAAACCCACCCCCGTCGCTGGTTCGCCGCGACGCGCACAGCTTCGCACGCGTCAATCGCGGACCCTTTGGGCAGAAATCGGTAGCTCGCCTCGGTGAACTGGGCCTCGAAGACCGGTTCCAGGACCAGTTTCGCGGCCGTCATCACCACCCGGTCCGCCACGATGGGAACCGAAAGCAGCCTGGACTCCCCAGGCCGCCCCGCTTTGACAGTGGGCATCCTCGTCACCCCGGCCGCCGCGCTCGCCACCAGCTACCTGCTTAGACGGCTGCGCCCGTGGCAGCAGCTGGCCAACCGGGCGGCCCATCAGGCCCGCTTCACCGGCACGTGGGCCCGGGACGACACCGCCCGCCAGACCGCCCCCGCCCTGGTGACGTTCGGCGGCACGGGTCGCGCACCAGCTGACGCCTCATGCGCACCCCCGCCACCGAGACCCGAACACCGACACCCGTACGTGATCCGGACTGGGTCGCCAACCGCACCCGGAGCGTCCCCCGGGTCGGGGACATCTCAGGGGTGTCCTGAACTAAGTTCGGGGGGTTTCCCGGATGCCGGGTACGGCCCGCTCCGGCCACATTGACGACATGACCTTACGCACCCGTACCCGCCTCGGATCCGCCGTGCTGGCAGCAGCCCTGATACCGGTGCTGGGGCCGCTGCCAGCGGTGGCAGCCCCAGCAATGGCCACTGCCTCGGCCGGCGCCACCCCCACGACCACGAAGCCCGAAGGGGATGAGCAGCATCCATTTCTCCCCCGATCCGGGCACCCGGCCCGCGTCGTCGAGGAAGAGCGAATCGGGCCCCGGCAGCTCGATCTGACCATCAGTTCCCCGGCCCTCGCTGGCACCGGGAAGGTCCGGCTGCTCACCCCGGACGGCTGGACCACGCGACGCCCCGGCGACCGCTGGCCGGTGCTCTACCTGCTGCCCGACGGCGAAGGGGACTACCAGACCTACACCCGCGACTACCACGTCGAGAAGTGGCCCGAGCTACGCAGGACGCTCGTCGTCATGCCCCAGATGCCCTTCTACGGCTTCTACAGCAACTGGTGGAACACCGGCGCAGGGGGCGCCCCGGCCGTGGAGTCCTTCCACCTCGACGAGGTGCGCCCCATCCTGGAGCGTCGGTACGGTGCCGGCCGGCAGCGGGCCGTCGCCGGGCAGTCCCAGGGCGGGTACGGAGCCATCAAGTACGCGGCACGCCGTCCCGGGATGTTTCGTGCCGCCGTCAGCTTCAGCGGCTTCCTCCATCCCCTGCAGTACCCGGAGGCGGTCAGCGGCGGCGCGGAATACCTCGGAGTGCCGTGGCAGAAGATCTGGGGCGACCCAGTCCGGCAACGCCACATCTGGCGGGAGAACGATCCCTACTACCTCGCCGAACGGCTGCGCGGCACACGGGTCCACATCACCTCCGGGGACGGCACTCCAGGAACCCTCGACCCTCCGGACACCGAGCCGGACCCCAAGATCCCGGGACTGGAGGACCTCGCCCCGTTCTACCCCGACGAGGTCATCTCACTGACCGAGGCCGTGATGGGCGATGAGTCCCGCACCGTGGCCCGCCGCCTTCAGGAAGCAGGAGTCGGGGTCACCACTCACTTCTACCGCGGCACGCACAGCCCGCCGTACTGGCAGCGTGAACTGCGACACTCATTGCCTCTGCTCACGGCCAACGCGGAACCGAGCCGCTGACAGGCTCTACGTGCCGACTGGGGCGAGTTCGGTGAGGCGGCCCAGGCGCGTGGAGAGGGCCAGGATGACTTCGGAAAGAGCACCGCGGCCGTCGTTCTGGGGCAGGGTGACGGCGTGGCGCTGGACGTCGGCGGCGACCGCGCGGGCGTGCCCGGTGAGCTGGAAGGCGATCTGCTCGTGTCGTGGGGTGCGAGGTCCGGGCCCTTCCACGCTAGGACAGCGGTGACGAGCGCCTCATGCGGGGTGCGGTCCAGGGGAAGTCCGGCCTCGATCAGGCCGCGCGGAATCGGCGCCGCGCGGATCGGCCACGGCCCCTGTTCGCTGTGTCCGACAGGGGCCGTGGCGTGGGGAATAGCGGCCGGGGGCGGAAAGCGGCCATAGCACTGGTAAGGCCAGCTCAGACCGCAAAGCGCTAGGGCGCCTTACGCTTTTGATACACAACGTTCGGGCGTACCGGTACAGGCAGTTCCGGGGCGTCAGAAGACAGGTCTGCTCAGCCCTCAGAAGGCCCGTTGAGGGCAGCGGAGGTCAGCAGGACGGGGAAGTCGATACGGAGTTCATGGACAACTTCGATGACGGTTTCGGCACGCTGCTGGAACGGGCAGCCGGGCGTGGCGCAACTGGCAGAAGAGTCAGAGGAGTCCGGGTGAGCGCGTCCAGGCCGCCCCTCCGGTAAGGAGGGGCGGCCTGGACGTCGGAAGCGTTGGGAGCGTGCCGGGGGGTTACTTCTTCGGGCAGGTCTCCTGGGTCACCTTGCCGCCCGACTTGTCGGCGGTGGCCGGGTCCATCGACAGGCACATGCCCGTCCAGTTGTTGATGAACTTGAAGCCGTCCTTGGAGCCGGTCGCCGTGGCGACCTTGGTCGGGACGACGTTCCACATCTGGCTGCCGGAGAACCAGCGGGTCTCACAGTCCCACCAGAACAGCTGGGTGCCGGAGCCGGGCGGGTTGCCGTTGTTGTAGGGGACCGTCAGGCACTTTCCGTTGCTCGCCTTGATCCAGAAGTAGCCCTTGTTGTCGAACGACGACGGCTTTTGGGCTTCCCACTGGTGGCTGCTGGGCGGGCTCGACTGGCACTCGCGCTGGGTGACCAGACCGCCGGATTTGGAGTCGTCGAACTCGGGGCCCCGCACCATGCAGCGGCCGTTCAGGCTGTTGACGTACGTCTTGTCCTTGTTGACCATCCAGATCATCCGGTTGCCGCCGCTGACGGTGTTGTCGGCGTTGTGGTCGATGATGGCGTTCACCAGGCCCCAGCCGGGGAAGTCCATCATGACGATGCCGACGCGGCCTTGTGTGTTGTTGAGGTGCTTCATCAACCGGTAGTTGATGCCCTCGACGTACGTATTGGGGTCGTTGTCGACGGTCCGGTAGCCGCCTGCGTAGGCGGATGGCACCAACGAGAAGGGGGCGTTGGACGCGGACGAGTACGTCAGATACAGGTCATCCGAGGAGCTGCCCTTCGGCATCGCCTTATCGACGTTGTCCTTGACGAAGTTCCACTTGGCCGGGATGGTCGGCGCCGCGTAGGTGTCTTCCTTGTGGGCGTTGAATCCCTTGATGCCGTACTTCTCGTCCCCTTCCTTCCCGGCATTGTCGAAGCTGCCCAGGACGATCTTGCCGCGGACGTCCCCGAGCTTGGGGATGTCCGCCTGGCTGCTGCCCGACACCGAAGGGGCGTAGAAGAGCCCTCCGTACTCCGGCGCCGCCACGTATTTTTGGAACGTCGACCGGACCTCGTCTTCGCTCGCCGTGGGACTGTTCGCGCATTCGAAGGTGCCGGCGTTCTTGTAGGGGCACTCGGCCCTCAGCCGCATCACGATCGTCTCTTTAGGGTTCGCCTTGAGGAAATCCTGCGCCTTGTCGAGGACGTCCGCGAAGTTGGCCTTCTGGTAGAACGAGGCGTGGTGGATCGTGAAGGTGTTGTTGACGCGGCGGACCCGGATGTCAATGGCCCGGATGCCCGCGTTCAGCTGCGCGGTCAACGTATTGGCGCTGTCGCCGTGGTCCTCCTGCGTCTGCACGTTCTCACCGCCGTGGATGGACAGCGTGTCGTGGGTACCGGGAATGGACATCTGCGACAGCTTGGTGCTGCTCGAAATGCCATGCATCCACTCGTTTCGGTCCGCCTGCCCGAGGTTGTTGAAGGCGTCCTTGTTCGTCGACCCGGCCGCCCCGGCAGCGGTCGGCATCAGCAGTGCCGCGCCGAGCGCGACGCAGACCGTCATCAAACCTGTCAGCGAGTGGGACCGTCTGCGCGATCCGGCGCCGACGGCGCGGGGGGTGGAGCTGAGCATGGGACTCCTGTCCAGAGCATGGCGTTACACGGTCCAGCTTGAGCCCCGCCGCTCACGTTCCGCTCACGTTTCACTCACCCCCCGAGCACACGCCCGCATGGACCTGAGCCCCCGTTACCCCGTTGCCCTCGCGTTCAGACCTGATGCCCCGACGCCTTGCCCGCCAGCGCCGCCTCTTCGCGGTGGCGCTGGCACAGGGCCGGACAGGTGATCCTGTCCGGCCCCACTGTCGCTGGTCATTACCAGTTTGCACCGCCAACCGGTGGCCCAAGGACAGGCGCAAGGAGGGGGCGTCGTTCACCGTTCACCGCATCCTGGCCTCGGTCGCGGACGAGGGCGAGCGGTGGGCGGCGATCGAGTACGCGCCGTTCAACCCGCGCACCGGAGCGAGGCAGTGGACGCCGGACGGCGCCAAGCGCGTGGTCGGCCAGCGGGTCGACCGCCCAGTGACGCTGGATGAGAAGGTCGCGACGGTCGCCGATCTGACGCGGGATGACGAGGTCGCCGCCGACCTGCTGAAGCGGCCCAAGGTGAGCGAGCACGTCACCCCGGCCGAGAAGATGCGCATGGTCACCGAGCTGACCCGCGACGACGACACCGTGCAGGAAGTCACCCTCGGCTGGATCATGAACGCCCGCCGCAACGCTAGGGACTATGAGCGACTTCCCCAACATGCGGAAGCCCATCTGAACTGGGCGTTCATCATGCTCAGGACCCGGCGCCTGACTCCAACGGGCGCACCCCGAGCGGGACGAAGAAGCCGGAGAGCAGCATGGAGTTCGGCACTCCCCGGACCGGTCTACGGACCGAGAACAACCGGGTTTTCGCTGGGCCCCTCAGCAATCAGCTCGTCGAGAGCAGCAGCCAGGTCCCGCGGACCAAACAGCTCTGGACCTTGGTAATCAGCGATCTCGTCCAGCCGCCACCACCGGAACGACGTGAGGTGCTCGGCAGCCAGCTCTACCTCTGACAGCCTGCCCGCCGGCTCGAACGCCTCGGCATACACCAGGAAATAGTCGTTGATGACGCCGTCATAGCCCTGCGCGTACTCAGGCCCGATGAGCCGCTGATGCCACACAGGCCGCAGCGGACCTTCAAAGTTGAGCCCGACTTCTTCCAACAGCTCGCGCCGTAGGGCTGAGCCTGCCGATTCTCCCTCCTCGATCCCACCTCCCGGGGTTATCCAGACCACCGCACCCGGAAGCACGCACCGGCACAGCAGGATGCGGTTCTCCCCATCCAAGACGACCCCACGCGCCGCGTGACGTAATTCAGCAAAAACATGATCGAACATTACGCGCAGATCCCCTGGAGCCCGCGAGGGAGAGAAACAACTACTCGAGGGAGCAGCATATGAGCCGGGACAACGTTCCCGCGCCCGCCCAGCCGCCTGCCCCCTCGCCCGCCCCGCAGCAGACGCCCGTCGGCGCGGGCCTGAGTCACCGAGGCCGGGCGTCGCCGCTACGGCGGCCATCCACTGCTCGAAATCGCTCATGCCCGGCCAACGACCCAGGGGGGCGGACAGCACGCGCTGCGTGGCCCTGGCTGTCGTGCGAGGACGGCCGTACGGTCCGGTGTGGGCCACTTCCCTCGTGATCTGACGTGTTCAGGCTCATCAGGAGGATCACGTGTTTTGGAAGTTCAGGACCGCCGGGAGTGGTATACCGCAAGCAGGCTCCTCGAACACGACAAGGCTTAAGGGTGTTAAGCCCACCGAGTCGGCCAGGAGCCCGCGAGGCGTACCTTTTCGGATTCCAGGTGGATCACACGGCACGCACTATCAGGAGGTCAGCTCCCGATAAGCGTCGGGCCAGTGCTTTTGGTACCCAGTGACCGGGCCGTCGTACTGGATGCCCGTGTCCCAGTTGAGGAGCAGGCACTGGTCACCCTTGAACAGCATGGTGCGCCAGCTGCCGCCATCA
Source organism: Streptomyces sp. NPDC015345 (assembly GCF_043078805.1). Classification (NCBI taxonomy): domain Bacteria; kingdom Bacillati; phylum Actinomycetota; class Actinomycetes; order Kitasatosporales; family Streptomycetaceae; genus Streptomyces; species Streptomyces sp. NPDC015345. Next base: position 885,630 of record NZ_JBIBTX010000004.1, on the reverse strand, counting down.
TTCGGCAACTGAGTCGCCCCGTCCAGGTCGCGGGCGAACGAGGTGCCCCCCACGTCCCGCCAGTGCTTCTGAAAGCCGCTGATCCGGCCGTCGTACTGGATGCCCGTGTCCCAGTTGAGGACCAGGCACCGGTCGCCCTTGAACAGCATGGTGCGCCAGCTGCCGCCGTCATTCGGCAACTGCACGGCCGCATCCAGGTCACTGGCGAACGAGGTGCCGCCTACGTCCCGCCAGTGCTTCTCGTACCCGCCGATCTTCCCGTCGTACCTGATGCCCTGGTCCCAGTTGAGGACCAGACACTGGTCGCCCTTGAACAGCATGGTGCGCCAGCTGCCGCCGTCATTCGGCAACTGCACGGCCGCATCCAGGTCACTGGCGAACGAGGTGTTGCCCACGTCCCGCCAGTGCTTCTGATAGCCGCCGATCTCGCCCACGTAGTTGATGCCCTTGTCCCAGTTCAGCTCCAGGCACCGAGATCCGCGGAACAGCAGGGTCCGCCAGCTCCCGCCCTCATCCGCGATCTCCGTAGCGGCGTCCACAAACTTCATGCCGGTCTGCCTTTCGATTGAAGGCGTAACCTCGCCCGACTGATCGGATGCGAGGTAGGGCAGCGGCGGGTCGGAGCCTGGGTTTCGCCGTTTCCTGCTGCCGACCCGTCAAGACAGATGGTCGCGGGCCACGAGGAGTTGACTCAAGGCGCACAGGTGAACGAAGCGTGGTTTCGGACAGACCCTAAGGAGAGATCAGCTCCGGTCGTGGCCCAGGAACCAGCACGGACACATTGGAACTCCGTATTCCGGCGCCGTAGGGCCGCATGCAACAGGGCCTGATATCCGAAGTCTCGACCAAGTGCCCGACCTCAGACGGGGGCGGGCTGTGCCCGATCCCTCGAAAGCAACCATCACTCCACCGCCAAAACGGCCCCAGCGCGGTTCACATACAGAACACAAGAACTTGCCAGGGAAGACGGCAGCAGCCCGGAGCCGGGTCCGCGCTGCCGGTGGTGCGGGCAGCCGCTCGGCGCGGGCTCCCCACGGCGACGATACCGCGCGCGGCCGCGCCAGCGCCGGGACCGCGCGTACCGCGACCGGCGCCGGGCGATGGCGGGGATGCCCGAGCGCCTGGCGCTCGCCGCCGGCCATCGTGTCGATGAGCAGGTGCAGGCGATCGCAACGAGGCGCGCGGGCCGGGCGCGTACGTCGCTCACGGGCGCCCGGCACCCGTGGGAGGCGAGTCAGGCGGCGACCGTGGCGCGACCGGCGGCGTACACCGCGGCCTGAGCGGCGGCTCACCGGCCGAGGTGTTCGGCGGTGGCCATGTCGGCCTTGTGGACGCTGTCCGCGCCCCCGGTCGGTATCGGTCTGCGCGCCGGCGCCCAGGTAAATACCGAGGCGGTTGAGGTCGTTCTCGGAGGCGGTGGTGGAGTGCCGGCCGGACGTCAGGCCGAGGTTGATCCAGTGCATGCCGTGCTGGGCGGCCAGCACGGAGAAGAACTACAGGGTGTTCAGCTTGTCGCCGCTCTTTACACCGGAGTTGGTGAAGCCCGCCGCCAGCTTGTCCTGCCAGTCTCGAGTTGCCCAGCGTTTCGAAGTGGCCTCGGCGAAGACCTGGACAGCGCCGGACGCGATGCCCATGTAGGCCGGCGAGCCGAAGACGATCGCGTCGGCGGCGTCGAGCAGCCCCCACTGCTCCTCGATGCTCTCATCGACCTTGACCAGGCGGACATCCGCTCCGGTGTCGGCGGCGCCCTCGCGCACCGCTTCGGCCAGCACCGCGGTATGGCCGAAGCCTGAGTGATAGGCGATGGCGACGACCGGCGGGACGGCAGCGGCAGACGAAGCAGCCGGGGAAGGCGGGGGCATGCTGCGAGGGCTCCTCAGATCATGGCGCGAGGCGGTCAATCTCATGACGGTGGAGGCTCCTCGCCGACCTGTATCACCGTCAGTGTCGGCGTCGAGGTCAGCCGTTGACGCGGTACCGGCTGGTGATCGCGACGCGGTTGAACGCGCTCATCAGGATGGCCAGCCAGGAGACGGCCGAGATCTGGTCCGCGGTGAGGTGGGCCGCGGCAGCGTTGTACTCCGCGTTGCTGACGTGTCCGTCCGACACGCGGGTGACCGCCTCGGTCAGGCGGAGGGCGGCGCGCTCGGTCTCGGAGAAGTAGCCGGTCTCCTCCCATCCGGGCAGGACGGCGATCCGGTCGGGGTTCTCGCCCTTCTTGAGGGCGTCGCGGGTGTGCATGCGCAGGCAGAACGCGCAGCCGTTGATCTGGGAGGCGCGGATCTTCAGCAGCTCGATCAGGAGCGGGTCGAGGCCCGCCGCGGCCGCGCCCTCTTCCACCTCCTGGGACAGGGCGATGAGGGCCTTGTAGGAGGCCGGGTGCTGCTTGCCGATGTTCACGCGCTGGAGGTCGTTCATTGTTCCTTCGATTCGTCGCTCGTGTGCCTTCTCATCAGGGAGACGAGGCAGCCCCTGCGGATGTGACAGCTCAGAGGCGCGCGAGTTTGTCGGGATTGATGACCCTGCGATAGGCGGTGATCAGGCCGTCGGTGATCTGGACCGTGTCCACGCAGTGGACCCGGCCTTCGCGGTAGAGCACCAGGGCGATCTCGCCGCCGACCTCGGCGAAGGCGATGCGATCCGGACGCCACTGGCGCCCTACACGCGCCATCACCTCGGCGACACGCTCGCCGCCGTGGATGGGCTTGCGCGCCGCGGAGACCTTGCCGCCACCGTCGGTGACAAAGACGGCGTCCGGATGCAGGAGCCTGACTAGGCCCGCCAGGTCCCCGGCCTCATACGCGGCGCGGAAAACCTCAAGGACGCGTTCGCGCTCCGCCTTCGACGCCTGCGGCACGGACTGCTTCGCCTTGGCGACCCGTCGTCGCGCCCGCGAGGCGTGCTGCCTGGCGCCCGGCACCGAGACGTCCAGCACTTCGGCGATCTGGGCGAACTCGAGTCCGAAGACGTCGTGCAGGACGAAAGCCACCCGCTCCGGCGGACTCAGCTCTTCCATGATCAACAGCATCGCCGAGCCGACGGACTCATCAACGAGTACCGGCTGCGACGCGTCGGGCCCCGTCAGCAGCGGCTCCGGCAGCCACGGCCCGACATAGCTCTCCCGACGGTAACGGGCACTTCTGAGAAGGTCGTACGACCGCCGCGCGGCCACCGTCACCAGCCAAGCCCTCAGGTCACCGACGTCCCGCAGATCCGCTCCGGCCGCCCGCAACCACACATCCTGGGTCACGTCCTCCGCATCGGCCACACTCCCCAGCAGCCGGTAGGCCACACCGAACACCGCAGGCCGGTGCCGCTCCCAACCGGCCCCGAGCGCATCCTCCCGCTCAGACCGTCCGGGCCCGTGCCCGTCATCCATACCGATCGCGCCTCCTCCACCGTGCCGACCAGCGTAGCCATCCGAACGCGGGATCTTCGAAGACAGCTCCGCAGAAGCGGGCGAGTCCGCTCAGACCGACGACGCAGGACGGCGGCACCTCATAGTGGGAAAGGGCGGACTTATGAGACACCCACTCACAGGTACTGCTGCTGAATCCAGTACCCGAGCAGGCCGGACGCGGCGGTGCCCAGGCCGTAGCAGAGCCCCCGGAAGACGTGGATTGCGGCGGTACGGCGCAGCCGGTCCAGCAGGTGCAGCCGTTTGCGGGTAGTGAGAGCGCGTGGCGTACCGGTGGGCGCGTGGCGGTCCGGCCTGGTGCGCGGGGTGGAGGGTTCGGCGGGGGCGGCGGGGGTGGCGGGGTTTTCGGGAGGGGTGGTCGTCGGGTGCTCCTTGTTCTGGGCATGGGTGAGGCCCGCGTGGCCGCAGCGGCGTGATGGAGATGAAGAAGGAAGGGGGCGTGGCTGGGTCAGCGGGTGGGGTGGGGCTGTGTAGCAGTGGGGCGGGGCCGGCGGACGGGTCTGCTGGGCCAGGGGTTCGGTCAGCGGGTGAGTTCAGCGGGGTCGCGCATCATGAAGTCGCGGATTTCTGCTTTCCAGGGGACGGGGCGGGCAAGGCCTTCGGCGATGCGGGGCTCGCCTTGGACGGGGCGGGGCAGGTGGTGGTCGGGGTGGTAGTGCAGGAGGCGGGTGAAGGCGCGCCAGGCGCGGGCTCGGGCGGGGGCTTGGGTGTGGGTGTCGTCGAGGGCGTGGTACACGGCCAGGAGGTGGGCGGCCGGTGGGTCGCCGACGCCGGCGGCGAAGCCCCACCAGAACACGACGCAGCCGGGCTACATCGATCCGACCCTGGTTGAGTCCGCCGTACAGAGGCCCGTGACCACGGCGATGCTCGGGAGCGAGCGCGAGATCCACCAGCGTTTTGACCGGGCCCTCCGTGCACAGGAGGGCCTCCGTCAGCTCGGACAACGCGTCCGAGCGTCCTGTGAGACACGGATAGAAGTCCGCCCGGGACTGCGACGATATGGCCAGCGACTCACGCCGGCCACCAGTCGGAAGGCTCACCCCGCGCGGCCCCGCCCAACCTCCGCCTGGAGCAGGCGCGGAGAGGCGTCAAAGCCATGGCGGGAGTACGCCGAAACCGCCCGGTCGCTGGAGTGAACGGTCACACGCTCAAGACCGAGGTCCCTCGCCCAGGCCAAGACCTCCTCGATCAGCTTGCCGCCGAGACCGTGGTCGCGCTCCTGGGGTACGACGTACGTGCACTGCACGTCACCCGACAACCGCTCGAACGCGCGTGGATGCGGCACACGCTGCGTGATCGCCAGCCAGGCCATGCCGATCACCACGTCGTCACGGACCATCACCATGCACCGATGTGAGGACTCGGCCTCCCGGGCCCATGCCACGAATCGGGGGACGAACTCGTCCAGCATGGTGTCGGGGGTTCCGTAGAGCTCCTGCACCCACCGCCATCGCAACTCACCTACGGCGGCTAACTCATGGGGCTGGGCGGGGCGGCACACGATGTCATCCACGGCTTCATCCTGGCGCTCGACGGCCGCTTCCACCACTCCCGCACCAACAGAGCGGCGGCCCCCAGGCTCCCCCTTCGTTAAATGACAAGCTCAGAGGGCGTTTTGACCCGTTGTTTGTCTCTTCATCGAGCACGGCGCTCCCGTGCGCAGCCACCGCAGCGGCCTTCCGGATGTCGGCCGCGTCCAGGCCGACGCTGTCCAGGTCGGTGGCGATCTCCTCCAGTGGCGCGATCGCCGCCTCGCTCCACGTTCCGTATCCCGGGCCGCTGACGGGCCCAGAGTGCGGGCCCGTACGTCGTGCACGGAGCGGGCGATGGCGCCCATCTGCCGGAAGAACGCAGGCCATGCGGTGCGCGGATACGTCCCCAGGTGTTCCGGGGCAAGGATGCCGTCCAGGTGGGTCTGGATCATCCGTCCCGGGCGATCACCTCGTGCGACCAGACCGCGGCGAGCACCTGCGGCATCAGCGGCGCGATCACGGCCGGCCAGGGCTGGCTCGCGTACTCGTTGCGCATCAGGTGCCGCTCGCCGCGGAACTGACGGTGCTCTTCCGGCGCGACACGCAAGATCACCGGCCGGTCCCGCCCGGCCAGGGTCACCCGGTAGACGTTGTTGTACATACCCCCCTCCGCCAAGCTCGACGGCAGACACCGGCACGGCGGCACCCCCGAAGGCCCACCCACAGACCTTCCCGATCTCCTGCGCGGTCAATGACTGCTGGAACGCCTCCGAGGCACGCTCAACCGGCTGCAAGTCCATGCTGCTCAGCATCCCCGCTCCCCCGCTGCTCGTCACATACACCGTGTAGGCGGTACGACGGATCGCAGCACTGTGACAGGTCCTGCCCGATCCTGCCCGAGTTGGCTGGTTCGCTTCACCTCCAGTACGCCAGGGAGAAACTCCGTGTATCCCTCACGTTTGAACACCTGGGGCAGCGGTACGCGACTGATCACGTCTGATCGGCATGGGGGTGTTGATGTTAGACAGGGCGGGTTCTCACCGTGGCGTGGTCCGGTTCGGCACTAAGGCCGAGACTCTGTCCCGGCTGATGCCGAGACTGCGCGAGGCTGCGGTGCTGCCGCTGGTGTATTTCACCGTGGGCGAGTGGAAACGAGAATCCGCAGCTGTACGCAGAAAGATCCGCGGGTGTTCCTGGTCTGATGCGCCGCTGGTGGTACGGAGCAGCTCCCTGAGCGAAGACGGTGAGGGCGCTTCAAGTGCGGGGCGTTACGCCTCTTGCCTGGATGTGCACACCGACAAGGAGCTGACGCGGGCAATCGACACAGTCATCGCCTCGTTCGGAGAGCCAGATGACCAAGACCAGGTGCTGGTGCAGCCCCATCTGCCGGACGCCATAGCCAGTGGCGTGTGTTCCTCATGTGAACCGAGCACCGGTGCTCCTTACCGTCTGGTCAACTGGTCGGAGGGGGCCGATACCACTCTGGTGACCGCTGGGCAGCCGGGTGTTCGGTCGTGGTACTTCCTGCCGGACGAGGGCAGCCGCTGCCCCATGTGGTACCTGGCCGGCCTGCCACGCCTGGCTGCGGAACTCGAACACCTGCTGGGGGAGGCCCCATTCGAGTTCGAGTTCGCCGTACGGCAAGACGCCTCTCTTGTGCTATTTCAGGCCCGGCCGCTGGCCGCGCCAGCCATGGAACTGTCCAAGAGCCGGCATCGAGCGGCCGTGCACCAGTGCCAGCGGAAGTTCCGCGCCTTGTTACGGGATCAGCCTCCAGCAGTCGGGGCTGACACGTGCTTAGGGGTAATGCCTGACTGGAACCCGGCCGAAATGATCGGTCTGCGGCCCCGCCCGCTGGCGCTTTCGCTGTACCGGCGCCTGATCACCGACGACACCTGGGCAGAATCCCGTCACCGTTACGGGTACCGCGATGTACGGGGTGTTCCGCTCCTCGTCGACCTGAGCGGGCTGCCGTACATCGACATCAGGGCCAGCTTCTCCTCGCTGATGCCGCGGAACATGGAAGAGGAAGCGGCACACCGACTGATGAGGCACTACCTGGAGAGGCTCCGGGACCGGCCGCACCTGCACGACAAGGTCGAGTTCGACATCGTGCAGTCCTCATACGACTTCGCTTTGCCACGCGTCGCCGAATCCTGGGTTGCCGAAGGCGTCCTGTCCAGTCATCAGGCAACGGAGTTCGTTGACGCACTTCACTTCCTCACGGCCCAGATGATGGCGACGGACGGCCCCTACCGGCGCGACCTTCGTACAGCGCAGCAGCTTGCCCTGCGGCCCCTGGAGCCCGGTCCAGGAGTCAGCCCCCAGGAGCACTTCCGGTCCTTGCTCAGCTTGTGCCGTCGCGAAGGGGCGCTGCCCTTTGCGGGCATCGCCAGAGCGGCCTTCACGGCTACGCGCCTGGTGCGCAGTCTGGTCGAGCGGGGAGTGATGTCTGCGCAGGAAGCGGATGCGCTCCTGGGCAGCGCCGACACGGTGTCGAATCAGCTGCGCCGGGATTTCGCGACCGGTGACAGGAAGGCTTTTCTGCGCCGATACGGGCATCTTCGCCCTGGTACGTACGACATTCTCTCCCCCCGCTATGACGAGAGCGACGGGCAGTACTTCGACTGGTCGTCGCCCGCGAGCGCTGGGGCGGAAGAACCCGTGGAGTTCCACATGGACGCCGGGCGGGTGCGGGCTGTCGGGCAACTGCTGGCAGAGCACGGTATGCCCGCGTCAGCCGGAGACTTTCTGGACTTCGTACGCGGCAGCGTCGCCGGCCGCGAGTACGCCAAGCTGCAGTATTCACGTGTGGTGAGCGAGATCCTGACCCAGGCCCGGACGATCGGCGGGCGCCTGGGCTTTACTCCCGCTGACCTGTCATACGTACCCGTCGATGCGCTCGCCGCTTGCACCGGGGACAGGAGCGGGGACCACAGCCGCCTCGCGGCAGCCGTCGCCCAGGGCCGTGACGCTCACGAGGTGACGATGTCACTGCACGGGCCAGCACTGCTGTGCGGCCCGGAGGAGTTGGTGTCCTTCACCGGCCTGGATGTGGAGCCCAACTTCGTCGCCCACGCACGCGTCGTCGCACCAGTGGCCGACGTCGATGCCGGGGACCCGCTGGACGGCGCCATCGCCATGATCCCGGCCGCTGATCCGGGATACGACTGGATTTTCACGCACAACATCGCCGGGCTGGTCACCGCCTTTGGCGGCGCGAACTCCCACATGGCCATCCGTGCGCTGGAACTCGGGCTGCCCGCCGTCATTGGGGCAGGCGACATCCGCTTCCGGCAGTGGCTGGCAGCTGACTCCCTGGAGATCGACACGTCCAACCGGCTGGTACGGCCCGCGGTGCCGGTACGCAGCCGACGCAGCGCCCGACCACAGGAAGGAGCAGTGTGAGCAACCTCAGGACCAATCAGGCGGGCCCGGTCATCTGGCTCACCGGCTTATCAGGTGCCGGCAAGTCGACGGTGGCCGCCGAGCTGATCCGGCAACTGCAGAAAACGGGACGGCATCCGGTTCTCCTGGACGGGGATCAGATGCGCGAAGTCCTGGGAGCCACGGTGGCCTATGACAGTGACGCCCGCCGCGAACTCGGTCTGACATACGCCCGGATGTGCCGCCTGCTGTCCCAGCAGGGTCACACGGTGGTGTGCGCCACCATCTCCCTGCGTCATGAGATCCACACCTGGAACCGAGCCCACCTGCCCAATTATGTGGAAGTGCTTCTCGACGTGCCGCTGCACGAACTGCGGCACCGTGACCCGAAGGGCATCTATGCGGCCCCACGCGGTCATGCACAGACCGTCGGGATGGGCATCGACGCCCAGTTCCCTTTGCAGCCCGACCTGGTGATCACAAACCACGGACCGGCTTCACCCACCACCTCGGCCGCACAAATCCTCGACCTGTGTGCAAGCAAAGGAGTATGGACATGACGACGTGGGACTACACGCAGCTGGCCCCGACCTACTCCCTCCGCCCGCCTTACGCGACACGCGCTGTGGAGCGCATCGTCAAGGCCTGCGGCCGGACGCAACCGCGAGTGGCCGACATCGGAGCCGGCACAGGACACCTCACACTCGGCCTGGTGCCCTACGGATGCTCCGTCGACGCGGTGGAGCCCAACGACGCCATGCGTTCCATCGGGCAGGAACGCACCTCCGACCAGCCGTCCGTCCACTGGCGGAGCGGAACCGCCGAAAGCACCGGGCTTCCCCAGGGAGCCTACGATCTGGTGACGTTCGGCTCCTCGTTCAACACCACAGACACCACACGAGCCCTGGCCGAGGCCTCTCGCATCCTGACCGACCGCGGCTGGATGGCATGCATCTGGAATCACCGCCAGCTCGACGACCCCTTGCAGATGTCCATCGAGCAACTCATCCAGGAGCGCGTCCCGGACTACTCCTACGGTTCTCGCCGCGCCGACCAGGCACCGGTGATCGAGGCAAGCGGTCTGTTCTCCCCCGTGACAAAAATCGAGGAAGCCTTCGTCCATGACATGCCGGTCGAGGACTGGATAGCGGCCTGGCGCTCCCATGCCACCCTGCAGCGCCAGGCCGGAACTCTTTTCGACAGCGTCGTCAACGACATCGAGGGCCTGGTGCGAAGCAGGACCGACGACACCATCCGCATTCCCTACACGACCGTCGGCTGGATGGCGCCCCGCCGCGGCGCACACTGACCATGAGCCCTGAGCGCCGCTGGGTGCAGCCCATGACACCCGTGGGGCTCACCCAGCGAGTACTTCCACCGGATGCCCACGGTGAACGCCGTCTGGCGCTGGACATGCGCTGGAACGCTTTCCTCGCCGCCTGCGGCCTCCTGGCGGTGCCCCTCCCCCTGGAAGCGGACCTCGCCGACGCCACACTGCGACAAGCCGGCTGCACTGGCGTCATCCTCACCGGCGGGAACGACCTTCAAGCCTACGGCGGCGATGCCGGTGAACGTGACCAGCTCGAAGAGCACCTCATACGCCGGGCCGCCGATGAGGGAACACCGCTGCTCGGGGTATGCCGAGGCATGCTCATGCTCCTGCATGTCCACGGAGCCCGGCTCACCCGCGTGGAAGGACACGCGGGCACCCGGCACGAGTTGGTGGGCACGTACGCAGGGCGCACGGTGAACAGCTTCCACAACTGGGGGTGCGTCGAGGCGCCCCCCGCTTTGGAGGTAGTGGCGCGGGCGGGTGCGGTAGCTGAGGCGATCCAGCTGCCCGGCACCCGCATCGCCGGAGTGATGTGGCATCCCGAGCGCTCCGACACTCCCGATCCCGCCGACCTCACGCTGTTCGTCGAGATGTTCGGAAAGGATTGACCAACATGCCTCTCAACGCGGTCATTCTCTCGGCCGGCCGGGGCTCCCGGATGGGTGCTCGCACAGCGGACCGGCCCAAGTGCCTGATGGAGATCGGCGGCGCCCGCCTGCTCGACCGTCAGGTAGCAGCTCTCCGCGCAGCCTCGGTACATGACATCGCCGTGGTAACAGGCTGGCAGGCGCAGGCATTCGACGGGAGGGGCCTCACCCTCTTCCACAACGCCCGCTGGTCGACCTCAGACATGACGGACTCGCTGGCCTGCGCCGAAGACTGGCTGTGCGAGGGACCAACCATCGTGTGCTACGGCGACATCGTTTTCACCCCTGCCACGGTCAACGCCTTGGTCAGCCAGCCCGGGGACATCGTGCTCGCCTACGACCCGCACTGGTCAACCATGTGGTCCCAGCGATTCGCCGATCCACTCGAGGACGCGGAAACCTTCCGGCTGCGCGAGGACGCCACCGTCAGCGACATCGGCGGCCAGCCCGTCACGGTGGGAGAGGTCCAAGGCCAGTACATGGGCCTGTTCAAGACCGAACCAGCTGGTTGGCGCCGCATTCAAGCAGCACTCCGCACAGCTGACAGCACCGGCTCACGGCGCGACATGACCGCCATCCTTGCCGCCCTGATCACGCAACAGCACGCCCGCATCCCCGCCGTTGCCAACCAAGGCCCCTGGTACGAGTTCGACTCACCGACCGACCTCGAGCCAGGCACCGCGTCACTCGCTGAACTCGACCGGCTGCTGCACCTGGAAACACACGGCGCACACGGAACTTCCCCGTCACCGGCCCGCGGGCGTTCTTGAGCAGCCACCCCGCCCCGCCTTCTTCGTTCCACCCCGCAGGAGCCGTTTCGTGACAGCTGCCCCCTCGCCCCTCGCCCGTCTGCGCGTCCTCCTCGTCCCGGCTGTGCTCTCGGCCACCAACTTTCTCGCCGTGTTCGACGGCCTGGTCGTCACCGTCGCCCTGCCCGCCATTCAGCACGATTTCCACATCAGCCAACTCGACGCACAGTGGCTGATCACCGGCTACACACTGCCGCTGGCCGGCCTCCTGCTGTTCGGCGGCCGGTGCGGAGACCGGTTCGGACGCCGTCAGATCCTCACAGCCGGGCTGATCCTCTTCACGGTCGGTCTGGTCCTCGCGGGGCTGTCCTCCACACTGTGGCTCATCATCGTCGCGCGCGTACTGCAAGGAGCGGGCGCGGCCCTCGCGGTACCCAACTCCTTCGCCGTCATCAGCGCGATGCCCGACCCGCGCCGCCGTAACTGGCTGTTCTCGGCAGTCGCTGTCGCCGGTGGCCTGGGGGCAGCGGGCGGAGCCATCGCCGGCGGTCTGATCACCCAGGGGCTGGGATGGCGCTACGTCTTCCTTCTCACCGCCCCCGTAGCGGTCCTGGCAGCGCTGGCCGCCGCCAGGACCCTGGCCCCAGGAAAAGCGGCGGAGGGACCGGGCCGGCTCAACGCTGTCTCTGCGGCACTGGCCGTAGCAGGGCTGATGCTGCTGGTGTTCTCGATCACCAGCATCGAACGAACCGGGCCCGCGTCCTCCTCCACCCTCGTCTCCTTCGTCGCCTCAGCAGCGGCTCTGGCGGGCTACTGCGTGCACGAGCGGCGCAGCTCAGCACGCTTGGTACGGCCGCAACTCCTGCACGACCGGCAGTTCCGCACCGCTGTCATCGGCACACCTAGCCAAGTCCTGGCGTATGACGGAATGGTCTTCATCTGCCTGCTGTATCTCCAGCACGTACGGGGCTACGAGCCCCTGACAGCAGGCCTCGCCTTCAGCCCACTCGGCCTGGCCGTACTGCTGGGCTCACCAGTAGCCAACCGGCTGCTGCGTACATGGCGCTGGACCAGCGTGGTGCTGGGAGCTCAGGTCGTCTGTGCCATCGGGCTGACAATCCTGGCGGCGGCGCCTCGCGAGGGAGCGTACCTATTGTTCTTCCTGCCCAGCTTCATCCTGCTGGGCCTGGGCAGCACAGTGTCGGTCATCGCGTTCAACGCAGCGGCAGGAAAAACCGTCCTCCCGGAGGACCAAGGCGCTGCCTACGGCCTCTACGAGACGTCGAAATACCTTTCCACGGCTCTCGTCGTGGCTGTACTCGCGACCGTCTCCGCCGCTCGAATCCGGGCCGAAGCAGACACCCCCACCCCCTCCGCGTACGCAGCTGGTTATCAACTCACATTCACCATTGCGGCCATCGGGGCTCTTGCAGGCGGTCTGCTCACCGCATATCTGGGCCACCACAACCGCAAATCCGCCGACCGTACGAGCGAAAGGGTGGACGCGTGACGTCTGAAAATCTGCACGGATTACGTGACCGCATCAGCCCGCTCCACGAAGCCAACATCAGCGTGCTGGGCGACAGAGACGTTCCCATCGCCAGCTTCGGCGGCGCGGGACAGTCACTGCTCGGCAATGTACTTCTCGAACTCGGCCTCAACTATGCCGACGCTTACACCGAACGGCTCCTGCCAGACGGCACGAGCCAGCCGGCCGAGGAACACAACGAGTGGCGCCAACGCCTGGCTGCCAGCCACACAAAGGATTCCGAACAAGCACCGTCCTCCGGCCGCCGGCGCTGGCCACGGTTTGTGAAAACCCACCTGCCCCCCGAATATTTCACCAACCGCCCCCTGCTCGGAGCATGGGTACTCATACGCGACCCCCGGGACGCGCTCTACTCCCGCTACCGCTTCCGCGTCGAATACGCCCAGGACCCCGCAGATATCGCAGCTGGAAGCTTCGAAAACTGGCTCCGCCTGCCGGGACCAGCCGGCCTCAACCCAATAGACGACTGGAACCACTTCTACGACTCCTGGCTCGTCAACCCCTCAGGCAAGCCCTCGCATGCGGTTTCACGTTTCGAAGATTTGAAGGCGGAACCTTCGCAGACGCTCCGCCCAGCCCTCCAGGAATTTGAAATAACACCGAATCCTCGCGACATCCTGGCGGCATTCGAACGCAGCTCTTTCTCTGCCATGCGCACACACGAGGAACGCAACAGCGGATCAGGAACCAGCCACAGGCCGAAACAGCGAATCATGCGCAAAGGGAAGCCCGGTGAATGGCGCGAATGGATCACTCCGGAGTTGATGGAGCTATTCGCACCTACCCAAACAGTGGCTGGCCGATACGGCTACCGCATCACAGACACATAAGGGGCACGCGGCCTCTACGTCAGGCCATGAACCCGTCTCGGCTGACGAATACGCGACACCCCAATATGCGGTGTTCCGCTGCGGTGGGGGGCACACACGCTCGCGGCCCTCAACCGTGCTCCGGTCGCCGCTTGGTCAAAGCAGTACCGAAGACGCGGTCAACGGGCGTGCAGGGAGCGTAGCCGGTCGGCGATTTCGTAGACCGTGAGCCGCAGGGCGTGGATGTCCTTTACGTTGCGGGCCGGCAGCGGGCGCAGCGGCATTGGCTGTTCCAGGAGTTCGGGTTGGTCCGAGGGGATCAACCGGTGGTGTCGACGCCACCGTCCTCGGCCAGCTGGTGACCGCCAGGCAGAACGCTGTCCTCGACAGAGGAACAGCCGTGCCGTCAACTGCCGTGACATAGCTGCTGATCAGTGGCTGTTGCGCGGGCGGTAGACGCTGAGGTCGCCATAGGACGACAGAACGCGGGCCAAGTCACCGGGCGTAGCCACAGGGTGCTGTCCAAGAAGGCGGACGAGAGCCAGGGCACCGCCTGCCACATGCACGACGCGGAGCAGCCCCGAGTGGCCGATGCGTGACCGGTGAGTGACCGGCGAGTGACCGAGACGACAGTGCTCATCGGCAGCATGGAAATCGGCACTCAGCCGAGTCACCCCTCATGGGAAAGGACCCAACGTGGAAAAGGAACCCGTCATGGAAGACGTCTACCAGCTGACCGAGTCCTACGAGCCGCCGTCGCTGACGAAGGTCGGCAATTTCGCCGAGCTGACCCTCGGTCCTTGCTGCGGCGAAGCCGACAGCTTCGGGCACTTCTTCTTCTGACCATCGCGAGGAACACAGATGAGCGAGGAATGGTTCGCTGTCCTTCCGGACAGCGATGCAGCCCTCGCCGCCGAGCGGATGCTCCGGCCTCTGACTTCCTCGGTGGTCGACCACGCCTCCGGTAGGCCCTGGTTGATGGGTCACTGGAGGACGGGCACCGTGCTGGTCGCCGAGGCGGGAGCGTCGAAAGTTGCGGTGGTCGGACAGTGTCTGACCACCGCAACCACGCTTCGGATGGCCTTGGGCAAGATCCGCTCGGTGGACGAGGCCGAAACGGTGACCGACAAGGTGCCCGGCTGCTTCACCTTGGTCGCGTCCGTGAACGGGCGAGTCCGTGTACAAGGGACCCTGGCCGCAGTACGACGTGTGTTCCGGGCCCGAATCGGAGATGCGGTGGTGGCGGCGGACCGCGCGGAGGTCCTGGCTCACCTCGTCTCGGACGGCTGGGACGAGGCATGGGTGGCTCTGCGTCTGACCTTGCTCGCCCAGCCCTACCCATTTCAGGAGACGACGCCGTGGCGCGCGGTACGCGCTGTACCCGCAGACCACTGGCTGCGCCTGGATCCGGACGGAACTGCCGTCGAACGCCGGCGCTGGACCCCACCGGAAGCCGTTCTGCCCTTGCGCGAGGGTGCGGTGGTCTTGCGGGAAGCGCTGCTGTCCGCCGTAGAGGCACGCACATCGACCCACCGCACGGTAAGCACGGACCTATCGGGAGGGATGGACTCCACGAGCGTGGCGTTTCTGGCCACTCGTAGCCCTGTAGAGCTGGTGACCTACCGCTGGGCCGAACACGACTCCGGCAACGACGATGCCGAATACGCACAGCGAGCCGCTACCGCGCTGCCACACGCCCGCCACCAAGTGGACTCCCTCCAGGACGTGGCGCCCATGTTCGGCGGGCTGGCCCCAGGCGGGACAGCCGACCGTGAGGAACCTTTCGCCTGGGTCCGTAGCCGGGCCCGCATCGAGCATATCGCCCGCTCCATGGCCAGGGCTGGATCCCTCATGCACCTGACCGGACACGGCGGCGACGAACTCTTCCGTCCCGGTTACCGCCGTCTCCACGACCTGGTACGTCACTCCTGCGCCGAAGGCGTGCGACAAACGCGTGCCTATCGCGCCATGGCCCGCTGGCCCCTGCCCGCACTCTTACGGGAACTCACAGACAGCAGCGGTCCAGCACGGGAACTGGCCAGAGCCGCCCGAAGCCTGGAAAAACAGCCGCCTGCCGCACATGTGCCCTACCTGGGTTGGGGAGTGGCACCCCTCAGGATGCCGCCGTGGGCCACAAGGCACGCTCTCGCCGCCACGCGGGACCTCCTGCGCCGCACGGCAACCGGCCCCGTCACACCGCTGGCTCCCACCAGAGGGCAGCACGAAGCACTGCTCCTGGCCCGCATCGCCGGGGTGAACGTCGCACAGGCCGACCGAATCAGCACCGCTCACGGTGTGCACCTGGCTGCCCCCTACCTCGACGACGCGGTCCTGCACGCGGCCTTGGCCGTACGCCTGCAAGAGCGCGATACGCCATGGCATTTCAAACCACTGCTCGCGACAGCGATGCGCGGCCTCGTCCCCGGTCCGCTGCTGGACAGAACCACCAAGGGCAATTTCAACGCTGATTTCTATGTCGGTCTGCGCCGCCACCGGGCGGACATGGTCGCTCTCTTCGACGACAGCGAGCTGGCCCGACACAAGTTGATCGACCCTGCTGTCGTCCGAGGTGTGCTCCTGCAGCCGCATCCCACCACGACGCTCCTGGCCCGCATGGACGGCACGTTCGCGACTGAGATGTGGCTACGCGCCATCCGTGCTCCTAGAGCCGGACACATGGCGCCCCCTGCAACGACATGAGAACGGCATGGCCCTTCCCTGCTGGCACAGCGGCATCCGCAGACACATCAACCGCCCTGGGAGAAGATTTCGTTGAGCCACAACCTCACCCTGCCCAGTCACCCGCCGCTGCCCCTGCGCCAACGACCGGCAACACTGCTCGCCATCGCGATGGGCCGCCTGCTGGCGGCGCTTCCTCCGCAGCGCATCGTGCGGATCCTGCACCTCCTGCGGCGCGGCACTGAACCGGCCACCATGGCCCAAACCCTCGCCGCACGCACCGCGACGGTGACCCTCAGCCAGCGGTGCGCCAGTGACAGAGGCTGCCTGCAACGCTCCCTCGCCACCACCGTGCTGTGCCGCATGCGTGGCGTGTGGCCTACCTGGTGCACCGGAATCCGCACCAGGCCTTTCAGTGCACATGCCTGGGTGGCCGTCGAAGACACACCTGTCGGCGAACCGCACAGCGGCGACTATTACACACCGATACTGCTCGTGCCCCCCGGTCCGCCCCCTCGACCAAGGGGAGTGTGCCCTCGTGCTCCGGTCAAGCGGCGGGATGGGTGAGCCATGGCTGGCCCCGGCCCCTGCCGAGCCGCGCCGCGTCACAGCGACCCTTACCGGATCAACCTGTTCCTGCAGAGGACAGGCACGCCGCTCGTCGGCCGCGACGACGACCGTAGGGGTGATGGCCACCACCGAGGCGGACAGGACATGATGTGGCTGTCCCGCCATGTTGCAACGGCATGGTGTTGCCTGGCGCAGTCCGTCTCAGGCGTGGAGCGCTGCCACAAGGTTCTCGACCAGTTGGGTTTCCGCCCGCTTCATCGACTCCGTGGTCCGTGCCGCGTAGAGATCGTGTACGTCGATGCCCGGGACCTTCCGCACCGCGTCGCCCACGGCGTGGGCCGCGCACGAGTCCAGGACCACGCGGCCTGCGCGGCCCGACTGCCAGGTGTGCAGGTCGCTCTCGGCCATGGGCAGGGCCAGCGTCGTCACGACGACGAAGGCGTCGTCGGGGATCAGGCGCAGGTCCTGGAGCGTGACGACGTGCCGGTGGGCCGGTGAGTGGAAGGACAGGCAGTCGGCGGAGCCGAGCACCTCGGCCAGCGGGGCCCAGCGCGCGTCGCCCTCCGCCGTGGTCCGGGGCGTCGGCGTGTGGAAGAGGACCCGCATGCCAAGCGCGGCGGCGACGGTGCCGACGCGCTGGG
This sequence comes from Streptomyces sp. NPDC015345, assembly GCF_043078805.1. NCBI lineage: Bacteria > Bacillati > Actinomycetota > Actinomycetes > Kitasatosporales > Streptomycetaceae > Streptomyces > Streptomyces sp. NPDC015345. Next base: position 868,376 of record NZ_JBIBTX010000004.1, on the reverse strand, counting down.
CCACGGGTCCGTAGCCGATGAGCCCCAGGCGCCGCCCCGCCAACTCCCAAAGGGCAACAGGCCCGCCCCGCCCCGGTCGTCCACGGCGGGCGATGAGGAAGCGGCGGTTCTCTCTCTACCCCCCCCCCGGATTTCCGGCTGGGCCCAGAAAGTGGTGGGTGACCGGAAGATCCGCAAGAAGAAGGCCACTGCGGCCGCCCGGCTCCCGGTGCTGTAAACCGCCGCCCACACTCTCCCCGACGGACGGCTCGGGCTCCTTGAGGACGACGGGTTCACCCTGGACCAAATCGCCGTGCCCTAAGCCCTGTTGGCTTTGTTCACGAGAACCGACAGCACCTGTGCACGAGTTTGGGAGGCGTCGGCGGTACGTCGTGTTCGATGTTCATGAGAAACGACAGCGCCAGTGCACTCCGCCGTCACAGAGCCGCTGCTTGGAAAGTCGCGACGTCACCCCAAGTAGCTGTGCATCGTGTCTCCATGGCATCCGGTCGAGCGTCCGCGAAAACTCGTTGGCACGCCACGGCCGACCACTGTTAGCCTCCCGGAGGCCGTGCGAGAGATCGAGGAGGTGGTACCCGTGAACGCAGTATCGACATGGGTGCTCCCCTCCGGGGTCACGGTCGGGCGATAGGTCGTCCGGGAGTGCCGCTCTGAGCACTCCCGAAAGGCACGACCATGCGATTCACTTCTGAGCAACGCCTCGATGACGGCGTCCTCGAACGCGAATTCACCCTCGGTGAGATCCCCGGCATCCTGTGGACACCCGCATCGGCATCCGCACCGGCACCGCTGATCCTGCTCGGCCACCCTCCCCTCGGGCTGCGCAAGATGTACCCCCGGTTGGTGGCCCGGGCCCGGCACTGCGCGGCGGACGGCTTCGCCACAGCCACCGTCGAGCCCCCCGGAAGCGGCGACCGGCCCCGCCTGCCCGCCGCCGAGCAGGCCCGCGCCGACTTGCGCCGGGCGATCGAGGCCGGCGAGCCGGTCAGCGACGAGATCGTCGACGCACTCATCCTCCCGCTCGTGGAAAAGGCTGTCCCGGAATGGCAGGCCGCCCTGGATGCCCTCCTGTCGCTGCCCGAGATCGGCGGCCCGGTCGGGTACTCGGGGGGAGTGATCTCCATCGGCGTCCGGCTGGCGGTGGTCGAGCCTCGCATCGCGGCCGCCGTTCTGTTCGCCGGGAGTTTCATCCCTCGCGCCATGTTCGAGGAGGCCCGCCAGGTCACCATCCCGCTGCATGTCCTGCTGCAGTGGGACGACGAAGGCAACGACCGGCAGGCGGCCCTGGACCTGTTCGACGCCTTCGGCTCCAGGGAGAAGACCCTGCACGCCAATATGGGCGGGCACACCGGCGTCCCACAGTTCGCGGGGGACGCCGCGGGCCAGTTCTTGACCCGACATCTGAAGTGAGACCGGGCCGTCAGACCGGCGGCAGACGGTAGCTGGTGTCGGCCGGTATGCCGTTCAACGCGGACAGGGCCCGCGCTCCGCAGCTCTCTCCGTCGTGGGCCCCTGCTGAACTCTCAGGAGGGGCCCGTGCTGCCCAACGTCATGAACTGTTCGATTTCTGCAGAGCTTCGAGTGTTGCCCAAACTCGTGCACAGGTGCTGTCGGTTCTCGTGAACAAAGCCACCCTGTCTTCCGAACAGGTAGCTGAGTGCGCCGAGTTGCCAGTCGCCGCCGACTTGCTCGCTGAGGTCGACATCTCCGAAGGACGGGATGACCGCTCCGTCGGGGCGGTCGGGGGCCGGCTGGGCCGCGTACTGGCAGTGTGCCGCCGCCCAGGTGTCGTGACGGGCCACGGCCAGGGCTGCCGGGAGGTCCAGGTCGAGCACGGTGCTGCCCGGCAGCGCGGCGAGGTGCTCCGCCGTGCCCGTGGGGGCGTACAGGTGTCAGCCGGCCTGGGTGTGGACGCGGTGGATGAGCCGGGAGGCGAGAACGTTGCCCTGACCGGCCGCGGCCATCGCGGTGTCGTCCAGGACGATGTGCATGGCGTCGCTCACCGGGCGGCCGCCTGGGCCAGGCGGCGGTCCAGCTCGCTGTCGAGGTCCTGCTCCTCAGCGCGGGTGGGCGCGTAACCGTTCCACTCCTTCAGCGCGGTCCGGGCCTGCTCGGCCCGCGCGGCACGCTCGTCCGGGGTGAGGAGGGTTTCGGCGAGCCGGGCCAGGCAGGCGCGCAGCGACATGCCCTCCGCCGCTGCCAGGGCCGCGAGCCGGTCGCGGGCTTCCTCGGAGATGCGGACATCGGCATCAGACATCATCGGGCTCCCTCCAACATCGCCAGAGCACGGCCGGGCATGCGAGCCGTAACGGGCTTTCCAAGGCCGGTCGTCTCGGGGTGGTTGGCTCGCTGGTACCGCACGGCGTCCAGCGCGGAGGCGACCGAGGGCCTCGGGCGTCCTCGGTCGGCGATCGGGTGTGGATGGAAGGTGCGGCGCCGACCCAGGGCCGCAGCCGGGTGGCGATCCAGCACACCCGCACGTCGTCCTTTGCGAACCTCGCGGTGACGCGGGCTTCCTCGTCAGGCTGCCAGGCTGCGGCGTAGGCACTGTCCGACCGACATGCGCAGCGCCTTGAGGAAACGCTTCAGGGCCGTCGCCGACCGTCCGGGTGATCTCGTCCATGGGAGCGGGGTCCTCGGTGGCCACGTGCTGCTCCCGGGCAGGCACATTGGTGGAGGTCTTCACGCTCTGGGCGTCGATGACGAAGCTGGTCGGCTCCGGGCTGCGACCCTCGCCCTCGCGGACCCGGCGTCGCAAAAGCGCGTTGAGCTGCTCGAATATGCCGTCGCGCGCCCACCTGCCGAGGTAGCCGTAGACGGTGTTCCAGTGCGGATAGTCGTGCGGAAGGTAGCGCCAGGGGATGCCGGTGCGGGCCACGTAGAGGATGGCGTCGAGCAGATCGCGCAGGTTGCGCTGGGGTGGGGTGCCGATGTTGAGGCCGTGGCGGGCCTTGTCGTCCCGCCAGCTCGTCAACAACGGTTCCACCAGGGCCCATCGGGCATCGGAAAGGTCACTGGGACACCGTCGACGTTCGCTCATACGTCACAGAAGGCGGCAGCCGCCGGAGGCCCGGCAGGGCGCGCGACCACGAGTTTGAGGTATTCGGAGCGAACCGACGCCCCTTGGGATGAAACAGGAGCAGGTGGGACGCAACAACGACTTCGCCGCCCCTGCTGTCACCTCACCACCATGCCTCTCTCTCGCTTCATCAGTCACTCAACCCAAAGTGGGCCATAAGGTGGCATAAATGAGCTGAACGCCCTCTTATCGAAGCGGCGTTTGCATGCTCCGTCCTGGGTCGGATTACCACTCGATGAGCAGCATCCCGGCCGCGGCGCCGCTGGCGAGTCCGAACAGAGCCACCAGGTCGCCCCGGCGCAGCCTGGACTGCCGTGTCGCTTCGACCAGTTGCAGGGGCAGGCTGGCCGTGGCGACGTTGCCGTACTGCGGGAACGTATGGACGACTTTGTCCTTCGGGATGCCCAGGGCGTCGCGGATGGTGTGCGTGAAGGCCACGGACGGCTGGTGGACGCAGAACAGGCCGATGTCATCGATCGTGCGGCCCAGGGCGCGCAGGCCCTCGAACGCCGCGGTCTCCATGCCCTGGAAGGAACCGGCCAGCGCCGCGGAGTCGAAGCGCACGGTCATCGTGCCGGGGGCCGGTGCGAAGTACGGGTTGCTCACGGTGGCGGCCCGCCAGCCCGCGGAGTTGGCCCGGAAGTGACCGCCGAGCACCCCGGGGCGCTCCCCCGCCTCCATCAGGAGCGCCGCCCCGAGGTCGCCCAGGGTGCAGGCGGGCAGGAACTCGGCGAGGTCGTTGCCGCTTCGGCGTGGCTGGCGGGAAAGCAGGCTCCCCCGTTCCCCTGTGCAGATGAGGACCCGGCGGTACTGGCGCGTGCGGATCAGGGCATCGGCGATCTCCATGGCGTTGAGGAGGCCGTTGCAGGCGTTCTTCACGTCGAAGGCCGAGGCGGTGACGCCGATTTTGTCGGCCACGATATGGGCCGTGGCCGGTTCCTCCACGTCTTCGCTCGCCGAGGCGAAGATCAGCAGGTCGACGGTGTCCGGGAGCAGCCCGGCCTGGTCCAGGGCGCCGCGCCCGGCTGCCGCGGCCAGGTCCGAGGGCCAGGTGCCCGGCGGTGCGACGCGGCGCTGTTCGAAGCCGTACATCTGTCTGAGGAGGCCGGGCATCACTCGCGCGTCGGGGTCACGGACGCGCAGCAGTTCCTCGATGTCCTGGCCCGTTTGGTGGCCGGGGGGCACGTGCACGGCGACCTGGCTGACGGTGCTGTAGCACCCCGGCCGGGTGAGCGGAGGGGTCCGGGCGTGTGGAGGAAGGGAGGCGGCGGACATGTGCGGTCTCCTGTGCGGGAGGGAGGACGTGTCAGGCCCGCCAGGACCGCAACGCGAGTACGACGTTGTGGCCCCCGAAGCCGAAGGAGTGGCTGACGGCGGTGCGTACGTGTTGGCGGCGCGGCTCTTTGACGACGAGGTCGATGTCGAACTCCGGGGCGGGCGCCTGGAGGTTGGCCACGGGCGGCACCACGCGGTGCTGCATCGTCAGCACCGTGAGCGCCGCCTCGATGGCGCCCGCCGCCCCGAGGGTGTGACCCAGCGCGCCTTTGACGCTGGTGACGCTGGGGCGGTGCGGCAGGACACGGGCGATCAGCGCCGCCTCCGTGGCGTCGTTGAGCGGGGTGGAGGTGCCGTGGGCGTTGACGTGGTCGACGTCGTGCGGAGAGACGCCGGCTTCCGCCAGTGCCGCGCGCAACGCGGCTTCCGCGCCCCAGGCCCCTTCGGGGGGCGCGGTGGGGTGGTGGGCGTCGGACGTGCTGCCGCACCCGGCGAGCAGGGCGCGGGGGCGGGCGCCGCGGGCCACGGCGTCGTCGACGCGTTCCATGATCAGGACGCCCGCGCCCTCGGCCATCACGAAGCCGTCCCGGTCGGCCGCGAAGGGGCGCGAGGCTCCGCCGATGTCGTCGGTGCGCTCGGAGAGGGCGCCCATCCGCCAGAAGCCGGTGGTGCACAGCCGCCCGACGGCCGCCTCGGCGCCACCGGCCACGACGACGTCGCACAGGCCCGAGGCGAGCAGGTCGCGGGCGACGGCGAGGGCGGTGGCCCCGGAGGCGCAGGCCGTGGCGGGTGTCAGGCCGGCGCCGCGGGCGTCGAGGTCGATGGACACGCCACCCGACACCTGATTGGGGATGATCATGGGGATGGCCAGCGGGGAGACCATGTCGGGCCCGCGCTCGTGGAGCCGCGTCTGCTGCTCCTCCCACTTCTGTACGCCGCCCATGCCGCAGCCGATGACGGTCGCGACCCGGGTCCCGTCCCAGGCCCTCGGGTCAAGTCCCGCGTCGCTCACGGCTTCCCGGGCGGCGAGCACCGCGAGCTTCTCCGCGCGGCCCATCCGCCACGACTTGCGGCCGACCCTGTGGTCCAGCTCCCCGTCCGGCATCGGGACGCGGCAGGAGAAGTCGACGGGCAGACCGGCCAGGAGAGGGTCCCTGGCGGCGGCGGAGCGTCCGGCGCGGACGCCGTCCCAGGTGGTGTCCGCGTCGTCACCGGCCGGTGTGACCAGTCCGATTCCGGTGATGGCGACCGGGGCCTTGGCCGCGCCCATCAGGGTGCCACCGTGGCCGAGCGCAGCTCCTCCAGGTGGCGGGCCACTTCGGCGAGGGTGGTGGTCCGTACGGCGTGCTCGCTGTCGATCTTCACACCGAGCCGCTCCTCGAGGATGAGCGCGAACTCCGCCAGGGCCAGGGAGTCCAGTTCGAGCTGTTCGAGCGTGGCGCCGGGCACCACTTCGTCCTCGGGAGCACGGAAAGTGGAGGTGAGGGCGGTACGAATGACGTCGAAGGTGTTGATGGTGTCGTCCATGGGAGTGACCTCGCTCGGTTGTCGCTGGATCTGGTTGGGCTGGGTCGGGGTGCGGGGCGTTCCGTGTCGGCCGGCTCCTTCGGGGACAGTGCGCGCAGCAGGGGCGGCAGCCACCAGTTGAGGTGGCCGAACAACCGCATCAGGGTCGGTACGAGCACCACGCGGATCAGCGTGGCGTCGACCAGTACCGCCGTGGCCACCAGGAAGCCCAGATGCCGCAGGTCCTGGCGCTGAGTGGTCAGCAGCGCGGCGAAGACGGCGGCCATGGTGACCGCGGCGAGGGTGATGGGGCGCGCGGTCTCGGTGAGGCCGCGGACGACGGCGGCGCGGTGATCGCCGTGGGCGCGGTAGTACGCGGTGATGCGGTGGACGAGGAAGACCTCGTAGTCCAGGGACAGTCCGAACACGATGGTCAGGGCGAGCACCGGGACCACGATGTTCACGTGGTCGCCGGTGAGGTCCGTGAACCGGGCCAGGAGACCGAAGGCCGCCGCCGTGGCCAGCGCGTTCATCAGCAGGGCCTTGATCGGGATGAGCAGGCTGCGGAAGGCGACGAGCATCAGCAGCAGGGCGCCCGCGGCGCAGAACCCGCCGACGTGCCACAGCGCGGCGCGCAGGGTCGCGTGGAAGTCCGCCATGGCCGCGGCCGGTCCGGCCACGTGCACCGGCTGTCCGGCGGGCAGGGCGCGGGCCGCCGCCGACCGGATGTCGCGGACCAGGCGTGCGGAGCCGGCCGTGTCCACCGGCACCCGGTCGGAGACCACGGCCAGCGTCAGGTCGCGGCCGTTGTCCAGGGTGCTGACGGCGGTGACGCGGGGGTCGTCGTGGAGTACGGCGGCCAAGGGGCGGGTGTCCACCGGGCCTTGGCCGGCGCGGTGGGGCAGTGCCAGCAGGGTGGTGTTGGCCAGTCCGTTCCGTTCCAGCTGCTCCAGTCCGACGCCCGCCGTGCTGTGGGTGATGGCGGCGCGGTCGAGGTTGGGGGTCAGCAGCAGTCCGCCGACCGGTGCGATGGCGAGGGCGAGCACGGCGAGGGCCCCGGCCAGCCAGGGCCAGGGGTGGCGCATGAGGTGGACGGCCCACCGCTCCCAGCGGTCCGGTCGGGCGCATGCGTCCCTGTCTTCCGGGGCCGCCTTGGTGAACAGCGGGCGGGAGGGCGTACGCCGGTCCCACCGCAGCCGCGGTCCGAGGCGGGGCAGGACGACGGGCAGGACCGTCCATACGGTCGTCGCGGTCACCAGGGCGGTGAGCCCGGCTGCCAGGCCCATCGTGCGGACCATCTGCGACGGGATGACGTACAGGATCGCCGACGTCACGACGACCGCGCCGCCGCACCACAGCATGGCCCGGCCCGCGGTGGTCCGGGCGGCGGCGGCTGCTTCCCGGTGACCGGCTCCTGCCCGTACGAGGTCGCGGTGCCGGAGGACGAACAGCAAGGCGTAGTCGAGGCCCAGGCCGAAGCCGATCGTGGTGGCGACGGTGAGGGCCATGCTGTCCACCGGCCACAACAGGGCCAGGGCGCTGAGGAGTCCGGCGCTGAGCAGTGCGCACGTCCCCGCCGTCGCCGCTGTCAGCAGTGCCGCGCCGAGCGAGCGCAGCCCCAGCACGAGAAGCAGCAGCACGATGGGCGCCGTCACCAGCTCAAGGCGTCGCAGGTCGCGCAGGTCCGCCTGGTGCAGCTCGGCGAAGACGGGAGTCAGGCCCGTCACCGCCACGGAGACCCGGCCACCGGAGGCGGTGGCCGCCGTGCGCTCGGCCGTGGCGCGCCAGCGGGGCAGCAGTCGGCGACGGGTCTCGGCGTCCCCTTCCGTGCCCACCAGGGCGTGGGCCTGGCGGGGGTCCGCGCCGCGTGGCGGGGCGAGCGGTAGTGCCCTGCCGACGCCGTGAGCCTTGCCGACCGCCTCCAAGGTGGCGGCCACCGCCCGCCGGTAGGGCTGCTGGTCCGCCCGCAGCGAAGGGGAGTCGAAGGCGAGGAGCATCTGCTCGGAGCCGAGGCCGGGCATACGGTCGGCGATGAGCCGGGCCGCCTGGTCCGATGAGCTTCCCGGGACCTGCGGAGCGATGCCCCGCAGCCGCTCCTGCGCGGCCGGAACGGCCAGACAGGCACCCAGTGCGAACACCACCCACAGCAGGACGACGTACCGCCCATTTCGGGTGTCCGACCATGGCACGGCTACCGACTCCTTTTACGAAGAGGAAGAAGAATGTTCCCTGAAAGGTTTATCTGCCTTTTAGTGCGTCTGCATGGCCCTTTTGCATGCATGGCCGCGCGCGTCCGGGAAGTTCCGTCGTGTCACATGCGCGGGCGGGCCCGCACATTCGTCATGATTGCACGGTGATCGTTCAAGGTGCCGGATATCCCGGCGACGGCATGTCCGGGCGTGAAGCCGATTCGCCATGTCCACGAGGGGCAGCCATGAAAAGCGTAGTCGTCACCGGAGCCACCAGCGGAATCGGCTTGGCCACGGCTCTGGAATTGTCCGCTCGCGGTTTTAATATCATCGGCACGGCCCGCTCCTCCGAAAACGCCGAGAAACTCGCGGCGGCGGCGGCCGAACGCAATGTGAGAGTTCATACGGTTCTGCTCGACGTCACCGTTCCGGAATCCTGCCGGACAGCCATGGCGGAAATCACCGACATGACCGGCGGCGGCCCCTGGGCTCTGGTGAACAACGCCGGCATCGCGGTCTCCGGAGCCTTCGAGGATGTCAGCGAAACCGACGCGTGGGCCGTCCTGGAGACCAACCTGCTCGGCACGGCCCGGATGACGCGCCTCGCGCTGCCCGCCATGCGCCGACGCGGCGCGGGCCGCATCGTGCAGATGAGCTCGGTGGCAGGGCTGGTCGCCATGCCGCTCAACGGCTGGTACTGCGCCGGGAAGCACGCCCTCGAAGCCCTGACCGACGCCTTGCGCCGGGAGATCGCCGGCAGCGGTGTCCACCTATCGCTGATCGAACCGGGCTTCATCGACACACCCATGCTCACCGACGGGCTCAGACTCCTGCCGGCGCACACCCGGTACGAGACGGCCTACGCGGCCATGCGCCGCCTCGTCGAAACCCGCGGCCCCCTCGGGCCCGAGGTCGTCGCCCGGACCGTCGCGAAGGCCCTGACCGCCCCGGTCCCCCGCCGCCGCTACGGCATCGGCTACGAAGCGGCCCTCGGACGGCTCGCCCGCCTCGCCCCGCCCGCCGCCGTCGACCTGACCATGCGCACCCTCCTGCGGCTGAACCGGAGCTGAGATGACCACCCCCCACACCGCCCTGCGGCATCTGCCGCGCGACGTCCGCTTCGACTGGTCGGACCTGCCGCTGCACTGGGTCCCGAACGAGCCTCAGGTCACCCACACCCTCAACACCCTGCACCTGCTGCTGCCCGAGGGGGAACGCTGGTTCTGCCGGGTCTTCCGGCAGGCCCTCCCCATGGTCACCGACGAACGCCTGCGCGACCGGCTGCACGGCTTCATCGGCCAGGAGGCCATCCACGCCCGGGCCCACGAGGAGGTCCACGGCAGGCTGCGCGATCTCGGTCTGGACATCGACCCCTACCTGCGGCAGATGGAGTTCCACTTCCGCGAGATCCTCTCTCCTCGCGACGCGCCCTCCTCGCCCCACTACCGGGAGCAGGTGACGGAGCTGGCCGCCATCGTCGCCGCCGCCGAGCACTTCACCGCCGCCTTGGGCGCCTGGGTTCTCGACACCCCCGCCCTCGACCGTGCCGGCACCCACCCCGCGATGCTCGACCTGCTGCGCTGGCACGGCGCCGAGGAGGTCGAACACTCCAGTGTCGCCTTCGACCTGCTCACCCACCTGGACCCCGGCTACACCCGACGGCTGCGCACCGCCGCGCTCACCGGAGTCAACGTGCTCTGGCTTTTGACACGTGGCGCCCGCTACCTCATGAGCGTCGACCCCCAGGTGCGCGGCTCGGTGCGCTTCAGTCTGCGCGCCCACCACGACGCGGCCCGCCGGGGCCTGCTCTGGCCGCCCGCCCTGCTCGGCGGCTCCGCACTGCGCTACGTACGCCCCACGTACCACCCGTCACGGGACTTCGACCTGCGGCCCGCCCTGGCCTACCTGGCCCGCTCCCCCGCGGCCCGCGCCGCCGACCAGCTGTGACCGAGCCGGCCGGCGGCGCGCGGCCGGCACCGCCGCCCGTCCCGCTTCCGGCCCCATCCCGCCCTCGGAGCCCCCTCATGCCCACGCGGCCGCAGCCCCCCACCGACCTGTACCGGCCCGAACGCCCCGACCTGTTCCTGACCCAGCTCACCCGGCTGAGAGGAGCCCTCTTCTTCTGCCTCACCCTCCCCTGCGTCCGGCGCGGCTCCGCGGTGCCCGCGCCCGCACCCGTCCCCGCGAAAACACCGCTGACCGTGCGCTCGCGCCGTGCTCTCACGCCGGACGTCGTCGAGTTCACCTTGACGGCGGAGCGGCCGGGGGAACCGCTGCCCGCCTGGCAACCCGGCAGCCATCTCGACATCACCCTGCCCTCGGGCAGGATGCGCTCGTACTCCCTGTGCGGTGACCCCGTGGACACGACCGCGTACCGCATCGCCGTACGCCGCCTGGCAGGCGGGCGAGGCGGCTCCCGGGAACTGCACGACGCCGTGGTGCCCGGAACACGGCTGACCGCTCGCGGCCCCTTCTGCACCTTCCCCTTCGCGGCCGAACCCGCCGTCCTCTTCCTGGCCGGAGGCATCGGCATCACGCCCTTGCTGCCCATGGTCCACGAAGCCGCGCGGCGTGGCCTCGACTGGCACCTCGTCAGGACCGGACGCGACCACGCCTCCCTGCCGTACGCCGCCGAGGCCGCCGCCCTGGACCCGGCCGGCACACGGATCACCACCCACTGCTACGACACCGATGGCTACCCGGACCCCGCCTCCCTCCTCGCCCGCGCCCCACGTCATGCCGCGGTCTACTGCTGCGGGCCCGCACCGCTCCTGGACTCCGTGCGCCGCGCCTTGTCCGCCGAGGCGGACCAGCCTCTGCACGCGCAGCGCTTCACCACGGCCCCGGTCGCCGAAGGGGCACCCTTCACCCTCCGCCTGCGCGACGGAACGCTCCTGCCGGTCCCCGCCGGGCAGGCCGCACTCGACGTCCTGCTCGACGCCCGCCCGGCCGCCCCTCTCTCCTGCCGGCAGGGCTTCTGCGGAACCTGCCGCGTCCAGGTGCTCGACGGCACCCCGGACCACCGCGACCACGTCCTGACACCCAAGGAGCGCAAGGCCGGCGCCCTGCTGCCCTGCGTATCGCGCGCCAAGGAGGGGACACTACTGGCCATCGACATCTGACACATGGGCACGAAGCTGGTGACGTGGTCTTCCAGTCCGTCCATCGCATGGGGTCTGCTCCACCGTCTCGATATCGCGTCCGCTCCGGGAGCGGGGCGGTGATGTCCACCCCTTCATCTGCAGTGAAGTGGGCCCGTGGCCCGAGGGCTCCCATGCCCCTGGGGCCGTTGGGACTGTCGGTCTATCCAGGACGATGGCGATGGTGACCGAGGCAAGCCGCAGCTGGCATCGCGAGTTGACTCGCTTGTTCTGCCGCCCTGCGCCGACGGCGCATCACCCTCTCCGCCGCCTGGTGCCCGACACCGAGATCGGCGTACTGGACTGAGGAAAGCAACCCACCACGTGGGTCAGGGTACGGCGGCACGGGCCGCAGCGGCGGGCCGGACATGCGAGCGGCGGCGCACCAGCTGCTGCGGATGCTCCGCAAGGGCACCGGCTCGGTGGTGACTTGGCGCCGGGCGCGGATGGTGCTGTGTCCGCGCAGAGCATGCCCGTGGCGAAGATCGCCGAGGGGACGTTCCCCAACGCGGACCGGGGCCGGGATGTGATCCACGGCTTCAACGCCGACGGCTTCGACCCGCTCTGTGCGAAGTATGCGGGCGGGCGGCCGAAAACCTTCACCCTGCGTGAGCGCCGAGAGATCAAGAAGATCGCCAAGTCCAAGCCCGGGCCGAGCACAGTCTGCCGTTCTCGACTTGGAGCCTGACCGAGCCGGCCGAGTTCCTGGCCGTCGAGGGGGTGGTCGACGACATCAGCCACGAGGGCCTGGGAGCCCTCGCTCCGTGAGGGCCGAGCTTTCGCCTCACCCCCGCCCCGGCGGTCACCTGGTGTCCCGCTTTCGACCCGGCCGCCGCATCGCCGCCAGTAATGTCCCTCGTATGGACAAGGTTGAACTGAGCGACGCTATAGCCGACTTCGCGGGGCTCGTCGGTCGCGTCGAGGAGACCGGCGAGCGGGTGTGTGTCGTCGACGGCAGCGAGCCGACGAGTGTGATCCTGCCCGCGGCGGAACTCGCCGAGCTGGAACACTTCGCCCAACGGGCCCACGACGGCGCGCGACACCGGCCCAGATCCGGTTCGGGGCAGGGGCACCCGTTCGGGCCGGACCAGCAGGGCCCGTACATCCGGTACGTGCACGCTGACGGGGGGCGGATGACCTTCGTGCGGGACCGGGTGGTCGTGGCCGAACTGAGGTCCGTGGCGGAGCTCGACTGGCTGGAGGACAGGGCACACACGGCCCGCCAGAGTTACATGCCCCCGAAGCAGGCGGCCGCGTTCGAGGAGTTCCTCGCCCGCCAGGGCCCGGTGGGCGACGGCGTGGCGTGGATCGCCGGCAGTTGGCGGAACCAAGAGCCCTTCACGGAAATCGTGTTCATCAAGGGACCGACCGCCGAGGACGTCGCCCACGCCTACGGAGCCGACGCGCAGGACATCGCCGACGGGCTGCTGCTCCACCAGGTCGAGGAGCAAGACGCACGGGACGGCACCGACGACCTCACCCGCGTGCTGGCCTTCGGGGAGGAGAACGGCTGGACGTGGCTGGGCTACCACGACTTCGACCACGCCTTCTCGCGCTCCCTCGACCCACCTCCCGAGCAGCAGATCACGCTCAGATCGACCATGGCCAAGGCCATTTACACCTTCGACTACTTCGAGGACGGGGTGTACCAGAACCCCTTCCCCATCGAGGACGGCGCCGAAGACCAGCGGGACATGTACGAGCTCATCTGGTACACCCCGGGTGAGGCGCCGTTCGCCCCGGAAGCACCGCTGTCCTTCCTCAACCTGCACCTGCGCATCGCGGAGAAGGCAGGCAACTGGACGGACAACATCGCGCTGTTCTTCGAAGGCCTGGAACGGGCCTTCGGCCTCGCCCTGCCGCGGGACGCCATCACCTCCGGGAACGTGCGCTGCGCCCGCCCGGCCCGCCGCTGAATCGTCACGGCGAGACCACCACCGTCCACACCGCCTCCTTCGCACCGCAGGCCTGCACACCTGGTCGACGAAGTGACGCGGAAGAACAGGAGAACCCCGATGGATACCACGCCCGACCCGCCCTCCGGCCCGCACTCGGTCGATGCCGTCGTCGTCGGAGCCGGGCTGTCCGGGCTCTACCAGCTCCACCGGCTGCGTGAGCTCGGACTGACGGCGGTGGTCCTTGAGGCCGGTGACGACATCGGCGGAACCTGGTACTGGAACCGGTACCCCGGGGCCCGCTGCGACATAGAGAGCATGTCCTACTCCTACTCCTTCTCCCCGGAGCTGGACCAGGAGTGGGAATGGAGTGAACGGTACGCCTCCCAACCGGAGATCCTGCGGTACATCCACCATGTGGCGGACCGGTTCGACCTGCGTGGGGACGTCGTACTGGGCACCCGGGTCACACGCGCCGTGTACGACGAGGGCAGACACTTCTGGCGGGTTTCCACGAACACCGCGCGGGTCGTCATCGCCCGGTTCGTCATCCTGGCAACGGGCTGCATGTCGGCCCCCAAAGCCCCCGAGATACCGGGCGCCGACAGCTTCACCGGCCAGATCCACCACACCGCCCAGTGGCCGCACGAGGGCGTCTCCTTCACCGGCCGACGGGTCGCCGTGATCGGCACCGGGTGCTCCGGTGTCCAGGCCATCCCCGTCATCGCCGCCGAGGCGGCCGCCCTCACCGTCTTCCAGCGCACTCCGGCCTACGTGCTCCCGGCCCACAACCGCCCACTGCGCACCATGGAGGTGGAGGAACTCAAGGCCCGCTACCCGCAGTTCAGGCAAGCCCAGCGGTCGTCCAGGGGAGGAACCGTCTTCGAGCCACCGACCCGGTCGGCCCTGGAGGCGGACGAGGCGGAGCGCACGGCGTCCTATGAGTCGGCCTGGGACTCAGGCCTGCTGAACGGGCTGCTGCGCACCTACACCGACATCCTGACCGACGAGACGGCCAACGAGACCGCGGCCGAGTTCATCCGGTCCAAGATCCGGTCGATCGTCACCGATCCGGCGACAGCCGAACTGCTCTCCCCGCGCACGTTCCCCTTCGCGACCAAGCGGCCGTGCCTGGGCACCGGCTATTACGCCACCTACAACCTGCCGCACGTGGCGCTGGTGGACCTTCGCACGACACCGATCGAGACCCTCACGCCCCGGGGCGTGCGGACCTCGGACGGGGAGCACATCGTCGACACGATCGTCCTCGCCACCGGCTTCGACGCCCTGACCGGCTCCCAACTCGCCATCGACATTGTGGGCAAGGGCGGGGTGAGCCTCCGTACGAAGTGGGCGAACGGCCCCCGGAACTATCTGGGACTCGTCTCGTCCGGCTTCCCCAACCTCTTCACCGTCCTGGGACCGCTCAGCCCGTCCGTGCTCACCAACATCGCGGTGTCCCTTGAACAGCAGGTCGAGTGGATCACCGACTGCATCGCCCACCTTCGGGAGCATGCGCTCACAGAGATCGACGCCACCCCGACAGCCGAGGCGGACTGGGGCACGCGGGTGGCAGAACTCGCCGCCCGAACGCTCTACCCGGCGGTCGACTCCTGGTACACAGGAGCGAACGTTCCGGGCAAACCCCGGGTGTTCCTGGCCTATGCCGGAGGACTGGACCGGTACCGGGAGGAGTGCGACGCCGTGAGCCGGGGCGGCTACACCGGCTTCGTCCTCTCCGCCTCACCCTCCTGAGCGCGGGCGTATGCGGCGCCGGCCCAGTTGCGTGACGAGCCGCACCGGATTCCGCCGGGCGCGGCACGCTGGAGCGGGGTACACCTTGGCGCGGGGCGGTGTCGGACCCCGCCGACTCAGGAACGGTGGGCTGTCTTCGGTGCCGGTCTGTACGGAGCACTGGGCATCGGCCCCGACGACCACCCGGCTCGCGCGGCCTACGACACGGAAAGTCTGGGCTTCTACCGGGCGCCCCATGCCGCGTTCCTGTTCGTCACCGGCGACGGCGGGCCGCGACCGGCTACAGCGTGGCCAATTGCCCGCAAGGTCTGCTCAGCTTCTACGCCGACAAAGTGCGCCGGTAGACCGGGTCGCGACCGGCCGGGCGGACCGGGAGGCAACCACCACATTCCACACCTAGAGCCGGTCCCCAAAGCGCTGGTCACAGCCACTCGTTGAGGGCTGCGACCAGCACGGTCGCCTCGTATCGGACGGCGAGTTTGTGGTATCTCGTGGCCACAGCGCGGTTCCGTTTCAGCCGGTTGATCCCGCACTCCACGGTGTGGCGTTCCTTGTAGTCGCCCTTGTCGAAGGCCGGTGGCCGGCCGCCTCGTAAGCCGAGCTTCTTGCGGTTGCAGCAGCGGCTTCAGTCGAGCCCACTGCCGGTCCGTCAGGTCCCCTCGCGCCACACCATGATCGTCACAGCTCAAGATCCACTTTCACAACAGACCCAAAAGGGTGTTGCAAAAGGCCGTGAACTGGACATCTCCGGTGTATGGACAAGGGCGGTGCGGAGAATGTCGGGTGATCGGGGCCGGTGTCGCCGCACCATGGGGGCATGGATGACACGACCTTGGCATCCCGTTTCCTCCGCGACGGCTTCGTGACGTTGGAGGGCACTGTCGCGCCGCGCGTGGCCGCGGACTGCGCGCGGCTGCGCTTCCCGCACGAGGAGGAACCTGACGACGCGGGCTGGCACATCGAGGGGAGCTAGCCGCCCGAAGGCGAGAGCCGGTACTTCACGAATCTGCGCTCCCAGGGCCGGGCACTGTTGATGCTGTTCTTGTTCAGCGAGGTCGGTGAGGAGGACGCCCCGACCCGGATTTGGGTCGGCTCGCACCTCGACGTGCCAAAGGTACTGGCGAAGTACGGGGAGGACGGGGCGAGCGGGCTGACCCTCGCCTCCGATCTGGTGGCGGCCTCCGACCACCGGCCACTCGCTCTTGCCACCGGGTCCCCGGGCGATGTCTTCCTGTGCCATCCGTTCCTGGCGCACGCGGCTCAACCGCACCATGGGGTGCGGCCGCGCTTTATGGCGCAGCCGCCGCTGATGCCGGCCGTACCGTACGAACTGGAACGGGCCGACGGCGCGTACTCACCCGTGGAGATCGCGATCCGCCGAGGTCTGGGACAGGACACCCCCGGGCCGGACGGAGTCAGCGCCGACCGCAACGCCGAGTAGACGTGCTTCACGGCGATCGCAGGCAAGGTTGTCGTGAAAAGGGAAAGAGAAGGAGCAAGGAGGCCGGGCATGCTGGAGCGGCTGAACCAGGCCATGGAGCACATCGAGGGCCATCTCGACCAGGACCTCGACGTGGCGGCCCTGGCACGCATCGCGGCCACCTCGGAGCACCATCTACGCCGGATGTTCTCCGCGCTCGCGGGAATGCCGCTGTCGGAGTACGTCCGGCGCCGTCGGCTCACCCTCGCGGGCGCCGAAGTACTCGCGGGACGTGCGACGCTGCTGGAGATCGCGGTGCGTTATGGCTACGGCTCCGGTGAGGCGTTCGCGCGGGCGTTCCGTGCCATGCACGGCATCGGACCGGGCGAGGCCCGGCGTACCGGCGCCGCCCTCACCTCCCAGCCCCGGATGGCCTTCCGCCTCACCATCGAGGGGAGCAGCAGTATGCGATACCGCGTTGTGGAGAAGGCGGACTTCACCGTCGTCGGGCTCAAGACCCGGGTACCGCTGGTGCATGCTGGGCCAAACCAGTCGATCATGGACTTTGTCCGTGGGATCGATCCGCAGACCCTGGAGCGCCTGGAGAAGCTGTCGGACCAGGAGCCGTACGGCATCGTCGCGGTCTGCGACGGCATGGACCCCAGCCGTGCCGAGGGCACTGAACTCGACTACCACCACGGCGTGATCACCTCCGCGGCCGCTCTTGAGGGCATGACCACTTTGGCGGTTCCGGCCGGCACCTGGGCGGTCTTCACCACCTCCGGGCCGGCACCACAGGCCATCCAGGAACTGTGGCGGGATGTGTTCACCGAGTGGTTCCCGTCGAACCCGTACCGCACCCGCACCGGCCCCGAGATCCTGCGCACCCGCCTGTCGCCGGAGAGGACCAAGGCCGACGCCGAACTGTGGCTAGCCGTGGAGCGTGAGCACTGCTGAGCACGGGTACGGCGACGACCACGCCGACGGACACGTGCTCTACGGGGAGGCCGTGCAGCTCGCGTTCGCCAGGTGGACGCACTCACCTGCGCTCCCGGCCCCGGGGCTGCGGCCCAATCCACGGAGTCCACCGGACCGGCCGGCCTCGCTCCTGGCTATTCCGTGTCCTGCACTTCACCCCTCCCCCGGAAGAGCCGCCCGAGGAGCGTCCAGCGCCGGGAGGGGCACGCAGGCCGCTCGAGTTCGGCACGTGGCGGCGGGCGCACTGGAAGCCCGGCGTGCGGATCGGGATCCGCGACAGCGACGGACGACTTGTCGGTCCGGTCTACAAGGACGGCGCCGTGGAGGACACGACATCACTCGTGAACGCCGATTCTTCCCCTGCACCCGGATCCGCCGCGACATCCCCCTCTGGTCCCCCGACCACAACCTGATGGGACCTAACGGCCGCGTGGTGCAGCCGAGTTGGAGAGTTCGTACAGGGCAAATGGCGTGGGCAGGGGGTCTTCCGTCCTGGGCTGTCGCACAGACGTATGCGCTGCCTCGGTGGGACGGGTCCGTCTCCACGACGATGTCCTGGATGCCGGACCAGGCCCACTTCCGCACCCCGGGTCACCTACTTGGCAGCCCAGCCACCCAAGTTGTTCCGGTTCCCCTCCGCCGCCCCGCGCAGCGCGTCCGTCGATCCCAGCAGACCGTACGGCAGATACCCGGACCGGACACCGAGTTCCCACCCATGGACCTGGACGGCGAGGCAGGCCAGGGCGAGGGTGCCGAGGGGGAGGAGGGACCGGGGCGCGGGATCACCGGCATCGGCCTCGAAGCTCTCCCGGTACGCGACCAGTCGGGCGACGAGGGCGTCCTCGAAGGCGTGCTGGTCGTCGTCGAGGAGTACGCGGAGCAGCCGCTGGTCCGCGCTCAGCGCGTCACCGACCCCATCGAGCCGCCGGGAGGCCTCCGCGCGCTCCCCGGCGTCCGGCTTGCGCAGCGGAGCCGTGGGCCAGTCGCGGGGCAGATGCCCGGCCGCCTCGGTGAGATAGGGGCACAGGGCGTCCATGGCGGCGAGGTCGGCGGGGTCGGAGACGGAGGTGTACCGGTTGTAGGGCACGCCGTCACGGATGGCGGGCGCGTAGTCGCCGCGCAGCAGCAGCCCGGTGACCCGCTCCCAGTCCCACACATGCCCGCTGACGACACACGTCTCGAACATGTCGAGCCAGTTCCGCGCGGTGGGCGCCTCCTTGACGACGTCCCGGAAGGTAATGGGCCCGTCCCCGAACTCGTCGTCGTCCGGGTCCGTGCTGATCAGCTCCCCGACGAGGGGGAACCGGAGTTCCTGGTCCCCGTCCGGGAAGCACATGATGCTCAGCACTCCATGCACACACTCCGCGGCGGTGACGGCGACCATGCCGACCGCAGCGTCGAGTCCCGGCTCCGTCACCGTTCGCGCGGCGACATGGTCGAGCAGTTCGTCCGCCATGGCCCGGATCAGCGTCGGCGAGATGCTGCCGTACCTCAGCGAATGCCACCGCGTGTAGGCCCGCCCGTCGATGTCGTCGAGCGCCTCGGCCAACCGCTGTTCGCTTACCTGATGGCATGTCACATTCCGCACTTGCCCCGTCCCTTCACGCACTCCACGACTGAACGAAGCACGTTACCAACGAGCACTGACAGCACTTGGTCCTCTCGCAGACTGCCGCACTGAGAGGCGGCACACCGGGGGTAGGTACGTGAGTACCACGCTTCGCCCGGGGGACTACCTCCAGATCGCTTCGAAACGTATGGCCATCGGCAGTCTGCCGCGCGGCGAGGGGTTCGCCCGGATCGAGAGGGTGGTGGAGGACATCACCGACATCGGTTTCCTGGCTCCGGGCTCCACTCACCTACGTGCCCGGGCTGCCCGGCAGGTCGTGGTCATGTTCTGTCACGGCGCGCCGGTCCCGGTCATGTTGCGCGAGGGTGATCAGCAGCATGGCCCACAGGGCATCGACTCTGCCTCGGGCCAGCGACAGGATGGCCTGGGTGGGGATCAGTCCCTAGAGGCCCTGACGGAGGCATTGGGCGTGGCAGTGGGTGATGAGGCAGAGGACGAGGCCGAGGAAGGCTTCGTGGATGTCATCGCGTCGTTCCCAGCGGATACGCAGGCGGCGGAAGTCGTGCAAGCAGGACGTCGTGCGCTCGACGGCATAGCGGAAAATGCCCAGGTCAGAGCCGTGTGGCTGACCTCGCTCCGCGATCACCGCGGGGTCCTCCCCTCGTCCTTGGCCCACCCCGCCCACCAGGTCGCCACCGCCGACGGCGACAGTCTCACGGTCCGCGTGGCTATCGGCCGCCACTACGCACAGGCCTCCGCAACCGTATGCGGTCCGCTTCTCGCCGTCGGCCGCGAAACCCCTCGGTGCCCTGCCCGAGTACATCGAAGACACCTGTGTGGGACGCGTCTTGGACGCCGTCGGCGACCCGCGGGCTTCCGGCTGTGGAATGCGGAGGACCCCAAGGGCCAAGACATGCGCTACGCGTCCGTCGGCCGGCTCTCCCCCACCTCTACTGGGTGAACCGGCAGTTGCGCCGCCTGACCCTCCTGAACGTCGCCTGGCTCGGGTGGCCACCCGCGACGATCCCGTCCAGGCGTACTCCCGTCACGGCGCGTCGAAGAGGGTGGCACGCTCCTCGGCCGTCAGCTCGCTCTCGTCGGCGCGACGCAGCAGCGACAGGTGCCGGTCCGCTTTGCACATGTCCATCCGGCGCGGACCGAGCCGGATGCTGGTCACCGAGGCGGCGGGCACCCACGTTCCCCAGGAGACGTGGCCCTTGCCGCACACGACCCCGGCCGGGTTCGGATCCTGGAAGAACGTGTGGCCCGCCACCGCCGCTGGGCCGCCGACGGGGCGGGATTTGGGACCGTGTGCTCGGCGTCCCGCTCGCCCTAGCGGACGACGATGAGCTGATCGACCGGCGGGTGGCGGGTGGTGTCCACCCTCACCCGGGCCCACCCGGGCCGGCAGCCCGGCCGGGCTCAGTCGATCTTCTTGATCACCCGGGCGGGCACTCCCGCGACCACGCCGCCGGCAGGGACATCACGCGTGACCACCGCACCGGCAGCGACCACCGCACCGGCACCGATGGTCACCCCTTGTGTGATCACGGCAGCCGTCCCGATCCAGACGTCGTCCTCGATGACGATCGGGGCGAAGGAGAGGTACTCGCGGCGCTCGGCCAGGGGCAGTGGATGGCCTCCGGTGATGAGGCTGACCTTCGGGGCGATCATGACGCCGTTGCCGATACGGATGCCTCCCTTGTCCATGAAGGTGCATCCCTGGTTGACGAAGACATTCTCCCCGAACGTCGTGTTCAGTCCGCACTCGGTAAAGAACGGCGGGTAGATCACCACCGATTCCGGCAGCGGACCACCGAACACAACAGAAAGTAGTTCCGCGCGACCTTGGCTGTCGCTGAACGGAAGCACGTTCAGTCGAGACGTCGCATCGATCACCTCCACGATCCGCTCCGCATGACGCGCGAACTCAGGCGTCTGGACATACATGACCTGCTCTGTGCGGGTAGACATGGGCAGATCTCACCACCGCGAAGAACACTCGATCAAACAACCCTGAGTCACGCCAGGCACAACCAATGGTTGCGAAACACCGATACAGGCCAGTTGGAGCGGCACATTGAGGTCACGCTGGACATCGACGCGCAAGGGACGGCTTGCCGGGCGCACGGCCCTGCTCGGCCTGTTCGACAGCCGCCAAGATCTTCTTGGCGTGCGGCAAGAAGACCTGCCCGTCCACGCTCGGCCAGGAGCCTCGGGAGGCCCGTACCAGAAGCCGCGGTCACGCTGAGCAAGGAGTACGCCGCCCAGGCCGCCCGAGCTGCGCTCGAAGGGATAATCGCCGCGTCCTTCCGTGCCCTGCCGGCAGACCAGGTCCCGGCCGGGTTCAGCGCCGAACGACTCTTGGACGCACCCTTGGAGCCAGGCGCTGTCCGAGGCCTTCGGCCCGAGCATCGACGCGCTCGGCCCCGACTTCGGTGACGACGCCCTGACGGCCGGGCCGGCCGACTCGTCTTCGCCGGCCACCCGTGTCTGGCATTTCGGTTGATTCCGTCGTCTGGTCAGCGGCCTACCCAGGCCGACGCCCACGCGTCGTGCGGGGTTCGCCGGCCCGCAGCGTGCAGATGGTCGCGCAGTGCGGTCAGTACGGGGTGCTGGTCTCCGCTGTGGAACGGCGGCACGTGCGGGTATGCCGGCCTGCGGAACAGCGGCACGTGCGGGTATGCCGGGGTGGGTGTGCGACGGGATGCGCCGTGGGTCGTGGGTCTGGGGCCACAGGTACCGGTCCCCGCTGCTGACGAGCAGGTCCCGGAACCGTCAACCCGGGCCGTCCGCTATACGGCGCAGGTGTCTCCCACTATCCTCAACCGGCCCCCACGCAGCCTCACGCTCACCCCGCCTCGTGGCTCACCCCAGCACCAGCAGCACGGCCAGAGCGACGAGAAGGGAATCGATCCGGTCGAGGAGGCCGCCGGAACCGGGCAGCCACCGGCCGGCGTCCTTGGCGCGGGCGCCCCGCTTGACCATCGACTCCAGCAGATCCCCGAGCGGGCCGCCTACCGCGACGGCCACCGCGGTCTGCCATGTCAGGGAGGAGAGCACGGCCAGCGTGAGGAGACCGGCCGCGGCCCCGGCCAGCGTGCCGCTCCACCGTTTCGCGGGCGACAGCGGGGAGAGCCGGGGGCCGCCGAGACGGCGACCCGCCGCGTACGCGACGATGTCGGCGATCGACACGGCCACGAACAGCACGAGACCAAGGGCTCCGGACGATACGAGGCCGGCCAGGACGCCCAGCCACACCAGGCCCAGCAGGCCCGCCCCCAGACGGCGAAGCCCGTGCTCCGCGTCGCCCGAGAGCAACGGCACCCCGGCGATCGCGAGCGCCCCGGCCGCCACCACCCGGAACACCTCCCCGGGGACCAGCCAGGCGGCCAGGACGAGTCCGACGATCACGACGGCAAGCACCGCCCGGTCCACCGGACCCAGCTGGAGCAGCCCACCGAACTCCGCCACCGCGACCACACCGACCACGGCCGCGAGCACCGCGATCCCCGGTGGACCGAGCCAGAACGCGGCGGTCACCAGAGGCACTCCGAGCGCCCACACACACCAGCGGACCATCAGCTCACGGCGTCCGGTCGCCGCCACCGCGACGCCCCCGACCGCCAGCGCCCCGCACAGGTGCGGCACGAGACCGGCGACCGTCGTCACCGGAAGGCCGGTCCCAGCGTGTCCGCCACCACGGCGGTCGGCGCGCTCAGCGCGTCCAGGGCGCTCCGGCACACCGCCACGATCCGGGCGTTCTCCGCCGTGTCACGGACGGCGATCCGCACGGTCCGTCCCTGGTACGCCGGGGACATCGGCGACAGGTCACGCAGGAACACGTCGTGCCGCCGGCACTCGCGCACCAGCCGCGCCGCGCTCGGGCCCTCCGGCGGCAAGGTCACCGTGAGGAAGTTCGCCACCCCCTCGTCGACCGAGAGGAACCGGCCCAACTCCGCCAGGCCGTGCGCCAGTTCGCCGCGCAGCACATGGGTGTGGGCCCAGCGCTGCGCGTAGTACGCCGGGTCGCGCAGCGCCGTCACGGCAGCCAACTGCGCCGGCAGACTCACGGGCCACGGCGGTGTCCAGCGCCGCAGCTCCGCGGCCGTCTGGGGAGCGGCCACCAGGTACGCGGCCCGCATTCCCGACAGCGCGTACATCTTCGACAGCGAGGTGCAGACCACGACCCGGGCGTCGGCAGAGGCGAGCCCGGCAAGCGAGTCCGCCGGATCGACGTAGCCCAGGTACGCCTCGTCGATCCACCACCGGGTCCGCCCGGGCGAGGCCTCGATCACCGCGCGCAGCGTGTCGGCCGGGGCGTGGCGGCCGGTCGGGTTGTTCGGGTTGACGACCACCACGAGGTCGTACCGTCCGTCACCGGTCGCGGCGGCGAGCCGGGCCGGGTCGAGCAGCCAGCCGTCCTCCCGGCGCAGCTGGAGCCGGTCGACCTGGCAGCCGATCACCCGCTCGGTGACATGGGCGTACTCCCCGTAGCCGGGATCGAGCAGGAGCACCCGGCTCTCCGGCGTCAGCCACCGGCCGAACGCCCGGAAGATCAGATCCGACGAACCCGCCCCGACGACCAGCGACTCCACCGGCAGCCCGCGTACTTCGGCGATTTCCGCGAGCAGTCCCTCCGCGCCGGTCGGCGGCGAGGTCCGGGCCGCCCACCCCGGGTCCTCCGAAAGGACCGCGCGGACCCCTGGGGCGGGTGGGAACCATGCGTCCAGCACATCCGCCGCGACCACCTCGTGACGGCGGGTCAGGGTCCGGAAGTCGGTGCCGATCGCCGAGAAGAACGCCCCGCCGTGCTCACAGCCGTCAGCACGCGGTGCGAAGGGCACGTCGAGCCGCCAGTCCAGGGTCGTCCGCAGCCGCTCCAGGGTCCGGCCGTGGCGCTCCGCGACCGTCCTCGTCAGCTCGGCCACGGAGCCGCTGAGGACCTCGAAGGAGACCGCTCCCGAGCGGACCGTGCGCCCGACCGGCCGCAACCCGGCGGCGAGGTACATGTCCAGCAGCTCCGTACGTCCCATCGCCACCACCCGGCGGCCGCCCCGCGCCGCGACCCAGCGCAGGGCCGCGTACATGAGGAGCGCCGCCGCCGCGGTGGACCGCCAGTGCTCCTCGACGGTCAGGACGCGGATCTCGAACGGCGCCTCTTCGGTCAGGATCGGCAGCTCCTCGCGCGTCAGGTATTTGTCGAGGGAGTAGCGGCCGACCCATGGCGGGGTGAGGCTGACGAAGCCGATCCGTGTCTCGCCGCGCGCGGCCACGAGATACACGTTGTCGCCGTCGAGTCCGTCGCTCAGCCTTCCCGACGGATCGACCGGATGCTGGCCGAGCTCCTCCGCGTACACCCGGTGGCGCAGCTCGTGGATCCAGTCGTGATCTTGAGGCATGGCAGTGCGCAACTGCAGCGCGTGGCCCATGTGTGTGTCCCCCCTGAGGCGGTCCGGCGTTCGCGCCTCAGCATGGAGGAGTCCGGCAGACGGCACCTGAGTACGCGTACTCAGGCATCGGAGGAGTTGGGAGCGGTCCAGGTCAGGGCCGAGTCCATGAGCAGGCGCCGAACCGCCTGCGCCAGCTGTGCCCGCGGCACCGCGGCACCCGCCGAGGTCGATGATGAGCCGGTGCCGATGTGGCGTGCTTCGGGGCTGGGTATGTCCTCAACGACGACCGGGAGCACTTCGGCCACCAGGCTTGATGGCCCCCTGCACGTTCGCTCCCGGCCGACGGTGATTGCGGGATTGGTCGGATAGCGGCACAGGGCTGCTCTCGGGCCGGCGAGTGAGGCCGTCGCACGTGGCGGGCACACCCCCGAGAGGATCATCGGCTGGGTTCAGAGTCGGCAACCCGGCCACACCGGCAACGCCGACTGCGTCACGCTCTTCGCGATGGGCGGCGCCAGCACCACCCCCATGCTGCATGAGACCGCTTATCCTCACCGCGACGCCGTATACGTCATCGATGTCGGCAGCCACTGGCACCCCAACACCCCGCACGGCATCGTCGAACACCTCCTGGTCCAGCAGCGCATCATGTGCCACACCCTGTGCCGCGCCCTTGACACCCACACCGCCTACGTCAATTTCCCCGACCCTGGCCTGCCCGGCTGGCAACACACCTACTACCGCGGCAACTACGAGCGCCTTGTCACCGTCAAGGAGCACTGCGCACCCTCTTCCGCTACGGCCAGAGCATCACCGGCGCACCGCGTCCTCCGCGCCGACCAGCGCGCCTGGCCACAGCGTCATGTGGGGCGCCACACCGAAGGCACACGGGGCGGACGGCCCGACCAGCCAGGCGATACATGCACCTCCACATCCGCCCACACGGACGGCTGCTACGTCAACTACCCCGACACCGACCTCGACGACCCCGTCCGCAACACCTCCGGTCCGCCGGCACACCGGCTGTACTACAAGGAGAACTACACCCGGCTGCAACGCACCAAGCAGGGTTGGGACCCCCACAACGTGTTCCGCCACGCCCAGTCGATCCGCCTTCCCGGCAGGAATCCCAACGGAAGTGGTGCGGCCGCGTCGAAGACAGGTGAGTGAGCGAGGACGGTGCTGCCGTCGTCCCTCGGCCGGTTTGACTGAAGGCTGCGAAAGACACTTGAACAGAGCAACAGAGCGTGCAACCGGGGGCTGTGTCCGGTGTGATGGCAGTGCCCCGACCCCGGCAAGGAAGCACCTGATACGCATGCGCACCGCTCACACCGCGGAGGAAGACCCGGGCGTGTCTGACGCCTTGACCGTTCTTTCCGGTCTCAAACATAGGTTGTCATGGATCTGACGGCGGTGCGCGAGGTCGTCGACGGGTGCAGTACGTTGCCGTGGGAGCCGGGAGAGGCGTGGCTGGCGGGCGGTACGGCACTGTTCGCCGAGCCCCGGACCGATCTGTGGCGGCTGCGTGATCTGAGCCGGTGCGGATGGCCGCCCCTGACCGTGACCGAGGACGGCCTCGGGGTGGCGGCCACCTGCACCATCAGCGACCTGCTGGCCTTCGCCCGCACGCCTGGGCAGCCGTGGCCGCAGGCCCGGACGCTCATCGCCGACTGCTGCCGGGCCTTCTCGTCGTCCTTCAAGGTGTGGAACACCGCCACCGTCGGCGGCAATGTGTGCCTGGCGTTGCCGGCCGGCCCGATGATCTCCTTGGCGGTGGCCCTGGACGGCATGTGCCAGGTGCGGGGACGGGACGGGCGTCGGAGCCGGGTGCCGGTGACGGACTTCGTGACCGGGCCCGGCCACACGGTGCTCCGGCCTGGTGACCTGCTGCGTTCACTTCACCTGCCGGCCGCGGCGCTCACTCGGCCCGTGGCTTGGCGCCGGGTGAGCCTGCGCCCGTTGGGCCGCTCGGCCGCCCTGGTGACCGGCACCCGCGCCTCCGGCACGGGCCGGACGAGCATCGCGGTCACCGCGGCGACCATCCGGCCCGTCGTGCTGACCTTCGATCGACCACCGGCCGCCACCGTCCTGCACGACGCCCTTGAGGACGCGTTGGGGCCCGGCCTCATCGTCGAGGACGTCCATGGCCTGCCCGCGTGGCGGCGTCACCTGGTGTTTCAGCTGGCCGACGAGGTACGGCGTGCCCTGTCGCGGAGGTAGAGGATGCCCTTCTCGGTCCGGATCAACGGTCATGAGACCGTACAGCCGCCGGCCCCCGGCCAGTGTCTGCGCACCTATCTGCGCGAACACGGCTGGAGGGAGGTGAAGAAGGGGTGTGACACGGGCGACTGCGGTGCGTGCACCGTGCACGTCGACGACCTGGCCGTTCACAGCTGTCTGTATCCGGCGCACCGCGCCGACGGCCGCGCCGTCACCACTGTGCAGGGGCTGGGCGCGGGGGATCGGCTGCATCCCGTGCAGGAGGCGTTCATCCGGGCGCGGGCGTTCCAGTGCGGCTACTGCACCCCCGGCCTCGTCATGACCACCGCCGCCCTTGCCCCGGAGCAATACGCCGACCTGCCGCAGGCCCTGAAGGGCAACGTGTGCCGGTGCACCGGCTACCAGCCCATCGGCGAGGCCGTGAGGGCCTCACATGCCCATCCCGGCCCATCATCCGCCTGGGATGCGGCGGATCCGGCCTCCCTCGGTGTCGTCACCGGCACCGCACGCTTCACCCTTGATGACCCCGAACCGGCTGGTCTGTTGCACCTCGCCCTGCTGCGCTCCCCGCACCGCCACGCCCGCATCCGGCACTTCGACACCACCGCCGCCCGGGCCGTGCCCGGCGTGCATGCCGTCCTCACCCACCAGCACGCCCCGCCGGGGCGCTTCTCCACGGCCCTGCACGAACGCACCGACGACGACCCCGCCGACACCCGCGTCCTGGACGACGTCGTCCGTCACGTCGGGCAGCGCGTCGCCGCCGTCGTCGCTGACAGCGCGGCCACCGCCGAGCGTGCCTGCGCGCTCATCCGCGTAACCTACGAGGTCCTACCAGCCGTCACCGACGCCGAGCAGGCGCTGGATCCCGGCGCCCCGCGCGTGCACCCCGACGGCAATCTCGTCGAGGAGGTACACCTGGCCACCGGGGATGTGGAGCGGGGCCTGGCCCAGGCGGACGCCCGTTACGCGGCCACCTTCCACACCCAGCGTGTGCAGCACACCGCCCTGGAATGCCACGCGACCCGAGCCTGGAGGGCGGCCGACGGGCGCCTGCACGTCCATACCACCACCCAGGCCCCGCACCTGGCGCGCCGTCGCCTGTGTGCGATCTTCGGCCTCCCGCCTGAGCGGGTCCGGGTTACCACCGCCCGGCTCGGGGGCGCCTTCGGTGGCAAGCAGGACCTGCTCACCGAGGACATCACCGCCTTGGCCGCGCTGCACACCGGTCGCCCTGTGCAACTGGAGTACACCCGTGCCGAAGAGTTCACCGCCACCACCACCCGCCACCCCTTCATGGTGCGCGTCGCCCTCGGCGCGCGGCGCGACGGGGCCCTCACCGGCCTGAAGCTGCGCGTCGTCGCCGACACCGGCGCCTACGGCAACCACGGCCCGGCCGTGCTGCGCAGGGGGTGTACCGAGGCGCTCGCCCTGTACCGGTGCGCGGACATCGCGGTCGACGGCTACAGCGTACGTACCAACAACGTGCCCGCCGGCGCCTTCCGCGGCTACGGCGTCGGCCAAATCACCTTCGCCGTCGAGTCGGCCCTCGACGAACTCGCCGGCGTCCTTGGCCTCGATCCCCTGGCCATGCGCCGCACCGCATACCTCCAAGCCGGCGACAAGAGCCCCTTCGCGGGGGCGGGCGGCCACCACCCGATCATGGACACGGGCCTGTCAAAATGCCTGGACGCCCTCGCCGCCGCCCGCGTCCAGCGCCGGGCTGCCCGGCCCGTGCCGGCGGCCCGCCCGCATGTTCTGGTCGGGGAGGGCCTGGCCGTCGCCGCAGGGCACACCGAACCCGCGGACGACCACATCGCCACCGCAAGCGTCGCTCTGCGCGCCGACGGCCACTACGACCTCGCCGTCGGCGCACCCGAGTTCGGCAGCGGCACCACCCACGTCCTGCACCGTCTGGCCGCCGACGCCCTGCACACCCGACCGGACCGCATCCGCCTGCTCCAGGCCGACACCGACCTGCTCGCCCACGACTCCGGCGGTTTCGCATCCACCGGAATCCTTCTCGCAGGCACGGCGGTCACCCGTGCCTGCCAGAGTTTGTCCCGGCAGATGGCCGAACTGACGGCAGTCCACTGCGGCAGCCGTCCCGCCCATTGCCGGCTGGACACGGACCAGGTCCGGTGCGCCGAGACGGCCCTGCCTCTGACCGCTCTGCACGCGTACGCGCAGGCGGCCGGGCAGCGCCTGATGGCATCCGGCCGTGCCACCACCGCAGAACACCCCCCGACCCTGGCCCTCAGCGCCCAGTGGTTCCGCGTCAGCGTCGATACGACCACCGGAATCGTGACCGTCCTGGACAGCGTGCACGCCGCAGACGCCGGCCGAGTTCTCGACGAGACCCAGTGCCGCGGGCAGATCGAAGGGGCCGTCGCGCAAGGTATCGGCACCACGCTCTTCGAGAGCCTGCCCACCGACGACCAGGGCCACATCATCACGTCCGGCCTGCGGACCTACGCCGTCCCGCACTACGGCGATCTGCCCCCGACCGAGGTCCACTTCGCCCGCCCCGACGTCCCCGCCCGCCACCAGATGCCCAAGCCGATGAGTGAACTCCCGTTCAACCCGGTCGCCCCGGCGCTGGCCAACGCCCTGCGCGACGCCACCGGCCGCCGCTTCAGCACCCTCCCTCTGCGCCCCGATGCCGTGTGGTCCCAGCTCATCACCCCGAGTACCGACCGAACATAATGCGGCGGCCTCCTGTCCACACCTGGCGACGAGTGTGCCCGCGTAGACCACACCGCCCCATCGAGAGGTCGCACCGCAGCGGGCCAGCAGCCGACCGTTGAGCGCTCCATAGCCCTGTGTGCTGCCTGCGTAGGGGTAGGCGCCTGAGCGGCTCATGCTGCCCCGTAGTCTCGTTGCGTTCACATGGCAAGACGGGGGGGCACTCAATGGCGAAGCCGGTACGTGCAGCACTGGGTGAAGTCTGGCTGACCTGCCAGGTCTGTCAGGGAGACCTGTTCCGAGAGCGGAGTGTCCTGCTCAACAGCACCGGTATGGAGTTCCTGAAGTTGGCCTGGGCCGACGAGAGCGCCACGGGCCTGATTTGCTGGCGGTGCGGTTACGTGCACCTGTTCGTCAACAAGAACATCAAGCTCTATCAGGCGGAGAAGTAGCGGGGGCTGGCCGCTCAAGGCGCATGGCACCAGGAAGGCGCCCGTGGAGGGCTCTGCGGTCACGAACCCTGATCTGCTTGGCTGCCTCTTCAGGATGGCTCTTGACCACAGCGGAGCGCGGCCCGGCGGCCACTCCGGAGCAACTCGGCAGCTCTGACGTCATCCATGGTGCTCTGTCCAGGCACTGATCCCCCTGCCCGGCGCGGATGTGTGGGTCGGGCCGGATGGGTCGGTTGTTCCCGGTGCCGATTGAGAGCCTCGGGCCAGGGTCGGCTCTGACGCCTGTACGGATTCCTCGGCGATCACGGCGCGACGCACGGCAGCTCCACATTCATCACGGTGGGGCCACCGGCGGGGCTGGTCAGCCGGAAGGTCCCGTCGACCGAACCCACGCGCTGCGCGAGACCTTTGAGGCCGGTGCCGCCGGACAGGGCGGCACCGCCCGCGCCGTCGTCGGTGACGGCAACCCGCAGTATCGCCTCCAGCCGGGCGACGGTCACTTCCGCCCGGGTGGCACGGGCGTGCTTGACGATGTTGGTGAGCGCCTCGGAAACGACGAAGTAGGCGTACGCCGTCTCGCACCCACCAGTCCCCCGCGAAGGGTTGGCACAGATCTCGGGGAGCCGTCACGGAAGGCCGTTGGCGGTCCGCATGCCCGTCGGCGTCTTCGAGCAGCGTCCGGACCTGATCGGATCTTCCGGCTCCCAGCCTGACCGTCAGATGCTGGTGCGGTCTGGTCCGGAGGGGGCAGAGGCGTGATCGTGCGCGTGTTCTGTTGTCCGGCCGGACCTGAACCCGCGGCGGGCGAGCGTGATCAGGGAAGGCCCTCCGCGGAAGCACCACAAGGCGATGACCGGATCACAGATGGCGCAGGCCAGGGACGAGTCGTGGTAGAAGGGCAGGATCGGATTGCCCTTGAGGTGGTGGGCCATGTCCCAGGCCGTGTGGAGCAACCAGCCGACGCCGATGAAGGTCCAGGAGTCCAGGCCGCGATAGGCGACGTAGGCCACGAGTGCGACCAATGGGAGCTCCCACGGGCCGAATCCGCCCCCGCTCAGATAGGCAGCGCCGGCTCCGCCCACCATGATCGCGTTGAAGTGGCGTCGGTGTGGTTCTTTGAACAGGGACATGAGCAGGCAGTAGATGATGCCGACGATCACCGGAGACACAAGGTTCATGAGGGGATGACTTCTTCCTGCTGTCTGAGGCGCCAGGTCGTGATGACGGCGAACAGTTAGGCACAGCCGTGGGTGGGGCCCATCGAGGATGTGAGATGGGCTTGAGGCGGACGGTGAACACGTTGGTCAGCGTCACGGTCAGGGAGCAGCTCGGTGTGAGCCGCGATGCGTCAGGTGGGGCGAAGGGCCGGTGGCCCGGAGCAGGTTGAGGATGCCGGTGGCCATGGCGAGGCGGCCCGGCGCCAGGCGAGTTGGCAACTGCGAGGCGGAACCGTCGGCTTGGCCAGAGCACGGTTTCTAAGCGGGCTGGATCACGAGTGTCAGTACGCCGGCGGCCGTCGCAGTCAGCAGGGCATGGGCTTGGTGATGGCCTGTTTCCAGGCGAGCCGGTCCCGGTCACCGGCGAGGGTGACGTCGGCGAGTGCTGCTTCCTCGCCGGATCCGTGGGCGACGCCGGTCAGGGTGCCGACCCGCTCACGAAGTTCGACCACGGCCTTGATCCTGCCGTTGGGGGTGGGGATGGCCAGGTTCCAGGCGCCTTCGACGGACATGCTGATGTCCTTCCTGACTGTGCAGGGGGCCCGGGGGGATGGTGAGCGACTGATCCGCGAAGGGCCGGGGGCTCAGAGGGGGGTGGGCGTCGGGCCCTGCGCGCGCCAGACGGTGCCGCGCCGCTCGTGGGAGAAGAGCTCTTCAACGGCGTACGCGACGCGGGGGCCCACCTCGCGCTCCAGTATGTACAGGCCCAGATCGAGACCGGAGGTCACACCGGCGCCGGTGATCAGGTCGCCGTCGTCCACGATGCGGGCGCGGACCGCGTGGGCGCCGCTGGCAGCCAGCATGTCGAGGCACATGTGGTGGGTGGTGGCGTGACGCCCCTCCAGCAGGCCGGCCATGGCCAGGACAAGCGAGCCGCCGCAGACGGTGGCGACGGTGATGTCGGGGGCGTCCATCGCCTGCTTGAGGAGCGCGGGGAGATCGGTGGTCAGCGCGCGGCCCAGCAGCACCTGGATGAACTCGTCCTGCTTCCACTCGCCGACGCCCACCTCTTCGGCCGGGGCCTCGCCGGGTTCGCCCACGCGGCCGGAGGCGCCGGGCACCAGAAACATGTCGGCGCGCTCCAGGTCGAGGGCACCGGTGGCGCACAGCGTCAGTCCTCCGGTGCCGCTGACGACCTCACGAGGGCCCTCTGCGGTGACCAGCTCGACGGTCACCGCGCCGTTCGTCACCGCGCCGCCGGCGTACAGCACCTCGTAGGGGGCAATGGCATCGAGTGGGTCGAAGCCATCGAACAGGACGACCTGGATGTGCATGGGTGTTCCTTCGGTGTCGCTTTCCATCGGGACGCTCCGAAGTCAACCGGCTTTCCGTACGCCCTCCTAGTGGCACTAGTGACAGGTTTCAACGGGATAATGCCAACGCCTTCTTGAAGGGGGTGAGCTGGTACGACAAGGAGCTTCCGGCTTGGCAGCCTGGATCCGCCAAGCTGATGGGGAGGTAAGTTCTGGCCATGCATACGGTTGCCGTTCTCGCGTTGGATCAGGTGATCCCGTTCGACCTGTCCACCCCGATCGAGGTCTTCTCCCGGACCCGCCTGCCCGACGGGCGGCCCGGCTACCAGGTCCGGGTGTGCGCCGAACGCGACGAGGTCGACGCCGGCGCCTTCACCCTGCGCGCCCCCTGGGGGCTGGAGGGCCTTCAGGGCGCGGACACGATCATCGTGCCGGGCGTCACCGATCTCGCTGCCTCGCTCCCTCCCGCCGTGCACGAGGCGCTGCGGTCGGCCGCTGGCGACGGCACCCGGATCGCCTCCATCTGCGTGGGCGCCTTCCCCCTGGCTGCCACAGGGCTCCTCGACGGGCTACGCGTCACGACCCACTGGCGCGCGGCCGGGCTTCTGGCCGCCACCCACCCGGACATCGACGTCGACCCGGACGTCCTCTACGTCGACAACGGCCAGTTGCTCACCTCGGCCGGCGCTGCCGCGGGTATGGACCTGTGTCTGCACATGATCCGCCGTGACTACGGCTCGGCCGTCGCCGCCGACGCCGCCCGCCTGTCAGTGATGCCTCTCGAACGAGAGGGCGGACAGGCGCAGTTCATCGTCTACGACCACGCGCCCATACCGCAGGGCTCCGAGCTTGAGGTGCTGCTCACCTGGCTACAGGAAAACCTGGCCCGCGACCTCACCCTCGCCGACATCGCCAAGCGGGCCGGGACCAGCACCCGAACCCTGATCCGGCGCTTCCGCGACCAGACCGGTACCACCCCGCTCCAGTGGCTCCACCGAGCCCGCATCCGTCAGGCACAGCACCTGCTGGAAACCACTCAGCACTCCGTGGAGCGCATCGGCTGCCAGGTCGGCTTCGGCTCCTCCACCGCCTTCCGTGACCGCTTCAAACGCACCACCGGCGTCAGCCCGCAAACCTACCGGCGCACGTTCAGCTGAACCGGTGACTCGGAGCCACCGTCGATCCGATGGCATAGCGCCAATGGTTGTCACGTTTCCCTCCATGCCCAACGAATGAGCGGGCCTGGCCTGCGGGTGATACCGCGTCCAACCTTCGTGGAGGGGACCTTGGCCCCCATCGTCGTTCTCGACGCGCAGCTGTCGCAGCACCTATCGCGTGGGGCTTTGTGCGAAAGCTGTTTTGCGAGAGGTTGCGAGAACGAAATTCAGGGGCAAACCGGACATGGTCCGGTAGGGGTCCCGCCGTCTCACGGAACTAGTCATTTCTGCGAACCACACGAGCTACATCCGGGTCCGCGCGTACGCTTGCAGCGCGTCGCGGACGAACGTCGCCCCCGCGGCATCCTCGTACATGCCGGCGAAGCGAGGGTCTTCGACGTACATGTCCCCCAGGCCCTTCACCATCTCGATCGAGCGCTCCCGGTCGCCCTCGGCCGTGGGGGTACCCGGAATCTGACTCAGCCACTGGACGTGCCGGGCAGCCAGTGACTGAGCGTGCTCCGAAGTCGGAGAAACCCCGGCCTTCACCGCGGTGACCCATGCGGCGACGAGGTCTTCGGTGTCCTGCTTCCAGGCCTGCTGTTGATCAAGGGTCTTGCCGTGCCACCAGTCGTTGCTCACTTGGAACGCGCGCTCGCCCCAACGTGAGATGACCTCGTCCTTGTAGCGGTCGTTGAAGCCCGCCAACATAACGTCCATCCGTGGTTCCGCCCCCGCCTGCAGAGCCTCGAGCGTGTGACGCACGGACCGGAGCTGCCGTTCGATGCGGTCCCGTTCCTCTTCCAGTGCGGCGATGTGGGCGCGGAGCCCGTCGCACGTGTCCACCTCGTCGGCCAGGACCTCGGCGATGGCCGACAAGCCCATGCCGAGCCGGCGCATGAGCAGGATCCGCTGGAGCCGGGCGACCGCGCCCGGGTCGTAGTAGCGGTACCCGTTCGCGCCGACCCGAGACGGGGCCAAGAGCCCGACGCGGTCGTAGTGCCGCAGGGTGCGGCTGGTGATACCAGCCCTCGTCGCGAGTTCCTGGATCGTCCACTCCATCGTCCCAGTGTTACCCGCGGCGGAGCGTGGCGGCGATGATCTCCGAGCTGTCGGCGTGCAGGGCCTGCGCCGCCGTCTGCCCGGTCGCTGCCAGGTAGGTGTCGACCAGCCTGTTGCCCGCGGCGTACCCGGCGCCCATCGGCAGTCCCACTGGGGGGAGGCCGAAGCGCTCGGCGCTGGGATCGCCGTGCACCCAGGCAGTGAAGTTCTGCATGCCTGTCACGTCGAGCCCGGTGAGCACTTTGCCGAAGATCTCGTCGTCGTGCAGGTGCGGCACACCGATGCGGGTGGGGCCGAGCTCGTCGCCGTAGAGCTGTCGGGCGAAGGCGTCGGCCAGGCCCTCGGAGACGATGTGATCGCCGACCGTGACGGTCATCGGGTCCCACACGACCCCGCCCGGGCCGAACCGCAGGTTGTGGTGGAGTTCGTGCACAGCGGTGGCCTCCAGCCGTTCCACGTTCTCGGGGAAGGGCCAGAGCGTGATCACGATGTGGCCCGAGATGCCGCCGAACCCGGTCACTCCTCGGCAAGGATCCATGAAGTGCTCGTCACCCGGATCGCCGAGCACGAAGAGCACGGTGATGTCCGGGGACCCCAGCCCCGGCGTCGCCTCCAGCAGTACGGTGGAAGCGTCGTCGAGGGCACGTTGCATCCGCTCCCAGGCTCCGGCCGCCGCCAGGGTTTCGAGCGCGTCGAGGCAACGCTCCTCGTCGCGGTCGATGGGGAACCCGGACGCTTCGAGGTGCATGGCCACCAGGTCGACCTCGCCGGGGTAGTAGCGGTACATGCCCCTGGCGGGCTCCAGCATCGAACGCAGCAGGTCAACGCGGTCCGCGACCGGGGCCAGCAGGATCCGCCTCATGGCGGAGCAGGTGTCAAGAACAGTGATCGACATGCCCCCGATGCTAGAAGTTGACGCAGCGTCAAGGTCAAACGACCGACGCTCTTCGTCGAGGTACGGCCGGCATGTCGTCACCCAGACCCGTCATGACCGGCGGTTCGCCGCGCGATGGACTCACGCAACTTGGTCAGCCCGCTGCTCCCGTGTGGTCCGGCCCGGCGTACGGGCGCGGGTGCCGCTCAGTCCGGGCAGCCGCCCGGCCACATATCCACGGGGGGCGAACAGGGTGCAGGGGAAGCCCCGCCTCACGTGGCATGCCGGCGGCGGGCCCACACCGGCCGCACTTCACTTCGCGTGCGCTCGACTTCCGCCGCTCGCGGCCGATCACCCCCTCCTCCCTGGACCGCTGTGCGGGGTGAGGTCGAGGCGGGTGTCCATCTCCGGCCGGAAGGTGCCGTACGGGCTGATGTCGGACCAGAACAGCGGCGCTGTCAGCCCGCGCCGGTCCAAGGCCGACGGCAAGAAGCCTCCCCGAGCAGCCGAGGAGCGCGGCGGGGACGGTCGTCCAACTGGTGGACGCCCTGGCGCAGTCGGTGCAGCGCGCGCAGGAGAGCCGCGGCGAGGGCGAGCACGCGACTGTGCATGAGATGAAGCCGAAGAGAACCGCGAATAAGGCTGCTGCCAAGAAGACGCCCACGAAGAAGGCCCCCGGCGAGGAAGCCGACGGCCACGAAGCGCGGCGCCTAGCGGCCCGGTGTCGCTGTTCTGGAGCCACGTGAATCCCTACGACGGTTCGAGCCGGACATGGACAGACGCCTCGACCTGGATCTGACCACCCGGGAGGCGGTGCCCGGGCCGCGCACCCCCGAGGGCAGAACGGCGGTGGCCCCTGGGTGGAGCCGGGGCTCGGATCGCCTGCGAACAGCAGCTGGCCGCCGGAACCCACGCCGCATGGCGACACGAACACGTGTCAACTCCACGAGATGAGGCCGATCTTCTGACCACGAGTGCCGTCACCACTGCGCGATCAGTGGGTAAGGGCCACGCCGGACTCAACCCCAGGTCTGGCCGGCCGGTTCCTTGATGGCGCGATTGATCCGCTTGAAGAAGTTGGTCAACGCGATCTCCAGGTTGATCGCGCCAATCTGCTCCTCACTGAAATGGGCGTTGAACTCGTCCCAGATCTCGTCGATGACGCCCTCCGCACCGTCCTGCAGCCGCGTGGCGGCCTCGGTCAGCGCCAGTGCCGCGCGTTCCGCATCGGTGTAGAACGGCGCCTCGCGCCACGCCGCTACGTTGTGCAGCCGCTCGTCGGTGTCCCCGGCCTTCTTCCCTCCCCCGGCGAAACTTGCGTAGACGCACGCCGAGCAACCGTTGATCTGGCCGGCGCGCAGGTGGACCAGCGCGAGCAGCTTCGGGTCGACGCCCGGACAGCGGAGAGAGCCTTGTTGGACAGCTTCTGACCTCGCGTCAGGGGATGGCGCCGACGACCATTGCGAGTACCCCGATCGCCCCGCACACCAGGCCCGTGACCCGCGACTTCACGACGCAACGAGTCTCATTGCGCACGCCATCAGGCCGCGCTGCTCACGGGGATGTCGTAGGCGAACAGGCCGCTGTTTGAGGCGACGTAAAAGGATGGGCTGTGCGGGAGGAAGGCGCAGGAGTTCAGAGTAGCCGTCGTACGGATGAGTGCAGCTGGTTCTCCGCTGGCGGCGTCCCAGAGGCGGATGCTCTGGTCGGCGCTGGTACTGGCGATCCATCTGCCGTCCGGACTGATTGCCACCGCCTTCACCATCGCGGAATGCCCCGTCAGAGCTCGGGGGGTGTCGTCGAGGGTGGTGTCCCAGAGGTAGACGTTCTGGTCGGTGCCAGCGCCAGCGATCCATCTGCCGTCCCGGCTGATCGCCATCGCTTTCGCCGCTGAGCGTTGTCCCGGGAGCGAGCGCAGGAGTTGGCCCGTGATCGGGCTCCAAAGGCAGAGGTCGCTGTTGTCTGCGATGCTGACGAGGGTCGCGCTGTCAGGAGTGACGGTCAGGGCGTGAACGTGGGGGCCATGTTCCGAAAGAACATGCCGCAGTGTTCCTGAGCCGGCCTCCCAGACACGGATGTTGCCGTCGCTGCTGCTGGTGGCGACCCATTCGGCGTTGGGTGCGACAGCCCATCCCCTTGTCTCCTGGCCCGATCCGATGCGGGTTTGGGTGAGGTGTGTGCCTAGGTCAGCCTCCCAAAGGGTCAGATGGCGGCTTCCCCCTAGGGAGATGATCTTGCTGCTGTCCGGGGTGATGGTGACCGACTGGATGGAGTTTGTGCGGCTTGTGATCGTGACGCGTGGGTCACCGGTCACAGCGTTCCAGGTGCGCAGCGTGTGGTCGGCGTTCGCGGTGACGAGCCAGGTGCCGTCGGGACTGACGGCGACGTCCTGGACCGGGTTGCCGCGGCTGATGGCGGGTGATGGCGGCGACAGATCCCACACATGCACTGTTGGGGCGGCTTCACCCGCGGCGGCAAGCCATCTGAAGTCGGGGCTCGTCGAGATACGCGTCGCCGGGTCGATGGGGCCGCTCAAGACACGTGCGCCGACGCTGTTCGTGGTATCCCAAATACGGATGGAGTGATCCGGATACGCAGTGGCCAGGTGCCGTCTGTCGCCACTGAGGGCGAGCGCGGACGCGCCTCCTTGGTACCGGGTCAGGACGAGAGGGAGTTCGCCATCGCGGTAGTAACGGTGGGTATCCCAGATGTAGATGGTGCGGTCGTCTCTCTCGACGGCGAGCCAGCGTCCGTCGGAGCTCACCGAGAACCTGTGCGGGAAGAGCGGTGGCCGAGTGTCACTCACACTGCGCCAGGTTTCGGAAAGCAGACCCCGAACCCTGACTTGGAGAGCGTCACCTCGGTGGGCGACCCAGATGTCATCTTCGCAGACGGCGAGTGCTGTGCCCTCAGAGAAACCGCCGTAGTTGCTGAACTGTTGCTGACGGCATTGTCCATCGCGAAGGTCCCAAAAACACACTTCACGGTCTATGACTGCGGCGAGGCGGAGGGCGTCGGAGTTGATCGCCAGGGCGTGGATGCGTCCGGGTGGGCTGGACAGGGTGCGTAGGAGCTGGCCGGTGCTGACATTCCAGAGGTGGACCGCGCCGCCGGCATGTCCGGTGGCCACATGTCGCCCGTCTGACCCGATCCCGACTGCCGTGGGTGTGCTGATGCGGTCGGGCAGTTCCAAGGTGAAGTATGGGTCGGGCAGATCGGGTGGGGTGTTCCGGCGGACGAGTAAGGTGCCGCTCCGCGACACTCGTGCCGTTTGCTCGTGCCAGGCCGGGACGTTGGCCAGGCGGTCGTACAGGACACCGTCCAGAAGTTGAGCCGGCTGCGTGGGAGTGAGCAGCGGAGCGGCACGTCCCAGCTCCCGTGCCATGAGTCGGGCCGGCGGCGTGGGCACGAGTGAGAGATCGCTCCATGGTGCGGTGGGTCCGCGCTGGTGCAGGCGCACACGGACCCACCGCAGATCGGATGCCACTTCCTGGGCTTCTGTGAGCAGGCCCGCTTCGACCATGTGCTCGATGAGGTGATCCACGAGGTATCCGTCCCCCGTCTCCCACCAGGCCCGGGCCTGACCTGTCTGGGAGGTGGGAGCGGTGTCCCAAGGGATTACCTGGGCTATACCGTTGATGAAGCAGGCGTTGACCGAGCCGAGTTCGGTGCCGAGTTCGCTGCGTAAGTAGTCGCGCACCACGTCGTGGATGGTGATCGTCCCGCCTGTGGTCCGGGCGTCCAGGCTCAGGAGGGAGAGATCAGCAATCTGCTTGCACAAGGCCCGCGACTCCATCTCGGGCAGACCTGCGGTGGCCTGCCACAAATGGCAGATCAGGCCGACAGGGATCGTCTCGTCCTCCGCGAAGATGCCCAACTCCGCGAAGCGGCGGGCGCCTTCTGAGGGAAGCAGAGTGGTGGCGGCCTCGATACTGGCCCGCACCGCCTGGTTCCTGCGCCGGGGATCGTCCAGGTCAAGCGCCACGACTGGACCCGGCAGGAGGTCGAGCCCGGAAGGCCCCCTTTGCTGGAGTCGCTCCAGCAGGTGTCGGGCTGTCTCGTTGAGACCGGCACCGGTGGCGACCTGTGCCGCGAGACGCTGGTTCGCCATCCGTAGCAGCAGAGCCCAGTGGCCTGTCGCCAGCACGAGGTCCTGGACCAGAGATGCCTCCAACTCACCAAGGCCGTGCGTGAGAACTGCCTCGGCCTGTCGCTGCGACATCCGGTCGACGACGACCCGGTCCGCGCCGCCAGGAAGGACTTCCGGCCTTCGGGTGGTGATCACCCGTACGCAGTTCCTGCCACCTCCGTGAAGGAACGGCGCGAGTTGCTCTGCCTCCCATACGTCGTCGAGCACCAGCAGCGTACGAGGCCGCTGATCTAGCAAGGTCCCCAGTCGTACCCCTGCCTGATCCGGGTCGGTGCCAGCCTCCAGGGTGTCCCCCGTGACGTAGCGAGTCACCTCCGCGACCTTGGCCGCGATCGCGGCCCGCCCTCGCACATCACGACCAATGGTGATCACATGCACACCGCCGGGGAACCGCCGGCGCACCTTGGGGTGAGCACACACCATGTGGGCAAGTGTTGTCTTGCCGAAGCCGCCCGCCCCGTGCAGACCAGTCGCGATCCCCACCGATCCGCCGCCGCCACTTCGGCGGCGTACCAACGCCACGACCCTCTCTGATTCCTCGCGGTCCACCACCCAGTCCGGAATCACTGGAGGCGCCGGTACGCTTGCCTCATTGGCTCTGTCCGAACCGGGCTGGGAGCTCAAGGCCATGAGCAACGCGAAGATACCGGCGCCCGCTCCCAGAACGCTCGCGAGGGGATCTGCCTCGCTCCATCCGTCCCGGAACGCAGTGGCAGCGAGCCACACCACAGCCGCCACTCCTAGCAATGCCAAGGACCGTGCTCTCCAATTGCCCCCACCCATAGCACCATCCTGCCGTCGGTGGCTTTCGAGCGCCATCACTTCTCACGCACCTCTGCCTGCACATGAGGGTGACTGCACGCAGCTCCTGCGAGTCATCGTGGAAGACCAGGAGTTCCTCGGCAATGGCCCTGGCGACGTACGCGTCCATGAACGCCTTGAAGTTGCTGGGCAAGGGCGAGCCGATGCTGCGTCGTGAAGTCGCAGGTCACCAGCGACTTCACCAATGCACACCGCTCAATGACTCAGCGAGGGGGCCTCTTGCCGTGGATGCTCGTGATCTTGGAAGCGTTCTCCAGTGCTTCTCGAAGTCGTTCGTTGGTCATGGCGAGATGCTGGAGTTGGGCTACTGCGAGAGCCAGCCTGGAGACCAGCTCTTGGTTACGTCGGCGGAGTTTCGCATTCCTGGCGATGAGCCTGTCGTGCTCGCTGGGCCCGTCGGCGGGAATGACCGAAGCGGATCGGAGGGCGCCGAGCTCGCGAGCGATGTCGGGGAAGCGCCGGCGAAACGTGGTGTTGCTCAGGCCAAGCCGGCGGGCCAGCCTCAGAACGCTGGGCTTGGTGTTGGTCTGCTGGCAGATCTCCAGCATCTCGTTCATCCTCTTGCGGGCCAGGGCCTCCGGCAGATCCGAGACGCGGATGGTCATGAGAGCGCCTCCGTTCGCGCGTTGTTGGCGAGGAACTCGGTGATCTCGGCGTGACGTTCCTGGAGGCGATGCCACAAGAGGGGAGGCATGGCCGGGCGAGTGGCCATCCTTTTTTTCAAGGCGGGCCAGTTCCCGGGTCCATGCGGTGACGTTTTCTGGGGTGAGAGAGACGTTTCTGCAGGACAGGGGCTTGCAGCCGCCGTGGCTGGGGAGTCCCTCGCTTCTGCCGCGTTTCGCTTTCTCGCAGAGGACCTTGGGGTCGTGGACGCAGGTGATGTACTCGCCGGGGTAGATCGCTGGATCGTGTCGTTTCATGATCCGCTTCAGCCGGTGTTCGTCGAGGGCGATCTGGCCCTGGAACTGGGCTCGTTCGCCGAACTCGTCCAGCCGACGGGCAACCTCTTCGGCGGAGGGGCCGGTCAGGTCGATGCGCTCGTGGGCGTCGATCATGGTGATGTAGGTCTCGCCGCGGGCGAGTGCCTGTTCGCTCTCGACCTCGGCCCGGAAGCCGGAGGCACTGGTGCCTGCATATCCTTCGAACATTTGGATTGATTGATGCCGATATTGCAGGGCGCCCAGCGATGACTCCGCCGGGGCGCCGGGCGATAAACCAGGCGAGTGTGCGACCGAAGACGCTGGTCTTGAACCCGGTGCGGCTTCGGCCGGCTGCGGGGATGGTGTCGGGTCGGTCGGCGGCCACGCAGAGCTGGTCGGCATAGGTGATGAACTTGTTGACCTGCGCCGTGGCCCCGGGAGGCGACCGTATCGCCGAGGAGCCTCATCATCAGTCGTCCTCATCGGCCATGGCCGCCTCGTATGCCCGCAGAGTCTGGACAAACATCTGCCGCTGTTCGGGGGCCAGGGGGTGCAGTGCCTGACGCCAGGCGCGTGCTCCCCGTGCCAACCAGCTGTCGATGGACGGTCGTTTGCTATCGGTAATACTGACGATGCGCCGACGCCGGTCCGATTCGTCCTCGCGCCGCTCCAGGATGTCCTTCCGGCTCAGCTCACTGACCATGAGGCTGACGGTGGTCGGGGCGACCTCCAGACGGGCGGCCAGATCGTTCACGGTCATCGGGCCGTCGAACAGCAGATAGGACAGCAGCGACAGGTGCCGCGGCGCGAGCGCAAGCGACTGGAGCTCCTCGGGCACCCGGATCCGCTTCGCGCGTCCAACCATGCGAGGCATGAGAAGCAGCAGTGCCCTGATCGCCTCGTCGACTCCCGGCTCGGGTTCCTCCCGGTCCGTCTTGCGGCGGCTCCGGCCCTCGATTGACATCGACCATCCCTCCATTTAGCTTTGATGACAAAGGTGCTTTGCCTCCAAAGTGAAATTGTCTTCATGGTAACGAACCATCTGAAACGGAGCTGTGATGCCACACTTCGAGGTACGGATCCACGAAGAGGAGCTCGACGGAAAAGTCGAGCCTAAACTCGTCCTTGCCCTGACCGAGGCACTGGTCAAGGTATACGGAGAGCGAGCACGCCCCATGGCAGTCGTCGAACTGTTTGGCATCCCACGCCACCGCTGGGGCATCGGCGGCGTACCCGCCGCGGTGAACGCACCGATCGTCTCGCTGAACGTGCGCGAAGCGGCGTTGAACCTGCCAGGCATCGACAATGCCCCCACACAGCTGATCACGTCTGTCACCGATGCCATGGTCGAGGTCTTCGGCGAATCCGTCCGACGGCATG
Source organism: Streptomyces sp. NPDC015345 (assembly GCF_043078805.1). NCBI lineage: Bacteria > Bacillati > Actinomycetota > Actinomycetes > Kitasatosporales > Streptomycetaceae > Streptomyces > Streptomyces sp. NPDC015345. The sequence continues at coordinate 825,984 of NZ_JBIBTX010000004.1, read as the reverse complement.
TGACTGTGTACGTCGTCGGCGTTCCCGCAGGACGCTCCGGCGTTGGCGGCGAAGTCGATCCGCCCCCGGCGAACTGAGCATCAACCGTGTGTCCGTGCCTGTTGCCGCTCGTCTGCAGCACGAGCCGCAAGGTATTCGGCCCAGTCGCGTCTGGCGTAGGCGACACAGCGGAGCGCGGTGTGGTGGTGCATGCCGGTCACGTCGGCGAGGATCGGGCTAGGGAGATCAGCAGCAAGCGCGGCCAGTGCCCCGTTGCGCGCGGTGCGGACCATGATTCCGTGGCGGTTGAGTTTCTGGGTCATGCCGTGTGTCGAGATGGGCTTGCCCTGGACCATGCCCGGGAAGAGCCAGCGAGGACCAGGGTGGGCTCGCGAGAGCTGCGGCCGTACTTGGGGCTGTTCGGCAGGTTGCCGGAGGAGCTCGGCGAGCCGTGGAGGCAGCAGGACGGGGTGGCGGCCCAGGAGCAGGTGGGCGCGCTTGTCACCGAACTTGAGGTGTTCGGGCGTCAGGTGGCAAAGACGTTGGGTGGACGTGCCGAACAGCAGGGTGATCGCGCCGCCGGCCCGGACATCCGGCGGCAGGGCGTCGTCGGTCAGGCAGCGCTGGAGGAGCCGCCAGCGATCGTCGTCGTCGAGCAGGTTCTGGGGCTCCTGGCTAGGGATGGAGGGCACGGTGCGTTCGCAGGTGAGCCGGCGGCTCGTGGTCCATTTCAGGAAGTAGCGGATCAGGTAGCGCCGCTGGCTGGTGGCCCCGGCGATCCAGTCGTCGATGTGCTCCTGGGCGAGGTCGGCGAGGGCCAGGCCGCGTTGGTCCGTCCAGGCCAGGAAGTCCAAGGCGACGCTGACGCGGCGCCGCAGGTCGCGGTCGGCGGAGGCAGGGTGGCGGCGCATGGCGGCCCGCTGGCGGGCGCGTCGGAGCAGGAACCAGTCCAGGAAGGGACGGGCGAGGCTGGCGTGCGCGGCCGACTTGTCGGCGAGCTCGTGCTCCAGCCAACCCGGGATGCGTTCGAGGTCCTCGTTGCGTCCCTCCAACACCTCGATGTGGACGAGGATTTGGCGGATGTATCGCTGGTTCCGGCTGGGCGGAAGCTCATCCAGCAGCTCGTGGCTGAGCTCGTGCCCTTCGGACGCCAGCCGGGCGAGGAGCCTGGTGTTCGGGCTCTCCTTGAGCCACTGGATAGCAGGGAATGGTGAGGGAGCGCGCGCCAGTGCGGCCGCGAGCGGTTCCAGCTGTGGGGTGATCGTGCCGTCGGGCCCGGCCAGCAGGGCGTTGACCCGCTCGGCGAGGACGCAGTGAGCGCATCGGCCGTGCGGGGGGTCGCATCCGCGCGGGTCCGGTAGGCATCCACGTGTGCGCGGGTGAGGTGCTGCGGAGTCGGGGGCGGAAGGACGAGGGTCTCGAGGAACCGGGACCAGTTCAGCACAGCGTCCCAGGCGTGCCGTGAGCTTTCCAGAGTCCTGGCCCCGCCGCTGTAGCCGGTTCGCAGGGCGACCGACCGGGCCAGGAACCGCCGCCGGCCCGGCATGGGTAGCGTGCTGAAGTCGAGGGTTCTGCTTCGGCCGTCCTCGCCGTGGAAGTCGACGAGGAGTGAGCCCGGGACATCCTCCCGGACCAGCGGTGGGGCCTCGTAGGGCTCGGCGGGGACGGCAGCCGGGCGGTTCGTTCCAGTGCTGCCCCGGCCTCGGCGGCGGGTCACCGCGTCGCCGCTTCCTCGGGCAGGTCCGCGGGCGGCCCGCCCAGCTCACCGACTGGGGTGTTCGCGGGTCCTCCCAGGTGTCCGGGACGAGGGCTATGCGTGTCTCCATCTCCAATTCCCGCAGGGCATGTAGATAGATCAAGGTCGACAGTTGCGAGGTGTGACCGAGCCGGCGGTGGACCCAGTCGACGGGGTCACCGAAGATCCGCTGGTAGTGCAGGCGCAGGCAGGGTAGCGAAGCCGAGATCCACCATGCGGTCCAGCGCGCGATCGTCCATCGCCCACCCGGCCACGATGAGCCGCTCCTCGGCGTCCGCGTACGCCGCTGCCCAGTCGTCGCCCGGGACCTCGGCGACATTTCCGGGTTCAGCCGCTCTGTAGGTGCCTTGCATGATGTGCGGATAGGCAAGCGTATTGCCCAGGACGTGGGCGATCAGAGCGCGGATGTCGAACTCGTGGCAAGGGGTGGGTGTGTCGAGCTGCCCAGGTTCGACGGTGGCGACGAGTGCGGCGAACTGGCCGGCCGCGCGGTACAGCAGTGGCCGGGGGTCTTTGGGGGTGTTCACCGGGGCTGGCTTCCTTCCGTCAGCGATGTGCAGTAAGCGGATCAAGACAGCTCAGCCGTGGTACGACAGGTTCAGGGCCAGGGCGGCCACCGCCAGGGAGAAGAACATGGCCCAGCCGCCGAAGTGGTAGTCGCGAGCTCGCAGGTGGGCACCGAACGCGACGAGGAAGTACAACACGAGGCCGCCCGCGGCGAGCGCGCCCAGCACCGGCACGGCGAACCCTGCCAGCAACCCCAGCGAGCCCAGCGCCAGCAGCACGCCGAACGGGCGCATCGTCGAGTGAGGCAGCCCCATCTTGTCCGCCTGACTTCTGGGGTAGTCGTGACCGACGAGGTTCGCGACGGCGGCGAATCCGTTGGTGACCGAGGCGAGAAGAGTGACTGCGAGATAGGCGGCGAACACGAGGTTTCCTGTTCCGTGTAAAGGACAACTGGATGTTCACGGAGTTGACGGGCCGGCTCTCCGAAAAGTGACATGCCATCGCGTGATCTAGGTCATGGCACAGCGCCCGAGTGCGACACCTCCGGACCGACATCGGCCAGAAGCGCGTGCGCCGACCACGGATGCCACCGCGTCTACACCGACTCGAAGATCATTGCGGGACAAGCCTTAGGGTCAGTCCAGTGCTCGCATCAGATCCTGCCCATCGGGACCGCAGCGTCGAAGCGGTCGCCCAGGTTCACGCAGCCGCCGATCTGGCCGTCGGAGCCGTGGACGACGAGGTCGGCTCTGCCGTCGCCTGACACGTCGGCGAAACTGATGCTTCCCTGTCCGGGCATAGCCAGGTGGTTGGCCCAGCCTTCGCTCCAAACAGTGCCGCCATCGAAGTAAGTGCCCTTGTTGGTACGGACGCTGACCTCACCATCGGTGCCATGGACGACCAGGTCAGCCCTGCCATCACCCGACACATCAGCGAAATAAAGACGCCCCTGCCCCGGCATACCCAGAAAATTGGCCCAGCCCTTGCTCCAAACAGTGCCACCGTCGAAGCGGCCGTCCACGTTCCTGTGACCGGTGATGACGCCTTCGGCGCGCAGGACGGCGAGATCGGCCTTTCCGTCGTTCTCGAGGTCGGCGGCCGTCACCATCGGCATCTCCGGGGGCGCTGCCGGATCGTTGCCCGTTTTCGGCGCACGCTGTCGGAACGCGGTGCCTGTCTGCCCGTGACAGTCCGTGAGCCCGATCGGCGCGCCGTGAGTGTGTGAACCGTCGACAACTTGGAGGCACTGCGACGGAGTGGTGGCCGATGACTCGATCCACGCGAAGGTCTCCCGGTCGGTGAAGAGGAAGTCCGCCTCTTTCTGTCCGTTGCATTCGGCCTGCCGTGCCCGTGGGGTCCCGGAATGGCCAGCGATTTCCAGGCACTGGTTGCTGTGCACGTTGATGATGTTCACCGTGTCCCGGCCGGATGCGGACGGCCGCAACGTCCATACGGCACCGGCCTGTCCGGCGCATTCCGCCTGGATGAGCGGAGCACCCGGAAGCTGGGACGAGCCATCCACTGCCACACACTTGCCGCTGTGCGCAGCGATGATGTTGATCGACGAAGCGGCGGCTGCTTCCGCCCGGCCCGTGGGAAACACCACCATTGCGCCTGCTGCCACCACCCATGCGGTGAGGAACGTCAGCTCTCGCAGGAACCCCCGAAATGGTCTGCCCACCGTCATCGCCGCCATCAGAACCTCCAAAGCTCGCCGCCGCCGACTACAACGCCTTTTGGATCAGGCGGGAGCATTTAAGCACCCGGTGATGTGACTGCACCCTCAGCTCGACCAACCCAAGTTCACTTAGGCAGCGCGCAGTTGGGCCGGGTGCGCAGGCGATGAGGGCGCTGAGTGGCTGCCCCGGTGCCTTCGCGCCGGCGGGCGGGCCAAGGAGTGACTCCCACTCCCGGCGTGCCCACCCGTATTCGAAGTGATCAATAGGAGGCGCTGTTCTTGCCTCGCATATACGCGATCTTGCGTCGCGCTGTGGCGACGACGCAGGCGACGACGACGCCTGTCAGTCCGCCGAAGAGCAGGCCGCCGATGGGGTCGCCGTCATCGGCCCACGCGGTGGCGACAGCGACAGCGCACCACGCCACACCGACGGCCAAGGCGACACGGTCTCCGTCAAGCGTGCGCCACGCGGACCGGCGGTGGGACCGCTTCGTCAGCCAGATCTCGACCAGGACGAAGACGACGATGAGCGCGAGCCAGACGATAGTCATCGAAATGCACCTTTCTCCGCAGGAATGTCAGCGGCAGTATCCGTCGCCCTGCTTACCCGAGTACTCACCGGGCTTCCCATAGCTCTTGATCTTCAGGCACTTCTTGTGGGACTGAGCAATGTTCGCCATCGTGGTGATCGCGGCAACAGTGATGCCGGCAGCGGTGGTGAAGCCCGCGGGTATCGACGCGATGATGGTGGCAGCGAGACCGCCCCCGAGAGCGATCTTCCGGGTTTCGCTCTTGTTGAAGTAGACCGTCCCGCTGATGATGCCCCAGGTGTAGTGAGGGTCGGCCACCACGGGGAAGGCTGTGGTGCTGTTGGTGTCGATGCTCTGCACCAGCGTGCCGCCTTCCAGCTTGTAGCTGGTGGCAACGTCCTTGCCGTTGGCGTCCTTGGCCCACGGCGCCGAGATGGTGCCCTTGAGGGTGGTGAAGCCCTTTCCGGTGTCCTGGAAGATGTCGTAGCCGCCGCTGTCGTTCGCGGCCAGGTGCGCACCGGCCGGTATTTGGAGGTCGAAGCGCTGCTCGGTGGGAGCGTCCTTGTCCTTGAGGGTCACCAGTGTGCGGGCGCCGCCGTCCGTGGTGGGCTGGACAGCGAGGTCGGTGGAGTCCGCGGCGTCGGGGTAGACGATCGTCCCGGAGCCCGCCTTTACGCCCTCGACACTCTTCGCGCAGCTGCCTTCTCGCTGCGCTGGTCTCGCACATCGGCGGAGGCCGACGGGGCGATCGCAAGGACGAGTGAGGTGACCGTCACTGCGGCGACCAGACCGGTCGCGGTGCGCTGACGGTGATTCATGAAGCCCCTCCAGTAGGACACGCAAAGTGCGGCGGCGCGGGAACCCGAACGGAAGCCCCCAACCCCGAAATGATCTTGAAGAACTGTGGCATATGTCGTAGCTGCCATGAAAGGGCCACATAGGATTTAGATAAGAAAAGGGACCAAAGTCCTGCTACCAGCTCCTTGGTCCCAACTCGTTTCCTCGAACACGGCCTGGACGGCTTGTGCGACGACCCGGGCCCGCCACCCACTGGTCGACCGGTAGTCGAGGTGGCCTTGCGTTTCGGGGTGTCACGGCAGACGGTCCACGCGTGGCCGGACCGCTGTGGGTGGGCCGGCAGCCACTTCTTGATCCGACGCGAACATAATCGTGGCTGCGGCGCTCCCGAGCGCCGGGCACCATCGGCAGGACCGGCTGCTCAGCCTGCCGCGTTCCCAAGCGGTGAAGTGGCGGTCCTGCACGGTGAGTTCTGGCAGACCCGGGCTCACTTCACCGTCGACGGGCGGCTGCGTGAAGTACCGGCAGAACTCCCCGGCACGCGTTCGTGGGCATTCTGGTGCACCACATCACCTTCGACGGCTGGCCGGCAGGCCTGCTCCTACGCGAAGTGGGTCCGGACGGCCTCGGTTCAGCGGCGGCCGCCGCCTCCGCCCGTGCTGGAACCGCCGGTTGTGGAAGTGACGCAGCCGGTGCAGGGTCCTGTGCCCTGCCGTAGATACCGGTGCTGGTTCGCCAGATCGACAGCGGGCCTCAACGACGCGTTCTCGGTGGGGATGCCGATGCCGAATCGGCCGTAGAAGGCGAGCAGACCGGCGTCGGCGCGTTCGACTGCCGCGTGCGTACGCTCGTAGGCCACCGTCGTCAGACGGCGGACGTCGATGCGTACGAGCCTGCCGCCCTCCGGTGGGGGCCCACCGATTCCTTCGCCCCACCGGTGGAAGATCTTCTTCACCGGGCCGTCCTCCACCAGTCCGCCCAGATACTCCTTGACGAGCTGCACGGCCTGGTTCTCACCCAGGTCCAGGGCATCGAAGGTGCGAGTGACGGCCAGGGAGGCGAGTTCAGCGAACCGGTCGGTTTGCTGCTCCCGCTCGGCGGTGCGCCGTTGGGCCTCGTCGAGCTGATCGAGCCGGTCGTCGAGGCCGTCGGCCTCCGGTGTCCGGGCGGGCTGCGGCGCCGAGTCGTCGAGCGGGAGCGCAGCGGCTTGGAAGCGGCCGACCTGCCGGGCGATGTCCAGCGCCGTCCGGTTCACGGGCTCCCCGGGTGGCGAAGGGGCAGCCCGGTGCACGGCGAGAACCACGGCCCTCAGGCGGGCAGCGTCCAGAGGATGCGCCGAGACCTGCTGGTGTATCTCCTTGTACGCGGCCGCGGCACCCTCGGCGTACTGCCTGCGCTGCACCTCGAGCGCGTACCTCTCAGCCACCGGCCGCTTCCACGCACCCTCGGACACCGGAGCCATGACGACGAGGAACAACAGGGCGACCATGATGCCGATGTTGATCCCTGACAGGGACCGCCGTGCGAAGTTCGCGGTGAGGCCGAAGGGCAGCCGGGATTCGCTGAACCGCGCCGGACGCAGCCACCCTCTGACCCGCGCCGCGCGCTCCGGCCAGCGCAGTACGGCGTAACTGCCGACGGCCAGCACCGCGTAGACCGCCAGCCAGTACGACCAGTGCACCTCGGTCAGTGCTTGTACCTTTTCCACCATGCCGCGCACCGCAGCGACCTGGGGTGGGGTGAATGACAGTACGTTGGCCAGCCACACCATGAACACGCTCATCACCAGGCCGAGTTCCACGGACAGGACGATGTCGGCCAGCGCCTGCACCATCGGCCGCCCGAAGTCCTTCAGCTTTCGCCAGCCGCGCCAGGAGAGCCAGACGGCGAGCGGGAAGAAGAGCCCGGCTGCCGGCGTGAGGGTCAGTACGTCGCCGGAGACGAGTTGCTCGACGGCGGCGACGACCAGCAGCACACCGGGGGCGTCCGGGAGGTGCCGCACCACCAGGCGCTCGGACGCCTCGCACCGCTTCACCGCCAGCAGCAACGTCCAGCCGCCGAAGAAGAGCAGCACCACGCAGGGGACCAGACGAGAAGGGATCGCGCGGAATGCGAGAATGAGCAGCGCTACCGGCGGGACGACCGTGCACAGGGCGAGGGCGGCCGTAGCGACGTATCGGCGATGCCGGAACCAGCGGATCAGGGGTTCGACCAGCAGCCCGCCCACCGTTTTCGGCGCGGCCATGCAGACTGCCGCGAGACCCAGACCGAACACCGCGCCGAAGAACCCACCGAAGGCAGCCCCGGCAGCGGCGAGCAGCACGGAACCCACTCCGTCGGCCTCCTGCCGGGTGCCGAGACGCCAGGCCGCCCAAGCGGCCACTCCGAAGGTGACGTAGAGGGCCAGGAGCCGCGGTACATCGGTCGGTGACTCCTCGTCATCGCGGACGGCCCTCCCGTGGTCCGCCGGGACTGGGGCCGCGGCCGGGGACGCGGATTCCGGCGAAACAGGTCGCGGAGGCGGAGAGGAGGGCGTGATCGTGGCGGGGGCGGCGGCCGGAGACGGTGTGGCTGGAGCGGATCGTGACGCGCGTTCGTGTAGCCGGCAGGCGACATCAAGGAAGATCTCCAGATTGGGCACCTGATACCCGGACCTTGCGAAATAGGTGGGGAAGTCGCTGCCACGCGAGGTGACCAAGAGGCCACCCTCAGCCGTGCCGGTAAGCGAGTCGACGTCCTGCCAGGCAGTGAAGTCATCCCGGCCGCGCCGGCGCCGTACGGTCAGCCCGTCCTGGCTCAACACAAGGTCCCCGAACGCCACCTCACCGCCGTTCAGAGCCGCTTCGACGGCCGGGGCCAGCTGGGCACCGAGTACACCCTGCCGGATCGCCGGACCCCACTCCTCCTCCTGGGGGAGCTGGGCACCTCGGATCAACGTATGGGTGCGCAGGCCCCGGATCTTCTCCCCACCGAGTGCGGGGCCACGATGCGCGGCCCCGAGTGTGACCACCGTTCCCCCGGAGTTGGACAGTTTGTAGCGGTCGAACCCGTCCGTGAAGACGGCAGTCGCCTCCCAGGGGTAAACCGCCTCCGTCCCGTCGGCCGCGACGGCGACCAAGCCCTTCTCGTAGAGAAGGAACTCCACTTTTGTGTGCCGCCACCACCACAGCACCCTCACGGAGAACAGCACCAGCAGCGTCAACCCGCCGACCGCACCGGCCGCGACGGCTCCGTCCCAGCCGAAGGACGCGCCGAGGAGGATCGTCAGGAGGTAGGTCAGGGCCGAGAAGGGGGTGAGGGCCAGCAGGAGCAACACGTACGCGGAGAACTTGGTGCGCTGCGGGCGGTAGGTACGGCGAAGGCGCCCCAGTCCCGGGCGCTGCGTGCCATCCTCTGCGCCCGTGGCCTCATCCGTCCCGGGAAGCGGCACGCGCTCAACACCTCCTGAACAAGGGCGTGTTGCGGTCGTGCGGCACGCTAGCACTGGCGAAGCCCTCCGCGGATACGAGGCCGCCGGCAGCCTCGTGCGCGCGGTCGGCTCGGCGACGGCGTCCGCACCCCCGCATCGGCGAACAGCGCCTTGTCGTACCAGAAGCCGACGGCGCCGATGTCGCACGGGCCCGGCGTACGTCCTGTCGTCGAACTGGTACGCCTTCACCGACACCACACCGGAACGAGGATGCACTTGGGACCACATCGGGGCGAGCGCGCACACGTGCCGCCGTTGCCCGGTGCACTCCTGGTGGCCTGCGGTTCGACAGCGGTGCGGGTCGCCGGCAGGGCGCCGATGTGCGGCGAGACGTACGCACGGGACTGGTAGTCCAGCGGGCCGTGTCTCACTCCGCAGAGGAGACGCTCACGTCTCGACCACTCCTGCCGGTTGCTGATGCGCGGGCGGTACCCGACGACTTCCATGAACACCCGTGCCCTCCGGACCCGTTGACGGCAGTCGTGGGCGTCAATACCGTGCCCCTTCAGACCTCCGACCTACCGGCCGTTGTTCCATATCTCGAACAATGGGAGCGCTCCCCCTCACCCGGACGACATTCAGTAGAGGACGGACAGCAGATGACTGGCACGCCCATGACACCTAAGCGCAGGCGAGGGCGCAGCAGACGGGCAACACTGCTCGCCGTGGTGACCGCCTTACTGGCGGTGCTCCTGACCGACATCGGTACCGCGGGACCGGCGCAGGCGGCCACCGTGGATCCCAACGCGTGGTACGCGCTGGTCAACCGGGCCAGCGGCAAGGCCCTCGACGTCTCCGGCGCGGACACCGGAAACGGCGCGCCGCTCCAGCAGTGGACCCGCACCGACAGCACCAACCAGCGCTTCCAGTTCGTGGACTCGGGTGGCGGCCACTACCGGCTGCGGGCGCAGCACTCGGGCAAGGCGCTGGACGTCCTCAACCACTCCACCGCCGATGGCGCGGGCATCGTGCAGTGGAGTGACCTCAACGGCGCCAACCAGCAGTTCCGGCTGGCAGACTCGCCGGACGGCCACATCCGGCTGATCAACCGCAACAGCGGCAAGGCCGTCGAGGTGCAGGGCGCGTCCACCACGGACGGCGCCAAGGTCGTCCAGTACACCGACTGGGGCGGAACCAACCAGCAGTGGCGACTGGTCCGGGTCGGTTCCGGTTCGGGCGGCGCGCTGCCGTCGACGTTCCGGTGGTCCTCCAGTGGTGTCCTGGCCGGTCCCAAGCCGGACGCCCAGCACCCGCAGGCACTGGCGATCAAGGACTTCTCCGTCGTCCGCCACAACAACCAGTGGCTGACCTACGCGACGACCGCCAGCCCCGCCGGCTGGGGTCTGGTGCAGTTCAACTTCGACGACTGGTCCAAGGCGTCCTCCGCACCACACACCTACCTCGACAGCTCGCCCATGGGACCCGGCTACCGGGCCGCGCCCCAGGTGTTCTACTTCGCGCCGCAGAAGCTCTGGTACATGGTCTACCAGACAGGTCCGCCCACCTACTCCACCAGCACCGACCCGGCCAACCCGCGCTCGTGGTCCGCGCCGCGCACCTTCATCTCGCAGGAGCCGCCCATCGTCACCCAGAACAAGGGCGACGGCACCTGGATCGACTTCTGGGTCATCTGCGACACGGCCGACTGCCACCTGTTCTTCAGCGACGACAACGGCCATATCTACCGCGCCCAGACCAGCCTGGCCAACTTCCCGAACGGCTTCGGGAACACGCAAATCGTGCTCACTGACACCAAGTTCAACCTCTTCGAGGCGACCAACGTCTACAAGGTCGCGGGCCAGAACCAGTACCTGCTCCTCCAGGAAGCCATCGGCTCCACCGGCCGGCGCTACTTCCGCTCCTTCACCTCCACCGGCCTCACCGGCAGCTGGAAGCCACTCGCCGCCACGGAGAACGAACCCTTCGCCGGCCGCGCCAACGTCACCTTCCCCGGCGGCGCGTGGACACAGGACATCAGTCACGGCGAGCTGATCCGCGCGGGCAACGACCAGACCCTCACCATCGATCCGTGCCGATTGCAGTACGTCTACCAGGGCATGGACCCAGCCGCCGGAGGGGATTACCTCCGCCTGCCCTGGCGGATGGGCCTGCTCACCCAGACCAACTCCACCTGCTGACCCCCTGAACCCACTGTTCGGCACCGCCGGCCTCCCTGTCTCCCGCCTCCCGTCGGAGCCGTCGAGGCAGGGAGTGGCCGTCCGTCCTGGCCAAGGGGCCGATGCAGGTACGGCGGGTGGATGTCCTGTCGTCGACGGCACGATGGTGGACAGGTCACGCAGCGCGCCCCAACTGGACCGGGACGGTCGCCGGCCTGCTCATCGCCGGACCAACGTCGTCGCGTGACCGCGGCTGCTGCTCCCTTCACCGTCCCCGGAGGGTGTCACAGGTGGTCGCGTGAGGCTCGATGGCTGTCCCTGCCGAGGCGAGGAACGGTTTGAGCAGACCGAGAAGCTCTTGAGGGCGGTGCAGCGGGATGATGTGGCCGCAGTCCTCGATGATGTGGCCGACGAGATCATCGGTGATCGCGCGCAGCTGTTGTTCAAGGGTTCTGCCGACGGGGTGGGCACCGATGGCCATGGTGGGCATGGTCAACCGCCCGTTGGCGGCGACCTGCGCGATCTGTTCGGCGCTCGTGGGCAGTGCGCGGTAGAAGGCGCAGGCGCAGCGCAGGGCCTCGGCCCCGGTGTACGCGCGGACAAAGGCGTTTCGGATGCCGGGATCCATCCCCTCTCCCAGAGTGCCCGCGTCGAGGAACCAACCGATGTAGCGGTCTTCGTGCCCGGTCAGGACGGTCTCCGCGAGGCCGGGCACCGAGTGGAAGCCGAACCACCATGGTGCCCCCTGGCGAAGGAACTCCTCCGCCCCCGGCAGTCTGCCCAGAAGCGACTCCATGAGCACGAGTCGCCGTACGAGGCCGGGACGACGCATGGCGAGAAGGAAGGCCGCCGGGGTACCGGCGTCTATGCCGACCACAGCCGCCGAGGTCTCCCCCAGCGCGTCGAGGAGTCCTTCCGCGTCGGTAGCGAGCGTGCCCGCGTCGTAACCCTCCGGTGCACGCGTGCTCGCGCCCGTTCCTCTCAGGTCCGGAGCGATCACCCGATGCCGCGCCGCGAGGCTGTCCAGGACGTCGGTCCACACTCGCCACGTGTGCGGGAATCCGTGGAGCAGCAGCACCGCCGGTCCTTCGCCGGCGACAGCGACGTTGAGGCGAACGCCGTTGACCGCGACCCGCCGGAGCTGGACACCGGAGGGGGGACGGCTGGACACGCGGGGGGCGTCGGGCACAGCAACTCCTTGTGGTTACGAAAGGTGACAACCAAACGATAGGCAACTACGCTGCGGGGCCCAAGACCGCACTTCTGCCACAGGTGGTGAGCTCCAGGTGACCTCCCCGACACAGCGCTCCACGCGGGAGCACCGCGGCGATCTGTTCGATCCGCAGTGCCCCACCCGCCGTCTGCTCGACCGGATCGGCACCAAGTGGACGTCCATGGTCATCAAGGTGTTGGCGGAGGCATCCCCCGAGGAGGTGCGCTTCGCGCAACTGCAGCGCAGGATGCCTGGCGTCTCGCAGAAGATGCTCTCGGTCACCCTTCGGGGTTTGACCCGCGACGGCCTGGTCGACCGTCGGGTGGAAGCGTCAGTGCCACCCCGTGTGTACTACCGGCTCACCCCACTCGGCCTGACACTCGAAGAACCATTGGCCAGGATCCGGGAATGGGCCGAGGAGCACATGGCCGAGGTGGACCGCGCCAATCAGCGCAGCGACGAACGCACAATCGACAGCTGACCGGGTCGCGCCCGGCCTCGGGCGGCGTCTTTCGACACATGGGGTCGAGTCGCCTGCCGCCGACCACCGGATCAGCTGCCGAACGGCGCCCACTCCTTGATCGAGAACCGGCTCCCGTTCCCTCTTGACCTCGGCGGCAACATTGCCGGGGATGTGAGCCGGCAGGACAAGCGCCCGATTGTCGGCTGCCCACGCAAGAACCCTTCGGCGCGCAGCACTTGCCTGCTTGGGATCCTCGTCGAAGCAGGCGTGCAGGTCGGGACCGAGGATCTGCACTTCGGGGTTCGGCTGGGGTGCCGTGGCCGTCGTTCTTGTGCAGGGCGCCGGCGTGGCGCTGGATGTGGGCGGTCAGCGCATCGGTAGGCGGTGCAGCACGACCTCGCCGAGGGACCCGTCCGTCACCACACACGTCATGTACGTGCGGTACGGCTGTCGCCTGCGGTCCGTCGGTGATCCCGGGTTCAGCAGGCGCAGTCCGCCGGGCGCCTCGGTGTCCCAGGGGATGTGGCTGTGGCCGAAGACCAGGACGTCGAGGTCCGGGAAGCGCGCGGCGCAGCGCGCCTCCCGGCCGCGGGCCGCCCCTGTCTCGTGGACGACACCGAACCGCAGGCCGCCCAGCTCGACACGGGCCGTCTCCGGCAGCCTCGCACGCAGTTCGGCGCCGTCGTTGTTGCCGAACACGGCGACCAGGCGCCGTGCGCGTCCCTCCAGGAGGTCCAGGGTCGCGACATCGACCCAGTCCCCGGCGTGGATGACGACATCGGCCTCGTCTGCCGCGCGCAGCAGTTCGTCAGGGAGTCGCCTGGCCCGCAGCGGCACATGCGTATCCGACATGAGCAGCAGCCGCACCCGGCGGGCCGCCGCCCCATACGTGTCCTCGTCCATCGCCTGACCTCTCCTCGCGCGAGGGGAGCACCCGGGAGCACGGTCGGCGCCCGCACAAGCGTAAGCCTCCAGGTGCCTTCCGCCCGTCGCGCACCACGCCGCCCACGTATGGATCTGGTGCTGCGGCAGTGCCTCAAGGGGCTCCCGGCGGGTAGACGCTCGTATCTCCCGCCGCGCCCCCGCCATTGCCGTTGCCGTTGCCGTTGAAGATGACGTGCTGCCCGGGTGAGGCTCCGGAGAGGGCCCAGATGCCTATGCCGCAGGCGACGACGACCACGGCCAGGACGATCGCTACCGTGATCGCGCGGCGCTTCATGTCCCTGCGGCGCCACTGCCGCTGGGCCCGTTGGTAGGCGTCCGGCGCGTCGTGGACCGTGTTGGCGAGCCCGGCGAGGGCGGATCGCAGCTGTTCTTCGGTGCCCCCGCTCATCCGTCGGCTCCCTTCAAGATGCGGCTGAGTTTCGCCATGCCCCTGGACGCGTGGGATTTCACGGCTCCTTGGGAGATGCCCATGGTCCGGGCGATCTCCGCCTCACTGAGGTCCAGCCAGTATCGCAGGACCAGTACCTGGTGCTGCCGGGCGGGCAGCGTGCGCAGGGCACGCACCACGTGCCGGTGCTCCTCGCGCAGCAGTGCGTGCTGTTCGGCCGAGTCCTCGGTGGCCTCCAGGTTCCACCGGGCGTGGCGGCGGACCACGCGGAGATGGCGTAGGCGCATGCGGGCCAGGTTGAGGATCACGCCGCGGAGGTAGCCGAGCGCGGCCCCTTTGTCGCGTACCTTTCCCCAGCGGCGCTGGAGCTGGTAGAACGCCTCCGCCACGATGTCCTCGGCGTCGGCTCCGGCGCCCAGCAGGACTGCCAGGCGCAGCAGGCCGGTGTGATGGGCCTCGAAGAGGGCTGCCACCGCGGCGTCCCGGTCTGCGTTGCGCATGTCCATGACGGGGCTGAGGCCGTGTCCTGGTGTGTACGTGTTCCGCGGCATGTCCGTGATGTCGGTGGGCCGCTCATCTCCCTCCCCTTCTCCGTCGCGCCCGCCGCGCCCGCCGCGCCCGGCATGGCTCGGACTGCTGAAGGGCTTCATCCTGCAACTCCTGTTCAGTACGGCTCGGATCGGCGGGAAGGCCACGGGGGCCGGTGCGTTCAGTCGACGCGGAAGGCGAAGCGAGAGCCCCGCCGGGGCAGGCCGCCGCGTGCCGCGAACGTGTCGGGGCCACGCATGACCCCGGCGCGGTCGAGCAGCGGGGTGAGCAGCGCGGCCGCGATGAGGTTGAGGACGAGCGCGGCGAAGGCGACGTAGAACGACAGGTGTGTGTGTCCGAACTCCAGGGTGACGACGGAGTCGAAGCCGTGGGCGACGGTCAGTGCCGTGCCGGTGGTCATGCCGATGGCCCAGCCCACGAGCAGTGCGCGGTGGTGGAACCAGCGCGTGTACAGCGCGCAGCCGACCGCGGGGACCGTCTGGATGATCCATACGCCGCCCAGGAGATGGAGGTTGACCGCGTCCTGGGGCTGTAGCAGAAAGGAGAAGACGAGGGCGCCGGAGATGATGACGGGGGCGGCGAAGCGGGCGATGCGGACCTCGTGCTTGGGGGTGGCCGTCGGGTTGAAGTACTCGGTGTAGAGGTTGCGGGCCACCAGCGTTGCCATGCCGATGGCCATGACCGCGGCGGGCAGCAGGGCGGCGACGGCGAGGCCGCCCAGGAGCAGGCCGGCGAGCCAGGGGGCGGCCAGTCGGCGCAGCAGCGCGGGGGCGGCCAGTTCGGCGTGGCCCGCCGGGGTCTCGATGCCGTACGCGAGCGCCGCGAAGCCGAGGTAGGCGAAGACGCCCAGGGCGATCGTCCACAGCGGCAGGGCGAGGGTGGCCCGTCTGAGCGTGTCCGTGCAGCGGGCGGCCAGGGCGACGGTGAGGACCTGGGGGTACATCAGCTGGGCGAGGACGCTGCCGAGCGCGAGGGTGATGTAGGCGGTGCCGGTGCCCGCGGGCGGTGCCAGGCTCATGCCGCGCGCGGCCAGGCGCTGCCCCGCCTCGTCGAACACCCAGCCGCCGCCCGTGCCGTGGCGCAGAAGCAGTATCAGGGCGACCGTCAGCAGGGTGGCCATGAGGACCGCCTTGAACGCGGCGACGCGTACGCACACCCGCAGGCCGCGTGGCAGGAAGCCCGCGGTCAGCAGGGTGAAGACGAGCAGGAGGCCGGGGATCACGCGGGGGCTGGTGGGGTCGATGCCCATGCCTCTCAACGCGGCGCCGAGGCCGATGACTTGGAGTGCCAGGTAGGGCATGGTGGCCAGCAGCCCGGAGATGACCACGGCGAGGGACAGGGCGTGCGAGCCGTGCCGGGCGAGGGCGAGGTCGGCGGCCGTCACGAGGCCGTGCCGCCGCGCCGCCTTGTGCAGGCGCGGCAGCACGATCAGTGCCGCGGGTGTGAGGAGCAGGGTGTAGGTGAGGGCGTAGAGCCCGAACCCGCCGGTGGCGTAGGTCAGTCCGGGTACCGCGATGACCGTGTAGGCGGTGTACACGGTGCCGCCGAGCAGCACGGCCGTCCCGCCGAGGCCCACGTCGCGCCGGGCCAGGGTCCAGCCGGCGGGGTGCGGCAGTTCGCCGGGGTCCCGCAGCCGGGACAGCGCCCACGCCGCGACCGCAACTCCCGTCACCACCAGGCAGAAGAAGGGGAACGAACCGCCACTGGGAGACAACATGACGCCGCACGCTATGTCTCCTCGCGCGCGAGACGCAAGCGTTTTCGGAATTACTTTTCCACATTACGGAATCTTGAACTTCTCATGAGGGAATCCTGACCACCTGCGCCGCATAGGAGAGGCCCGCCCCGAAACCGACCAGGAGCGCGGTGTCCCCCGGCCTCGCCTCCCCCCGGGCGCGCAGCGCTTCCATGGCGAGCGGGACGGAGGCGGCCGAGGTGTTGCCCATCTCCACGATGTCCCGCGCCACGGCGGTGCGTTCCCCGACGCCCAGTGCTCTGGCCGCCGAGTCCACGATGCGGGCGTTCGCCTGGTGCGGGACGAACGCGCCGAGGTCGGCCGCCTCGACTCCCGCCGCCGCCAGGGCCTTTCGGCCGATGTCCGGCACCACGCGCGTGGCCCAGCGGAAGACCTCGGGCCCCGCCATCCGCATCACGGGCCACGCCCCGGCTTCCCGCCGGGCGTTCAGCCAGCTGTGCTCGTGCGCGATGAGCCGGTCCCCCCTTCCGTCGGCGCCCCAGACCGTCGGCCCGATCTCCGGCTCGGCTCCCGGGCCGACGACGACCGCTCCCGCCCCGTCCCCGAAGAGGAACGCCGTGGACCGGTCGGTCGGGTCGATGAGGTCGCTCATCCGCTCGGAGCCGATGACCACGACCCGGCGGGCAGTGCCGGAGCGTACGGCGGCGTCGGCCAGCGCCAAGGCGTGGCAGAACCCGGCGCAGGCCGCGCCGATGTCCACGGCCGCCGCCCCTTCGGCGTCCACCGCGTGCGCGATCCGGGGAGCGGCCGGGGGCGACTGCTCCAGGTGGGACATGGTGGCCAGGAGGACGAGGTCGACCTCCGCGGGAGAAGTCCCCGCGTCCGCCAGGGCCTTGGCGGCGGCCGCCGCCCCCATGGAGATGACCGTCTCCTGCGGCCCCGCGAACCGTCGGGTGACGATGCCGGAGCGGCGGCGGATCCAGGCGTCGTCGGAGTCGAGGCGGGCGCACACCTCTTCGTTGTCCACGACGCGGGCGGGCCGGTAGGCGCCGAGCCCCAGGATGCGCGAGCCCGCCGTACCGGTGTGCGCGCCGAGGCCGCTCATGAGCGGACCGCCGATGGTGCGGCGAGGTCGGGCAGGTCACCGTTCTCGTAGAGCGTGCGGCAGGCGCGACGTTGCACCTTGCCGCTGGAGGTCTTCGGTATCGCTCCCCTGCGCACCAGGACGACCGCGTCGAATCTCAGCCGGTGGTGTTCGTGGATCGCACGGGCGATACGTTCGCGCAGGCCCTGTGTGCCGTGGGCGCGCACGGCACGGCCGTCGGCCTCGACGACGATCACGAGCCGCTCCTTGCCGAGGTCCTCGACGGCGAAGGCGGCGGCGCAGTTGGGGTGCAGGCCCTCCGCCGACCCCTCGGCGGTGAGTTCGATGTCCTGGGGGTAGTAGTTGCGGCCCTGGTGGATGATGAGGTCCTTGAGCCGGCCGGCGACGTGGAGTTCGCCCGCGTGCAGGAAGCCGATGTCCCCGGTGCGCAGGTAGGTCCGCTCGTCCTCGAGGCTCCCGTCCGCGTTCCTCACCCGGGCGCGGAAGGTTTCCTCGGTGGCCTCGGGGCGCCCCCAGTAGCCCGCGGCCACACAGGGCCCGCTGATCCAGATCTCGCCGATGGTGTCCGGGACGCAGGCGCGCGACGTGCCGGGGTCCACGATCCGCACCTCGGTGCCGGGCACGGTGCGGCCGCTGCTGGTGATGGGGACCGCTCCGGGCTCCCGCACGCCGACGGTCTCCACGCGCCCTTCGCGCAGCGCCGCCCCGGACAGCCACACCGAGGTCGGCTCGCGTTCCTGGTCACCGCCGGTGGCCTTGAGCGTGTTCTCGGCGAGCCCGTAGCCCGGGCACATGGCGCGGGGCGCGAAACCGTGCGGGGCGAACGCCTCGGTGAACTCCCGGATCACGTGCCAGCGCACGGGTTCCGCGCCGTTGGCCGCGACGCGCCACGAAGAGAGGTCGCCGACCTGGCCGGTCCTGCCCTCGGCCGCCTCCCGCGCACAGAGTTCGTACGCGAAGCTGGGCGCCGCGGCGTGAGTGCCGCGGAACCGGGCGATCGCCTCCAGCCAGCGGGCGGGCCGGCGGATGAAGGCGGCGGGTGCCATCAGATACGAGGGGATGCCCGCCCACAGCGGCATCACCACCCCGAACAGCATGCCCATGTCGTGGAAGAGGGGGAGCCAGTTCACGACGGTGCCATCGGGCGCGCAGGGCCACAGGGCGTCGGTCTCGGCTGCGTTGGCGAGAAAGTTGGCGTGGGTGACGATGACGCCCTTGGGGTCGCCGGTGGAGCCCGACGTGTACTGGAGCAGCGCGATGTCGTCCAGGCCGGGTGCGGAATCCGGCACCGCGGCCGCGGCCGCCCCGGCTTCCGCCACCGCGAGCGCGTCCGTGTCGAGAACGGTGAGGCCGAGCAGTTCCTCCAGGTCCCCGAACCGATCCTCCAGCTCGCGCAGGACCGACGTCTCGGTGAGCACGGTCGTGGTGCCCGCGTCGCGGGCCACGCGGCGGATGCGCTCCACGTCCTTCAGCCGGCGCGGCGCCTGGACGGGCGCCGCCGCGACCTTGGCCCGCATGCATCCCAGGAGCGTACGGACGAATTCCAGGCCCGACGGGTACATGAGCACCGCGCGCCGCCCGCCGAGCCCCCGGGCGGTGAGGAGCCCGGCCCGCACGTCCGCCGCGGCGTCGAGCTCCGCGTAGGTCAGGTGGTCCTGCGGGTCCTCGCCGTTGTGCAGGAACACATAGGCGGTGTCGTCGGGTCGCAGTCGGGCGCGCAGCCGCAGCAGTTCGGGCAGAGGCAGTGCCTCGTCGCCCGTGCGGACGTGATCGGGGTCAGTGGTCATGGGTCAGTCCTGTCGCTTGTCCATGAGGGCGAGCACCGCGGACATGAAGCCGTCCGTGGTGCCCGTGCCTCCGAGGTCGGGGGTCGCCGCGTTGGTGTGCCCGGCCTCCAGGACACAGTCGCGCAGCAGCGTGGCCGCGTCGGCGTGGCCGAGGTGGCCGAGGAGCATGGCCAGGCACATCGCGGTGGCATACGGGTTCGCGATGCCTTGGCCCGCGATGTCGGGCGCGCTGCCGTGCACCGGCTCGAACAGCGCGAAGCCCGTCTCCGGGCAGACGCTGGCGCTGCAGGCGAGGCCCAGCCCGCCCATCAGGGCGGCGCCGATGTCGCTGATGATGTCGCCGAACATGTTCGGGGCGAGGACACCCTCGTAGGCGGAGGCATCGCGCACCAGGTGGTAGCAGAACGCGTCGACGTACTCCTCGGACCCGGTCAGCTCCGGGACGCGGGCGAGTTCGGCACGGAACACCTCCTGCCACAGTCGCCCGGTGTGCGGCACGGCGTTCGCCTTGTGGACGAGCGTCACCTTGCGCCGCCCCGCCGCCCGCAGGTGGAGCAGGCAGTTGCGTACGAAACGCTCGACCGTGTCCCGGGTGTAGACGCACTCGTCCATGGCGACCGTGATCCGTCCTTGGCCGCTGACAGCGCCGCCGACCTGGCTGTACAGGCCCTGGGTGTTCTCGCGGTAGAGGTCGACGGTGCCGTGGCCGAGGTCCAGCGGGCGGTGGTTGACGTACAGGTCGAGGCCGGTGCGCAGGCCGAGGAGGATCTCCCGGCCGTGCGCCATGTCCGGGATCCGCGGGTCGCCGAGGGCGCCCAGGAGCACGGCCGCGTACTCCTTCCTGAGGAGGTCGATGGCGCCGTCGGGCAGGCCGGTGCCCTCGGCCAGCCAGCGGTCGGCGCCCCAGTCCAGGACGTCGTAGGTGAGACCGAGCCCGAAGGCGTCGCTGAGCCAGGTGAGGGCGGGCAGCGTGGCGGGGACGACTTCCTTGCCGATGCCGTCGCCGGGGACGATCGCGATCCTCATGCGCTCTCCCGCGCCGTGAACATGTCCTCCACGCGGGTGAGGCGGCCGGCGACGGCGGTGGCCGCCACGACGTACGGGGAGGCCAGGTACACCTGGCCCGGTCCTGAACGGCCGGGGAAGTTGCGGTTCTGCGCGCTGACGGTGACCTCGTCCGGGCGCACGGAGACTCCGGGGCCCGCGTTGATGCAGGCACCGCAGGACGGCGGCAGGACCCGCACGCCGACCTCCTCGAAGAGCTCGACGTAGCCCCGCTCGCGGGCGTACTCCATGACGCTCTCGCTGCCGACCTGGATGAAGGCCTGCACGCCTTCCGGCACGCGGACGCCGCGCTCGCGGGCCCGCTCGAAGACGCTGGCGTACATGTCCATGTCGTAGGCCTTGCCGCCGGTGCACGAGCCGCCGTACACCTTGTCGACCCTGATGTGTTCGCGGACCGAGGCCAGGGGCACGGCGTTGCGCGGGTCACCGGGCAGGGCCACCATCGGCTCGATCGTGTCCAGGGCGAGCGCGAGCGTGGCCGCGCAGCCGGCGCCGTCGTCCGACCGCGGGTGCTCCGGCCCGCTGCCGCCGCCCCGTCGCGCGAGATGCGCGTCCGTGATCTCGTCCGGTTCGAACAGCGCGGTCATGGCGCCCGCTTCGACGGCCATGTTGCACAGGGTCGCCCGCTCGTCCATGTTCAGGGAGCGCGCGCCGGGCCCGTCGAACAGCAGCACCTTGCCCAGCGTCCGGCTGCCCTCGATGCGTGGGTGGGCGAGGAGGGCGAGCATGACGTCCTTGGCACACACTCCTGGCCGCAGGTCGCCGCGGAGGTCGACCCGGATGACGTCCGGGACCTTCACCAGGATCTCGCGGTTGTACCAGGAGTTGGCGATGTCGGTGGCGCCGACGCCGAACGCGAGGGCGCCCACGGCACCGGCCGTGCAGGTGTGGCTGTCGGTGCCGATGACGACCTGACCGGGTTCCGCGACGTTCTCGACGATGTAGTTGTGGCAGATGGCCCGGCTGCCGCCGGTGTCGGCGGGGCCGATGAAGTGTCCGCCGTTCAGCGCGGCGAACGCCTCCTGTCGGCGGCCCAGGTTCTCCACGCGCTCGATCAGCTCGGGACCCTTCGGCCGCTGTCCGAGGACCTGGGAGGCCAGGGAGAGGTGGTCCTGGAAGAAGTAGCAGCTGTCGGGGTCGTCGAGGCCCGCTTCGGGGCCGAACTGCTGCCGGAACATGCCCGCGGCCATGGGGGTCACGTACTCGTGGGAGAACCGCACGTCGGCGGTCAGGAAGTAGGACTGCCCCACGCGCACGCTCGCGCCCTCGGGCAGCGCGTTGCGCGGGGCGAGCCGGCCCTCGATGATCTTCTCCACGATGTTGCGGGGGCGCGCGCCGTCGAAGGCGGCCTCGACCCGGGTGCCCGTCCCGTCCCGTGAAGCGCGGTTGAAGCCGAACAGGCCGCCCAGGTCGATGATGGACCGTTCCACGGCGGTGGCACGCCGCGTGAAGGCTTCGAGCGGCAGTTCCTCACCGGCCAGCAAGGCGTCGAGGAGGGTGAAGTCGTCGCAGGTGAGGATGCCTACGTTGCGGCAGTTCTGCTGGTAGATGCGCTCGAAGGAGCGGGCGAAGACGAGTTCGACGCCCGCGTACTTCTCGGCGTAGACGGCGTGCTCACGGGAGGATCCACAGCCCTTCGCCTCACCACTGACGATGATCCTCGGCGCGAACTTCTTCACCGCGCCCTCGCCGAACTGCCTGTCCCTGAGCCCGAGGTACGCGTAGTCGCCGAGTTTCTCGTCGTACCAGTAGCAGCACCAGCCCGGGATGATCTCGTCGGTCGAGATGTTGGCGCGCAGCGGCTCCTCGAGGAGCTGGGCCGGGGTGCGGTCGCAGGCACCGGTCAGCTGGGCGGCGACCGTACCGGGGTCCTCGGTCAGGACGAGGACGTTGCCGTGCGGCGCGATCGTGCGCCGACGCCCGGCGCCCGTCGTCTCAAGGTGCTGTCGCAATGATCTGCCTTATCTGTGCGTCGGTGAGCGGGCCGCGTCCGGCCTTGGCCTTTTCGAGGACGGCTTTGACCACCGCGTCGTCGCCGCTGTCAAAGCCGTGGGTGGTCAGCCAGTACCGGACGTTGTTGGCGCCGGACGCCTCGTCGACGAGGACGTCCTGCTCGCGTCCGAACAGGGCGGCGGGGACGCTGGAGTACACGGCGTCCTTGAGCAGCGTGTCGCCCTTCTCGTGGGCCTTGAGGATCGCGGAGGCGTGCACGCCGGCGCTGGTCTTGAAGACGTCCGCGCCCAGCGCCGGATGGTTCTGCGGGATCGGCACGCCGAGCACCTCCTCGGCGTACTCGGCGTACTCGCGCAGCGCCATGAGGTCGTACCCCGCGGCGCCGTCGAGGGCGCGGTTGAGGACGAGCTGGTCCAGGGACGCGTTCCCGGTGCGCTCGCCGACGCCCAGGATCGTGCCGTGCACGCGGGCGCAGCCGAGGGAGAGCGCGGTCAGCGAGTTGGCGAGCGCCAGGCCCCGGTCGTTGTGTCCGTGCCATTCGAGGGCCATGGCGTGACCGCGCCCGGCGAAGTAGCGGCGGGTCCAGCGGATCAGGGCCGCGGTGCCGCCGGGCACCGCGGCGCCCACGGTGTCGCACAGGCACAGCCGCCCCACCCCGGTGTCGATGGCCACGTCGTAGACGCGGCTCAGCACCTCGGGTGTGCACCGGACCGTGTCCTCAAGGACGAGGACGAAGGTGACACCCTCGCGGTCGCAGGAGCGCACCGCCGCGCGGATCGTCCGCTCGATGGAGGTGACGTCCCACTCCTCGACGTACTGCCGGATGGGGCTGACGCCGATGAACACGTAGGCGTCCACCGGCAGTTGGGCCTGCTGGGCGATCTCGCAGATGGCGTGGATGTCCGCGGGGTGCGTGCGGCCCGCGTATCCGATGGCCAGCGGGTGGCGCCGGTCGGCGACGTGCCGGGCGATCTCCAGGCACTCCCTGGCGGCGGCCGGGTCGGATCCGGGGAAGCCCAGGTCGGCGGCGCGGATCCCGCAGCGGACCATGTGGTCGACGATCCGCAGTTTCTGCGCGAGTCGGGGGTTGGTGACGTTCGGGGCCTGGAGCCCGTCGCGCAGCGTCTCGTCGAAGAGCAGGCCCGTGGGCGCGAGAGCCGCCTCCTCGGCGGGGTCGGCTTCGACGTCGACGTCGTTCCAGGAGAACCAGACGTCGGGCGTGACCGATGAGTCCGCGGTCATGGCTGAGTTCACTGGTCCCCTCCGATACGGAAGCGGTTGATGGCGTCGATGTGCCGGGCCCGCTTCTCCGGGTCGCGGACGCCGAGGCCCTCCTGGGGGGCGAGGGCGAGGACGCCGACCTTGCCCTGGTGGAGGTTGCGGTGGACGTCGTAGGCGGCCTGGCCGGTGTCCTCAAGCGAGTACACCTTCGAGAGCGTCGGGTGGATCTTGCCCTTGGCGATGAGGCGGTTGGCCTCCCACGCCTCGCGGTAGTTGGCGAAGTGGGAGCCGATGATCCGCTTCAGGGACATCCACAGGTAGCGGTTGTCGTACTCGTGCATGTAGCCCGAGGTCGATGCGCAGGTGGTGATGGTGCCGCCCTTGCGGGTGACGTACACGCTCGCGCCGAAGGTCTCGCGGCCGGGGTGCTCGAAGACGATGTCGATGTCCTCGCCGCCGGTCAGCTCACGGATGCGCTTGCCGAAGCGCTTCCACTCCTTGGGGTCCTGGGTGCGCTCGTCCTTCCAGAACTTGTAGCCCTCGGCGTTGCGGTCGATGATCGCCTCGGCGCCCATCGCGCCGCAGATCTCCGCCTTTTGGGGGCTGGAGACCACGCAGATGGGGTTGGCGCCGCCCGCCAGCGCGAACTGCGTGGCGTACGACCCGAGTCCGCCGCTGGCGCCCCAGATCAGGACGTTGTCGCCCTGCTTCATGCCGGCGCCGTTGCGGGAGACGAGCTGGCGGTAGGCGGTGGAGTTCACCAGGCCCGGCGAGGCGGCCTCCTCCCAGCTCAGGTGGTCGGGCTTCGGCATCAGCTGGTTGGACTTGACGAGCGCGATCTCCGCCAGACCGCCGAAGTTGGTCTCGAAACCCCAGATGCGCTGCTCGGGGTCGAGCATCGTGTCGTTGTGGCCGTCCGAGGACTCCAGCTCCACGCTCAGACAGTGCGCGACGACCTCGTCACCGGGCTTCCAGGAGTTCACACCGGCGCCGGTGCGCAGCACGACGCCCGCCAGGTCCGAGCCGATGATGTGGTACGGCAGGTCATGGCGCCTGCTCAGCTCGCTGAGCCGGCCATAGCGCTCCAAGAACGCGAACGTCGGCAGCGGCTCGAAGATCGACGACCATACGGTGTTGTAGTTCACCGAGGACGCCATGACGGCCACCAGGGCCTCACCGGGGCCGAGTTCGGGCACCGGTACGTCCTGGATGTGCACGGACTTGCGCGGGTCCTTCTCCGCGCTGGGCATCCCCGCGAACATCTCGGTGTCTTCGCGGCGCAGCACCGCGGCGCGGTACGACTCCGGCAGCGGAAGGTGTGCCGCTTCGCGGGGGGTCAGCGGGCCCGTCTCCCCGGTCGCGAGGATCGCCTCGCGGATCGCGTGCATCAGCGGCCACCTCCGGCGGCGTTGCGGAACAGCTCGATGCGGTCGGTGCCGATGCGTTCACGGGCCGCCGGGTCCGTGATGCCGAGGCCGGGCCCGGGAGCCAGGCAGAGCACGCCGACCTTGCCGATGTGCTGGTTGGTCTGGACGCTGCGTGCCGCCTCGGCGGCGTCGTCGAGGCTGTACACGGCCGAAAGGGCCGGCACGATGCGGCCGTTGGAGATGAGGCGGTTGGTCTCCCACTGTTCCTGGAGGTTGGCGCCGTGGCTGCCGATGATGCGCTTGAGCTTCATCCACAGGTAGCGGTTGTCGAACTGGTGCTGGTAGCCGGTGCTCGACCCGCAGGTGACCACGGTGCCGCCGCGCCGGGCGAGGAACACGGATGCCGCGAAGGTGGCCTTGCCGACGTGTTCGAAGACGATGTGAGGGTCCTCGCCCACGGCCTTGCGGATGGCCTTGCCCAGGCGCTTCCAGCCGTCGGGCCGCTGGAGGCTGCCCGGATCGCCCTGCTCGATCTCGGTGCGGTCGATGACGACGTCGCAGCCCAGCTCGCGGACGGTCGCCGCCTTCTCCGGGGAGCTGACGACACCGATGGCGGTGCCGCCTCCGTTGCGTACGAACTGCAGGGCGTAGCTGCCGAGGCCGCCGCTCGCGCCCCAGATCAGCACGGTGTCGCCCTGCTTCATGCGGGCGCCGCGGTCACTGACGAGCATGCGGTAGGCGGTGCCCGCGCACAGCGGGTTGCAGGCCGCCTCCTCCCACGACAAGTGGGCGGGCTTGGGCAGGAGTTGGCTGGCGCGGGCCACCGCGTAGTCGGCGAGCCCGCCGAAGTTGGTCTCGAAGCCCCAGGCGCGCTGGTCCTCGCCCATCATGCCGTCGGCGTGGCTGGCCGGTTCCTGGTCGTTGATGTGGGCGGTGGCCACGACCACGTGGTCGCCGGGCTTCCAGTGCTGCACGGCGGAGCCGACGCGTACGACGACGCCGGACGCGTCGGAGCCGAGGACGTGGTGCGGCTGGTCGTGCCGGGCGTGCCACCCGCCCTGTGCGGCGAGGTGCTTGAGGAAACCGAAGGTCGGCAGCGGCTCGAACATGGCCGACCAGACGGTGTTGTAGTTGATGGCGCTGGCCATGACCGCGATCAGCACCTCGTCCGGGGCGATCTCGGGCATCGGCACCGAACCGACGTGCAGCGACTTGCGGACGTCCTTGTCCTGCACGCCGGTGAACATCTCGGTGTCCTGCGCGCGGATGTGCGCGGCGCGGTAGGTGTCGGGGAGCGGGCACCGCTCCAGGTCGTCGCCCGTGCCCGCGGCCTGCACCGTCTCGGTGAGGGTCGTCATGGTGTTCCTGTCGTCCTTCGTGTGTAGGGAGAGGGGGCGCGTCAGATGTGGAGCAGGCCGGCGCTCTCGCCGTCCATCCAGGCCTGCGCCAGGCGCGGATAAGCGGCCGGTACGTCGCGTGCGAGCCGGTCCCACAGCCCTGCCAGGCGCCCCTGGGAGGCGTCGCAGTGGACGTCGGCGAGGTCCTGGGCCAGCGGTGCCGCCGCGTCGGCCGATGCGGTGTGCGCGGTGCGGGCCAGCACGACCGCCTGGCTGAACAGCTCGGTGACGATCCGGTTGACGGTGATCAGCGTCTCTTGGCGGGCGAGGAGCTCGGCGGGCGGCAGCGAGGCGGTGAGGGCACGGCAGGCGTCGGCGAGGCGGCGCACGTCCCGCTCGACCTGCGCGAGGTGGCCCTGGTTGGCGGCTGACAGGGCCGTGGCGCCGGGCGTGACGGGCCCGGTCGCGTCCGGCTGCTCGCCCCGGTAGTACGTGGCGAGCAGCCGGGCCGCCAGGACCCGGTCGAGGTTGAAGTCGACGCCGCCGCCGACGCGCAGGCCGCGCACGTCGCGCTGGGCCTGTTCGGCGGGCAGGTCCGGCACCCCGCGGGCCGCCTTGCCGCGGGCGCTCTCGTAGCCTTGCGCGCCGAGCAGGGAGACCGTGCGGTCGGTGACCCGCCAGGCCCCCATCGACGTGATGTTCTTCAGCGCGTCACGTTCCCACAGCGGGGCCTCGGTGCCCTGCCGGGCGAGCGCCCAGCGCACCGCGCTGTCCATCGCGTACACATCGGCGGCCGATGCGGCGATCATGCACCGCACGGCTTCGTAGGAACCGAGTTCCTTGCCGTCGACGCGGCGCGTGGCGACCCAGTCGCGGGCCCAGGCGAGGCTGCGCCGGGCGAGGGCCATGGACGGTGCGCTGATCAGGTAGACGCGGGCGAGCGTGTGCAGTTCGGCGAAGGGCGAGGCGGTGCGCCACTGTTCGTGCGCCGAGACCATGTGGCCGTCCGGCACGAAGACGTCGGTCATCCGGATGTGGGCGGTGGGCGCGCCGTGCAGCCCCATGAACTCGTGCTCGGCGACCACCTCGAAGCCGGGCGCGGGCGCCTCCACGAAGAACAGGCCGACCTGCCCGCTCTCCTCGATGGTGGCGGTGACGGCGAGCAGCCGGGCCCGTGAGCCGTTGGTGATGAACACCTTGTCGCCGCTCAGCAGATGGCCGGTGCCGTCCGCGCTGCGGCGGGCGACCGCGGTGCGGCCGGTGTTGGCGGCGCCCTCCGGCTCCGTGCTGGCGATGGCGGACAGCGAGCCCTCGGCGAGGTGCCGGGCCAGCAGGTCCCGCAGGGGGCCATCGGGCAGCGTGGGCAGATAGGTGCTGGGGCCCATCGAGTTGTGGCCCGCCAGCATCATGCTCACCGCCGGGCTGTGGGCGGCGGCCGTCTCGTAGACCCGGAACGCGCCGTGCTCGGACAGGCCGAGGCCGCCGTCCTCGCGCGGCAGGAGCATGGCCAGGAATCCGGCGTCCGCGAGGGCGCGCACCAGGGCGTCGTCCAGGGGGCGGCCCGCGTCGACGGCGCGCGGGTCCACGTGCTCGTCGAGGATCTCCTGGAGTGCGGCCACCGCCTGGTCGGCCGAGCGCCGGTCCGCGTCGGACGCCTCGGGCAGGGCGCACAGCCGGTCCCAGGGAAGCGTGCCGTGGATCATGTCCCGCAGGATGTTCAGGGGCATATCGTTCTCCGTAGTTCGTGCATGAACTCCTCCGGCCGGTCACGGAGGTAGAAGTGGCCACCGGGCAGGAGCCGCAGCTCGAACCGTGCGGTGGTGTGCCTTCGCCACTCGGGCAGCAGGGGCGTGGCGATGTCGTCGCTCCCGCCGAGCACGGTGATCGGGACGTCGAGGGGCCGCTGGGTCTCGTGCCGGTACGTCTCGAAGATCGTGAAGTCGGCGCGGTAGGCGGGCAGTACCAGGCGTACCAGTTCGGGGTCGTCCCGCAGGGCCGCGGGCAGTCCTCCGTAGCGCCGGTCGACGGCGTCGAGGAGTGCGTCGTCCCCGAGGGTGTGCAGCGGGGTGCGCGGGTGGTCGAGGTGGGGTGCGGGGTAGGCCGACAGGACGAGGTGCTCGGGCATCGGCCTGCCCGCGGCGCGCAGGGCGCGGGCCGTCTCGAACGCGGTGAGTCCGCCGAGGCTGTGCCCGAAGAAGACGAACGGGGCCGTGAACTCGGTGGTGTCCAGGAGTCCGTCGACGAACTCCTCGATGGAGGTGGCCGGTTGCTCGGTGACGCGGGACCCGCGGCCGGGTGCCTGGATGCCCCAGACCTCCACGTCGTCCAGCGCGTCGGACCAGCGCACGTATTCACCGGGCGAGCCGCCGCTGTGCGGGAAGCAGTACAGGCGCAGTGGCGCTTCGGGCCTTTTGCGGCGGCGCACCAGCCAGGGTGAGGTGGTGAGGTTCATCGGGGGTTCTCCTGTGGTGCTGTCGTCGTGCGCTCGTCGACCAACGCGGCCAGGGCGGCCACGGTCGCGTTGGTGAAGATCTCCTTGGTCTCCAGCGGGACGGCATACGTGTCCCGGAGCCAGGCGGCGAGCCTGGCCGCGACGATGGAGTCACCACCGAGGTCGAACAGGTTGTCGGTGGGGTCGGCTTCGTCGACTCCCAGGAGGTCCCGGAAGACGCCCGTGATGTCCCGCTCGGTCGGTGACGAGGCGGCGGCCGTCCTCGGGGACGCGGGGCCGGCTTCCGTGGCACCGCCGCGCCCCATCCACTCGGGCGGCATCGGCAGTCCCGCTCCGCGGCCGGCTTCCCGCACCGGTTCGACCAGGTAGTGCTGCCGGTGCAGCGGGTGCCCGGGCAGCTTGGCCCTGCGGCGTCCGGGACGCCGCGCCTGGACCGCGCTCCAGTCGACGCGGGCGCCCGTCAGCCAGAGCCTGCCGAGGGCGTCGAGAGCGACGGCATGGCTCGACGTGGGGTCGGTGGGGTGCGGCTGGGACTGGGTGACGAGGTGCCGCCGCGTGAGGTCGGGGTGCTGGCGGGTCAGCGTGGTGAGGGTCATGCCGGGGCCGGTCTCGACCAGGATCCGGTCCGGCTCGGCGAGAAGCGTGGACAGGGCGTCGCCGAAGCGGACGGCCCGGCGCATGTGTGCGGTCCAGTAGGCGGGGTCGGTCAGCTCTCCCGGCCGCACCCAGGTGCCGGTCGTGTCCGAGACGAACGGTATCTCGGGGTCGCGCAGCTCGACGGAGGCGACGGTCCGGTGGAACTCCTCCAGGATCGGTTCGACGAGCGGGGAGTGCCCGGCACCGGAGATCCGCAGCTTGCGGAAGTCGATCTGCTTGTCGGCCAGTTGGGTGGCCAGCAGGTCGATGTCGGCCTCCGGCCCGGAGACGGTCACCTGGCCGGGGCCGTTGACCGCGCCGACGGTCACCGAGTCGGGCAGCAGCGGCGTCACCTCCTCCTCGGGCCGCTTGACGGCGAGCATCGCGCCCGCCTCCACGGTCTGGAGCAACTGGCCGCGCCTCGCGACCAGCCGTATGCCGTCGGCGAGCGGGAAGACCCCCGCCACGCAGGCGGCGGCGTAGGCGCCGAGGCTGTGTCCGACCACGGCGGAGGGTTCGATCCCCCAGTGCCGCCACAGGCAGGCCAGGGCGTACTCGACCGCGAACACGACCGGCTGGGCGACCGTGATGGTGTTGATCCGGCGCCGTGCCTCGGCGAGCGCCCGCGTGTCGTCCTCACGGGGAAAGAGCAGAGCGCGCAGGTCGAGCCCGAGGCCGTCGAGAGCGGCGTCGCACGCCTCGTCCAGGTGGTGCCTGAACGCGGGCTGCTGCCGGTACAGGTCGCGGGCCATGCCGACGTGCTGGCCGCCCTGGCCGGGGAACATGAACGCGACCGGACGCTCGGCGGGTGTGCCGGTCGAGGTCACCAGGCGTCGCGCGGTGGTGTCCGCCAGGGTGCGTGCCGCGTCGAGGGTGTCCTCAGCCACGAGGAAGCGACGGTACGGGTGCTCCCTGCGGCCCTGCTGCAAAGTGAGCGCGATGTCGTCGAGGCGTGCGTCCGGGGTTTCGGCGAGCCGGTGGGCGGTGGCTCGGGTGAGTTCGTCGAGGTCCCGTTCGGTCTTGGCGGACAGCGGGATCAGCTGTGGTGTACGGGCACTCGGCGCGGCGCCGCGGGCGGGCGGTTGCTCAAGGACGGCATGCGCGTTCGTGCCGCCGATGCCGAGAGCGGTGACAGCGGCGCGGCGCGGTCCTTCGGCACGGTGCCAGGGGCGCAGCCGGGTGTTGACCTCGAAGGGGCCGTCGGCGAAGTCGATCTGGGGGTTGGGGCGTTCGTAGTTCAGGCTGGGCGCGATCTCTCCGTGTTCCACGGTGAGGACGGCCTTGATGAAGCCGACCACGCCGGCGGCCGCGTCGGTGTGTCCGATGTTCGTCTTGACCGAGCCGATGTAGCAGGGGCTCTGGGTCCGGCCGGTGCCGAACGCCCGGTTGAGGGCGGCGACTTCGATGGGGTCGCCGAGCGGGGTGCCGGTGCCGTGGGTCTCCACGTAGCCGATCGACGAGGGGTCGACGCCGGCGGCCGTGTGGGCGGCCCGGATGACCTTGGCCTGGCCCTCGATGCTCGGTGCGGTGAAGCCGACCTTCGCGCCCGCGTCGTTGTTGACGGCGGAGCCGCGCAGCACGGCGTGGATGTGGTCGCCGGCGGCGACGGCGTCGGAGAGCCGCTTGAGTACGACGACGGCGGCGGCGCTGCCGCCCACGATGCCGGACGCGTCGGCGTCGAACGACCGCACGTGCCCCTCCCGGGCGAACGGGCCGCCTTCGGTGTACCGGACGGGCAGCAGCGGCAGCCGGATGCCCGCTCCCCCGGCCAGGGCCACGTCGCAGTCCCCGTTCTTCAGGGCCTGCGCCGCCAGGTGAATGGCGGTCAGCGAGGTGGAGCAGGCAGTCGCCACGGTGACCGCGGGCCCCGACAGGCCCAGCTTGTGGGCGGCACGGGTGGTGAGGTGATCGGCGCCCGCGGCCAGCCGGAACTCCCAGTCGTCGGCGAAGGGCAGCCGGTCCCGCTGCGACTGCAGCACGGAGTAGTACGTGGTCATGCTGCCGCCCGCGAAGACACCGACGCTGGGCCCGTCCGGGCTCGGCACGTGTCCGGCGTCCTCCAGGGCGGTGTGCGCCACCTCCAGGAAGACGCGCTGCTGCGGGTCGATCAGGAGGGCCTCCCGCGGGGAGTAGCCGAAGAACGCGGCGTCGAACTCGGCGGCGCCCTCCAGCAGGCCGAAGGCGGTGAGGCCTTCGCCGCCTTCCTCCACCGGCCCGAGCTGCGTGATGGACTCGACGCCGTCGCGCAGGTTCCGCCAGAACGTGGCGATGTCGGGGGCGCCGGGGAAGCGGCCCGCCATGCCGACGACCGCGATGGGTTCGTCGGCCGTGGCCCGGGTCCGCTCCGGGTCGGGCTGCCGCTCCCGCGGCGCGGGCGGGGGTGCGCCCAGGTGCGCGGCGAGCGAGGCGACCGTGGTGAACTCGAAGAGCGTCATCAGCGGTACGTCGATGCCGAGGTCGGCCGCCAGGCGGTGGTGCACCTGGGTGAGCAGCAGCGAGTGGCCGCCCAGGTCGAAGAAGGTGTCGTGCGGGTCGACGTGCGCCAGGCCGAGCACGTCGCACCAGATGGCGGCGATGTCCCGGGTGAGTGCCCGCGTGTCGGGCGCCGCGGCTTCGGGCCCGGGCCGTGGGCCCCGGGGCGCGCGGCGCTCGGCGGCGGCGTCCGGTGCGGGCAGCCCGCGGACGTCGACCTTGCCGTTGAGGGTGAGGGGCAGTTCGGCCAGCGGGACGACGGAGCTCGGCACCATGTAGGCGGGCAGGCTCTCGGCGACGTACGCGCGCAGTTCCCGGGGCGTCACTGGAACCACCGCGTCCGTCGTGTCGTGGACCACGTAGGCGACGAGCTGGGGTCCCGACGCCGCCTGGCGCACCAGCACGTGGGCGTCGCGGATCTGCTCGTGACGGCGCAGGGCGGCCGCGATCTCGCCGGGCTCGATGCGGTGGCCACGCAGTTTCACCTGTTCGTCCACGCGGCCGATGAACTCGATCTCCCCGTCGGGGCGGAGGCGGGCCAGGTCGCCCGTGCGGTACATGCGCGCACCGGGTCTGTCCGTGAACGGGTCGGGCAGGAAGCGTTCCTCGGTCGCCTCGGGCAGGCCGAGGTAGCCGTCGGCCACACCCGCGCCGCCGATGTACAGCTCCGCCACACAGCCGACGGGCACCGGGCGCAGCGCGGCGTCGAGCAGCTGGACGCGGACTCCCGCGGCGGGGCGTCCGATGGCCGGGGCACCGTGGGCCGTGCCCTGCGGGGCCACCGTGCCGATGGTGGCGAGCACGGTGGTCTCGGTCGGGCCGTAGACGTTGAGGAGCCGGAAGGGAAGGTCCGGCCGCGGGCGTACGGTCAGGCGCTCGCCGCCGGTGACCATCAGCCGTAGCGTGGTGTCACCGCTCCACGAGAGGCCGAGCAGCGGGGTGGCCAGGGCGACCGGGAGCGTGGTGAGCGTCATCTCGTGCTCGGCGAGCCACCGTTGGTAGTCGGCCGGGAGCAGCAGTGTGGCGCGGTCCGGGAAGTGCAGGGCGGCGCCGGCCACGAGGGTCGGCCAGATCTCCAGCTGGGTGGCGTCGAAGCCCGGTGAGAAGACGCAGCTCGCGCGGTCGTCGGGGGTGAGGCCGTAGGTGTCCACGTACCAGGACACGAGGTTGCCGAGCGCCCGGTGCGGCACGCGCACGCCCTTGGGCAGGCCGGTCGAGCCCGAGGTGTACATGATGTACGCGAGGTCGTCGGCGCCGGTGTCCGGCCCCTCCGCCGTACCGGCAGCGGCCGTCGTGGCGTCGGGTGACACACACGGCAACCCGTCGAAGCGGCCGCGTGGTTCCTCGGTGGTGATCACCGCGATGGCTCCGGCGTCCGCGGCCATCGCGCTCGCCCTGGCCGCGGGGTGCTCCGGGTCGATGGGGAGGAACGCGGAGCCGGCCAGCAGGACCGCGAGTTCGGCGACGACGAGGTCGATGCCGGTGGGCAGGCAGACCGCGACCACCGCCCCGCGACCGGCCCCGTGGTCACGCAGGACCCGAGCCAACCCGGCGGCCGCTTCCGCGAGTTCGCCATAGGTGAGGCGACGGGCGCGGTCCACGAGGGCGACCCGGTCAGGCGTACGGCGGGCCTGGTCCATGACGCGCCGGTGCACCGGGGCGGCGTCGCGCGAGGCGCCGCC
This sequence comes from Streptomyces sp. NPDC015345, assembly GCF_043078805.1. Taxonomy (NCBI): domain Bacteria; kingdom Bacillati; phylum Actinomycetota; class Actinomycetes; order Kitasatosporales; family Streptomycetaceae; genus Streptomyces; species Streptomyces sp. NPDC015345. The sequence goes on along the minus strand of NZ_JBIBTX010000004.1, from coordinate 792,819 downwards.
GTCGAGGGCGCGCAACAACTCGGCGACGTGCGCGTCGTCGGCCAGGCGCAGCGCGCCGACCGGCGTGTCCGGGGCCTGGAGCGCGTGGGTGAGCAGTTCCACGAAGGACGTGGCGATGCCGTCGACGGTGCCCGCCTCGAACAGGTCGGCGTTGTACTCCCAGATGAGGGATGCGGTGGCGGTCCGCGCCCCGTCCCTGGCGGGCGGTACGAGGATCAGGCTCAGGTCGGTCTTCGCCGTGCCGTTGTAGGGCTCCGCGACGGTGGCCACCGCCGTGCCGAACCGGGCGCTCTGCTCGGCGTGGTCGTGCACGGTGATCATGCTTTGGAACAGCGGCGGGTGGGCCGGGGTACGAGGCACGTCGAGCGCGTCGACGACGGTCGGCAGCGGGCATCCCTGGTGCGCGGCGGCGTCCAGGACGCACTCCCTGGCCTGGCGCAGCAGCGTGGCGAAGGGGGTGTCGGCGTCGAGCGTCGCCCGCAGCGCCACGGTGTTCATCACCATGCCGACCAGGCCCTCCTCGCCACGGCCCGAGCGGTTCGCCATGGGCGTGCCGACGCAGATGTCGGTGTCGCCGCTGTAGCGGTGCAGGGTCGCGGCGAGGGCGGCGTACAGCACCATGAAGGTGGAGACCGACGCGTCACGTCCCAGGCGGGCGCACTGGTCGAGGAGTTCCGGTGACAGGTCCCGGATCACTCGGCCGCCGCGGGTGCTGTGCACCGGAGGGCGGGGCCGGTCGGTGGGCAGGTTGAGGATGCCCGGTGTTCCGGACAACTGCCGCTGCCAGTAGTCGAGTTCGGCGCGCGCCTGCGGGGAGAGGGCTCGCCGCTGCTGGGCGCGGGCGTAGTCGCGGTACTGGAGCGGTGGAGGGGCCAGGCGCGCGGGCCGGTTCTCCACGCGGGCGTTGTACAGCTCCTCGGTCTCGCGGACGACCACGGAGAACGACAGGCTGTCGTGGATGATGTGGTGGGCGACGACCGCGAGCACGTGTTCCTCGGGGGCGAGCGTGTAGGCGCTCCAGCGCTCCAGCGGGAGTTCGGCGAGCGTGAACGGGCGGGCCGCCTCCTGCCGCACGCGGCGGTCGAGTGCGCGTTCCCGCTCTGTCGCCGGCAGGCCGGACAGGTCGACGCGGCGGACGCGGACCGCGCTCGCGTCGTGGACGACGGGCGTCGGGCGGCCACCCCGGTCGAGGTAGGTGGTGCGCAGGATGTCGTGCCGGGCGTGGACGTCGGTGAGCGCCGCCTCCAGCGCGTCGAGGTCGAGGGGGCCCTGGATCCGTATGGTCCGGTAGCCGTTGTAGACGGGGTCCTCAGGGGTCAGCCGGTGCAGGAACCACATCTGTTCCTCGTTTGCGGAAAGGACATGGGCGTCGCCGCTTTCCCGCACCTGCTCGTCATCGCTTTCCTCGACGGCGCGCTTTCCTGACTCCACCGCTTCGACGAATTCACCGAACGTAGGGTGCAGGAATATCTCGCGCGCCGCCACCGAAATACCGGCGAGTTCCCGCATGCGCCCGCAAATGCGGGTCGCGAGAAGTGAATCCCCACCCAGGTCGAAGAAGCTGTCACGCTCGTCGACCCTGTCGACCCCGAGCACGTCTCGCCATACCTCCAGCAGGCACTCCCGCACGGTACGGAGCGCGTCAGGGCGCACTTCACTGGGTTGCACAGAAATCTCCATCGGATTACCAGTACTCGACTGGAAAAGGTGAGAACGCTCTGCGATCAGAGCTGAAGGCCGTGGTCCACAAAATTCCCGAACTGAGCCAAGGGCGACCGAACCGGCTTTTTCAAATTACCCGTTGACTCTTTCGGAGGTCAAGTCCTACTTTTACCTCTGCCGCGCTTGCCCGTGGGTTTATCCATGGGATTACCCAAGGGTTCGCGCATTCCACTCATCGATTACGGAGCAGAATTCTCATGAACGACACGGTCCCGCCCCCCGCCCTGGCCCTCCGCGGCGCCGCGGCCGGGAGTTCGGTCATCCGCGAGGCACTGGCGCTGACGGCCCGCCCCGAGGTGATCTCGTTCGCCGGTGGCCTGCCGGCCTCGGAGCTCATCGACACGGACGGGATACGGGCGGCCTATGACCACGTCCTGTCCCACAGCCCGCACCGGGCGCTTCAGTACTCCCTGACCGAGGGCGACCCGGAGTTGCGGGAGGCCGTGGCCGCCCGCCTGGCCCGCGGCGGACTCACGACCGGCCCGGACAGCCTGCTCGTCACCACCGGATCCCAGCAGGCGCTGTCCCTGCTGACGAGCGTCCTTCTGGGCCCTGGTGACACGGTTCTGGTGGAGGACCCCACCTACCTCGCGGCCCTCCAGTGCTTCCTGCGGGCGGGGGTCAGGGCCGTGCCGGTGCCGACGGATGCCGACGGCATCGACGTGGACGCGCTGCCGCGGCTCGTGGCCGAGCACCGCCCCAAGGCGATCTACCTGGTACCCACCTTCCAGAACCCCACCGGACACACGCTCCCGGCAGACCGCCGCGCGGCTCTGGCCCGGCTCGCGGCGCGGCACGGGTTGTGGATCGTCGAGGACGACCCGTACGGCGAGCTGCGCTTTCGCGGCGAACGCCTGCCGTGGATCGCGCGGTTGCCAGACGCCGCCGACCGCACCGTGCTGCTCGGCAGCTTCTCCAAGATCCTCGCTCCCGGCATGCGCCTGGGGTGGCTGCACGCCCCGGCCGAGGTGCGTCGCGCCTGTGCCGTGGCCAAGCAGTCCCTGGACCTGCACACGTCGGCCGTCGACCAGGCGGCCGCCGCCCGCTACCTGGCCGTCCGCGACCTGGACGCGCATCTCGCCCGCTGCCGGACGGCGTACGCGGAGCGCTGTGCCACGCTCCTCGACGCGCTGGACGGGGTGCTGCCGGAAGGGAGTTCGTGCAGCCGCCCCGACGGCGGGATGTTCGTCTGGGTGCGGCTGCCGGACGGGTACGACGCGGTGGAACTGCTGCCGCGGGCGGTGGAGCACGACGTGGCGTTCGTACCGGGAGCGCCGTTCTTCGCGGGCGAGGGCGACCGGGCGACCCTGCGCATGTCCTTCGCCGCCCACGACCCCGTGGTGATCGCCAAGGGGGTGGAGCGGCTGGCCCCACTGCTCGGCTGAACCGGCCCCCTCCCCCACGCGGGTCCGGCGCGTGCGGCGCCGGACCTCGGGTCTCATGCCCCCACCATGTGCGTACCGCCGTCCACGTGGACGATCTCGCCGGTGGTCTTGGGGAACCAGTCCGACAGGAGGGCCACCACACCGCGGGCCGCGGGTTCGGGGTCCTCCAGGTCCCAGCCCAGTGCCGCCCGCGAGGTGCTGGCGTCGGCCAACTCGCCAAAGCCCGGGATGGATTTGGCGGCCATGGACCGGATCGGGCCCGCCGAGACGAGGTTGCAGCGAATGCCCCGGTCCCCCAGGTACCGTGCCAGGTATCGGTTGGTGGCCTCAAGTGCCGCCTTGCTGACGCCCATCCAGTCGTAGTGGGGCCAGGCCTGCTGGGCGTCGAAGTCCATCGCGACGACCGCTCCCCCGCGCCGTTCCAGCAGCGGCAGCACGGCGACGGTCAGCGCTTTCAGCGAGTACGCGGACACTTCGAGGGATGTGGCGACCGAACCCCAGCCGGTGTGCAGGAAGTTGCCGCCGAGGGCGTCCTGCGGCGCGAACGCGATGGAGTGCACGACCCCGTCGAGGGCCGCGTCGTCGCCGAGGTGCTCGGCTACCCGGTCGGCGAGTGTGTCCAGGTGCTGGGTGTTCTGCACGTCCAGGTCGACGACGGAGGCGGGCTCGGGCAGCCGTGCGGCGATGAGTTCGACGAGGCGGCGCCGTCCGAACGCGGTCAGCACGACCCGCGCACCCTCCCGCTGGGCGAGCCGCGCGGCGTGGAAGGCGATCGACTTCTCCGTGAGCACCCCGGTGACCAGGATGTTCTTTCCGCTGAGTATTCCGCTCATGTCCTTACAGATCCTTGCTCGGTGCCGCCGCCCGCTGCGGCGGTCACGGGTACAGGGGCAGCGGCACGCTCCGGTGCGGCGAACGGCGTGAGGCCGGACAGCAGGGTGGCGACGATGCGCGGACCGTGCCGGGTGAGCACGGACTCCGCGTGGAACTGCATCGACGCGTAGCGCGGTGAGCGCAGGGCGTGCACCTCGCCGGTGTGCCGGTCGCGGCTGACCTCGACCCGGGCCCCGTACGGCCCGTCGATGACATCGCGCGTGCTGCGCGCCGCGTAGGTGTTGTAGAAGCCGACGTGCTCGCGGCGGCCGAAGAGGTCGATCTCCCGCTGGACGCCCTGGTTGGGCTCGTCCCTGCGGACCAGGTGGAGACCGAGCGCGCGGCTGAGCACCTGGTGGCTGAGGCAGACCGCGAGGAACGGCCGTCCGGTGTCGAGGAGTTCGCGGATCGCGCCGTCCAGGTGGGCGATCTTCGGGTCACCCGACGCGCGCGGATCACCGGGGCCCGGTCCCATGACGACGAGGTCGTGGTCACCGAAGGCGTACGGCTCATCGAAGCGCCGTACCGCCACCGTCAGGCCGAGCGACCGCAACTGCGTCTCGATCATCGACGTGAAGGTGTCCTCGGCGTCGACGACCAGGACCCGCCGTCCGGCGAGCCGGTCGCCGCGCGCCGCCTGCTCCTGCCGCCCCGTCAGCCAGAACCCGCCGAGCGGGTCGTTGCGCCGGCGCAGCGCCGAGCGGACCCGCGGATCGTCCTGGAAGCGGGTCGGTGCCTCGTCCCGCAGCGCGGCGACGAGACCGGCCGCCTTGGCACGTGTCTCGGCCGCTTCGGACACCGGATCGGAGTGGCGTACGAGGGTGGCGCCGACGCCGATCGCGAGGTGCCCGGCGCGGTCGATGTCGGCGGTACGGATCAGGATGGCCGAGTCGAGGGTCCGCGCGCCGTGCTCGTCCCTGCCGATGAGCGCGGCGACGCCGCTGTAGTAGCCGCGGCCGACCGGCTCGTACCTGGCGATGACGCGGCAGGCGCTCTCCAGCGGGCTGCCGGTGACGGTCGGGGCGAACAGCGTCTCACGGAGGATGTCCTGCGGCGCGCGGGTCGTGCGGCCCTCGATGAGGTACTCGGTGTGGGCGAGCCGGGACATCTCCTTCAGGTAGGGCCCCACGACGCGCACGTGGTCGGAGCAGACCCGGCTCATCATCTTGAGTTCCTCGTCCACGACCATGTACAGCTCGTCGGCCTCCTTGCGGTCGGCGAGGAAGTCCAGGACGCCGGAGAGGGTCGGGCCGCCGGCCGGATAGCGGTAGGTGCCGCTGATCGGGTTCATCACGGCGGTGCCGTCGCGCAGGCTCACGTGCCGCTCCGGCGAGGCGCCGACGAAGGTCCGCTCACCGGTGTGGATCACGAAGGTCCAGTACGCCGCCGACTCCCGTGCCAGGAGCCGCCGGAACAGGGCCAGCGCGCTGGGTACTCCGTAGTCGGCGATCTCGGCGACGAAGGAACGCTTGATGACGAAGTTCGCGCCCTGCCCGGTGCCGATCTCGTCCGCGATCACGCGGCTCACGATGTCGGCGTAGTCGTCGTCGGACACGTCGAAGTGCCCGCCGCTCATCCGGATCCCGTGGTCCGGCACGCGGGCCAGGACGTCCGCGAGCGGCACCGTCGCCTGGTCGCGCACCGTCAGCGCGAGCAGCGGCGTCCCGTCGTCGGCGCAGTCGAAGCCGCGCTCCACGACCTGCCGGAAGGGCACGACGGTCAGCACCTCGTGGTGAGCGGTGCCGGTCCTTTGCGCGGCCGGCGGCAGGGGCAGCGCGTCCAGGGTGGTGTGTGCGGACACCTCGCCCGTCAGGACGTCCACGACGCCGGGCCCCGCCGTCTTGGGGCGGTGCAGCAGGGCGAAGGCTCCGGGCGCGGCCGACAGCACGTGCCCGAGCAGGTCGGCGGACGGGGCGCCGCTCATTCGAGGATCTCCTTCGCGGTGGTGACGACGGCGCAGGTGCGCGCCGCGTACTCCAGGGCCATGCGGTGGTCGTCGGCGCCGAAGTCGGCGACGGCGTCGGCCACGAGGAACGTCTCGATGTCGTGGGTGTAGGCCTCCACGGCGCTCGCCAGCACCCCCACGTGCGCGTACACGCCGCACACGATGAGCTGGTCGCGGCCGTGCCGACGCATGCGCTCAAGCAGGTCGGACTTGAAGAAGGCGCTGTAGCGCCACTTGGTGAACACCCAGTCGCCGTCGGCCGGGGTCAGCGGCTCGACCACCTCGCGGTCGGCGGGATCGACGTGCATGCCGGGGCCCCAGAAGTCGTTGAGCAGTCCGCGCTCCTCGGGCGTCATACCGCCGGGCTGTGCCGTGTAGGCGACGGGTATGCCGGTGCGGGCGCAGTGCTCGCGCAGCGCCGCGGTGTTGCGGACGAGGTCGGCGCGCAGGGCCTCGGGCAGCGGCCGCAGGAAGTAGCGCTGCATGTCGTGCACGAGCAGCACGGCCCGGCCGGGGTCGACCGTCCAGCGGGGTATGCGGGTGGGCAGGTCGCCGCTGGTCGGCATCGGGTAGGGCGCGATGGGCGGGATGCCAGGCATGGCGGTCCTTTCGGAGGGCGGGATCGGGGGCACGCACACGTCGGCTCTAGGGCCTGTCTGACAAATCGCGTCGTCGCCCGGAGGGCGGCCTCGCGGCGTCAGGTGCGTGCTCTCGGCGTGCCGGGCGTAGGGCCTCGTACTGGATGTACTTGGCTCTGCGCCCGGTGCGGCGAGAGTGCGTGCATGGCGTCGCGAGGCAGGCGGGAATTGTCAGACAGGCCCTAGGCGCCGAGGGTGGCTCCGCCGTCGACCGTCAGGTCGTGCAGGGTGATGTGCGCCGCCGCGTCGGACAGCAGGAACACCACTGCGTCGGCGATGTTCTCGGGCCGGGCGATCCGGCCCAGCGGAATGCCCAGGCGGTACACCTCGGGTCGGCCCCGGACGGTGGCCTCGCGGCCGGACGCGTCCTGCCACATCGAGCTGAGCATCGGGGTGTCGGTCGATCCCGGTCCCACGACGTTGCAGCGGATGCCGTACGGGGCGAGCTCGACCCCGAGGGACTTGGTGAACTGGGCGGCCGCCGCCTTGGACGCGGCGTAGGCGGCCATCTCGGCGCGCGGGGTGCGGGCCGCGTTGGAGGCCACCGTCACGATCGCTCCCGTGCGGCGGGGCATCATCCGCTCCGCCACGGCCCGGGACAGGTGGAAGACGCCGGTCGTGTTCACCGCGAACGTGCGGGCCCACTCCTCGTCGCCGAAACCGATGACCGTGCCGAGGTGCAGCACCCCGGCCGCGTTGACGAGGAAGTCGACGGGGCCGAGAGTCCGCTCGACGGTGTCGACCAGGGTCCGCACGGCGTCGGCGTCCGTGACGTCGGCGGGGAACGCCGTCACCGCGTGCCCTGCCGCGTTCGCCTCGGCGGCCCACTCCTGGAGTCGGTGCGCGTCGCGGTCGACCGCGGCGACCCTGACACCTCTCCCGGCGAGGGCCGCGGCGACCGCGCCACCGATCCCGCCCGCCGCTCCCGTGACGATCGCTGTCTTGTCCTGCATGGTGTTCCTTCCGTGTCTCAGGGTCGCCACGCCGCCACGACGGCGGTCGCCTGGGCGGGGTTGAGCCGGGGGTCGCAGAGGCTGGTGTACGCGCCGGCCGGCTCCCCGCCTTCCGTGGCGGGACCGCCCGGCAGGCATTCGAGGACGTCGTCCGGCGTGGTCTCCAGATGCAGTCCACCGGCGATGCCGCCCGCCGCGCGCACGGCTGCCTGGAACGCCTCGATCTCCTGCCGGACGGTGTCCGTGTAGCGCCGCTTGCGCCCGTCGGGGGCCGAGACGGTGTTGCCGTGCAGGGGATCGGTGAGCCAGATCGCCGGGTGTCCCTGGGCGTGGACGGCGGCGACCAGGCGCGGCAGGACGTCGGCCGCCCGGGCCGCGCCCGTGCGGGCGATCAGGGTCAGCCGGCCGGGCTCCCGCAGCGGGTCGAGGCGCTCGCACAGGCGGACCAGCTCCTCGGCGGTCATGCCCGGGCCCACCTTGCAGGCCACCGGGTTGACCACTTCGGCGAGCAGCGCCACGTGCGCGCCGTCCAGGCCGCGTGTGCGCTCACCGATCCACGGGAAGTGCGTCGAGGCGAGCAGCAGGCCGCCGTCCTCGGTGCGGCGCAGCATGGGCAGTTCGTAGTCGAGCAGCAGGGCCTCGTGGCTGGTCCACACCCGGGGCTCGGCCCCGGCGGCGCGCCGGGTCCCGGTCCATCCGAGGTGGCCCATGATGTCGTCGGCGGCCATGTAGCCCGTGAGCAGCCGCAGTGGGTCCGGGCGGCGGCTCTCCGGGTCGGGCTCGGGGCCGTTGACCATGTGGCCCCGGTACACGGGCAGTTCACGCCCGGCGACCGTCTCGGTCGGCTGTGAGCGCGGTTTGCCGAACTGCCCCGCCAGTCGTCCCACCCGGATCACCGGACGGCCCGTGGTCAGCTTCAGCGCTCCGGCCAGCAGGTCCAGGACGGCACACTTGCGTGCGACGTGCCAGGCCGTGCAGTCGTCAGGGTCCTCGGCGCAGTCGCCGGCCTGGACCACATGGGCCTCACCGGCGGCGACCTCGGCGAGGCGCGACCGCAGGACCGCCACGTCCTCGGCCCGTACGAGGGCGGGGTGCGCGGCGAGTTCCCCGCGCACCCGCGCCACTTGGGCCGGATCCTCCCAGGGCGGCTGCTGCGGGGCCTCCATGTGCCGGAGGTCGAGCAGGGCGTTGTCCACTGATGTCTCTCCCATGCGAGCTGAGGGCGTACGACGGTCGGGATGGCCGGTCACACGACCAGTCCGCCGTCGACGCCGAGGACCTGGCCGGTGATGTACGCGGCGCGGTCGGAGGCGAGAAAGGCGACGAGGTGGGCGACGTCGTCGGGGGCGCCGAACCGGGCCAGCGGTATGCGGTCCCTGAGCCGGTCGCGTGCCGTGTCCCCCAGCGCCGCGGTCATGTCGGTGTCGATGAAGCCGGGGGCGACGACGTTGGCGCGTACGCCGTAGGGGCCGCACTCCTTGGCGAGGGCCCGGGTGAAGCCGATGATTCCGGCCTTCGACGCGGAGTAGTTGGTCTGGGTGGCGTTGCCGTACACGCCGGCGACGGAGGACAGCGTGATGACGCTGCCGGTCCTCCGGCGCATCATGCGGTAGATCGCGGCCCGGCAGATCGCGTAGGTGCCGTCGAGGTTGGTGGACAGCACGTCGCGCCACTCGGTGTCCTCCATGAGGGCGAGGGGCCGGTCCCGGGTGATGCCCGCGGCGCTGACCACCGTGTGCACCGGGCCGAGTTCGCGTTCCGTCTCGGCGACGAACTCCCGTGCCCGCACGGGGTCGGTGACGTCGACGGCGCCGAGGTGCACGCGGGCTCCGGCCGCGACCGCCATGTCGGCCGCTTCCTTCGCGGCGGCTTCGTTCGAGCGGTAGCAGAACGCCACGTCGTGGCCTTCCCCGGCGAGTCGTGCCACGACGGCTCGTCCGATGCCACGGGAGCCGCCGGTGACCAGGGCCACGGGCCGGGCCGTGGCAGGGGCGGACGGCGCGCTCATGCGGCCGCGAGCTTGCGCCGGACCAGCTCGTGCACGCCGCCCAGGGTGCTGATGCTCTTGAGCTCCTCGTCGGTGACGTCGACGCCGTAGCGGTCTTCCAGGCGGGTGGCGATCTCCAGGGTGATGAGGGAGTCCATGCCCAGATCCCGCGTGAAGTGGGCGTCGTCCGTGATCTCCTCGGGCGCGAGCTCGAAGGTGACGGCCATCAGCGCGCGCAGTTCTTCCAGGTCGACGGGGGTGGAGGTGCTGTGGGACATGTGTGGTTCCTTGTCTCTCAAAAGAACGGGAGAAGGACGGGAAGGGGGTGGGGGGGACGGCCGGGGAGAGTCAGGCGGCCGTACGGGGCGGCGTGAAGGCCACCGCGGCCGACGCGTCCGCCGCGTGGGCGGTGGCGAGCACCAGGCCGTCGCCGCCGCCGTCGAAGTAGGCGACCGCGGCGGCGCACTGCAGGACACCGAGCGCCCCGCCGCACTCCCCCAAGGTCTGCCGCAGCGCGACGAGCGGCGTGTCCCGCGGCAGGTGCGCCCGGTCGGGGTCCGGTGAGCCGCTCAGCCACAGGCCGACCGGTCCGGCGCCAGGGTCGAGCACCGTGCGCAGGACGTCGGCGGGGTGGCGGCCGCGGTCGTGGCCCCGCCACACGGCACGTGCCCGGCCGCGGCGCCCGGCCGCGTGCGCGGCGCATTCCAGTACGACGGTGGCCGCGCCGTCCACGGCCCGGGCGCCCAACAGCTTGTGCACCACGTCGTTGTGCGGTTCGACGCCCGTGACGACGACGGTGTCGGCGCGGCCTGCGGCGATCAGGTTGCGGCCCCACTGGAGGGCGTCGAGGCCGCTCGTCGCGCCGTTGCTGAGGGTCACGGCGGGGCCCCGCAGGCCGAAGGCGCCGGCGATCCACCCCGCGATGGCGCTGGTGGAGGTCTGCGGCAGGCCCGTCGCGCTCAGCGCGCGGGAGGTGTGCCGCGCGGCCGTGTCGACGTAGGCGCAGACACTGTCGAGGTTGCCGGTGTTGGAGCTGACGACGACGGCGGCGCGCGCGCCGTCGAACCGCGGACCGTCGGGCCCGTACAACCCGGCGTCGCGCAGCGCCGGTTCGACCGCGCGCAGGGCGAGACGGGTCGCGCGGTCCTTGTGCCGCAGGTCGCGGCCCTTCAGGGCGGTCTCCGGGTCGAACGGCTCACCGCCGCCGGTCGGGTACAGGAGGTCCGCGGGGCCGGTGAGGCCGGGCACGGCGAGTCCCGCTCCGGTCACCACCACGGCGGACGGCTGTGCCGTCGGTTCGTTGTTCACGCCTTCTCCACCACCGCTACGGCGTTGATGCCGCCGAATCCGAACGCGTTGACCTGGGCGAGGCCGATCCGTGCGGGCGCTCCGGTGCCGTGCACCAGGCGCAGTCCCGCCGCCTCGTCGATCGGGTCGCTCAGTCCGATGACCGGCGGCACGGTGCCGTGCCGCATGCTCAGCACGGCCATCACCAGGCTCAGCAGCCCGGAGCCGCCGAGCGTGTGGCCCACCCCCGACTTGATCGCCGTCATGAGGGGGCCTGGTCCGTCCGCGTTGGCGAAGAACTCGGACATGACCGCCGCCTCGGTCTCGTCGTTGCGGGCGGTGCCCGTGCCGTGCAGCATCACCAGGTCGATGGCGTCTGGGCTCACCCCGGCCCGCCGGTGGGCGTCCCGGACACCTGCCGCGATACCGGCCGGGTCGGGAGCCGTCGGGTGGCCCGCGTCGCAGTTGAGGCCGACCGCCCGCAGCCGCGCCGCGGTACTCCCCCGCCCCGCTCCGGCACGCGTCAGGACCACGGCGACGGCGCCTTCTCCCATGACCATGCCCTTGTGCGCGCGGTCGAAGGGCCGTGCGGCGTCGGGCACCAGTGTCTGGGCGCGGTCCATGGCGGCGAAGGTCGACTCCGCGATGGAGTCGGTGCCCGCCACGACGACCGTGTCGGCCTGCGACAGGGCGATCATGTCGGTGGCCATGCCGAGGGCGTACAGGGACGCGGCGCAGGCGTTGGCGAAGGTGTAGCTCGTCGTCACGTCGAAGCGGCGCCGCAGAGCGGTCCCGAAGTGCAGTTCGTCGACCGGCACAGGGGGTCCGCCGCGCCACCACAGCTCGACGCTGCGCTGTTCGCGCAAGGTGGTACCGACCAATACCGGGATGTCACCGAGGTCGTCGCCGAGCCCGGCGTCGGCGACGGCCTGCTCGACCGCCGTGAGGAGCCAGCCGGTGGCGCGCAGCGGCCGGTCGCCGTCGGCACCCCGGTCGTCGATCTCGTACGCGTGACCCGCCCGGTACGCCGCCGGGTCGAAGCAGCGGACCCGCCCACGGCCGTCGCGCCCGGCGCACAGCGCGTCGTACGTGGCGCGGGCGTCCGCGCCGACACTGCTGACGACGCCAAGGCCGGTGATGTCCCAGGTCATGTGCCGGCCACCTGTCCGCGCAGGGCGTGCGCCGCGATCTTGCCGCTGCCGGTGGTGGGCAGCCGACTGAACAGCTCCACGCGGGAAGGCCGCTTGTGGGCGGGCAGGTGGCGTCGCGCGGCGGTGACCACCCGGCGGCGCAGCCGCGCGGGGTCGGCGCCGTCGGCGGGCTGTACGCAGGCCACCGCCTGCTCCAGGCCGTCCGCGTCCCGGCCGGCGACGACCGCGCAGGCCGCGACGCCCTCGACGGCGCGCAGCACGTTCTCGATCTCGGCGGGTATGACTTTGTAGCCACCGATGTTGAGGATGTCGTCCGCCCGGCACAGGTAGCTGAAGGACCCGTCCGGGGCGCGCCGCACCAGGTCGCCGGTGTAGGCGCCGCCGTCCGCGAAGGCCGTGCGGTTTGCGTCGGCCCGGTTGACGTATCCGAGGGCGACCGTGGCCCCGGCGATGTGGAGCCGTCCGTCCTGCCCGTCGGGCAGTTCGGCCCCGTCGTCGTCCAGGACACGGGCACGTACGCCCCGGACGGGGAGGCCGAGTGTGCCCTCCACCGTGCGGTCCTGCGGCGTGACGAGGGCTACGTGCATGAGTTCGGTGGCGCCGAAGCAGTTCACGAGCGGGGCACCGAACGCCGACCGGATCCGCTCGGTGAGCGGCGGCGGACAGTTCTCCCCCGCGGTCGTGCACAGCCGCACGGTGTCGTACGCGTCCTTGTCCTGGCCGGGCAGCGCCAGCAGCGCCGCGTAGAGGCGCGGTACGGAGCAGAACACGGTGGGCCGGTGTGTGCTGAGGGCGTCGGCCGCCACGTAGGGGTCCACTGCCCCGCGGATCAGGGCCGCGCCGGCCCCGGCCGCGAGAACGCACAGCACCGCGTTGCCGAAGCCGTAGCCGAAGGAGAGCCGGGCCGTGGTCAGGAGCAGGTCGTCGGGGCGCAGACCCAGTTCACCGCCGAAGCCCTCGACCATGGCGACCAGGCCGGCCGCGGAGTGCCGTACGCCCTTGGGGTTTCCGGTACTTCCCGAGGTGTACTGGACGAGGGCCTCGGCGTCCGCAGGCCACCGGAAGGGAGGCGGGGCGGCACCGGGTCGCTCCTCCGCCACGCCATGACGTGCCGTCAGTTTGTCGCGCAGGTCCTGCCCGTCGAAGCGCGTCCGGGACGCCAAGGCCGCGTGGAGGGCGGCCCGCAGAGTGTCGGAGCCGTCGACGTGCACCACGCGGGCCGCGCAGTCGTCCACCGTGAAGACGATGTCCTGGTGGTCGAGGAGAGGGCTCACCACGACGGGCACGGACCCGTGCCACCAGTGGCCGAGTACGGCCACCACCGTCGCGACGGAGTCCTCGGCCACCACCACACCGCGCTCGGCGGGCAGGACACCGGCCTCGCGCAGGTCTCCGGCGTAGTCGCGGGCAGCGGCGTACAACTCGGCGTACGAAAGACGCCCCACGTCCGGGTCGACATACGCCGTCGCGCCGCCGTTTCCGGTGGCGAGCCGGTGGCGCACCAGGCGCTCGACGAGGTCGTGTGCCGCCTTTGGACCGGGGGCCGTGCCGTGGTCCGCGTGGTGGTCCGTATGGCGATCCGCCGCCGCGCCGCCGCCCGCGGCGGCGAGTGCGGCGAGCGCGTCGGCCACGGACCCGATCGTCGCGGCCTGTTGCGGCGACAGCGCGGTGTGGAAGCTCTCCTGAACCCGCGTGATGGCCTCGACCTTCTCAAGAGAGGTCATACCGAGTTCATCCACCCACCGGTCGCTTTCGCCCACTTCGGACGGTTCCAATTCCAGAACCGTTGCCACGATCTCGCGCACCTTCTCGCCTGCGAGGTCTCTTCGCGTGGTCACTGGTGGATTCCCTTTCTGCCGATGGCCGAAAAGTTAGCCCGCCGGCCTGGGCGCGCACCTCGCACGAACAAGTAGGCGCTCCGCCGACTCACCTACTCGTTCGAGTAGTTTCGGTGCCCACGGAACAGCGTCTAGCCTCGTCACAGACGTGGCGTGCCGCTCGGCGCGCATTGCTCCGCCACCCATCAAGGCCAGGTGAACATGCCGCTCACGACGCAATCCATGCTCGACCAGGACGCCCGCCAACGCATATACGAAGACGCGTCCGTGGGCGGTGGGAACGCGTGGCGAAAGGCGCTCGAACTCAGCCCGCATCCGGAACTGACGTGCTTGGTGGCCGACCGGCCCGTCATGAACCTCGACGGGATTCCGCAGTCGGAATTCAATGTGCGCCAGCTCGACGAACTCGCCGAATCCTGGGCGTCGTTCTACTGGGACCGGGGAGTGCGCCCCCGTGACCGGGTCGCGGTCTACATCGAGGACTCCTTCGACGACCAGCTCCAGTTGGCGGCGCTGGCCCGGCTCGGCGCCATCCCCCTGCTCATCAACGGCCGCATGGACCCCGAGCTCGCCCTCGGTCTGATGGCGCGCACCGATCCCGCCGGCCTGTACACGGACGCCGCCCATCTCGCCCTGCTCGAGGGGCGCCACGGCAAGCTCGCGGGCCTGCGCTGGACGGTCACCGGCGATGACGCGCGCGGCCTGGGCCGCAGGACGCTGCCCTCGGGGGCGCGGTACCGGCACGGCGACGACGACCCGGTCTTCCTGTGCCACTCCTCCGGGACGACGGGCAACCCGAAGCCGGTCATCTGGGCGCACAAGCAGAGCCTGGCCGGGCCGGGTTGGCGCCTGTCCGTGCCCGAGGACCCGACGGTGATGCTGTCGGCGGTGCCGCAGTCGCACTCGTCGGCGATCGCGTACACCTTCTACTCGCTGCTGTGCGGCCTGCCGCTGATCTCCTTCTCCGACCAGAGCGGGGCGGGGGTGGCGCGGGGTGCCCGCGAGCACCGGCCGACCCGCATCCTGGCGTTCAACCAGACCTATTCGGAACTGGCCGCCATGGACCTGGACGCCGAGGACTTCACGTCGGTCCGCGAGTGGCAGAACACCGGGGACTCGGCGCACGACGCCCACATCCGCAAGCTGATCCGCTACGGCCACCACCTCGTGGACGGCGAACGCCGGCCGGGTTCCGTCTTCAGCGACGGCCTCGGCTCCTCGGAGCTGGGGTGGGCCACGCTGCGCCGCTACGTCACCCAGGACACCCCGCCCCGGCCCCGCTTCCTCGGCAACCCGGTACCGGCCGGCGAGGTGGCGGTGTTGCGCGAGGACGGCACCCCGGCCGCCGACGGCGAGGTCGGCCTGTTCGCCCTGCGCAGCAACTCCGTCATCCCCGGCTACTGGAACGACGCCGACACGTACTACCGCAGCAAGCTGGACGGCTACTGGCTGTCGGGCGACCTCGCCTACCGGGAAGGCGACGACTTCTTCCACATCGACCGCGCGGTGGACGCGATCCACACGCCCGAGGGCCCCGGCTACTCGGTGCTGATGGAGGAGATCCTCCTGCTGGCCCTGCCCGAGGTGACCGACTGCGCGGTCGCCGCGGGCCACCGGGGCGGCGTCCCCGCTCCGGTCGCCGTGGTCAGGGCGCCCGAGGACGCGGACCCCGCGGAGCTGCTCGCCCGCGCCAACGCCGGGCTCCGCGAGGCCGGTCAGCCGCCCTTGGCGCTCTTGGAGCTGGCCCGGGACGCCGCCGACATCCCCACCGGCTCCACCGGCAAGGTCCTCAAGCGCGTGCTGCGCGAACGGTACGCGGACCTCGACGCCTACGCCGCGTCGGCCACCGGCCGGTTCGCCGCCGACACGAAGGACGCCACGGCCCGATGACCCGCTCCCCCCACCCCGGGACGGGCGAGTCCGCCGACCTGTCGGCATGGATCACCCGGCCCGGCGCCCCCGAGACGCTCGCCGCGCGCATGGGCATCGAGCTCGTCGAGGCATCGCCCGAACGGCTCGTCGGCACCATGCCGGTGGCAGGCAACAAGCAGTTGTACGGGATGCTGCACGGCGGCGCCTCCGTGGTGCTCGCCGAGACGCTCGGTTCGATCGGCGCGGCGCTGCACGCCGGCGGCGGCCACATCGCCCTGGGCGTCGACATCAACGCCACGCACCACCGGCCGGTACGCAGCGGCATCGTCACCGGCGTGGCCACGGCTCTCGCGCTCGGCCCGACGTCGGCCTCGTACGACGTGGTCATCACCGACGAGGCCGGACGACGCACATGCTCCGCCCGGATCACCGTCGCCCCCAACACCGCTCAGCGCATGCAACGAGGTAGGAAATGACCGACGCGGCTCCCCCCACCACCGCGCAGACCCAGCAGGCCGACGCCCCGGCCCGCCGCGGCCCGTCCGCCGCCGCGGTGCTGACCGTCCTGCTGGCGGGCACCTTCATCGCCCAGTTCGACTTCTTCGTCGTGAACGTGGCGGCACCCTCCCTGAAGGCCGACCTCGGCGCCGGGGCCACGGCACTCGAACTCATCGTGGGCGGCTACGCGTTCGCCCTCGCCAGCGGCATGATCACGGGCGGGCGGCTCGGCGACCTCTACGGGCACCGCAGGCTGTTCGGGCTCGGCATGGCCGGATTCGGCCTCGCCTCCCTGCTGTGCGGCATCGCCGCGAGTCCGGGGCAGCTCATCGCGGCTCGTCTCTTCCAGGGGCTGACCGCTGCCATGCTGGCCCCTCAGGTCCTCGCGACGATCACGGCCACGTTCACTCCGGCGCAGCGGCCCCGGGCCATCGCCTCGTACGGCGTGACGGCCGGCATCGGCTCGATCGCGGGGCAACTCCTGGGCGGGCTGCTTCTGGACGCCGATATCGCGGGTCTCGGCTGGCGTGTCATCTTCCTGGTGAACGTGCCCGTGTGCGCCGTGGTCGCGCTGCTCGCCCCGCGGGTGCTCCCGAAGGCCGAGACGGGCCGGCGTACGGGCATCGACCCGGTGGGCGCGGCCGGCATCAGCGTCGCCCTCGCGCTGGTCCTGGTTCCGCTGGCGCTCGGGCACTCGTCGGGCTGGCCGGCGTGGACCTGGCTGTCCATGGCGGGCGGCGTGGTCCTCGGTGCGCTGGCTCTGTGGTGGGAGCGGGCCCTGGCCGCACGGGGCGGGGCACCGGTCCTCGACCTGACCCTGTTCCACGGCTCGTCCTTCCGCGCCGGCATCATCGCGAGCGCGGCCTTCTACATCTACTTCGGCAGCTTCATCTTCACGCTCACGCTGCTGTTGCAGGGCGGCCTCTCACTCAGCCCGGTGGGAGCGGGTCTGGCCTTCACACCGATGGGGCTCAGCTACATGGCGACGTCCATGATCGGCAAGCGCCTGACCGCCCGGTTCGGTATGAACGCCCTGATCGCGGGCGCGGCGGTGACCGCTGCCGGCCTGCTGGCGCTGCTGCTGCGCGTGCGGTCGGCCGGTGCGGACACCGAGGTCGTCTGGATCTGCGGCTGTCTGTGCCTGGTGGGTCTGGGCAACGGGGTCGTGCTGCCTTCCCTGATCGGCGCGGCGCTCCTTGACGTGCCGCCGCAGAAGGCGGGCATGGCGTCGGGGGCGCTCACCACGGCGCAGCAGTTCGCGAGTTCGGCCGGTATCGCCGTCGTCGGCGCGGTGTTCTTCACCACGGCCGGGGACCGCTCGCCGGGCACCGGCTATCCGGACGCGATGGTGGCGGCCACCTCCGTGTGCGTGTTCATGCTCCTCATCGTCATGGCCATGATGTGGGTGTTCCGTCGCATCACCGCGCGGGAATCCACCCCGGTATCCACGCGGGAAACCGCCCGGGAGCGGTAAGCAGACGATCACCCGTATCCGCGACGCATCACGCGTGTATCACCACGGCATCCATCACGCTCGTCACGGCCTCCAGCGCTTGTTGGTCCCCGGGGGGACCAGCAGACTCACCGGGCACACACCGGAACCGGCCGATCAGAGCTGATGGATGTCTCGCATGCTGGACCACGCTGCACCGCACGAACCCCGACTCGACACGACCGCGAGGAAAGCGACGAGCGCGACGGGCACGAAGACCGTGCCTGGCGCGGCCGTCGGAGATCTCTCCGAATCCGCCCGGCAGTTCGCGCAGGCGGCCGCACTCGTCGGTGACGTGTTCAGTCTTCAGGAGATCGCCAGGGTGCAGTCGGTGACGACCCTGTCGATGCTGCCCGCCCTCGAGGAGACGATCTCCGCCGGGCTCATCCGGTTCTCCGGTGACCGTCTCGCCTTCCGGTCCCCCGACACGCGCCGGGCGCTCAACGCCAGGATCCCGGCACCGGTACGGCGGACACTGCTGCGCGACGTCACCGCTCCCCGCCCGGCGCGGCAGCCGTTCCCGAACGCCCATGGCGCTTCGGATTCCCTGGTGTCCGCCCTGTTCCTCTCCCAGGACAGTCCGGACCACCCTCTCGACGTGCGGACCGAGGCGGCGATGCGCCAGGCGCTGGTCGAGGCGCTCTCCCCGGCTCGCGACACCGGACCGGCGGAGGCGGAGGCCGCCCTGGTGCTCTCCCTGTTCGGCCATGACGAGCAGGGGAAGCGGGACCGTGCCCGGGCCATCGTCATGAAGGAGCGGCAGGGGGCCGCGTCGGTCGTCGCGGCGGTGGTCCTGTCGAACCTGGAGTGGGCGGCCGGGCAGCTCGACGAGGGGCTGGCGTGGGGGCGTGAGGCGCTGCGTGCCGACCACGGAACCCTGCCTGCCGCCTGGCGTCCGTACCCCTCGCTCGCCCTGGCCGTGAAGCTGGTCCAGCTGGGGCAATTCGCCGAGGCGGAGGCCGAGTTGGCCCGGAGCCGGGACCTGGCCGAAGGGCTGCGTCACCGGCGCGCGCTGGCGGAGGCGGGTATCGTGCGCGGCCGGCTGCTGCTCGGGACGGGCCATACGGACGCCGCGGAGGCCGAGGTGAGCGCCGGGGTCGCGCTCGCGCAGCGTGCCCAGGCCCATCTGGCGGCGTCGCAAGGCCTGTCCCTGCTGTCGCTGCTCTCACTGGCCCGAGGTCACCAGGGCGAGGCGGCCGACCAGGTGTGGCGGGCACGCATGGAACTCGTCGCCCAGCCCGGCACGTTCCCCTCGCTGCGGCACAGCTGGGCCGACTTCCTGGTGGCCACGAGCGGCATGGACGCACGTGGCTCGGTGGACCTCCTGGTGGAGCGGTTCCCCTCGCTGCTGACCAGCCCTTCCCTGTTCCTGCGCGACCCCGGCGCCGCGGCCCGCCTGGTGCGGCTGAGCCGCGCCGCGGGTGAGAACTCGCTGGCCGCGGCGGTCACGCGCCGCGTCGAACGGCTCGCGGAGCAGAACCCGCGGCACCCCGGCCTCGCCGCCGCGGCGGGACACGCGTGGGGCCTGCTGCACCAAGATGCCGACGCCGTTGAGTACGCGGCCGCCGAGCATCGTGCGCCCTGGGCCGCCGCCGCGGCGAGCGAGGACCTGGGGCTCCTGTTGGTCGAACGGCACGGGCCCGGCAGCGGTGCGGCACTGCGGCACCTGCGGGCAGCGGCGGAGCGGTACCGCGCCATCGGCTCGCTGTCCGCGCTCGCCCGCCTCGAACCGCTGCTCCGTGCGGCCCGCGAGAGCCGGCCCGAGCCCGCCGGGGCTCCGTCGCGCCCGGAGCGTGCCGAGGCGCCGGCCGGCGCCGTACTGACCGCGGCCGAGCGCCGTATCGCCCGCCTCGTGGCCGAGGGCCTGACCAACAAGCAGGTGGCCAACCGGGTTTCGTGCTCGCCGCACACCGTCAACTACCACCTCCGTCAGATCTTCCGGAAGCTCGGCGTGACCTCGCGTGTAGAACTGGCCCGATTGATGCGCTGAGGGCCGCCAGCCGCGGCCACGCCTTTCCCTTTCCCTTACCTTGTCTCGCCTTTCCCCAGGGACGTTCGATAGCCGGAAAATGGCATACTCCTGCAACTCTCCCAGCTCTTAGTTGCCTGAGACACCTTCCAGGTTTACCGCCTTCAACAACTTGTTGATGTGACACTCGCCACACACCATTACCCGCCAGTACGGATGTAGCGTTGCGTCACCCAATGCACCACCCACGGGGGAGTTAAAATGCAGCCGGACGATATTTTTGGCGAATTCTCTTTCGACCTCCTGGGCCCGCTGGAGTTCCGTACGAAGGGTCAAGAGGTGCCCATCGCCGGAGTGCGCCAGCAAACACTTCTCGCGCTGCTCCTGCTGGATGTCGGCAAGACCATCAGCGGCAGCCGGCTGATCGAGGGCATCTGGGGCGGCCGGGCTCCGGAGACGGCGGAGGCACAGCTGCGCATCTGCGTGTCCCGGCTCCGACGCCGCCTGGCCGACGCCGGCCTGCGGAACGTGATCAGCACGGAGAGCCAGGGCTACCGTCTGAACCTGCCCGAGAGCCGCGTCGACGTGCACCGCTTCCGCGGCGCGCTGGAGCACGCCGGGCGGGCCGAGGCCGACGGGGACGCCGCCGAGGCCGTGCGGCTGCTGCGTGCGGCGCTCGCCCTGTGGCGCGGGCCCGCCGCCGAGGGCCTGACCGGCCCCCTCGTCCGGGCCGCCGCGGCCCGCCTCGACGAGGAGCGGGCGAGCGCCCTGGAGCGCTGCTTCGGCCTGGAGCTCCAGCTGGGCCGGCACCACCGCATCGTCCCGGAACTGACGGCCAGCGCCGCCGAGCACCCCTTCCGTGAACGCCTGCAGTCCCAGCTCATCACCGCCCTTTACCATTCGGGCCGCCAGGCGGACGCGTTGAACGCCTATCGGGACATGAAACGCCGCTTCGCGGAAGAACTCGGAATAGATCCCTCACATCGCCTTCGCGCTCTGGAAGTAAAAATTCTGAAGCAGAATCCAGAGCTGAAGGACGAAGATTCCGCACTGTCACACAATGCCCAGACCCGGCTGGCCCTGCTGGAACGAGAAAACGCCTCGCTCCGTGCGGAAAGGCAGCGCATCGGCCGCCTTATGGCCCGGCTCATGGGCCCGCACGGCGCGCGAGTTCGCTCGTAATACCGCAACGCGTAACACCTGACACGCAACACACCAGTTCCCGTCTTCAGCTCCCCAGGAAGAGTGCATTCATGGTTTCGCAGGATCGGCGCACGAGCGGCAGCCGCGCGTCGCGCATCGTGCTGTGGACCGGCGTGGTCGTCGCCGGGACCGCGGGGTGGGCGGTACTCGCCCTCTCCCGCGGTGAACACATCAGCGCCGCATGGCTGTTGCTGGCCGCGCTGTGCACGTACGCGATCGCCCACCGCTTCTACGCCCGGTGGATAGCCCGCAGGGTGCTGCGCGCGGACGACGAACGCCGGACCCCGGCGGAGCGCCTGGACGACGGCGTCGACTTCGTGCCCACCGACCGCCGCGTCCTGTTCGGCCACCATTTCGCGGCCATCGCCGGGGCGGGGCCGCTGGTGGGGCCGGTCCTCGCCGCGCAGATGGGCTACCTGCCCAGCACCGTGTGGATCGTTGTGGGGGCCGTGTTCGCCGGCGCCGTCCAGGACATGGTGACGCTCTTCCTTTCGGTACGGCGTGACGGCCGGGGCCTGGGCCAGATGGCACGGGACGAGATAGGCCCGGTCGGTGGTGTGGCGGCGATCCTCGCCGTCTTCGCCATCATGATCATCCTGCTCGCGGTGCTCGCCCTGGTCGTCGTCAACGCCCTCGCCGACTCTCCCTGGGGCGCCTTCTCCCTCGCGATGACTCTGCCGATCGCGCTGTTCATGGGGTTCTGGCTCCGCGTCGTACGGCCCGGGAAGGTACTGGAGACCAGCGCCATCGGCGGGGTGCTCCTGCTGCTCGCGATCATCGGCGGCGACTGGGTCAGCCGCACGCCCGCCCTGGCGGACGCGTTCACCCTCGCCCCCTCCACCATCGTGTGGATTCTCATCGGGTACGGATTCATCGCGAGCGTCCTGCCGGTGTGGCTGCTGCTGGCACCGCGTGACTACCTCTCCACCTTCATGAAGGTCGGCGTCATCGGGCTGATGGCCGTGGGGGCCGTGCTGGCGCTGCCGCGTATGCAGGCGGAGCCGATCACACGGTTCGCTCACCAGGGCACCGGTCCTGTCTTCTCCGGCAGCCTGTTCCCCTTCCTGTTCATCACCATCGCCTGCGGCGCCCTGTCGGGCTTCCACGCCCTGATCTCCTCCGGGACGACGCCCAAGCTGGTGCGGCGCGAGTCGGACGTACGACTCGTCGGGTACGGGGCGATGCTCACGGAGTCCTTCGTCGCGCTCATGGCGTTGATCGCCGCGTGCGTCCTGGACCCCGGCCTCTATTACGCGGTCAACTCGCCCGCCGCCATGCTCGGTTCGACAGCGGAGTCAGCGGCGGAAGCCGTGCGGCACCTCGGGTTCACCATCACTCCGGAGGCGCTGCACCAGGTCGCGTCGTCAGTCGGCGAGCACTCCGTGGTGGCCCGCACCAGTGGCGCTCCCACCTTCGCGCTCGGACTGTCGCACATCCTCTCGGAGGCGTTCGGCGGTGAGGCGATGCGGGCCTTCTGGTATCACTTCGCGATCATGTTCGAGGCGCTGTTCATCCTCACGACCGTCGACGCGGGGACCCGCGTGGGCCGCTTCATGCTCCAGGACGCCCTCGGCAACGTCTGGCGCCCCATGCGCGACATCAGCTGGAAGCCCGGCATCTGGCTGTGCAGCGCGGCAGTCGTGGCGGCGTGGGGGTACTTCCTGCGAGCCGGTGTCGCCGACCCCCTGGGCGGCATCAACCAGCTCTTCCCGCTCTTCGGCATCGCCAACCAGTTGCTCGCCGCCATCGCCCTCTCCGTGTGCACGACCGTCCTGATCAAGCAAGGACGCGTCCGCTGGGTCTGGGTCACCGCGATCCCGCTGGCCTGGGACGTCGTCGTGACACTTACCGCGAGCTGGCAGAAGGTGTTCTCCACCGACCCCGCGATCGGCTTCTTCGCCCAACGCCAGCGGTATGCCGAGGCCTTGGACGAGGGGCGGCTGCTCGCTCCCGCCCACGACGCGGCCTCGATGCGTCAGATCGTCACGAACTCCACGCTCGACGGCGCGCTCACCGCGATCCTCGCCATCCTCGTCGTCATCGTCGTGGTGGACGCCGCACGCGTCTGGTGCAAGGCTCTGCGGTCCCCGGACCCCCTGCCGACCTCGGAGACCCCCAAGACCCCGCGGACCACGTCGCCCGACGCGCCCTGCGCACCGGCATCCGAGCCCGTCGCATGAGGCCGCTCGTCACGGCAGGCGCGGTGCTCCGCAAGGTGGGCGCATATCTGCGCGAAGTCTCGGGCGAGGCGGCGTTCGAGCGACAGTGCGCCGCCCACGCGGCCGGGCCCTTGTCCCCCGCCGCGCGCAGGGCCCTGTGGCGCGAACACACGCGGCAGACCGTCCGGGAGACAGCGCGGTGCTGCTGACCGGCCGGGTCAGCGGCTGACACCGCTGTGGGGGCCGACCGGTGCGTTCGGGGCCCCGGCGGGCGCCACCGCCCCGAACGCGCGGGCCACCGCGTCCCGTACGGCACTCTCCGTCGGAACCGGCCTGCCCTGCTCCGCGGCCATCTCCGTCAGGGACGTCATCGCCACCTCGGGCAGCCCGCACGCCGTGAACCGCGTGAACGCGTCCAGGTCGGGTGCGATGTTGAGCGCGAAGCCGTGGCTCGTCACCTTGTTCCGGATGCGCATGCCGATCGACGCGAGCTTGTCGTGGCGCGGCGTCCACACGCCGACCAGGCTCTGCGCGCCCGGCGGCGTGTCACGCCGCGTGGTCTCGAAGCCGAGCGAGGCCAGGGCGCGGACGAGGCCGTTCTCCACCCAGCGCACGACATCACCGGGGCCGCGCTCCCCCAGGTGCATGACCAGGTAGCCGATCAGCTGACCAGGACCGTGATACGTCGCCTGCCCGCCCCGGTCGACCTCGACCAACGGGAACGGGGAGTCGGCGCGGGGCAGTTCGTCCGGCGGCGTCCGGGAACCGTAGGTGATGACCGGCGGATGCGTCAGCAGAACCAGCCGGTCCTCGATCTCCCCCGCACGGCGTCGCTCGACCCACCCTTTCATCGCCTCGGTCGCCTCGCCGTACGGCACCTCTCCCAGGTCAATGCGTTCGAGCACCCGCTCGGTCACTGCACGCCTCCCCAACTGGCCGGGCCTCCGCCCTATTTGTATATGACACCGACCTTAGCCTGGCGGTGGAGCGTGGGCGCGGGGTGGTGCGCGATGTGTGGTCCTGGCCGCGTTGTACGGGGTCGCCCGGGCCTCGCCTCGTGCGGCGCCGCGCTCCGTAGCGATGGTCCGGCTAACGGATCCTGTAGAAGCAGAGCACTCGGCCGTTCTCGTCAGGCGTGGCACTCGGGCACGCTGACTTCCACTGCTCGGGAAGTGACGGCGTCGGGCCGGATTGCTCCCAGCCGTATCGCTGCGGCTCTGCCGTGTCCTGCCACCACAGGGTCAGCCCACCCGCGGCGGCCATGAGGGCCAGCCATACGGCCACGACCCACCGCCACAACCTGCGGCGTCCCGTCACCGCCACGGCTCCGCCTCAACCACCGTGGACATCCGATACGCGCCGCGACGCGCGAGCCGCGTCCCACAACGGGCGCTCGGCGATGCGGAGGTGAGTGTGTACGGGTGTTCGGGCACGGGCCCACGCTACGACCTCTGCCGTGCCCACGCGGGCAACTCCCCCTGCCCAGTGCTGCGGCGGGTGCGGAAGGCCTTCTCTGGTGAACGGCGTTCTCTGTCAGCCGGCGCGCCCCTGCCGGGAATCCGATCCCGCCTTATCCGGACGCCCGGTCCACCCCGGGTGCCCGGCTGTTGTCGGCCCGTGACCGAGGTCTTGTGGGGGGCCGGGCGAAAGGGCGGGGCTCTTCGCGTCTTCTCCCCCTGGGGTTGTCCACACCCCCTGTCAGGGGGATTCCTCCATGGCCGAACGCCCCTCCCCCATGACTCAATGATCTTGGGACGAGCGCACTGACCACACACTCTCTCCAGCCATGTGAGGCAACCACCATGACGCACCTGCGAAACACCCTGGGGTCGGTGACGGCGGTAGCCGTCGCGGCGACGCTGGCGATGCCGGTGGCCACCGCCTGGGCCGGGTCCGGCGACGACCGTGGCAGAGCCGGTTACGGCCGGGCGGACCTCCAGCGGGGCCTGGACGACATCGTCCGCAAGGACGGAGTGGTGGGCGCCGAGGCCACCTTGGTGGACGGAAGGCACCGCAGCTCCGTGCGGAGCGGAACCGCCGAACTCGGCACCGACCGGCCGGTGCCGGACCATGGCTACTTCCGGATGGGCAGCAACACCAAGACCTTCGTCTCCACCGTCGTACTGCAGCTGGTCGGCGAGGGCCGCATACGCCTGGACGACACCGTCCACCAGTGGCTGCCCGGAGTGGTCGAGGGCAACGGCCATGACGGCAGACGGATCACCGTACGGCAGTTGCTGCAACACACCAGTGGCCTGCCTGATTATGCCGCGGCACTCCCCGTCCTCGACGGAAAGAAGTTTCAGGAGCACCGCTTCGACCATTACGCGCCGCGCGACCTCGTCGGCCTGGCCCTGCGGGACAAGCCCCTCTTCGAGCCCGGCAAGGGCTGGGGCTACTCCAACACCGGCTACATCCTGGCCGGGATGATCATCGAGGAGGCGACCGGCCGGCACTGGAGTGAGGAGGTTCGCGCCCGGATCATCGAACCCCTCGGACTCAAACACACCTTCTCCCCGGGCAGGCGCACCGGCCTCCCCCAGCCGCACGCCAAGGGCTATCACCAGTTCAAGCCGGGTGGTCCGCTGATCGACAGCACCGAGTTGAGCATGACCTGGGGCGGCGCGGCGGGCGACCTCATCACGACCCGGAACGACCTCACCCGCTTCTGGCAGAGACTCCTCGGCGGCAAACTGCTGAAGCCGCGGCAGATGGCGCAAATGCTCAGGACGGTGCCGGCCCCCGAAGAGGGCGAGACGTCGGTCAGGCAGGAAATGGGGCTCGGCATCTTCAAGACGCGGCTCAGCTGCGGCGGCAGCTACTGGGGGCACGGCGGGACCACCCTCGGTCATCTCAACGCCAACGGCTTCGTCGACAAGGGCAAGAAGGGGGTCATCGTGATGCGGTCCACCAACATGGCGGCGGACGACCGCGACGACCGCACCGACCAGTTCGTCGACAACGCTCTGTGCAATATGAACTGAGGGGACCCTGGACGGGACGGGCGCGAACGGAGTACCTACCTCATGCGCGCCAGGAGAGGGCCGGTCCATGCAAGGGGCCCGTACGCGCAGTACGCGTACGGGCCCCTTGATCGAGCGCTGGGCAGGCCTTGCACCTGCATTTCCCCGCAGGAAGCGGGGCGTCTTTCCTTGGACCACCAACGCATCGCTGGTTTCCGCGTGTTTCGGCGACCAGTTCAAGATCTACTGTACCCCAGGAACGTGGGCTGCTCCCAACGGCGACGCCCGTCTGATGCATGTGCTCGACTTCGGCTTCCCACCTGAGCTGAAAGCTCTCTGGCAGGTGTCCGGGATGTCGAGGTGCCGGGCAACTCGGATCTTGCTCCGGGAAAGGACCGTTTGTGAGAATCCGACCACCGCGAGCTCACGCGCTTGAGTCTCCAGCAGGGGGAGACCTGAAGGTGGGGACATGAACGGCCACACGCTCCACTCCATCGGCGAGCTGGCCCGGCGGACTGGTGCCACGGTCAAGACCATCCGGTTCTACTCCGACTGCGGACTCATACCGCCCGCCGGCCGCAGCCCGGCCGGCTACCGCCTTTACGACAACGGTGCCGTCGCACGCCTGGATCTTGTGCGAACCCTGCGTGACCTGGGTCTTGACCTCGCGGCCATCCGGAAGGTGATGGACCGGGAACTCGCGCTGTCGGAGGTCGCCGCGGCGCATGCCGAGGCGTTGGACGTGCAGATCCGAATCCTGCGGCTTCGGCGTGCGGTGCTGACCGCCGTGGCGGAGCGTGGGGCTACCCCCGAGGAGACACATCTGATGCACAGACTGGCCAAGCTTTCCGAAGTCGAACGCCAACAGCTGGTCGGCGACTTCCTCGACGCCGCCTTCGGTGGTGTGGGTACCGGCTCCATGTTCGCGGGGGTCAAACGCTCGATGACCCCGGAACTGCCGGACAGCCCCGATACGGAACAGGTCCAGGCGTGGGTGGAACTGGCCGAGCTGTCCCAGGTCCCGGACTTCCGCGACCTCATGCGGCAGTTGGCCGCGGAGCAGACGGCCGGGTACGCCCAGGGTGGTCCACCCGCGGCGCACAAGGACTTGGCTGCGATCGTCCGTGCCCAGATCGCGCCGGCCGTGGCGGCGGGGGTAGACCCGGCCTCGTTTCAGGCCGATCCGATCGTCGCGGGCCTCATGACCCGCTGTGCGCATCTCTTCGACCGCTGTGACGATGCCACGTCGCGGGAGCAGTTCCTGGTCCGACTGGAACGCATGAACGACCCCCGCAGAGAGCGGTACTCCTCGCTGCTCGCGGTGATCAACGGCTGGCCGGAGCCGGAGAGCCTGCGGCCGGTGCTCGACTGGGCCGTCATTGCTCTGCGGGCTCGGACACAGGGATGACGGGGCGGCCGCGGGGCGGCATGAACGCCCTCTTCTCCGCCAGGCAAGCGGCGCACACCCCCGGGCAGGCGCGGACAAGGGGCCGAGCCAGCGGCTGTCGGACGCGCACGCCGTGCCGTGCCGGTTACCGCCACCCTCTTGGCCCCTGACGGAGCTGAGTGCCTCGGCAGGGTCCGGTGAATACGCGGTCGAGTTGCTGGTCCAGCGCGGCGAGGATCGCCGGTTCTGGTGTGCCGTCGGGGTCGATGTGCCTGTGCAGGGCGAGTCCTTCGGCGAACGCGACGATGTGCAGGGCCTGCTCAGCCGCGTCCATCTCCTGTGGGACCTCGCCGCATACCGTGCCGTTCCTGATCGCTTGGGCGACGCGTGAGCGGATGCCTACGAGGGTCTCCTTCTGGATGTCGGCGAGGCGGGCGTGGTGCGCGGCCTGGTCCGCGAAGGCGCGGCGGACCAGGAATTCGCCGCGGCGGTCGTCGTCGAGCGGGATGAGCTCGGTCAGCGCCTGCCTCAGCATCTCGGCGATGGTGCGGCCCTCGGCCTCCCCTCGGTTCACCAGTTCCTCCACTCGTGCTGTGAAGCGCCCGTTGACGCGGGTGAACGTGGCCAGCAGCATCTCGTCCTTCGCCGTGAAGTAGTGCTGCACCAGGCCGACGGACATGCCCGCTTCCGCGGCGGTCCGCGCGACGGTCACGGAGGTGAGGCCGTCTCGCACGATCAGGCGTTGGACGGCGTCGGTGATCTGCCCGTGGCGGGCGTCATGGTCGGCGACTCTCGGCACCTGAGGACGGTATCGCGTGCTATAACCGTACGTCCATATTGCTACCCGAGAGGGCCCCGCGATGATCCGACGACGACGCTCAAGACGCCTGTTAGGCCTCGGACTTGCTCTTGCTCTCGTGCTGCCGCCCGGTATGGCCACCGCGGACCAGGCCAGTGACGGACAGACGGCCGGCAGTCGCCGTGACCCGGCCCTGCAGACCCTGGTCGACCAGGTGGTGGCCGACCCGAACCCCAACCCAGGCGCCTTCCTGCGAGCCCGCCGCGGCTCGGACGACCGCTTCGGCGCGGCCGGCCTCGCCGACCGATCCGCCGGCACGCCGATGGCGCCGGACCTTAAGTTCCGCGCCGGAAGCATCACCAAGACCTTCACCGCAACGGTCGTTCTGCAACTCGTCGCCGAGCACCGGCTGCGACTCGACGACACCGTGCAGAGCCTGCTGCCGGACCAGGTCCACACCGGCAACGCACTGGCCGGTTCGCCCATCACTGTCCGCCAGCTGCTCAACCACACGAGCGGGCTGTACGACTACATCGACGGGCTGCTCCCCCACTTCCGCAGGCTTGACCAGTACTGGCCCCGCGACCAGCTGATCGGCATCGGGCTTGCCGAACCCCGGTACTTCCCGGCTCCCGGCAGCCGATTCCGGTACTCCAACACCAACTACCTGCTGCTCGACCTGATCGTCGAACGGATCACCGACCGCGATCTGCGCACCAACCTCGAACGCCGCGTCTTCGCTCCCCTCGGGCTGCGCGACACCTCGTACCCGCTGGCGCGGACCACCATCGAGGGACCCCATGTGCACGGCTACGCGGACGTTTCGCTCCTGCTGCCGAACGCGCCGGACCCGACCCGTGCCGATGTCACAGGCTTCAGCCCCTCCGAGGCCGGGGCATCGGGCGCCCTCGTCACGACCGCGGCCGACATCGCGCGCTTCTACCGGGCCCTGCTGCAAGGACGTCTGCTGCCCCCGGGCCTGCTTCGCCGGATGCTCACCGACACGGTGCCCACGACCGGCAGTGCTCCGCCCGCTGTCGCCTACGGCCTCGGTGTCTATGTCTACGCCACCGGCTGCGGCCGTGCGTACGGCCACGGCGGCAGCGCACTCGGGTACCTGACCTTCGCCCTCAACAGCCGCGACGGGCGCGACCAACTCGTCGCCCACACCAACTGGAACTCGTTCGCCGACACCGGGATCGACGACGACTTCTGGGCTGCCTTCCAACGGGGTTACTGCCGGACGCGAACGCAGGGGTGATCAGGCGCCCTTCGCCCCCAGGCAATACGGACCGGCGCCGCACGGGGCAGGGCATTCGCCGCCGGGTCAGGCCGCCGGGGTGACGGTGGCGGCCTGCCCTTCAGACGGTGCGCCGGGGCTCCGACGCGGTCAGCGGAAGTTCACATCGCTGCACAGGAAGTAGGTCTGATCCATGTGCGACGCCTGCCAAATCGTGTAGACGACATGGCGACCGCTGTAGCCGGACGTACGCACAGGGATCGTGTAGTTCTGGCTGGGCGCGTACTTGCCGGTGCGGGCCACCAGTTCCAGGTCGCTCCAGCGCAGCGGCTGGGTGGTG
This sequence comes from Streptomyces sp. NPDC015345, assembly GCF_043078805.1. Lineage (NCBI taxonomy): Bacteria > Bacillati > Actinomycetota > Actinomycetes > Kitasatosporales > Streptomycetaceae > Streptomyces > Streptomyces sp. NPDC015345. The sequence continues at coordinate 763,118 of NZ_JBIBTX010000004.1, read as the reverse complement.
GGGTCGAAGCCCTGTCGAGTGACGTAGACCAGGAAGTAGTCCGCGCCGTGACTGGCCTGGTCGTACAGCTTGACGTCGAAGTCGGCGCCGACGTCCGTGGTCTTCCATGGGCCCACGGCGTCCAGCGCGTTGTAGCGACCGCCCTCGGTCCGGCCGCCGCTGCACAGTTGGCCGTCGGGGACGGCCGCCGGGAAGTTGCCGCCGGAGCCGTTGCGGTACAGGCCGTTCCAGTTCCACATGGCGTTGGGGTCGGCCCGCCACGCCTGCCAGCACATGGGGTCGAGCGTGGCCATCGCCGGATTCTGGAAGTCGCTGCCCCAGCGCTGCCAGCAGCCGTAGTTGCGCGATGCCGGGTCGACGACCGATCCGTGGGCCACCGCGGTGCCACTCCAGGGGAGCAGGCCGAGCAGCACGGCGACGAAGGCGCTCAGGACGAGCGTCAGACGGCGCTGACTGCCGTAGGCGTAGGCCCGCTTGCCGGGGGCCCGCCCACTATGGGCATGTATATGACAACCCATGGTCTCCTTCTTTCCGTGTTTCCTTACGGCTTGACGCAGGTGATCGAGCCGACCGGCAGGTTGCTCCCGGTCGAGGTGGCCGTGAAGCCGAACGTCACGGTGCCGTCCGGCGGGATGGTGCGGTTGTGGTCGACGTTCTTGACCGTGACCGCGCCGTCGGATCCGGTACTGAAGGTGCCGTTCCAGACCTGATTGATCTTGGTGCCCGCGCCCGGCTGCCAGCGCACGGCCCATCCGTCACGGGCGGTGGTGTTGTGGTTCATCACCTCGACGGAACCCTGGAAGCCGCCGTTCCAGGAGTTCGTCACCTTGTAGAGGGCCATACATCCGGTGTGCGGGTCGCTCGGGGTCGGCGTGGGGGTGGGCGTCGGCGTGGGGGTGCTCCCCGGGTCGCGGATCCCCGTCACCTCGCCGTTGCCGCCGTCGAAGACGATGTCGGAGCAGGAGAAGAAGTTCTCCTGGCTGTCCGACCGCACCCACTGGATGAACATCATCGCGTCACCGGAGCGGCCCGAGGGCAGCTTGAGGTCCCAGTAGTAGTGACCGGATTCGCTGCCCACCGAGCCGGACTGCGGCGGGTCGGTGACGGTCTGGATGAGCTCCAGGTCGTCCCAGCCCAGCGGCTTCGTGGGCGAGTAGCCGGGCTTGGACATGTACACCCTGAAGTCTCCGGGGTGCGCCGCCCAGTTGCTGTGCTTGATCCTGATCGTCGCCCCGGAGGTGAGGTGCGTCCGGGGCCAGTCGGCGCGGGCGGCGTTGTAGCCGGTGAAGTTGTACGGGGAGCGGTCACCGGCACTGCACAGCTTGCCGTCAGGGACGTAGCCCGGGCCGCGTCCGCCCGCGTTGGAGTCGAGCACGGCGAACCAGTTGTACAGCGCGTTCGCGCCGCTCTCCGCGAGCGCCGCCTTGCACGCCGGGTTCGTCGGGTCGAGCGCGCCGGTGCTGGTCCTGGCGTCCCGGTAGCAGAGGTAGGTCCGCGATCCGGGCGTCATCGTCACACCGTGCGCCTGGGCGTCGTCCTGGCCGATCAGGGTCAGGCCGAGCCCGCTGAGCAGGGTGGCGAACACCGCCAGCAAGGACAGCGGTCGTCTCTTGTTCCTACTCCTCCGAGTCCCCCCAGTACTTCGGGTGCTTCGGGTGCTTCGGGTCATGGCGTCTCCTTCTTCGTCGTGGCCTTCGGGTCGGTCGGCACCGCCGGGTAGGCGTTCTTCACCAGCATCGAGAACTGGTCGTGGAACCAGTGACCGGCCAAGGGCGCGCCGGGCAGGGCGCCGGTCTTGCTGCCCGCGCCGGGCACGGTGTAGGAGGGATCGCACATCGGGTCCTTGCGCTTGCCCTCGTTGTTCGGGATGTCCTCGCCGGCCCCGTCGGACTCACCCGGCGGCTTGACCCACAGGAACGCGTCCAGGTGCGACTCCGGGAAGCCGGACGGCGCACTCCGCGGCGGCTGCCCGAGCCCCGCGCCGTCGACGTTGCACCACAGCCCGCGATGCGCGCGCCGGTCGGCCTTGGACTCGGCGACGTAGGTGTCGAGCGTGGTGCTCGTGCTCTCGGCGGTCGGCCGGGCGGAGCCGCCCCAGCCGTTGCGGGAGGTGTCGATGACCATGCCGGTGGAGGCGGGCCAGCCTGCCGCGACCAGAGTTCGGTGCAGGTTCCTGGTGAAGTCCGACTCGTCGAAGTTGGGGTTCCACCCGTAGAACTCGCTGGACTTGACCATGTTGCCGCCGACCGTCCTGTCCGGGTCGGTCAGGAACGGCTCCTCCAGCGGCGTGTAGTTGGAGACGTTGGTGACCAACCCGTCGACGCTGCTCAGCCCGGCCGCGGTGCCCTTCGCCACCTCGGTGTACAACTCCACGGTCTGCGCGAGGTTGGTGTCCCAGCCGAGCCAGCCGGAGTGCGCGACGTCGAGATACGTATAGACGTTGGGGATGGCGTGCAGCTTGTCCAGGGCGTACTGGGCGGCCTTTACGTAGATGCCGCTGCTCTTGGCCTGGGCGCACTCCGGGTCGGCGGTGTTGGTCACCAGGTTCGGCAGACCGTCCGGTTCGATGACCGTGGTGATGCGGACGTTCCGGTACTTGGGGTTCTTGAAGACGCTCGCGATGCCGTCGATGTAGTCGTTCTTGTAGCGGTCGAGGCCCGCCTGGGTCAGCGGCAGTTCGCCGTTGGAGGCCAGGGACGCGCAGTCCCTCCCCGGCAGGTCGTACACGACGAACGTGGCCGTGATCGGCTTCCCGGGCTTCTTCTGGGCCAGCGCCAGGTCGAGGTGGTCGGCCAGGCTCTTGCGGCCGGCGTTGGCGTCGCCGCCGTGGATCGCCGCGATCCGGTCCAGCCAGACGGCGGTGGGATATCTCTTGACCTTCTCCATCTTGGCCTTGAGAGCGGTGTCCGAGGTCTTGGCGATGGAACGCTTGACGTTGGCCGCGTAGTCGGGGTTGACGTAGAAGCTCGCGCCGGCGAAGGGGTTGTCGACGTGCGCTTTCGCGGAGGCGGGAGCCTCCGCGGCGTGTGCCGCCGAGGCGGCCGCGGGCCCTCCCATGAGCTGTCCCGCCCCACCGAGCATCAGGGTGGCCAGGACGGTGGCCAGGGCCACCGACCGACGTCGGCGCGGGCGCATCGGGCCTGGGCCGGCCGATCTGTTCGAGTCGGTCATCGTGTCTCCTCAGGGATCCGGAGGGCGTCGGAGTGCGGGCGGGCCCCGGGACGGGCGGCGCCGATGAGGACGGTCGACGAGAAGGAGTTCACCGACAGCCCCGTGCCGTTCCGCCAGGGCTCGAACCCGGCCTGAACACTCGTCAGGTACCAGTCGCTGCGGGCCATGCCGCGGGCGACGGCCTGCCGGACGAAGTCCATGACGTCGAAGCTCCAGCTCGTGATGACCGACGGGGCGACGAAGCTCAGCACGTCGTTGCCGCCGTTGTGGCCCGACCAGACCTGCCAGGTGCGGCCGGCCACGGTGGCCGTGCCCACCTGCGAGCCGATGGGCTGGATCGGACCCACCTTGTTGAACCAGACCATGATCTCGGTCCGGTTCACGCCGTCCTTCCGTGGCGTCGGGTCGAGCCAGATGTCGTACGAGGCGTTGTAGACCGCGTCGCTGACATAGCCGTACGAAATGCTGGTGGGCGCGCTGGAGATGGTGCTGAGCCGTGCCGGAAGGTTGGTCCCCGGCGAACAGTTGGCGTAGTGGCAGCCGTTGAAGAGGGACGGGTATGACTTGGGGGCGCCGTCGAGCGGCACGGAACCGTCGGCCCGGGTGACCTTGAAGCCCGCGTCCGAGACGGAGACGCACTGCGTCTCGCTGGTGCCCCAGCGGTTGTTCTGGGCGACGTAGCGCCCCTGGACCGTGGTCGAGCCGAATGGTTCGCAGATCGTGGTGTCGGCCTGCGCCGGTGCCGTCCCGGTGACAAGCGTGGTGCCGAGCGCGGCGACGACGGCGAGAGCCGTGATGAGCCTTCCCAACAGGCCGTGCGGGGCGCTGACTTGATGCGGTAACGGTCGCATGCGGGGGGCCTCTCGTGAGAGTGCGGGGGGCGACCTCGTGGACGCGCTCCCGTCTCCCCCATGATGGGAGCGCTCCCACCGGTGGTTCGGTCGGGGACTCTAAAAGGCCTGCATGTTCCTGACAAGGGCAGGCGCGGCAATCCGGCGACGGAATTTTCGAAAGAGCAGGTCAAAGGAGGTGCCGATGAGTGAAGCCCGGAGTCGCAGGCCGCGCCCCGCTACGGCACGGCCATGCCGCAACCGCTGACGGGACTCCCGCGCGGCCCGCCCCAGACCACTGGTGACCGCAGGCTCACGCGGGATCGGGCGTGCGGTGGCCGTGCGGCTCGCCGCGGAGGGGCGCTGGTCGCGGTCCACCACGGCGGCAATCGCGCGGCCGCCGCGGAGACCGTGGCACGGACCGTCGAGGCCGGCGGCCGGGCGTTCGCGGTGCTCACCGAGGAGGAGTTCGACCGTCTGTTGGCGGCACGCCGAGATTCCCGAGGCGGTCGCCCGTCTTGCGGCCCGACGTCTCCGGCGGTACCTGCCTCGGGCCGATCGCGGCCGGGTGAAGCGCCCGCACCTCCGGTCCTTGCCCGTGTGCCGGTGCGCAGCACGCTCCGGCACACGGGTGTGGCTTCATTCGGCCAGGTAGACGCGGGCTGCGGCGATCGGGCGGTCGGTCGCCTTGCGGGGTGTCGAGGAGTTCACGCTCCAGCGGTAGCCGGCGAAGAGCTTCGTGGTGGGGTCCGCGTAGAACACCATGTGGCCGTAGCCGACGCCGTTGCTCTCCGCCCAGCCCGCGGTGCCGTCGGCCGCCTCCTCGATACGGGTGTCGGGGAAGCCCCGGTACGTCGCCTCGGCGCCCTCGGAGGCGGCCGGATTGCCGTGCGGGTCGCTGGTGCAGTCGATGACCTCGAAGACGTACGGGACAACGCCCTCCCCGACCTTGCCGTCCACCGGGGAAGCCAGCGTGCCCTTGCGCTCCCGGATCATGACGATGTGCCCGGTGTACGGCTGGGTGGTGACATCCGGGTCGTAGTCGAAAGCGACCAGGTCCCCGGGGCGGAGGTTGACCGGCTTGGTCACTCCGGTGAAGTGCGGGACGGACGCCGCGTTCGTGAAGCCCTCACGGAACTTCTCCGCCGTCGGATAGAACTTGCCGGGCTCGGTCTTGAAGTACTGGCTGAAGTACTCCCTGGTCGCCCAGCCGTACGCCGTGCCAGTGCCATAGGCACGCTGCAGGACCATGGTCAGGAACGACGAGCACTGGGCCAGTGCGGAGAACTGCTCCGGGTGGCCGGGTGCGCCCCAGACGAGGGAGGAGTTCTCGTCCGGGAACTGCCCCGCCGTCTTGTAGCGATTGGCTCCGTCGCTCCACGGCCGCATCCGCAGATAGTCGATCAGCGTTTCGGCCTCGATCTGGTGCGGCAGCTTCAGCTGGTACGGGCTCGGCGTCGGCGCCTCGGCGGCCGACGCGCTACCCGCCGCCGAGCCGGCCATCACCACGGCGCCCGCACCGGCCGAGCCCGCCAGCAGTCTTCGGCGGCTGAGTGAGTGACCTGTCATGGTTGTTTCCCCCCGGATCCGGATGGTCGGACATCGTTTCCCGATCCTATGTCCGGAGGATCATGGGGGTCGCGGCGCCCGGTCGGCGTACCCCGTGACGGGCGGTGCGGAACGGCGTCCGGGGGGTTCCTGGGACTGAAGTGTGCTGAGTGGCTCATGATCGGGCACGTGAATGGGATGCCGGACGTATCAGCACCCGTGATCAAACTGGTGCGGCGGACCACCGAACCCGTCGCGGCGCAGACGCTGCGCTCCACGGCCGCCGCCGTCATCTCCTTCAGCGTCGCCCTGATGGTCCTGCCCGCGCAACCCGCTCCCCTGACGGCCCCGCTGACCGCGCTCCTGGTCGTCCAGGTCACCCTGTACGCGACCCTCACCACCGGCATTCGGCGCGTGAACTCCGTCGTCGTCGGTGTCCTCATCGCCATCGGCTTCACCGCCCTGGTCGGGCTGACCTGGTGGAGCCTTGGCCTGACGATCTTCACCTCGCTGATCATCGGCCGTTTCGTACGGGTGAACGAGTTTGTGCCCGAGGTGGCGATCAGCGCGATGCTGGTCCTGGGTGTCTCCCAGGCCACGTCGGCGGCCTGGCACCGGGTACTGGAGACACTGATCGGCGCCGGGGTGGGCCTGCTGTTCAACCTGCTGTTCGCGCCCCCGGTGTGGACCCAGTCGGCGGGGGCGTCCATCGACGGGCTGGCGCGCGGGATGGGCAACATGTTCCGCACCATGGGTGCTGAGATCGCCGGGGGTCACCTCCCCTTCCCGCACGCGGCCGCCCGGCTGCACGAGGCGCGGCGGCTCGACCACGACATCGTGGAGGTCGACGCCTCGCTGCGGCAGGCGGAGGAGAGCCTGCGGATGAACCCACGCGTACGGGAGGGGCTGCTGTCCCGGGTGGTGCTGCGGACGGGCCTTGACACCCTGGAGATCTGCGCGGTGGTGCTGCGGGTGCTGACCCGGAGCCTGACGGACCTGGCGAAGTTCCGTACGGAGGAGTCGCTGTTCCCGCCGGACGTGTCGGCCGGCATCAAGGAGCTGTTCGAACAGCTGGCCGACGCCATCGAGAGCTTCGCCCGGCTGATCACCACCCAGGTGGCCGCCAACGCCGAGGACGCCGAGGAGCGGCTGACCGCCGCCCTGGCCGCGAGCCGGGTCACCCGCGACCGGGTCGCCGACATGCTGCTTGAGGACGTACAGGAGCACCCCAGGCAGTGGCAGCTGCACGGCGCCCTGCTCGCCGAGGTCGACCGGATCCTCGACGAGCTGGACCTCCACAAGCGCACCGAGCGCCTCATGCAGGAGCTGGACCGCCACTCGGCGGAGGTCAGCGAGCGCCACCCGCGGCTCGCGGCGCTGCGCCGCCGGCTGCGCGGCGAGAGCGGCAGGGAGCGGCGGCCGACCGTCGAGGCGTGAGGCCGGCACACGCGGAACTCCACGCCCCGTCTCGCCGGTGCGCGGGCCGGTTCAGTAGCCGTAGATCATCTTGTACGCGACTTCCGGGAGGAACTGACCGGCCGAAGAGCCGGCTCCGGCGCCGCAGTCACCGTCGGACTCGCCCGGGACCTTGATCCACAGCAGCATCTCGGCGCCTCCGCCCAACTGGGTGGGGGTGCCGATACGGCGGCCCGAGGGGTTGCACCACTGCCCGTCGGAGCCGTTGCCGTTGCGGCTCGTGTCGACGACGAACGGCTTGGTGTAGCCGTACCGGGCGCTGAGTTCCCTGTTGACGGCGTTGCCGTACGCGGTGTTCTCGGCCGTGGTCAGGTAGTTGGAGACGTTGAGCGAGAAGCCGTGGGCCTGTCGGACGCCGGCTTCGTGGAGACGCCGGGCCATGGTCGCCGCGCTCGCCCAGCCCGGATTGCCGGCGTCGAGATAGACCCACGTGTGGGGCGCTCGGCGGTTGAACTCGGCGAGCGCGCCGGTGAGCATGACCTCGCGTTCGTCGATCTGGGCCTGGGTCATGCAGCCGTAGTCCCCGAGGGAGTCCGGTTCGAGGACGACGACGGCCGGGCGGTCCGCGATCCCGCCCGCGAACTGTGCGATCCAGTTCGCGTAGGCGGACGGCGAGGAGGCACCGCCTCCGGAGTGCCCGCCGCAGTAGTCGCGGTTGTAGATGTTGTAGGCGACGAGGACGGGCAGCTTGTCCCGGGCATCCGCGGCGCCCACGTACGCACCGGTGGCGGTGCCGATGGTGCCGCTCCACGAGCCGAACCAGCGGGCCATCGGGGTCTTGGCGATGGCGGCGTCGATCGCGGGCGCCCGGCCGTCGCGGGGGTTGGCGGCGACCCACCGCCGGGCGCTTGAGTCGGGGTCCACGTAGAAACCGTTGGTCATGCTCGTCGGGTCGGCCGCCTGGGCGGACGGTGCGGCGGCGAGTGTCAGCGACAGTGCGGAGAGTGCTGCCAGCAGGGTGAGCAGTCTGCGGCGCATGACGGTACCTCGGCTTTCTGGCAGGGACGCATGGGATGTGTCGGATGGTCGGCCGAGCGCGAGGGAGCGCTCCCACCACGGAAGCGCTCCCCCACGGCACGGTCGGTCAGCGGGTCACACGGCTGACGTGTGGTCGCTGGGCAGAGCGTGTGCGGCTCAGGGCGCCCTGCGCGTGGCGGCGGGCGTGCCGCCCAGCGTCGTCAGGACCGCGTTGTACGCCGGCTTCTTGTTGCCGTTGCGGTCGAACAGCAGCGGGTTCTCGCCGCTGCGCCAGGAGTCGCTGTCGCGGATGCCCCAGACGGTGATGCCGGTGCAGCGCGCGACGTTCATGCAGGCCCTGACCGTGTTCGCGTACGCGGTCGGCGACGCCTGCGCGATGTCCAGTTCGGTGATCTGGACGTCCACGCCGAGTGCGGCGAAGTTCGACAGCGTCGTCTGGAAACTGGCGGGCGGCCCGCCGGCGCCGAAGTGTGCCTGGAGGCCGACGCAGTCGATGGGCACACCCCGCGCCTTGAAGTCGCGCACCATACGGTAGGTGCCCTGGGTCTTGGCGTCGTTCCAGTTCTCGATGTTGTAGTCGTTGTAGCAGAGCTTGGCCGCCGGGTCGGTGGACCGGGCGGTCCGGAACGCCTGCTCGATGAAGCCGTCGCCGAGCACGTCCCGGAAGACCGAGCTGCGGAGCTGGCCGCTGGGCCCGTCGGCGAAGGCCTCGTTGACCACGTCCCAGGAGTGGATCCGGCCCTTGTAGCGGTTCATCACGGTGGTGATGTGGTGGTTCATCACGCCGCGCAGGGTGTTCGCGTCCCTGATGGAGCTGACCCAGCCCGGCAGTTGGGAGTGCCAGACCAGGGTGTGGCCGCGCACGCGCTGACCGCGGGCCGTTGCGCCGTTGACGATCTGGTCGGCGGGGCCGAAGTTGAACGAGCCGCGGGACGGTTCCGTGGCGTCCCACTTCATCTCGTTCTCGGGCGTGACGCTGTTGAACTCACGGCCCAGGATCCCGGTGTACGTGCCGTCCCCGAGCTTTCCGGCGGCCACGGCGGTGCCGAAGTAGCGTCCGGACTGGGCGGCTTGGGCACCCAGCGTGGATGCCCGGGGCGTGGTGTCGGGCACGGCGGCAGCGGTGCCGGTGGCCATCAGGACCGCGGCTGCCAGCAGGGACATCACCGGGGTTCGGCGAAGGCCGGGCCTCTTCAGTGGGTTCATGGTTCTCCTCGTGCGGTTGGGTGTGGATGGGTGGGTGGTGCGGCAGGTGGATGGTGCGGTCGGTGGGATCGGTTCAGGGCGTGGGCGGATCGGAGCTCGGCCGCGGTCTACTTGACACTCATCTCGCACCACATGCGGCGCTCGTGCCCGACCTCGCGTACCGGTCCCGTCAGGGTGAGCGGCACCGTGTGGTGGACGTGGTCGCTGGAGGCGGCGACGCGCAGTTCGAGGGCGCCGGGCTCGACGACGCGGCGGCCGTCGGCGCCGGTGTACGCGGCGAGGTCGGCGGGGAACGTGGCGTGCACCTCGGCCGACTCCCCCGCCTCCAGCGGCACCCGGGCGTAGCCGACGAGCCGGACCTCGGGACGGGCGACGGTGCCGACCGGGTCATGCAGATAGAGCTGGACGACTTCGGTTCCGGGACGCTCTCCCGTGTTGCGGACGGTCAGCCGCAGCGTGGCCTCGCCGTCAGTGGCGAACTCCTCGGCCTCGTACAGCGGTTGGCTCCAGCTGAACGTGGTGTAGGACAGGCCGTGCCCGAACGGGTACAGGGGCGTCGGGTCCACGGTGCTGGGGAAGCCGTGCCGGCCGAGTGGCGGCGCGAGGTACGGTGCGGGCTGGCCGCCCGGTCCGCGCGGCACCCCGACGGGCAGGCGCCCTGAGGGGCCGACCCGGCCGGAGAGGACGCCCGCGACGGCGCTGCCGCCCTCCTGTCCGGGGAAGAACGCCTGGACGACGGCGGCGGCCTTCTCCGCCCAGCGGCCGAGCGCGTAGGGCCTTCCGCTGAGTACGACGATGACGACCGGCGGGCCGCAGGTCATCGCATCGTCGAGCAACGCGTCTTGCCCGTAGGGCAGTTGGAGGTCCTCGGCATCACAGCCCTCGCCCGACGAGCCGCGCCCGAACAGGCCCGACCGGTCCCCGACCACGGCCAGGCAGACGTCGGCGGCTGCCGGATCGTCGACGAACACGGCGTCCGGGAACTCGACGCGCAGCGCCTCGGCGAGCGTCGGAACCTCGACCCCTGTGGGCAGTTCGGGATGGTGCACGCCCACGTGCCGGGGGAACGTGTAGCACCCGAGCATCGCGGCCTGCTCGTCGGCGAGCGGGCCGACGACGGCGAGGCGCAACCCGTTGCCGAGCGGCAGCGTCCCGGAGTCGTTGGCGAGCAGCACGACCGACTCCTCGGCGACCTTCCGCGCCAGCTCCCGCATGTGCGGCGGGTTCAGGTCGACGGGCGCCCCGCCCGTGACGGGTTCCCAGTCCGGGTCGAGCAGCCCCAGTTCGCACTTCTGCGTGAGGACGCGCAGCGCGGCCCGGTCGAGCAGGTCCCCGGGAAGTGGGTCGGCGGGGTGGAGACAGCGGGCCGCCGGCAGCTCCACGTCGATGCCGGCCGCCAGGGCGAGCCGTGCGGCACGGCCCTGCCCGTCTGCGATCCGGTGCGCCTCCTCGAGGAGCGAGACGCCGTAGTAGTCCGACACCACGGTTCCCGTGAACTGCCAGCGGTCGCGCAGGAGTTGGGTGAGCAGTTCCGGGTGGGCGTGGGCGGGCAGGCCGTCGACGTCGTTGTAGGCGGGCATCACGGAGCGGGCGCCGCCGTCGCGTACCGCCATTTCGAACGGCGGCAGGATCACGTCCGCGAGCTCTCTCGGGCCGAGCGAGGCGGGCGCGTGGTTGCGGGCGGCGCGTGAGGCCGAGTATCCGGCGAAGTGCTTGAGCGTGGCGACGATCCCGGCAGCCTCCAGGCCTCGCACGTAGGCGGTGCCGATGGTGCCGACGAGGTATGGATCCTCGCCGATCGACTCCTCGGTCCGGCCCCAGCGCGGGTCCCGCACGACGTCCAGGACCGGAGCGAGTCCCTGGTGGACGCCGACGGCGCGCATCGATCTGCCGATTGCCTGCGCCATCTCGGTGATCAGCACCGGGTCGTAGGTGGCGCCCCAGGCCAGCGGGGTCGGAAAGACGGTGGCCCGCCAGGCGGTGAACCCGGTCAAGCACTCCTCGTGGGCGATCGCGGGCAGGGCGAATCGGTTGCCTGCGCGGACCGTGCGCTGGAGTTCGGCGAGGCGGGCGACCCCCTCGGCGGGTTCGAGGGGCACGGTGCCGAATGGGCGGGTGAGATGGCCGAGGCCATGGGGCAGCAGGGTGTCGAGGAGGGTACTGCGGGCCGCGTAGGTGTGCTGTCCGGGGGCGACGTCGGTGGCCCCGTCGGCGGCGGGCTCGGCGCCGATCCATACGCTGGACAGCTGAGCGGTCTTCTCCTCGGCGGTCATCCGGGCAAGCAGGTCCGCCGCCCGGACGTGGACGGGCAGGGTGGTGTCCTGCCATGGCTCGACCATGGAACTCCTCAGGTGCGGTGCGAAACGGGGTCGTCGGCGCCTGGGTGCTCAGCCCTTGGTGGCGCCCATGGTGATGCCCCCGACCAACTGCCGTTCGGCGACGGCGTAGAAGGCGAGGGCGGGCAGCATCGCGAGGACGAGATAGGCGAAGACGCGGGCGATGTCGGTGCCGTACTGACCCTGGAACTGCTGGACGCCGATGGGGATCGTCCACCAGGTCTGCTCACTGAACACCAGCAGCGGCAGCAGGAAGTTGTTCCAGCTGCCGACGACGGCGAGGATGGAGACGGTCCCGAGCGCGGGCCGTGCCATGGGCAGCAGGATCCGCCAGAAGAAGCCGAACGCCGAGCAGCCGTCGAGGGTGGCGGCCTCCTCCAGTTCGCCGGGGATCTCCCGGAAGAAGCCGCGCAGGATGACGATGGTCATCGGCAGTCCGAAGGCGGCCTGCGGCAGGATCACGCCCCAGGGGTTGTCGAGCAGCCCGAAGGTGCGCAACAGGACGAAGAGCGGCAGGATCGCCACGGCGAACGGGAACATCAGCCCCACGGTGAAGAGGGTGAAGAGCAACTCGCGGCCGCGGAAGGCGAATCGGGCGAGCGCGAAGGCGGCGAGGGCCGCGGCGCCCACCGTCAGCACGGTCGTCCCGACGGCGATCATCGTGGAGGCGCCCAGCATGCGCCAGAACGAGCCGGAGGCGAGTACGTCGGTGTAGTTGGACGTCACCCACGGCGAGGGCAGGCCGAACGTGTTGCGGGAGAGCTGGCCGGTGGACTTGAACCCGGACACGAACGCGTACAGCAGTGGTGTGACCATCACGGCACCGACCAGCCACACCACGACGTACAGCGGCACGGAGCGCAGCGTGCGGCGTGTGCCCGCGCTCATCGGGAGGCTCGCATGGCGGTGAGGGCTCCTTGGGTGTCTCGGCGCAGCACGGATCGCTGGTAGATGAGGGCGAAGACGAGGCTGATGAGGAACATGGCGATGCTGATCGCGCTGGCGTAGCCCATCTGGTAGCGCTTGAAGCCGAACTGGAACATGGTCACGGCCATGGTCTCGGAGTGGTGGTCGGGGCCACCCTGCGTGACCACCCACACCAGGTCGAAGAGCTGGATGGCGCCGATCACGGAGAGGAAGACGCTGATGCGGACCGTCGGTCCCAGCAGGGGCAGGGTGATGTGGCGGAAGCGCTGCCAGGGGCCCGCGCCGTCGATGCGGGCCGCCTCGTGCAGTTCGGTGGGGATGCCCTGTAGTCCGGCGAGGTACAGCATCATGTGGAAGCCGAAGTACTTCCATGTCATGACGAGGAACAGGGTCGGCAGCACATGGTCCTGGTCCGCGAACCACAGCCCGCCGAGGCCGTCGAGACCGACCGAGCCGAGCACCTTGTCGGCGAGCCCGTCGTCGGGCGCGAAGATCATGGAAAAGAGGACGCCCGTGATGACCTCGGAGAGGACGTAGGGGGCGAAGAACAGCATGCGGTACAGGGCCCGCCCGCGCAGTTTCCGGTTGAGCAGCACGGCCATCCCGAGCGCGAACGGCAGCTGCACGCACACCGAGAACAGCACGAGCAGCAGGCCGCGCCACAGGTCGCCGAGGAAGACCGGGTCGTGGATGAGCCGGGTGTAGTTGTCGAGACCGGCGTAGTCCGAAGGGGCCCCGAAGCCGCCCCAGTTGAAGAGGCTGACGTAGACGGCGTACAGGATCGGGGCGAGCACGAGTGCGCCGAACAGGAGCAGGGCGGGCAGGGTGAAGCAGAAGGCGGTCAGCCAGTCGGCGGCCCGTCGGGTCAGCGGCCGGCTCGTCCCGGTCTCCGGCGGCCTCGGTGGCGCGGGCGCCGGGTCCTTCACGTACGTGGAGGTCATGTCGGTCACTGGCTCTTCGCTACCTGGGTGACCGAACGGGCCACCTGCTCGGGCGACTTGGACCCGGCGATCAGGGCGGCCACCGAGTCGTTGATCTCCTGGCCGACGGCGGGCGGGTACGCCTGGTCGAGGTAGAGCTGGAAGTCGGTCGCCTTGTCGACGGCGTCGGAGACGAGCTTGAGATTGCGGTCGGTCAGGGCGCTGATCGCGTCCTTGACGACGGGCATGATCGAGCCCTTCGTCACGAGGACGCGGTCGGACTCGGCCGTCATGAAGAACCTCAGGAAGTCGACGGCCGCCTTGGGCGCGCCCTTGCGCACCGCGTAGCCACCTCCGCCGCCGAAGATGTCGGTGCGGGCGCCCTTGCCTCCGGTGACCGCGGGGAAGGGGAAGAACCCGAGGTCCTTGCCGATGCCCTTGCCCGCGTCGGCCTGCGCGACGGGCGCCCACTGGCCCATCAGCTCCATGGCCGCCTTGCCGTTGCCCATGGCGGCCGCCTCCCCGTTGGGCGCCGAGTACGCGGCACCGAGGTGGCCCTTCTGGAACGGCCGGAGCGCGACGAGCTCCTTGAGGTGCTCGCCCGCCTTGACGAAGTCGTCGCCGGTGAAGTCCTTGGCGTCAGCGGCTTTCCGCATGCCGTCGACCCCGGCGATCCGCATGGACAGGTAGGCCCAGTAGTACATGCCGGGCCACTTCTCCTTGCCCGCGAGGGCGATGGGGGTGATCCCGGCGCTCTTCAGCTTCTTGACCACGTCGAGGTAGCCGTCCCAGGTGGCGGGCGGCGCCTTGACACCTGCCTCGGCGAACAGCGCCTTGTTGTACCAGAAGCCCACCGCGCCTATCTCGAACGGTACGGCGTACGTCTTTCCGTCGATCTGGTAGGGCTTCAGCGAAGCCGCCAGGAGGGTGTCCGACCAGGGCTGGACCGAGGGGGTCAGGTCCTCGACCAGGCCGGCGTCGATCTGCTGCTGGAGTACGCCGCCGCCCCACGTGTGGTAGATGTCCGGAAGCTTTCCGGAACTGGTCAGCGCCGTCATCTTCGACTTGTAGGCGTCGTTCTCCATCGTGACGAGCTTGATGCGCACATCGGGATGCTCGGCCTCGAACGCCTTGGCGCGCTCGGGCCAGACGGACTTCGACGGCTCCGTGGTCTGGATGTTCCACCACTCCACGACGGTCCGGCCCTCGCTGTCGGTGGTGGATCCGGAGTCCGAGCAGGCGGAGAGACCGGCCGCGCCCAGCCCCGCAGCCGACGCGGCCCCCAGGAACCGGCGGCGTGAGAGGGCTGAGGACGCGGCGCCGGACGCGGACGTGACGGCTCGGTCGAAGGCTGGCATGGCGCACCTTCCGGAATGGTTCCGAGAATTATCGGGACGGCCATGGAAGTTACGGGCATACGTCGGAGGCGTCAACGGCTCAGGCAGAAAAGGCCGTTGACGCCCCCGGAGTACGCTCTTGGGTTATGTTCGGCGCGGCGGTGCGGTGCTCGCCCGGACTACCAGCTCAGTGGCCAACTCCACCCGCGGCGACGCCAGCTCGACGTTCCGCGCGAGGTCCAGCAGCATCCGCGCCGCCAACTTGCCCATTTCTGAGAGCGGTTGCCGGACCGTCGTGAGCGGTGGCGACGACCAACGCACCTCCGGCAGGTCGTCGAAGCCGACGACGCTCATGTCCTCCGGCACTCGAAGGCCCCGGCGGCGCAGCGCCTCGATCGCGCCGAGCGCCATCTGATCGCTGGCGGCGAAGATCGCCGTCGGCGGTTCCTCCAGGTCCAACAGCCGCCCGGCGCCGGTGAACCCGGACTCGTGGTAGAAGTCGCCGGGCATCACGAGCGCGTCGTCCACGGCGACCCCGGCCACGTCCAGCGCCGCCCGGTAGCCGTCGAGCCTGGCCCGCGAGCACAGCAGCCGCGGAGGGCCTGCGATGAACCCGATGCGCCGGTGCCCGAGCTGGAGCACATGCTCGGTCGCCGCCATGCCGCCCGCCCAGTTCGTGGCGCCGACGGTCGGCGCCTCGGTGGCGGGAGATCCGGCGGGGTCGACGACCACCAACGGCACGCCGAGGCGCCGCAGTTCCTCGTGGAGCCCCGGTTCGAGCACCGACGTCACGAGGATCACTCCGTCGGAGGCGCGGGCCCGCAGATTGGTCATCCACTGTCGCGCGGCGCCCGCACGGTCGTGGATCGCGGAGACGACCGTGCCCACGCCCGCCTCGTGCGCGACCTCCTCCACACCCCGGATGATCTCTACTGCCCACGGGCTGTCCAGGTCGTTGAAGACCAGGTCGAGCAGGGCCGCCCGGCCCCCGGGCGCGGTCGGCCGGCGCCGGTAGCCGTGCCGGTGCAACAGGTCCTCGATCCGAGCGCGGGTCGCGGACGAGACGTCCGAGCGCCCGTTGACGACGCGCGAGACCGTCGGCACGGACACCCCGGCCTCCCGCGCGATCTCGGCGATCGTCACCTTCGCCGCCCCGTCCGCGCTCCGTGTGCCCGCCTTGCGCTGAGCGCCTTCCCCGGCCACCATCCCCACCTCCGTAGCAGCACACCCGGAAGCTCCGGGCGCCTTCCGGAAACCGTAAGACATGCCGTCGGCCGCCCGGAGCTTTCCGTCCGGCACCTCGAACATGCCGCGCGCTTCGCCGCGGGGCGTCACTAGTCACTCGCCCGAGGTCAAAGCAGCCCTCCCAGGAGCAGGACGCGCTCGGTGAGCTGTCCGCGCAGCTTCCCTCCGGTGGTGTCGGCCTCGGCGAGCCAGTCCGCGGCGATCAGCAGTTCGGCGTGCGGGAGGACTTCGTCAGGAGCCAGGGCGCTGAACGCGGCGGCGTCCTCCAGGGGCAGTCCGTCGTCTTCGGCGCGGCCCAGGTGGCCGTCCGGGCGGGTGTGGGCGGCGGTGTACAGGGCGAGGAGCCGACTGGCGGCGCCCAGCTTCTTCTTGCGGATCTTCCGGTCCCCCACCACCTTCTGGGCCCATCCGGAGATCCTCGCCCGGCTGGTCTTGCCCAAGGTGAACGGGCGGGGCCGCTCGGGCAGCAGGTCCGGGACGGTGATGGTGGTGGGGCTCTCAGGACGCGAGGCCAGTGCGTCGGCGACGGTTCCGGGCAAGCACAGCCAGTCGGCGTCGACCAGCTGTCGCAGCACTCGCTCCGCGTCGTCCTGCAGCCAAGTGGTGACCTCCTGGCCGGTGATGTTCCCGGTGCCGGCTTTCGCGGCACGCAGGGTGAACATGAGGACGGCGAGGCGTACCTCGGGCAGCGGGTGCGGGGCGTGCGTCTGAACGTGAGCCAGGACGGTGCGGGCCTGCGCGGCCTGCTGCCGGGTCAGGAGACGTTGCACCACCGGCCCGCCGACCGCTGCCTCACCGATGGACAGGCCGGTGCGGTTGACGTACATCTCGCGGGTGGTCCGCGCGGCCGTCTGGGCCCGATGTGCCTCGTGGCGCAGGGAGTCGTCGCCGCTCACATCGGCCCACAGACGGAAGGCACCGGCCTTGCGTTCGTGGAGTTCGGCGAGCAGAGCGAGGTCGGGCTCGGTGCGCTGCTGGTACGCGCGGAACGCGTCCCCGAGCTCGATCAGTTCCGCCCGCAGGCTATCTGGCTCAAGGTCATGCGGCACGATCCGCTGTGCGATCTTTCCCCGTTTCGCCTGCCGGGACCTCGCCCCCTGCGAGCTCGTACGAGCGTGCGGCAGCGATCCCGGTCCGGGGGCGAGGAAGGCAGCGCCGGCCGCCGCCGGGGAAGAGCCGCCGTGATCGGAGAACGTCGCGGACACACCATCCGGTTCAGCGTTTCCTCCGGCTCCTTCGGCCTGCTTCACGACTGCCGCCCTGCCCGGCCCGGCCGTGGTCGTACGAGCCGGTGGCGGGGCAGTGGCCAGCACCCGGCAGTCGGGCACAGCCGCCGCGCACCGCGCGCACATCTCCGCGATCCGCCACAGCCTTCCCGCGCGGTCCGCGTACACCGCCAGCACCACCGGACCGCCGCAGCCCCCCTCTGCTGCCGGTGGCTGTGCTCCTCTGCGGGGTCCCGCGTCGGGATCAGGTGTATGCCATGCGCAGTCGGCGGCGCGGCAGGCGCACGATGCCCCGCCGCGGGGCCCGCCGGCCGCGCGGACGTGAGCGAGGTGTTGGTTGACGTGGCCGATCGCGGCCTTGCGTCCCTCGGCGGCGCCGCCGGGTAAGCGCTGTTCGGCGCAGGCGGGACGGGAGCAGGAAAGCCTCACCACGCCTGCGGAAGGGCGCCCATAGGGGTCCAGCCGCACCACCCATACCCGCCCCGCGGCACGCTCTTGCCGCATGCCGGCCTCCACCGCCATATCGCGTCCTCCAGCCTTGCTTGATCTGTTGCCCGGGAGCATCGTCATCGGCGATACCAGAAGCAAATCAGGTGCACCGCACTGAGCGGGCGAGAAGGCTCATTCACTCTGGGTGACGCCGATCGAGCTCCTCCAGCACATGGCTGCGAAGGAGCTCGTACTCAGCACGGAGCCGACGCCACTGGGCCACGGGCGGCCGGGGGATGACGGTGCCGCCGGTGACCATCTCCTCCGGCCGGAACTGCTCTCGGGTGAGGTCGAGCTCGACGCCCTGCCCTATGCGATTCCACCAGTGGTAGTCCCGGAACCGGCCGTCGACCTGGACCTCGCCGCGGATCAGCTCGCCGCCGAGCAAGTCGTTGAGGACCATGGCGGTGACTCCGCACTGGCCCCGGGCCGGATTGTCCGGGCTCCATCGTGACCGGAGCGTCGGCGGACTCGTGTCAGCGCTCCAGCTGCGGCGAACAGCACGTTCGATGTCGGTGAGAAGCAATGGCGTCACGGTGAACATCCTCGCAACGACCACTGACAACGGGCCTGGTCCGACACCCATCCGCAGCGGACATCTGGCTGATTACGTGACGTTTGCTCTGGGGAAATACACGGCCGTCCACACCGGGCCGTACGGCGACGCGTGCCGGGTCGGCCCGCCCTCCGGGGGCAGGCACCCGCTCAGCGGGGAGTGCTCCCCGCGGGCTACCCGGCGATCTCGGCCATGCGATCGAGCCTCGCCGCGGCGTGCAACTGGTCGTGACGCTCGTACAGGGCACGTACGAGCCGGGCCAGGTTCTGCACCCCGGCCACGGTGAGTCGCGGCGGTGTCGACAGGCGCCGCTCCGCTTCGCCGAGCGAGATCTCGGTGAGTGTCCGCAGCGTGCTGATCTCAGGCAGCCGCGTGCAGCGGCGCCGCAGGTCCTCGGCGAGGACGCCGGCCTGGCCCGACAGTTGCAGCGCGATCTGTTCGCAGTCACGGGGCCGGAGCACCGTCTCGGATACGGACCACGCCAGTACGGCCTTGACGAGCGACAAGTACGGCTCACGGTCGAGTGGCGATGCTTCATGGAAGACGTCGGGCACGGTGGGTGCCGAGTGGGTCGTCATCACAATCTTCCCGCAGGCGTTTTCGGGGTCTGGGCCGCGCAGTTCGGAAGGGCTAATATCCCCGTCGGCCGTCTTCTGCTGCAAGTACATCTGCAATTGCATCGGCAATAACGGCCGTGCGGGGCCCGATTCACGCCACCGCGGCGCACGGGCCCGTACGGAGCCGCGATGGACCACCGAGCGAGGAGAAAACGCGATGAACTCACCGTCGAACGGCGTACGCGCAGACACCATCGAAGGCGCGGTGTGGCGCAAGAGCCGCCGGAGCAACCCCAACGGGAACTGCGTTGAGCTGGCAGTTCTCACTGGCGGGGAGGTGGCGGTCCGCAACTCCCGGCACACGGACGGACCGGCCCTCGTCTACACGCGCGACGAGATCGCGGCCTTCGTCCAAGGAGCGAAGGACGGCGACTTCGACGACCTGGCCGGGCTTGCTTGACGCATATGTCGACCGGATAACCACCATCGCTGTACGGACAGTGGAGGCGGTGGGACACTGTGTGCTCATCCGACCGACACGGGAGCCAGCATGACAGCCGCGCAGCCGGGGCGCGTACCGCCCCCGCGCCGTCACATCGAGCACCCCCGGGGCGGCCCGACCGTTCTACGGATCATCCTCGGAACGCAGCTGCGCCGGCTTCGGGAGGCCGCCGGCGTCACCCGGGAAGCGGCCGGGGAGGCCATCCGGGGCTCGCACGCCAAGATCTGCCGTCTGGAACTCGGCCGGGTGGGCTGCAAGGAACGCGACGTCGCCGATCTGCTGACGCTCTACCAGGTGACGGACGAGGAGCGACGCGCCGAGTTCCTGGCGCTGGCCCGCGGGACCAGCACGCCCGGGTGGTGGCACCGGTACAACGACGTGCTGCCGGGCTGGTTCGAGACACTCATCGGTCTGGAAGAGGCCGCCTCCGTCATCCGCACCTATGAGGTGCAGTTCATCCCGGGGCTCCTGCAGACGTCGCAGTACGCGCACGCCGTGTGCCGCCTCGGCAACCCGCAGGCGTCCGGGGCGGAGATCGAGCGCCGGGTGGAACTGCGTCTGCGGCGGCAGGCCCTGCTCACCGCCCCGAACCCGCCCCGGCTGTGGGCGGTGCTCGACGAGGCGTGCCTGCGGCGACCGCTCGGCGGCGCCGAGGTGATGGCGGCCCAGCTGCGGCACCTGTGGGAGATGGCGCAGCTGCCCAACGTCACCGTGCAGATCGCCCCGTTCGATCTCGGCGGACACGCGGCGGCGGGCGGGCCGATAACGATCCTGCGCTTCCTGGAGCCCGACCTGCCCGACATCGTCTACCTCGAGCAGCTGACCAGCTCGCTCTACCTGGACAAGCGCGACGACGTCGACCACTACCTCGCCGTCACCGACCAGCTCAGCGCTCAAGCCGCGTCTCCACGCGCGTCCTTGGCCATGCTGGAGGAACTGATCACGGGGACGGAGGGCGGGACGAGGCACGGGACGGAGAGGGCGACGCAGAAGGGGGCGGAGAAGGGCTGACCGGCTCGTCTTCGTTCACCGCTTGCGGGCGACTCCGCCGTACTCGATCCACTCCATGGTGCGCTGCTTGGGCCCGAGGTCCCCGTCCGGCTTCCAGGTCGACACCTCCACCAGGCCCGGTTCCAGGATCTCCAGGCCCTCCAGGAACGAGCCGAGTTCGGCGGCCGTACGGACCCGGCCCCATTGGCCGTGGGTGCTGACCCGCATGAACTCGGTGACGAAGTCACGGGTCTCCTGGTCCTCGCTGACCAGTTGGCACACGACCAGGAAGCTGCCGGGGGCCAGGCGGTCCGCGACCCGCCTGATCAGACCGGCGGGATCGTCGGCGTCCGGAATGCAGTGCAGCACGGACACGAAGAGCGCGGCCACCGGTCGGCTGAAGTCGATCAGCCGCTCCACCTCGGGGTGGTTCATGATGCCGTCGGTGTCGCGCATGTCGGCCTGGATGACCGCGGTGTTCTGGTTCTCCTCCAGCAGCGCGCGGCCGTGAGCCAGCACGATGGGGTCGTTGTCGACGTAGACGACCCGCGAGTCCGGGTCGACCCGCTGGGCGACCTGGTGGACGTTGTCCTGCGTCGGCAGGCCTGAGCCGTGGTCGATGAACTGCCGGATGCCCTGTTCCTGCGCCAGCCAACGGACCACCCGCTGAAGGAAACGGCGGTTGTTGATGGCCAGCACCTGCGTACTGGGTACGACCTTGTTCAGTTCCTCGCACGCCGCACGGTCCACGGCGTAGTTGTCCTTGCCGCCGAGGTAGTAGTCGTACATCCGCGCCACACTCGGAATGCTGACGTCAACGGCGCTGGACTGCGGTCGCCCGTCCTGGCTCATGTTCTGCTCTCCCGTCCCCCGGGCCCTTGGCGGGCCACCACGACCGGCCGTGCCGCCGGAGACGACCATGCCGATAGGAAGCCCAACATACCTACGTGCGGCCTCCGTTGCAGGCCCTCGGCGCCAACCGCCGTGCGCGAAGGGCGCACAGCACCGGACTCGGCGGCCGCCCCGTCCCCAGGCCCACGCCCTCGTCGTCGCGCGATGGCATACCGGCGTCTCGCTCAGCGGAAGTCCGCCGCGTGGTCCACCGCCCACTCCCGGAAGGACCGGGCCGGCGTGCCCGTGGTGCGCTCCACCTCATCGTTGACCGGCTCCGGATCGTCGAGCAACCGCGCCTGGGCCGGCAGCACCGCCTCCACCAGCTCCGCCGGGTACCCTGCCGCCTTCATCCGCTCGACGGCCTCGTCCAGCGAGATCTCCTCGAACCGCACCGGCCGCCCGACCGCCTCGCCGATCAGCGCCGCCTGCCGTTCCTGGGTGATCAGTTCGGGGCCGGTGAGCAGCGGACGGGCGCCGAGCAGAGTATCGGTCGTCAGCGCCTTGACGGCTACCGCGGCCATGTCCGCCTCGTGGATCAGCGGGCGGGCCAGCCCTGCCAGCGGCGCCCGGACCACACCGGTGGTGCGGACCTCCTCCGCCCAGCCGAGCGTATTGCCGGCGAACCCGGTCGGCCGCAGCGCCGTCCACTCCAGTCCCGAAGCCTCGATCAGCCGCTCCAGCTCCGTATGGAACATGGTGATCGCCTCGCCCGGCTCCTCCCCCTCGGCCCCGGCACCGGCCCCGGCGGATGACAGGTACACCACCCGCCGGGCGCGCTTCCCGATCGCGTCGATGACGTCCGCCGCGCCCTCGGCGCTCAGGAACGGCCACACCAGGAAGACGGCATCGACGCCTTCCAGAGCCGTGTCCAGCGACGCGGGATCACCGAGGTCACCGCGCACCGCCTGGACACCCTCCGGGAAGTCCGCCTCCCCTCTCACCAGCGCCCGCACGGGTACGCTCGCCGCGTGCAGTTGGGCCACCACCGCGCCCCCGACCTGCCCCGTCGCGCCGGTCACCAGAATCTTGGCCTGTGTCATCGAAATCTCCTCGTCTCGGTGTTCGATGACATGACTCTCGTACGTCAACCAAGGTTCAGGTCAAGCGCCCATCGGCTGGAGCACGGTTTACACCTGATCGAACACCCATCGGGACGCCGTCTCGATGGTGGGCCGGAAGACGACCTGGTTGCCGATGTCTCCGTCCGCGTGCAGATACTTGCCGCTCCAGTTGTGCTTGATGGACTTCGCAGTGCCGGACGTGGTCGTCCACTTCTGATAGCCGCCACCGTTGCAAGGGTGCGAGTAGACGTCCGCGCCGTTTCCGTCGAGGCAGTGACCTGATGCCGGGTTCCTGAAGATGCCGCCGGAGATCGTCCACACCTGCTTCGCGCTGCGGTCACACCTGCCGAGGACGAGGTTGCCCTTGCCTGTCTGGGCATCCACCACCTGAAGGCAGGCGTTGCTGCTGTTGCCGTTGATCACCTGGTAGTACACCGGCGCCGCCTGTGCCGGGGTCGCGCCGCCGACCAGCAGCGTCGAGCCGAATGCGATCGCCCCGCCCGCACCGGCGAGTCGAGCGAGGTGTCCCTTGAGTTCCATGGCTGATCCCCTCTGGTTCGGATGATCGGCGCGCCGAATGAGGCGCCCGCCCGGTCGTTCAGATGCCCTGTGCGATCCCTCGACCCCCGGGTGTGAGCCGGTGGCGGCTTCGTATCCTGCCCAGGCCGAGCACCGCGGCCCATCTCTTAAGTCAGGGCTTAAAGGGGGACGCGAGGGCCGCTCAGGGCCTTCTTTCAGGGACGCCTGGCGGCTCTTGCCGGGCTGGTGCTCACACGGCCCCGGCTCATGGCTCCGTAGGCGTGCCGGTCTTCAACAAGGCCAGGCCGAGCGGGGTGATGAGGTGCAGCACCGACCCGCCGCGGCGGCTGGTGGTGATGAGGCCCGTGTTCCTCAGCACTGTCGCGTGCTGACTGGCCGCCGCGGCCGAGACGTTGAGGCGGCGAGCCAGCTCGGTGGTCGTGCAGCCCTCCGCTGTCACACGCAGCGCGGCAGCCCGTGTGCGGCCGAGCAGTGACTCCAGGTTCCGGCCGGCGGAGCCCGCCGGTTCGGCCAGGCCGGCACCGGTCAGCGGCCCGCGGAGGGCCGGGACGGTCAGCCGGGGCGGCTGGGCGGTGTCGAGCGGGTCCCACAGGAAGTTCACCGCGCGCGTCGAGAAGATCCTGGGCGTGATGATCAGTCCCCTCCCCTGGAGACGCACCTCGGTCCGGCGCGGGTAGGGGGCTTCGAGTACCGGCGGACGCCAGCGGACCAGTGGTGCGCACAGCGAGCGCAGCAGCAGGTCCATGCCGCCTTCAAGGATCAAGTTCGCGTAGCGGGTGGACAGCGCGGCCAGTTCGGACCGTGCGCTGTCCCAGTAGGGCGCCACGGTCAGCCGATGGCAGGCACGCACAGCCTCGGCCAGCTCCTTCCGCGCCTCGCTGTCCCCCTCGGACACCCGTCTGGCCCACGGCAGGTGTCCGGGGTGGAAGTCGAGCCCCTCGAATTCACGTCGCAGCCGTGCCGTGGGGACATGCAGGAGATTGTCCACGGCGTGCTCCACCGTGGGTGCCTCACCCATCAGGGCCAGCAGGTCGAGCCCCGGGCCGCGGACGGGAAGCAGGGACGTCAGCGGGCGCGTGTCCGCTCCCATCCGGCCCGCGACCGCTGACCACCACGAGCGGAAGTGAGGGTGGTCCCGGCCCCCTCTCAGCAGTTCCAGGCTGTAGTAGGTCTCCGCCGCGACCCCGATCGTCGCGGCCACACGTGTCCGCGCGAGGTCTTCCGAAGTGAAGTGAATGCGTAACACCGACCCGCCCCCTGCCGCAGTGGTGGTGCCCGTCTGCCCGGTCCACCAGCATGCCCGAGTTCGGTACCCCCATGGGTATCTCTCGCTCACCGCACCGCAGACGGACCGGTCGGCCCCCGGTCGCCGTGCGGTCCGTTCGGTGGTGTGATGCCAAGAAGGCATCTCAGTGCCCGCGGGTGCCCGGCCACGGTTTCCGCACCCATGACGTATCCACCCGGACAGATGTCGGCGCGTTCGCCGAGGCGTCTGAAACAGGAAGGTCACCGTCATGACAACGCGCTCACACGCCGCACGCGGTGCTCGTACCCCGGTCCAGCAGGCGGCCCTGCTCGTCGGAGCGGTGTTCCTGCTGGTCGGCGTACTGGGGTTCATCCCCGGCATCACCACGGACTACGACACCATGAAGTTCGCCTCCCACGACTCCGGTGCCAAGCTGCTGGGCGTCTTCCAGATCTCCGTCCTGCACAACCTGGTCCACCTGGCCTTCGGTGCCGCGGGCGTGGCCATGGCCCGTAGCGCCGCCGGGGCCCGCACGTTCCTGCTGGTGGGAGGCGCCGTCTATCTGGTGCTGTGGCTCTACGGCCTGATCATCGACCACCACAGCAGCGCCAACTTCGTACCGCTCAACGACGCCGACGACTGGCTGCACTTCGTCCTCGGGCTCGGGATGATCGCACTCGGCGTACTGCTCACCCGCCGCGGCACCACCACCACCGGGAGGTGATGCGGGCGGCGGGCGAGAAGGGAAGGGATCGGCCGAGCTAGTCCCTGCGGTACTGCGCCGGCGACCTCTTGGTTCGCTCGTCCTCGTACGAACCGGCCTTGCCGCGGTCCACGTGGAACTTCGTGAGCGTGGTCACGGAGGAGTTCGGGTCGCGGCGGTCGCCGATGACGCGCATGTGGGTGGTGAAGCGCTCGGGCGTCACCTCGTACACGTCGTAGCCGTACCGGTTGCCCTCGAAGTACTTCAGGTGCGGGTTGGCCTTGCCCATGAGGGGGCCGTTGGCGGCGTTCCACTCGGGCGAGTAGGCGCCGGAGGTCACCGAGTGCGCGGTGAACTCCGTACCCACCAGCGGCGAGTCGGGCTGGTCGAAGTCGGTGCGGACGTCGTCGACGAACGCCGAGTGCCAGTCGCCGGTGATGACGACCAGGTCCTCCAGGCCGCTTCTGTGCACGTGCCCGAGGACCTCCTTGCGCTCGGCGAGGAAGCCGTCCCACTGGTCGGTGAACATGTACGAGCCGCCCGGCCTGCCCCGCAGCTGGCTCAGCATGATCGAGTTGGCCCACACGTGCCAGGAGTCCGGGGCCCGGTCGACGGTGCGCTTGAGCCAGGCCTTCTGCTCGGCGCCGAGGATGGTGCCGTCGGGCACGTTCTGTGCGGAGCGGTACGACCGCAGGTCGAGGACGCTCAGTTCGAGCAGGTCGCCCCAGCGGCGTACACGGTGGATCTCGGGGTCGGGCAGGGCCATGCCGCCGAAGGAGTCGCGGTGCGGCATGTGCTCGAACCACGCCTGGTAGGCGGCCGCGCGGCGGCGCATGAACGGCGCCCCTCCCCCGGTGCCGCTGTAGTCGTTGACGACCTCGTGGTCATCCCAGGTCAGGAACCACGGATGGGCGGCGTGCGCCTCGCGCAGCGACTTGTCGCCCTTGTACAGGGCGTGCCGCTTGCGGTAGTCGGCGAGCGTGAGGATCTCCGGTCCTTCGTGGTCGCGTACGTGCTTCTCCGGTACGCCGCCGACCTGGCCGTGCTCGTAGATGTAGTCACCAAGGTGTACGACGAAGTCCACGTTCTCGCGGGCGATGCCTCGGTGCGCCGCGTAGAAACCGTCGTGGAAGGCCTGGCAGTTGGCGGCGGCGAAGGTGACCTTGGAGACCCGGCCGCGCGGCGCGGTCTTCGTACGGCCGACGCGGCTGGTCCTGCCGAGCGCCTTGAACGCGTACCAGTAGTGGCGGCCGGGCGTCAGACCGCTCACCGGCACGTGCACGCTGTGGCCGAGCGTCGCCGACGCGGGCGCGGTGCCCCGGGCGACCACGCCGCGCAGCCGGGCGTCCTCGGCGACCACCCACTCGACCTCGACGACCTCGGGCAGTCCCTGCTCGGCGGCGAGGGGTTCGGGCGCGAGTCTGGTCCACAGCAGCACCGAGTGCGGTTGCGGATCGCCGGAGGCCACACCGAGTGTGAACGGCGCCTGGTCGTACTCGGCGCCCAGGCGCTCGGCCGCCTCACGGGCCTGCGCCGGAGTGAGTCCCCCGGCGAGCGGCCAGGCGAGGTTCAACGCTCCGGCGGCCGCGGCGGCCTTCAGCAGATCACGGCGATTGACGGTCATCGGTGGCCTCCGTCGGCGCTGAGGGTGAGGGAGAGGGCGTCCGCGTAGCCGTCGTTGGAGGTGCCGCCGCCGCTGCGGGTGAAGACGAGGAGGAGCCGCGCCGAGCGGGCGGTGGGCGGCACCGCGGCCTCGGCGGTGCGCTCCACCAGGCCCGTGCGGCCCTCGCGGTCGGCGGCGCCGACGGGGCCGAGCACGCTCAGGGCGACCGGCGTGCCCTTGGCGTCACGGAACTCCACGGAGAGCCGGGCGCCGTCCTCCTGCCCGGCGTAGCCCCCGAGCCAGGCGGACAGGGTGTAGCGCACCCGCCCCGCGTCGACGGCCCGGTGCCCGGTGCGGCCGGTCCTCGGCAGGGAGATGTCCTGGACCAGGGCGGTGCGGGCGCTGTTGCCGCCCGAGAAGAAGCGGCTGCCGCGCCGGGCCGGACCGGGGTCCGACGCGGTCGGGTAGCCACCGCCGAGGCTGTAGGCGATGAGCGCCGGGGCGCCCTGAGCAACCTGCCAGCCCCGGACCTTCGCGACGGGGTCGGCGGTGCCGCCCGCCCCGCTCTCCGCGTCGCCGTTGACGACCAGATTCACGCACGCCTCCTGTGATCGTTGGGTTGAGCGCGGCCAGCCCACCAGCCGCGTGTGAACCAGGAGAAGCGTTTCGGCGAATTCTGTTACGTCCGCGCCCGCGCCGATGACGCGGCCAGTGATCCCGAACAAATCCCGGCGCCCTGACAACCTCCTCGGTCCCGCGCGCCTCCTTAAGGTCAACGGCCCTCGCTGACCGACCACTGACCAGAGGGCCGGGAACAAGGAGGGGAACTGTGCGCACGCACAGATGGAGAAGCGCCGCTCTGGCGACCGGCATGGCCGGGATGCTCGCGGCCACGGGAGCCACGGCCATGGCCGAGGCGGGCGCCCCCGACGCACCGCCCCAAGTACCCGATCTGCGCGCCGACGTGAACCGGGACGGCGACGTCGACGTGGCGGGCACGAGCGACTCGGCGGGCGAGAACACCTGGACGGCGCGGCGCGGCGCGATCGTGCTGCCGAACGTCGACGACGACGCGAAGCGCTGTCCGGTCAAGGACGCCCGTGGCAGGCCCCTGTCGGACGCGAAGCTGGCCCGGTGCAACGACGGGTCCGACACCAAGGTGAACGGGGCGCGTGACGCGGCTGACCTGGCCCGTTTGAAGACCGTGCCGCTGACCGCGGTCCCGGCGGGCAGCCACGGCGCCGTCAAGGCCATCGGCGTCGGCGCCAAGAAGGCCCGCGTGTTCATCAAGCGCGACGACCGCTGGTCCCTGCTGCGGTCCACCGACCGGCTGACCGCCGCCGAGCTGCGCGCCGGTGTCGAGCTGGGCGTCGAGGCCACGGACGTGGTGCGCGACGCGCGGAAGTGGAACGGCGAGGTGAAGGTCCGCTTCACGGTCACCGGCGGTGGCACGTCCCGCTCCGACGACGTCGTCCTGCGCACCGCGCCCGTGCTGACCCACCATCACCTTCAGCGTGCCGAGGAAGTCCTCGTCACGAAGGTGAAGGGCGCCGGTGTCTACGGCCGTGACCAGCGCAAGTTCGTCAAGGAGCTCGCCCGGCAGGTGAAGGAGGCCGGCATCGAGAAGCCGCTGAAGACCTTCACCGAGTACGGCGACCCGTGGGCGCAGGACTTCGTCGAGCCGGCCTACGCGAGCATGCCGGGCCCGGGCGGCGAGCAGCGCACGATGCGGGTCATGATCCGCTCCGCGCAGCCCGACCGGGAGGCGGGCCGTGAGCTGTTCGAGAAGCTGCGCGGGCCGGACGTTGGCGTGGTGCAGGTCGGCAAGCCGACGGTGAACGAGGAGTGGACGCTCAACTCCATGGGCAACCTGGAGACCATTCCGCCGTACACGCTGAACGGCAAGAGCTACCCGGCGGGCCGCATCATCCAGGGCTACCGCGCCGACTCCGGTGCCAAACCCGCCAAGTCGATGCGTACGTTCCTGTCCTCGCAGGGAGTGCAGGCGCCGCTGCTGCTCGACACGTCGTGGCTGTCGGTCGGGCACGTGGACGAGTTCGTCCAGTTCCTGCCCGCCGACACCGAGCGCGGCTGGCGCATCGGGGTCGCCGACCCGGCCGCCGGGGTGGAGCTCCTGCGCAAGGCGAAGCGGGACGGGCACGGCGCCACGAAGATGTTCTCCGTCCCGCGCGGCAGCGACATCCCCGCGCCCAAGGAGACCATCGACAAGGTGCTCGCCAAAGCCTCGTTCCACACCGACAACAAGGTGGCGGCCGAGCGCATCGAGGCCAACCTGGACATCCTCAAGCGCGAGACCGGCGTCACCGACGCGGACATAGTGCGGGTGCCCGGTCTGTACACGCGGGACTCCGACGAGAGCGAGGGCCTCAGCGGCAGCCGCAAGTTGCGCCGCATGGGCCCCGACACCCTGGAGAGGTTCAGCCAGCTGCGTGGTGCGGACGAGGCGCGCGGCGGCCGGGGTTCCGGGGGCGGTGCAGGGAGCGGCGCCGCCGCCGTCCGGCCGAACAGCGCCTACATACCCGGCGCGGTCAACGGCGTCCTGTTGAGCCCGACCCGCTATCTGGCACCCAAGCAGTGGGGACCTGTCATCGGCGGCCGGGACATCTTCACCGAGGCGGTGAACTCCGTGTACGCCAAGGCGGGGTTCACCACGGCGTACATCGACGACTGGTACACGTACCACCTCGGCATGGGTGAGGTGCACTGCGGCACCAACACGCTGCGGGACGCGCGAGCGCCGTGGTGGCCCACGGCGTAACGCCTTCCGGCGGGGCCGGTACGCCGACGCGGATGCCGGCCCCGCTCACAGGGGCGGGTCACCATGTGCTGATGGCCGGCGCGTCCGGTTCATGCTGCCGCCAGGCCTCGCTGAGGCGCGCGAGCCGGTCCGCGGCGGCGATGCCGCACAGGAACGCGATCTTTCCGTCGCTGACTTCGAACGTCACGGCGCCCACGACCCGTTCGCCGACCACGGCGACGACTGCCGGGGAGCCGTTGACCCACGCGATGTGCATCGCGGGCGAGCCGCCTGCCAGCCGCCGCTTCGCCGGCGTGGGCCTGAAGCCGGCCCGCACGTAGGAGGCGACCCGCTCGGGCGTGTTGTGGCGCAGCAGCCGTTTTGCCAGCCCGGCGCCGTCCGAGAGCGCCGTCACGTCGTCGGTGAGCAGCGCCACCAGCCGTTCGGTGCGCCCCGACGCGGCGGCGGCGAGGAACTCCTCGACGACCCGGCGGGCGGACACGGGGTCGGCCTCGCCGCCGCGGCGGCGCTCGGCGGCGACCCGGGTCCGGGCCCGGTGGGCATGCTGCTGGCTCGCGGACTCGCTGATGTCGAGGATGCCGGCGATCTCCGCGTGGCTGTACGAGAAGGCCTCGCGCAGGACGTAGACAGCCCGCTCGACAGGCGCGAGGCGCTCCAAGAGGGTCAGTACGGCCAAGGTCACCGATTCGCGCTGCTCGAAGGTGTCGGCCGGGCCGAGCATCGGGTCGCCTTCGAGGAGCGGCTCGGGCAGCCAGGCACCGGCCGCCCGCTCGTGGCGGGCCTGCGCCGAGCGGAGCCGGTCGAGGCAGATATTGGTGACGACCTTGGTCAGCCACGCCTGTGGCACCTCGATCCGTTCACGGTCCGCGGCCTGCCAGCGCAGGAAGGTGTCCTGCACCGCGTCCTCGGCATCGGCGGCCGAGCCGAGCAGACGGTACGCGAGCGAGGCCAGCCGGCTCCGGCCGGCCTCGAACTGATCGAGGGCTGAGCTGTCCATGTGGAACAACCTACGCGGCGACCCTCACGCCGGCCCGGTCGGGCGTGGCGACCAGGCGGTGCTTGCGCTTCGGCATGCCGAAGGTCGGGTGGGCGATGCCCCATCCGGCTCCCTTGAGTACGCCCGCCTTGAGCCGCGCGGCGGCCCGGCCGCCCAGGTACCAGGACTTCGACCGGACGTCTGCGTCCACCATCTGGAAGATCGCGTCGCGCCGCCCGAGGCTGATGTGGTTGCCGTGGTACTTCAGCCCGGTGGTCGGGACTTCGGCGCCCGTCAGGCGCGCGATGATCGCGGCGGTCGCCTGCATGTTGGTGAAGCCGGCCGAGGCGCAGGACATCGGCAGCGGCCGGCCGTTGTCGCCGATCGCGTAGGCGCAGTCACCGGCGGCGTAGACGTCCGGGTGCGAGACCGAGCGCATGGTGCGGTCGACGACGATCTGGCCGGTCTCGGCGACCTCCAGGCCGCTGGCCGCCGCGATGGGGTGCACGGCGAACCCGGCCGACCACACGGTCACGTCGGCCGGGATGGACTGCCCGGCGTTACCGCCGGTGATCGCCCGTGTCGGCTCGACGGCTTCGATGGCGGTGTGCTCGTACACGGTGATGCCGAGCCGGTCGAAGGCCTGACGCAGATGGCGGCGGGCCTTGGGAGAGAGCCAGGCGCCCAGTTCGCCGCGGGCGGCGAGCGCGACCGAGAGGTCGGGCCGGGACTCGGCGAACTCGGTGGCGGTCTCGATGCCGGTCAGCCCCTCACCGACGACCAGAACGGCGCTGCCCTCGTCCAGGCGGGCCAGGCGCTCGCGCAGACGCAGCGCCGAGGAACGGCCGGCCACATCGTAGGCGTACTCGGTCACGCCGGGGACGCCATGGTGGGCGACGGAGCTGCCGAGCGCGTAGAGAAGCGTGTCGTACGCCAGTTCACCGTCGCCCTCCTCGCCGGTCACGGCGACGGTCCCGCGCTCGGGGTCGACGCCGGTGACGCGCGCCAGGCGCAGCCGCACCTCGGTGCCCGCGAACACGTCGGCGAGCTTGCGGAACGCGAGGTCCTGGCCGGCCGCGAGCTGGTGGAGCCGCATCCGCTCGACGAAGTCGGCCTCGGCGTTGACGACGGTGATCTCGGTGTCGGCGGAGGAGAGCCTGCGGGTGAGGTTTCCGGCGGCGAAGGCTCCTGCGTATCCGGCGCCGAGTACGACGATGCGGTGCTTCATGGCGTTGCTCCTGTCTCGTTCGCGTGCCCCTTGAACGAGACGGCGCCGCGATTGCTGACAGAAGTCCGATGTGACGCGGGTCACCGCTCGCCGTCCCACCGCGCCGCCCGCCGCATGGGCGCAGGACGCGGCCAGAACCCGCCGATCCACACCGGTGGACCGGGCTGTTGGACGGTTGCGGGGAGCAGCGCCGCAACCCCGATCCCGCCAGGAGCCCGCTCCCCTGAAGCAACCTCCCCGCCATGGGCTGAGCCCCGTCTCTCGGCAAGGTGCCTCCCACCCTTGAAGTCAAAGGTCCAATGGGCCGGGCGGTGCCGGGCCGGGCAGGTTTCGGCATCGGCCCGCTGTGCCTGCGGGGTCCTGCCTCCCACCAGGCGCGGTACCCGGCGCCTCCGAGAGGGGGCCGGCCGGGCTCTTCAGTGTCGGGAGCGCCTTATTCAGGGTTTTCACGCTCCGCTTCTTCCTCTCGTTGCTCCGCCCTGCCGGTCGGCGGACAGTACCGGACGGCGCCCGCGATGCTCCGGGGCGCGTCTCCCGCACTCGGAGAAGGAGTGAACGTGAACAGACGGACAGGTACCGTCCTGACGGCCCTCGGTGTGGTCTTCGCCGTCGCCGCCTCCGTGCTCCCGGCCGGCAGTGCCGGGGCCGCCGCCCTGCCACCGGAGCGGGAGTTGAGGCAGGTCGTGGGCGATGCCATGCAGGACCGGCTCGGCGCGCGGGCCAGGAGCGGCTACGGGCTGGCGGCCTCGGCGAAGCTGGAGATCCTGGTCGAGCCGCAGCGGTGGTCCGCCAACCGGGCCTGGGCATTCGGCAGTTCGGTGTTCCTCATCCCCCGGGGTGTCGAAACCGCCCCCGTGGTCTCGCTGTTCGTCGCCCGGCGTACGGGCGGTACCTGGCAGGTCGGCCTCCAGGGCACACCGGCCTTCGCCGCCCTGTCGCACCGCGCCCCCTCCGCGGTGGTCAAGGACGCCGAACGCGCCCCGTTCGCCCGTACCACCTCGCCCGAGCCGCGCGCGGCCACCGGTCTGTCACTGCCGTGGCAGCGGAACGCCGGCTGGGCACACTGGGGTGTCCACGGCAACAGCGGCACGTCCCGCCCGTACAACTCGATCGACTTCTACGGCGGCGACGGCAACGTACGCGCCTCGCGGACCGGGCTGATGTACCGGCACTGCACCAGCGGCGGGCGGTGGCCCCACATCACGGTGATGCACGACAACGGCTACACCACCGGCTACTACCACCTGCGCGACACCACCGGCAAACCCTCGGGAAGCGCGGTGGCCCACGGCGAGTACCTCGGCAGGATCGCGGAGGAACTTCCGTGCGGCGGCTCGGCCAACGGCGACCACACGCACTGGACCCTGTGGACGGGATCGGACGGCAACACCCCGGTAGCGGTGCGGGGCAAGGAGATCGGCGGCTGGACCTGGTACGAGGGCTCGTCGTCCTACCAGGGGTACGCCGAGCGGGGCGGCACCCGCATCCACCGCAACCAGTGCTGCGACCTCATCAACTACGGAGGCGGCGGCGACCCCGGCACGTACTTCGAGAACACCTCCGACCTCGACATCCCTGACCAGGGCCAGGCCGAGTCATCCATCACCGTCGGCGGGATCAGCGGAAACGCGCCGGCGTCCCTGTCGGTGTACCAAGACGTCCACCACACCTGGCGCGGCGATCTGCGGATCGACCTCATCGGCCCCAGCGGCACGGCCTACCGACTGCGCGGCCCCGACCCCGGCGACGACGGCGACGTCATACACGAGACCGACACGGTCGACGCCTCCGGGGAGACCGCCAACGGCGTCTGGAAGCTGCGGGTCACGGACACATCGGTCAACGACAGCGGCCATATCGACGCGTGGAGCCTGACCTTCTGACCGCGGAGCGGCGGACGAGTGGTACCGCCGCTCTCGACTGCGTCCGCGCCCCCGGGTACCTTCGTGCTCGTCCGGGGGGCGGACGTACGCCGTCAGGAGGACCCCGCACATGGTCACCAGTACGCGCACCGCACCCAGCCACGGGCAGGCGCAACTCCCGTACGCCGACTCCTTCGACGAGGCACTGCGGACGGCCATCCGGGCCCGCGGCCTCAGCCTCGACAGACTGCACGCCCGGCTCGCGGAACGCGGCATCCAGGTCAGCGTGGCCAGCCTCTCCAACTGGCAGCGGGGGCGCTGCCGCCCGGAACGCGCCCCTTCGCTGCGTGCCGTCCGCGCCCTGGAACAGATCCTGGGCCTGCCGCGGGAGTCCCTGGTCACCCGGCTCGGCCCGCCCCGCCCCCGCGGCCGCTGGGCCCGGCAGGTGCCCGGCGCGCTGTCCTACCGCGATCTCTGCCCGGTGCCCGGCAGCGTCGGCCGGCTGCTCGGCCAGATCGAGCAGAACGCCGACGGCAAGCTGGAATGGCTGGGCTGTCACGAGCGCTTCCGGGTCGGCCCCGACCACGAGGAGCGGAGCGTGCACACCCGGCTGGTGTTCCGGGCGCGTACGGACGGCGTCGACCGCCACGTGGTGGTGCACCACAACGAACTGGGCCGGCTTCCCGACGTCCGCCACGGCGCGTACTGCCGGACGGGCCGCGTACGGACCGACCCGGACACGGGCGTCACAGCGGTGGAACTGCTCTTCGAGCGCCCGCTCCAGCGCGGCGAGACCTATGTGATCGAGTACGGGTTCGGCTACCGGGAGGACGGACCGCCGACCGACTTCTACCAGCGCTGGTTCCGCTTCCCCGCCCACGCGTACCTGCTACAGGTGCAGTTCGATCCGGCCGCCCTGCCCGCCCGCTGCTACCGCGCCTGGCAACCGAACGTGTCCACACCGGCCGACCACCTCACGGAACTGCGGCTGAGCAGTCGGCACAACGTCCATCTGGCCGACACCCTGCTCCGCCCCGGGATCCATGGCATCCGCTGGGAGTGGGACTGACTCAGCCCTGGTCGTCGGCCGTCGCGTGGGTGGTGGCGATGAGGTCGCGCAGCTGGGAGCGGGCGGTGATGCCCAGCTTGGGGAAGCTGCGGTACAGGTGCGAGCCGACCGTGCGCGGGGAGAGGAAGAGCTTGTCGCCGATCTCGCGGTTGGTCAGCCCGTGGGCGGCGAGCCTGACGATCTGCCGCTGTTGCGGGGAGAGTTCAGCGAGGACGTCGGGGGCCGGGTCCGTGACGTCGAGGCCGGCCGCGCGTGCCTCGGCCCTGGCGCGCTCGATCCACGGGCGGGCGCCAAGGCGCCGGAAGGTCTCCAGGGCCTCGGTGAGCGGCGCCCTGGCCTCGGCGATGCGCCGACGGCGCCGCAGCCACTCGGCGAGGTCCAGCAGGGCCTGGGCGCGTTCGAAGGGCCAGTGCTTCAGCAGCGGGTCCGCCAGCGCCGCCCGGAAGTGCGGTTCGGCGTCCGCCGGCTCTGCCAGCAGGCCGCGGGCCCGGCTGATCAGTGCGCGCAGGCGGGGTGAGGCGCCCGCCGCGAGGGCGCGTGCGCAGTGCTCGACGACCACGGTCGCTTCCTCGCGGCGCCCGCTGCGCACGGCGGCGGCGGCCAGATCCGCGAGGGCCGGGTAGGAGGCGTGGTAGTGCACGGGGGCGCCGTCTGGCGTGAAGACCGCGCGGAGTTGGTCGTACGCCGCCTCGTGCGCGCCTTCCGCGAGGGCCGCGGCGCCGAGCGCGCGACGGGCATAGACGGCCACCGAGCGGCTCTCCAGCGGGTCGACCAGGGCGAGCGCCTCCTCGGCCCGGGCGCGGGCCGCCGCCGGATCCCCCTGGTAGGCCAGCACGACGGCGTCCACCGCGGCCGCACACGCCTCGGCGTGGTCGAGGCCGGCCGCCGAAGCGACCGCGCCGCTGCGGGCGATGGCCTCCCGGGCCCGGCCCCACTTTCCCTGTTCCACATAGCTCCAGGCGGCCGCGCCGCCCAGCCCCTCCGGCAGCGGTCCGCGCAACCCCCAGCGGTCGAAGGCCTCGTCGAAGGCGCGGACGGCCTCGGGGGTCTCGTCCAGCAGCCACGCCACGATGGCGAAAGCGGTGAGCCGCTCGGGGCGGCGTCGCGCCTCGGCCGCGGCCTCGGGGAGCAGGGAAAGCAGTTCGGCCCTGTGGGCGAAGGGGTCGGACACGGCCCGTATCCAAGTGCGCGACCACGCGTGTGACGCGTCCTGGGGGAGGCTCGCCAGGATGTCCTGGATACGGTGCCGTTGGGCGTCCTCTCCGCGGTAGAAGCGGACCACGGCGGCACCGGCCAGGAGATCCAGCGCGGTGGCGGGCCGCGTGCGAGCCAACTGCTCGGCGGCGTCGGCCAGCCGGGAGAAGACCACGGTGTGGCGCACGGTCAGTACGGCCAGTCGCCCGACCTGTGCGGCGGCGCCGGCCAGGAGCGACGCGTCGTCGGTACGCGCGCGTACCGAGGCCGCCAGTTCCTCGACCCAGGCGAGGTCACCGGTGAACACGGCCTCCGCGGCGGCCTCGACCAGCAGCCGGGCGCTGTCCTCGCACGGCGCGAGTTCCGCGGCGCGTTGCAGGGCCTTGGCCGCCGCCGCGTGGCCGCCGCGGCGGCGCGCCCGGTCGGCCGTCCGTTCCAACTGCGCCGATACGTCCGCGTCCGGAGGTGTGGCCGCGGCGGCGAGGTGCCAGGCCCGCCGGTCGGGCTCGCCCCGCAGCAGTTCGGCGAGTGCCAGGTGGGCCGCGCGCCGGGCTTCGACGGGCGCGGCGTGATACGCGGCGGACCGGACCAGCGGGTGGCTGAACCGGAGTTCCAGGCCGGTCCGCCGGACGAGACCGGCCTGCTCGGCGGGCAACCACGCGTCGGCGGTGGTGGTGTCCGGCAGTACGGCAGGGATGACGGTCGCGGAGTCGGCGGTGTCCATGGCGGCCAGAAGCAGGAGGGCGCGACGGGTGGGGGCCGGGAGGGCGCGCAGGCGGGCCGCGAAGATCTGCTCCAGGTGATCGGTGAGCCGCAGCGGGCCCGTGGCCGGCGGCTCTGCGGCGGCGTTGCGTGCGGTGGCCGCGCTGCGTGCCGAGACCGCGCTGTGCCCGGTGGCCGCATCGCGTGCCGTGGCCGCCCTGGTCAGTTCGGTCAGCGCCAGCGGGTTGCCGGCGGACTGGTCGAGGATCCGTGTCCTGATGCTGCCGGTGGGGCGCCGCGGTTGCAGGTCCAGCAGCCGGCCGGCCGCGTCGTCGTCGAGCGGTCCGAGCGTGAGCGTCGGCGTGTGCCGGTCGAACCCGGGGACGCGATCACCGACGCGGGCTGCGAGCAGCATCGTGACCGGTTCGCCCACCAGCCGTCGGGCGGCGAAGGACAGTACGTCCACGGAGGCACGGTCGAACCACTGCGCGTCGTCCAGCACCACGAGCACGGGTCCTCGGTCCCCCAGGGCCGAGAGCAGGCTCAGGACGGCGACACCGATCAGCATGAGGTCGGGCTCCGCGGTGGCCGGACCGGCGCCGAAGGCACCGTGCAGCGCCGCGCGCTGCCTCAGCGGCAGTCCGTCCATGTCAGCCGATACCGGCCGCAGCAACTGGTGCAGGGCAGCGAACGCGAGGCTCGACTCCGACTCGCTGCCCTCGGCGCGCAGGACACGAGCGCCGCTCGCCTCGGCCCGGCGCACCGCGCGATCCAGCAGCGCGGTCTTCCCCATGCCCACATCACCGAGAAGCATCAGAACCGGGTCGGCCGACGCCGAGTCCACCATGTGGAAGAGGCGTGCCAGTTCCGCGTCCCGGCCGACAATCGCCCTCTTCCCGTCCGGCTCCGGCCCCGCGACCGGACGGGGGTCGCCTGCTTGCTCTTCCACGGGGTCCGGTCTCCAGGAATGGTGTTCGTCGATCGGTGCCGTCCTGCCTTGTCGTCCTCGCCCTCAGGCTACAAGCGTGGACGCGGTGCCCGTGCCCTGTGGACCGGTGCAGTCACATGACTGATACCGCGCGGCCGGAGCCCGCTCGTACGGTTCCAGGAAAGCCTCCGAATTCTTGAGGAATACCCATGGAACAGATCAAGCTCGGCAACGTCACCGTCACCCGGGTCCGGGAGTACTACGGTTCCGTCGAAATGACGCCCGACACCTTCTTTCCGGAGAGTTCGAAGGAAGTCTGGGACGACGGCGCCTCCTGGCTGATCCCGCATTTCCTGCACCCCGAGACCAATACCGTGAAGTCCGCCATCCAGACGTGGGTGCTGCGCAGCGCGGGCAGGACCATCCTCGTCGACACCGGCGTGGGCAACCACAAGGACCGCCCGTACGCGCCGGTCTGGAGCCGTCTCGAAACGGACTTCCTGGCCGAGCTCGCGCGCGCCGGCGTCGAGCCCGAGGACGTCGACATCGTGATCAACACACATCTCCACATCGATCACGTCGGCTGGAACACGTATCTGGACGGCAGGCAGTGGGTACCCACTTTCCCCAACGCCACCTATCTGATGCCGAAGGACGACTTCGACTTCTGGAATCCCGAGAACGGCCACAAGCCACTGCTCGGCCGCGGCAACCAGAACGTCTTCGAGGACAGCGTGGCCCCGGTGCACCGGGCCGGCCAGACGCTGCTGTGGGAGAACAGCCACCGGATCGACGCCGACCTGCGCCTTGACGCGGCTCCCGGACACACGCCCGGCTCCTCCGTGCTGACCCTCGCCTCCGGGTCGGACCGCGCGGTGTTCGTCGGCGACCTGCTGCACACCCCGGTGCAGATCCTGGAGCCGGACGCCAACAGCTGCTTCTGCGAGGACCCCGCGGGCGCCCGTGCCACCCGACGCAAGATCCTGGGCCGGGCGGCCGACAACAACGCCCTCGTGCTCCCCGCGCACCTGGGCGGCCACGGCGCGGCCGAAGTCGTGCGGGACGGCACGCAGTTCGCCGTCAAGGGCTGGGCCCCCTTCACCCCGTACACCGAGCAGGGCTGAGACCCTCGGAAAGGCATCACCGTGAACCACCACCCCGGCCCCGTCGTGATCACCGCGCGGGGGGCCGTCCGCGGTCTGCGCCAGGACGACGGCACCGCGGCCTTCCTGAACATCCCCTACGCCGCGCCTCCCCTCGGCGCCGGCCGGTTCGCCCCGCCACGGCCGCACGAGCCGTGGGACGGCATACGAGACGCCACCGCGCCGGGACCCAACGCTCCCCAGTCCGCGCGCGAACTCGGCAGCGTGGACATGTCCCCCTACTTCGGCGCCGGTTGGAGCCGCGGTGCGGACTACCTCACCGTCAGCGTCTTCGCGCCCGCGCCCGCGCCCGCCGCCGGTGGCCTGCCCGTCATGGTGTTCGTGCACGGCGGCGGATTCGTCGCGGGCTCGACGCGGTCCGCGCTGTACGACGGCTCCGCCTTCGCCCGCGACGGTGTCGTCCTGGTCACGCTCAACTACCGGCTGGGCATCGCCGGGTTCCTCGACCTCCCCGATGCGCCCGCCAACCGCGGTCTGCTCGACGTCGTCGCCGCGCTGCGCTGGGTGCGGGAGAACATCACCGCCTTCGGCGGTGACCCGTACAACGTCACCCTCTTCGGCCAGTCGGCCGGGGCGACCATCGTCGGCGGCGTTCTCGCCACGCCCGCAGCCACCGGTCTCGTCCGCCGGGCGATCGTCCAGAGCGGCAGTGGCCTGGGCGCGTTCACGACGGAGCAGGCCGCCCGCGTCACCACGGCGGCGGCCGGGTCCCTGGGCATCGAGCCCCATGCCGACGCCTTCGCGGACATCTCCGACGAGCGCCTGGTCGAGGCCGCCTCCCGGCTCGCGGGCATCGACCTGCGGACCGACACACACCACGACCCGCTGGCCGGGCTCAGCCCCTTCTCCCTGGTCCTCGACACGCAGCCCGCCGCATCCGTCGCCGCCGGCCTCGGCGTCGGCATCGACCTGCTCATCGGGACCAACACCGAGGAGGGAAACCTCTACCTGGCTCCCGTGGGCAAGTACGCCACCTCGACCGCCGCGGACATCGACGACACGGCGGCGCGCGCCCACCCGGATCCGGCGCGGCTCGTCGAGACGTACCGCATGTCCCGCCCCGAGGCGTCCTTCGGCGAGCTGCGGTCCGCCATCCTGGGCGACGCGCTGTTCGGCGCGGGCAGCTGGGCCTTGGCGGAGGCCCACGCCGCCCTCCCCGAGTCCGCCACCTTCGCCTACGAGTTCGCCTGGCGGTCGCGGGCACTGAACGCAGAGCTCGGCGCCGCCCACGCGGTGGAGCTGCCGTTCGTCTTCGATCTCGCGCAGCTTCCCCGGTTGCGGGGTGCGGGCGGGCTGCTCGGCCCCGGCGGGCCCCCGGCGGCGCTCGCCGCCCGCGTGCACGCGGCCTGGGTCCGGTTCGCCGCCACCGGCGATCCCGGCTGGGACCCGTACGACACCGGGCGCCGGGCCACGATGCGCATCGACGCCGAGTGGACCCAGCTGGACGACCCCCGAGGCCAGGAACGAAGGGCCTGGATACGCCCCCGTCCGCCGGGGTGAGCGCGATAAACGGCCTTTCTGGACATAACCGGGGATAATTCTTCGGAGGCAGAGGCGATAGCAGGGAGCCACAGTGATCCGTGTTCTTCTCGTCGAGGAAAACGGGCTGCTGCGCGGAGGACTCGCCGCCCTCCTGACCCGCGAGGACGACATCGAGGTCGTCGCGGAGACCGGAGGAGACGGGCTGGTCCTCGCGCGAGCGCTCTCGTACCGCCCCGATGTGGTCGTCATCGACGTCGACGGCCACCAGGACGAGGCGCTCGCCACGGCGAGCAAGATGGGCCAGTACCTTCCGGAGTGCCGGACCCTCCTGGTGGCGGGGGCGCCGACGCTCGAACGGCTGCGCACGGTGCTGGCCCTGCGGCCGCCCGGGCTCATCGGCAAGGACGGGCCTCCCGACCGGCTCGTCGAGGGCATCCGCAAGGTGGTCGGCGGACAGCGCTACATCGCCCCCGAGCTGGCGGTACTCGTGCTCGACGCGGTGCAGAACCCCCTCACGCCGCGTGAACGGCAGGTCCTGCGGCTGGCCGCCGAGGGCGCACCGACGCGGGAGATCGCCGACCGGCTGGCGCTGTCCGTGGGAACCGTCCGCAACCACCTGTCGGCGATCACCCGCAAGGTCGCCGCCCGGAACCGCATCGACGCGATCAGGATCGCCCGGGGGTCCGGCTGGCTGTGACGTTCGCGTCCGGCGGGCGTTGGGCGGTCGGCGGGGACTGTGCGGCCGACGGGGACCGCGCGGCCCGCGAGGGCTCCGTGACCTCCCAGTGTCCGACGAGGTCCCGGTAGAGGGCGGAGCCCGCCAGCAGCTCCTCGTGCGTCCCGAGGGCGGTGCCCGTGCCGTCGAGCACCAGCACGCGGTCGGCCCGCAGCGCCGAGCTGATCCGGTGCGCGCACACGAGCAGCGTGCCCGGGCGGCGGGCGAACGCCTCCTCCGCGCGGACCTCCGATGCCGGGTCGAGATGGCAGGTCGCCTCGTCCAGCAGCACCAGCCTCGCAGGGGGGAGGTACGAGCGGACGAGCGCCACCTGCTGGCGTTCCCCCGCCGACAGTTCCCGCGGGTCGGCAGGCACGTCGTAACCGCCCAGTCGCGCCACTAGCGGCCGGGCGCCGACCGCGTCCACCGCCGCGTCCACCCGCGCCGTGGTGGCATCGGGCGCCAGATAGGTGAGGTTCTCCCACAGCGTGCCGTCGAAGACGTAGGCCTCCTGCGGGATCAGTACCCGGTGCCGGGCGAGCGTGCCGGTGCCGAGGGCCCGCACCGGTACGCCGTCCAGCAGGATCCGCCCGGCCCGCGGTTCGAGCACCCCCGCGACCAGCGAGGCGAGCGTCGACTTCCCCGCGCCGCTCGGCCCCACGACGGCCAGGTGCTCGCCCGGCCGCAGCACGAGGTCGAGCCCGTCGACCACCGGCTCCGCCGAGTGCGCGTAACCGAACGTGACACCGCGCAGCTCCACCCCGCCGAAGCCGCCCGGCGGCACCGTGCCCGGGTGGCCCCGTGGTGCGTCCGCCGTGCCGGTCGTGTCCGGCGTGGTCCGCTCGGCCGCTTCCGCGATCCGGGAGAGGGTGACCAGCAGCCACAGCCCGCTGCCGCCGAGCACCTGGACGAGGCCCTGCAAGGCGGGCTGGAGGCCGCGCGACACGTATGTCACCGCGCCGAGGACCGCTCCCGCCGACACCCCGCGCTGCACCAGCCAGGGCGCTCCCGCCAGGATGAGTACGAGGGGCAGCCACCCGCCGATGCCGAGCGACACGGTCCGTACCGCCGTCATCCGCGCCAGTGCCCGGGTGGCCTGCGCCGCTGCGTCGATCCGCTCGCCCGCCCGCCGCTGTACGAGGTCCTCGGTCCCGCACGCCGCCACGTCCCGCAGTCCGCCCGTCACCGCGCTCGCGGACTCCGCGATCCGCTCGTCGGCCAGCACCACGTCCCGCTGCCGCCCGGCCATGGCTCTCAGCGCCCCCGCGAACAGCGCCAGCCCCAGGACCAGGGGCGGCAGTACGAACACGAGCAGGGCCGGGTCCAGTGCGGCCAGGCCGAGCAGCACACCCGCCGCGGTGACGACGAAGCCCTGCACGAACATGACGACGGCGCCGTAGGCCTCCCTGGCGATCTCCACATGCTCGGTGAGGCGCGCCACGCCGCCCGTGTCGACGGGGCGCCCCGCCTGCGCGGAACGGTTCAGCGTGCCGGACGTGACGAGGGTGACCAGTTCGTCGCGGAGCGGTTCCACCACGGCCGAGAGCCCGAGCGTCACGCGCCGCGTCGCCCAGGCGCCCACCATGACGGCGCCGGCCAGCGCCACCAGCCAGGCGAGGCCCTTCCCCGTCCGGTCGGCGAGGAAGCCGTCGTCCACGGCCCGGGCGACCATCCACCCGGACAGAGCGGCGGGAACCGCCTGCACCAGCGACCACCCCGTGAGGCGCAGGAACTCACCACGGCGCCGGTGGAGCGACTCCCGCAGCAGCCCTCCGGCCCTGCCGCTCACGCCCGCTCCCCGGTTCTCACACCGGTCACCCCGCCGGAGCCCACCGCCGCCGCGTCCGTGCCCGCCCCCGTGACCGGGGCCTCGGGCTGGAACGCGGCCCGGTAGCCCGGGTCCGCCCACAGGTCGCGGTGGCGACCCTGCCCGCGTACGCCACCGGCGTCCAGCCAGACGACCAGGTCCGCGCGGGCCGCGGTGGACGCGCGGTGCGTGACCACCAGCCGGGTGCGGCCCGCCAGGGCGCCCGTGCCGGTGAGGATGCGGCTGATGTGGTGCTCGGTCACGGTGTCGAGGCTCGCGGCGACGTCGTCCAGTACCAGCACCCGCCCCCTCCGCCCCGACTGGACGAACGCCCGTGCCAGTCCCACCCGCTGCGCCTCGCCCCCCGAGATGGGCGCGTCGGCGAGCGGCGTCCCGTAGCCCTCGGGCATCCGCCGGATGAACGCGTCGGCCCGCGCCGCCGTGGCCGCCCGCGCCACCTCGTCCGGTCCCACGGGTGCCGGCCCGAACCCGATCGCGTCGGCGAAGGTCTCACCGAGCAGGACGGGCCGCTCGAATCCGTAGGCCACCGCCTGCCGCAGCGCGTGCCGGTCGAGCCGGCGCAGCGGCAGGCCGTCCAGCAGCACCTCGCCCTCGTCCGGGTCGAGGAGGCGCCCGCCGAGGGCGGCCAGCACGGACTTGCCGGAACCGGAGCGCCCGGCGACCGCGACCAGGGCCCCTGCCGGGACGGTCAGCCACAGGTTCTCCAGTACGGCGGCGCCGTCCGGCCCCCGTACCGTGACGCCCCGGAACTCCAGCCGCCCTTGTCCTTCAGGGAGCGGTTCACCGCCGTACGTCATGGGCGGTTCCGCGAGCACTTCGGCGACCCGGCCGGCCGTTCCCCGCGCGAGGGCGAGCCGGTTCGCGGACGCCACCAGCGAGCTGATGCCGGTGGCCAGGACCACGTACTCGCCGGCCGCGAGCATCTGCCCGGGGGTGATCCGGCCGCGCGCCAGCTCCAGACCGGCGACGGCGAGCACGGCGACCTCCAGCAGCGGGATGGCCAGGGCTTCCCGCGATGAGACCCGCGCGAGGGCGCCCCACATGCCGTACCCGTGGCGGCGCAGTTCGGGCAGCGGACCGAGCACGCGCCGCACCTCGCGGTCCACGGTTCCGGCCGCCGTGATGGTCCGGATGCCGGACAGGGCGTCCACGAGCCGGGCGGCGACCTGGCCCTGCGCGTCGAAGTAGCGTTCGTTGATGCCGGAGGCGTCCCGGATGAAGGTCCGCACCACGGCCAGGACGACGGGCAGCCCCACCAGGAAGGTGAGGCAGAGCCACGGGTCGATCAGCGCGAGCGCGACGATCGCGCCGAGCGGGGGCACAAGGTCCATGAGGGCCCAGACGAGCGTCGACGCCACCTGTCCGGTGCGGGCGGAGTTGCCCACCAGACGGCTCACCAGGTCCCCGGCCGTGAACCGTCGCGCGGCCCGGGGGCCCAGGCGCAGTACGTGCCCCAGCAGTGTGTGACGCAGCCACGCGGTGGAACGCGCCTCGGCCATCTTTCCCATGAAGTCGTCCAGCGTGTCGGCCGCCATCAGCACGCAGACCGCCGCGACGCTCAGGC
Organism: Streptomyces sp. NPDC015345; assembly: GCF_043078805.1. Taxonomy (NCBI): domain Bacteria; kingdom Bacillati; phylum Actinomycetota; class Actinomycetes; order Kitasatosporales; family Streptomycetaceae; genus Streptomyces; species Streptomyces sp. NPDC015345. The sequence goes on along the minus strand of NZ_JBIBTX010000004.1, from coordinate 719,287 downwards.
CCAGCCACAGGGCGAAGTCACCGCCGTCGAGCACGGCGTCGACCGTACGGCCCATCAGGGCGGGCAGCACGGTGTAGATGCCCGCGAGCAGCAGCGAGACGGCCATCATGGCGGCCACCCAGGGCCCGCCCGCGCGCGTCGTCGTCAGGAGCAGCCGGTCCGCGGCAGGCCGGCCGCCGGGACGCGGGCCCGCGGCACGTCGGTCCATGGACGCCTCCTGGTACGGACACAGAAAGAGGGCGGGGACGCGCTCGACGTCCCCGCCCCGGCGGGTGTCAACAGAGGAGCAGGCTGTACCTGCTCGCGCCGCTGCACTGCTTGCTGGCCCGGCTGCCAGGCGGCGGTGAAGCGCTGTCCGGCAGATCCATGCCTTGCAGGTCGAGGATCGTCATGTCCTGTCACCTCCTTTCTGCTGCTTCTTGCCCGAGTGGTCCGGATTGCCCGAGTGGCCTTGGTTCCCCGAGTGGTCCGAGGAACGGCAGTCGTACGGGGCGGTCGTGGAGGGCGGCGCCGAGTGCCAGCAGCACGCCGGCGCTGCCGGATCCCAGGTCCAGGGAGAGCCGCAGCAGCTCCTCGCCCGGGAAGAGGAGGTGGCCCCGGTGGACCACGGCGTACCGCGCCAGCCGTCGTATGTGGTCCGCGACCACTGGATCGCGCCGGGCCGCGGTTCCCGCGGGGTGCGCGCGGCTGAGGTGCAGGATCATCCCGGCGAGGCCGTGGAACAGACCGGGCTCGATGTAGAACCCGCCCTCGGCGGCCCTGCGGATCGCCGCCGAGGCCGTACGGAACCGGCCGTCCTGGCGATGGCCGAGGTAGCCGTCGAGGACGAGCCCGATGCCCACGCTTCCGTCGGCGAGGTAGGGCATCGTCCGCCAGCCCTCGTCGACCTCCATCTCGCCCTCCGGGCGCACGACGCACCGGCGCAGGTCCTGCCGCAGGGCCGTGGCGGCCAGGTCGAGGAAGGCGGGGTCGCCCGTGTGCTCGTACCACCGCAGCAGGAGCAGCGCCGGCCCGGCGGAACCGCGCATCAGGCCGGCGTACGGGTGCCGGCCGCCGCTGACCTCCGGTACGGAGTCGGCAGGGCCGAGGCGGGCGGCCACGGCGTCCACCACGTCCCGGGCCTCGTCGTGCAGGGCGGGGTCGCCGGTGGCCGACGCGAAGTGCAGGAGGTTCAGACCGATGCCCGACAGGCCGCCCTGGAGATCGAGGCCGAGTTCCTTCCAGCGTTCACCGGCGCACTGGTCGAGGATCTTCAGCGCCTCACGCCGGTGGCCGAGGTGGTCGAGTACGTACGCGACGCCGTGCAGGCCGTCGTAGAAGCCGAGGCGGGTCCCCGGCTCGGGGTGCAGGGCCCGCCGGATCAGCCACTCCTCGTGGTCGGGGTGGCGCCCGGCGCCGGTCACGTCGAGCGCGTACAGCACGCCGGCCGCGCCGTACGCGATGCCGAGGCCACCGCCCGGCGTGGCGAACTGCGCGATGTCGCCGGGGAAGAGCCGGTCGTCCCGCTCCGGCGTGGCCTCCGCGAGGATGCCGCGGGACAGCGACTCCCGGACCTCCGCCCAGCCTTCGTCGTCGGGCCGGATCCGGGGCTCCGCGCCCGTGGCCCCGTCGGCGCCGGTGATGGTCCGTACCGCCTGGTCGAAGAAGCCGTCGGGGAGCGGGAACACACGCGCCGCCTCCCGGGCGAGCTGTCCCGCCTTGCCGGGGTCGATGGAGAACAGGGAGGTCAGCGGCATGAAGAGAAAGAGCTTGAGGCAGGCGAGGGCGTAGTCGTCGACGGCGGTGCCCCGGCGTTCGCGCGGCGCGGTGAAGCCCAGGGCGCCGAGGGACTGGGGCCGCTCCTGCGACACGTCCGCCGACCCCTCGAAGTCGATCAGCACCACGCCGCCGTGCGGGCGGACGATGATGTTCGACGGCTGGAGGTCACCGATGACCACACCGCGTTCGTGGATCCGTGTGACGGCCCGCTCCACGCGGTCGTACACGCCGATGGCCCAGGAGGTGTAGTCGGCTGTCACCCTCTCGTCGGTCCGCAGCCGGGTCAGGGGGTAGCGCTCCACGAAGAGATGGTTGAGTTCCTTGCCCTCGACGAACTCCTCGACCAGGAAGTGGTGCTCCCCCATCACGAAGTGATCGCGCAGCGCCGGTACGCAGTCGAGGCCGCTCAAGCGCTCCAGGGTCTCCCTCTCGCGGTGCAGCCTGGCCACCGCGTCCCGGCCGTCCGCGGTCAGGCCCGCGTACGGCCGGGCCTCCTTGAGGACCACGCGCTCCCCGGTTCGCAGGTCCTCACCGGCGTACAGGCCGCCGCTGTTGGAGAAGTGCAGGGCGCTCTCCAGCCGGTACGGCAGGTCGGCGACCCGCGCGCCGCCCCGCGCCGCCAGGTGGGGGGCGAGGAAGCCGGGCAGCTCGACCCAGTCGGGCACCTGGAACGTCGGCCCCCGGACGTCCGGCACCAGCTGTCCGCCGCCGTCCTCGATCGCCGGCTCGACCTCCCCCGCCGATGAGACGCAGAAGCGCTCGGCGAAGGCCCCGTACCGTACGTACAGCGGCCCTTCGCCCCAGCGCAGATCGCTCAGGACGTACGGTCCCGGCCGCCCTCCGAGGACCGTGTCGAGCTCGGTGAGGACGCGCTCCAGCTGCTCCTCGTCGGCGGGGTAGATCGTGACGAACTTCCCGCTCGATCCCCGGTGCGCGTATTTGGCGTTGGCGAGCAGCAGCTCGTCCTTGCCGGGAAGGAACTTGAAAGGGATACGACGTGGGACGCAGTAGTCCCATACGTCGGTGAGGATCCGCGCCGCGTTGTCGAGACACGCCGAGACATGGATCTTCCAGCCCTGGAGCGGAAGCCGGGCGCCGTCGGGGCGGAGCACGATCCAGTCGTCGAGTTCGGAGCGCTGCCACGTGTCCGGAGCCGGACGCCGGGCCTGCGCGAAGGCGGTGCCGTCGCCATGGGCGCGGGCCGGGGTGTCGTAGAAGCGCGCGTCCATGAGGCAGTAGACCTCGTAGCGCTTGTCCACTTGGGGCCATCCCCTTCCGGGGCGGGTCAGCCCCTGAAGTGGTTGTTTCGCGCGGCGGCGCCGGGCGGGGGAATGTCGCTTCCCGGCCGCCGGAGCACCGCTTACCTGCGACTCTCCCAGAATTCCGCGGTGGGGAACACCACTCACTGTCACGCACTACTCGTGAAAATCACATGTACGGACCGTGACGCGCAGGGGTTAAGGACTCCTTTAGAGGTGATGAGGCCGGCCCTTAACCACCGCGTGGTTGTGTGTCGTCGGGGCCCTTCCCGACAGCCATGCGAAGTGAGGGGATCATCGATGTCACATGTTCTGGTGATAGGCGGCGGGCCGGGAGGTTCACTGACCGCGATGCTGCTGGCCCGCGCCGGTATCGACGTCACTTTGCTGGAGCGGGAGAAATTTCCCCGATACCACGTCGGTGAATCGCTCACCTCCTCATGCAGGGTCATGATGGATATCGCCGGCGTCCTGGAGAAGGTGGACGCCGCCGGGTTCACCAGTCGGCGCGGTGCTCTGCTGAGGTGGGGAGCCGAGGACTGGACCATCGACTGGGCGGAGCTCTTCGGCCCGGACGTGCGCGGCTGGCAGGTGGAGCGCGCCGAGTTCGACGAGATCCTTCTGCGGCACGCGCAGGAACAGGGCGTCGAGGTCGTCGAGGGCGCCCACGTCAAGAGGGTCGTCTTCGACGGAGACCGCCCGGTGGCCGCGGAGTGGGTGGACACCGGGCGCGGCAGCGCCCGGCGCGTGACCGAGTTCGACTTCCTTGTCGACGCCTCCGGCCGCTCGGGAGTGCTCGCCGCGCAGCACTTCCGGAACCGGCGGGCCCACGAGATATTCCGTAACGTCGCGATCTGGGGCTACTGGGACGGTGGCGAGTTGCTGGAGGGCACGCCCCCGGGCGGCCTCAACGTGGTGTCCACGCCCGACGGCTGGTTCTGGGTCATTCCGCTGCGGGACGGGAAATTCAGCATCGGGTTCGTGACGCACAAGACGCGCTTCATCGAGCGGCGCAAGGAATTCGCGTCCGACGACGAGATGCTCCTGGCACTCGTCGAGGAATCCGAGACGGTGCGCGGCCAGTTGGCGGGCGCGGGATTCACCGGGCCCACGCGGGTCGAGCAGGACTACTCCTACGTGGCCGACAGTTTCTGCGGTCCCGGCTACTTCCTGGTCGGGGACGCCGCTTGCTTCCTCGACCCGCTGCTTTCCACCGGAGTGCATCTGGCGATGTACAGCGCCGTGCTCGCGGCCGCGTCCGTGATCGGCGCTGACAGCGGGCAGATCAACGAGCGTGAGGCACAAGGGTTCTACGAGTCCCTGTTCCGCAACGCCTACGCCCGTCTCATCGTGTTGGTGTCCGGTGTCTACGAGCAGTACAAGGGCACCGAGAGCTATTTCTGGCTGGCCCAGCGCCTGGTCAGGGAGAAGGAGCGGTACGACCGTCCGAACGGGGCCTTCGCCGAGATATCCGCGGGACTCAGCGATCTCAAGGACGCGGCCGACTCCCGGGGCACGAGCGCCATGCCGGAGCTGATCGAGGAGGCGGCCCAGGCGCGGCAGCGTGCCGACGAGAACGCCCCGGCGGGGCAGACCGCCAATCTCAGTGCGCTCCGCATCGAGCCCAGTGATCTCTACGACGACGCCTCGGGCCTGTACCTGGTCACCCACCCGGCCCTCGGTGTCAAGCGGGCGCGTCCGGCCGCCGCGCCCTCCGGCGACCACGCGCAGGCCGGCCGCTGAGCCCCGACGTCCGGTTCCCGGGGGTGCCCCGGGGGCCGTCACCCCTCCAGACGAAGGAGAACACACATGTCTGCGCTGCCACCCGAGGTGTTGACGTGGATCTACGAGCAAAACCCAGACATCGAGGACATCGAGGACTTCGAGGACATCGACCCCGACCTCGACCTGTTCGACACGCGACTGGTCAACTCCCTCTCGCTGATCGAGTTCGTCGTCGTCATCGAACGTGCCAGCGGGCAGGTCATCGATCGGCGGCAGCTCAGGACCGAGGACTTCCAGACCCTGCGCACGATCCAGGAGAAGTTCTTCGGCGGGTCGACGGAAGCGGACACGGCCGCCGCGTCGGCCACGGTGACGGAGGCCGGCTGAGTCGTGCCCACAGCCACGGTCAACGGAGTCCAGCTCTCCTACCGAGTGCGGGGTGAGGGTGACCCGCTGCTCCTGATCGGTCCGGCCGCTTCACCTGCGGCCGTCTGGGACCGGCATCAGGTGCCGGATCTCGTACGGGCCGGATTCCAGGTCATCACCTTCGACCTCCGCGGGAGCGCCCCATCGGACACTCCGCCCGGCCCTTACGCGCTCGACGACTTCGTGACCGACACGGCGGAGCTGATCCGTCGACTGGACATCGCGCCCTGCCTGGTGGCGGGCGTCTCGATCGGCGCGATGATCGCCCAGGAGCTGGCCAGGGAGCATCCCGGGCTGGTCGGCGGGCTCGCGCTCTTGGCGACCCGGGGGCGGTCGGACGCCTTCCGTGACGCGCTGGCCCGGGGCTGCGCGGATGCCATGCGGGCCGGTGACGCGGTGCCCGTGTGGTTCTCGTCGGTGGCCACGATGAGTCAGTTGTTCGCCCCCGACACCCTGGCCGACGACAAGTTCGCCGAGGACTGGCTGACGACCCTGTCGCTCTTCCCGCAGCGAGGGGAGGGATTCGCGGCCCAGTACGAGGCCACCGTCACCGGCGACCGGCTGTCGGCGCTGGGCGGCATCAGGTGTCCCACGCTCGTCCTCGCGTTCGCCCACGACATCGTCATGCCGCCCGCCATGGGGCGTGCGGTGGCCCGCGCCATCCCGGACAGTCGCTTCGAACTGCTGGAGGACTGCGGGCACTTCGGGTTCCTTGAGCGCCCGGGGGACGTCAACCGCATCCTCGTCGACTTCTTCCACACCGCCGTGTGACGCCGTTTCCCCGGGAGGGATCCATGGAGCGCCTGTATTCGACGGACACCGGCGGCCGCCGGGCCGCTCGTGTGGAACTGCGTCAACGGCGCCTCGGCGAGCTGGACTTCGAGATGGCCGCCGTCGAGCCGCGGCCGCCGCGCACCGGCGAGGTGGCCGTCCAGGTGTTCGCCGCGGGGCTCAACTTCCCCGACGTGCTCACGGCGATGGGGCTCTCGGCCGAGTACTTCGACGATCCGCCGCGGCCGGGCCTGGAGTGCGCCGGCGTCGTCGCCGCGGTCGGGCCGGGCGTGACGGCGTTCGAGATCGGTGACCGTGTCGCGGCCGTGACCGAGGGGGCTTTCGCCTCCGAGGTCAACGTGCCGGTGACATCGGTGATGCCCGTGCCCGATCACATGGACTTCGCGCAGGCGGCCACGGTGCCCGTCGCGTTCCTCACCGCCTGGTACGGCCTGGTCCGCATGGCCGGCCTCCGGCGCGGCGAGCGGCTCCTCATCCACTCCGCGGCCGGCGGAGTGGGGTCGGCGGCGCTGGCCGTGGCGAGGATGCGGGGGGCCGAGCTGCTGGCGACCGCCGGAACTCCCGACAAAAGGAAATACCTGCACGAGCAAGGCGTGCGGCACGTCATGGACTCCCGCAGCACGGCATTCGGGGACGAGACCCTCGCAGCCACCGACGGCGAAGGGGTCGATGTCGTCCTCAACTCCCTCACGGGGGAACTGCTGCGCCGTGGACTGGAGCTGCTCCGGGTCCGCGGGCGGTTCGTCGAGATCGGCAAGCGCGACATCATGGCCGACGCCGCGCTCGGCCTGGGCCCCTTCCGCAACAGCCTCAGCATGCACAGCGTGGATCTCCGGCTGCTGATGGACCGGTGCCCGGAACTTGTCGGTGAGCTCCTCGGGGAATTGGCGCCGTTGTTCGCCTCGGGCGCGCTGGCGCCGCTGCCGTACACCCCGTTTCCGGTGACGCGGGCCGATGGCGCGTTCCGGAAGATGATGGGCGGGCGGCACATCGGGAAGATCGTGCTGACGTTCGCGTAGCGGTGCGGGAGCGCGGTGGAGCGCTCCCGGCGGTCGGAAGGGGGGCCGGTCCCGCTATGGCCTGCGCCGCAGCATGTTCATGATGGTCATCGTCAGCACTGTCTCGCCGTGCTGGTTGAACACTTCCACGTCGGTGTGCACGAGGCCCCGGTCGGGCTTGGAGCGTGAGACGCGGGCCCCGGTGATCGTGGCCCGCACCGACAGGGTGTCACCCGGCCGCACCGGCCGCTGCCAGCGCACTTCGTCGACGCCGGGGGACGCGAGCGACGCGACCTTGCTGAGGTAGTGGTCCGCGTACAGGCGCATCATCACGGCCGTGGTGTGCCAGCCGCTCGCGATCAGCCCCTGGAACGGTCCGTCCTGCGCCGCCACGGGGTCCGTGTGGAAGCTCTGGGTGTCGAAGCGCCGGGCGAACTCGAGGATGTCCTGCTCGGTGAGGGTGCTGCTGCCGAAGACATGCACCGTGCCGGGCACGTAGTCCTCGAAGTACCGGTCTTCGATGGGGGTGGTGAAGTTGTCGGTGGTGGCCGGGGTGGTCGTCGTCATGGGGCCCTCTCACTCGGTTCCACGGCTGGGTTCGGCAAGGCTCTGTGGACGATGACGTGTACGGTAGCGGACCGCCGCGTCCTCGAAGGCGCGGAGTGATCCGGGATCGGCCAAGGCGCCCCGGGCCACCACGCGTTCGGGTTCGGCGCCGGCCAGGATGCGCTTGACCGGCACCTCCAGCTTCTTGCCCGACAGGGTGCGGGGGACGGCCGGCACCTGGACGATGTGATCCGGGACGTGGTGCTCGGACAGCGCGGTGCGCAGCGCACGGTTGATCCGCTCGCGCAGCGGTGCGTCCAGGGCGCTCTCCTCGCGCAGCTCGACGAAGAGCATCAGCTTGTCGGCGCCGGCCTGCGTCCCCTCCACGTGGACGACGAGGGAGTCGGCGACCTCGTCGACGTCCTCGACCACGGCGTAGAACTCCGCGGTGCCCAGGCGTACCCCGCCGCGCTTCAGCGTCGCGTCCGAGCGCCCGCTGATCACGCAGGTACCCCGGTCGGTGACGCTGATCCAGTCGCCGTGGTGCCACACCCCGGGGAACCTCGCGAAGTACGAGGCGTGGCGCCGCGATCCGTCGGTGTCTCCCCACAGGGCGACGGGCATGCTGGGCATCGGCCGGGTCACCACGAGTTCTCCGGTGCGGCCGGTGACGGGCCGTCCTGCGGGGTCGTACGCCTCGATCCTCGCCCCCAGGCAGCGGCAGCTGATCTCGCCCTCGACGACGGGCAGCAGCGGAATTCCGCCGACGAAACCGGTGCACACGTCGGTGCCGCCCGACAGCGACGTGAGCATGGGAGGTGCCGCTTTGCCGTCGGCCGACGCCTCGTACACCCAGCGGAACCCCTCCGCGGGCAGGGGGGCGCCCGTCGACCCGACACCGCGCAGCCGGGAGAGGTCCAGGTCCCGCCACGGGGTGAGGCCGGCCTTGCGGCACGCCATCAGGTACGGCGCCGACGTACCGAAGTACGTCGTCCCTGACTCGGCGGCGAGCCGCCAGGGGGCGCTGAAGTCGGGATGGGTGGGGTTGCCGTCGAAGAGGACCAGCGCGCTGCCCACGGCGAGTCCGGAGACGAGGTAGTTCCACATCATCCAGCCCGTGGTGGTGAACCAGAGGAAGCGGTCCCCCGGGCCCAGGTCGTGGTGCAGGGCCAGCATCTTCAGATGCTCAAGGAGGATGCCTCCGTGGCCGTGCACTATGGGCTTGGGCAGCCCCGTCGTCCCCGACGAGTACAGCACGTACAGGGGATGGCTGAAATCCACTGGTTCGAAAGCGGGTCCGTCCGTCTCGGCCAGCAGGTCGTTCCAGGACAGCGCGGAGTCGACGCCCGAACCCGCGTACGGCACGGTCACGGTGTGTGACAGGCTCGGCAGTGCGGCCCGGATCTCCGCGACCTCCGGCGCGCGGTCGACGAGCCGGCCACCGGAGCGGTAGCCCGTAACGGTCACCAGGGCCTTCGGCGCGATCTGGCGCCACCGGTCGCGCACCGAACGGGCACCGAACTCCGGGGCGCACGAGGAGAAGACGGCGCCCAGACTCGCGCAGGCGAGCAGGAGCACCAGGGCCTCGGGGATGTTCGGCAGATAGGCGGCCACCCGGTCACCGCGCCCCACGCCGAGGCCGCTCAGTCCGCGCCGTGCCCGCGCGACCTGGTCGCGGAGCTCGTCGGCGGTCAGGACGACGGGTTCCCTCGTCTGTGAGTGCCCGAACACCATGGGGGTCGATCCGGCGACGCCGGGCATGCTCAGGACACGCTCGGCGTAGTTGAGCCGCGCACCGGGGAACCACTGGACGTCCGGCATGGCGGGCGCGTCGACGAACGCGGTGGCCGGGGTGGTCGGCGTCACCTCGAAGTACTCCCACAGGGACGACCAGAAGCCGTCGAGGTCGGTCACCGACCAGTGCCACAACTCGGCGTAGCCGTCGAAGGAGAGCCCGCGGCGGTGGGCCAGCCAGCGCAGGTAGTCGCCGATGCGGGAGCGGTCGAGAACGTCATGGGGCGGGGACCACAGAAGAGGGCCGGCGGTCATGTTCGTCACCTCACGCAGGTGGAGGGTGGAATGCTGGGTGGGCAAGGCCGGTCGAGCAGTACTACTACGCAGCAGGTGTGGCCGGGTTCCGGCTCCAGGTGGATGTCGGCCCAGGCCGAGCCGCGGCCGGGGTGGTCGTGGCCGATGTCGCGCAGCCCGGCGCCGGTGGCCTTCACGTAGGCCTCGCGCCGGGTCCAGATGCGGTACCAGAGAGCGGTCCTGTCCACGGCGTCGGCCCTGGACCAGCGGTCGTACTCGGCCGGGGAGAAGAAGCCCGCCGCGACTCCGGCTAAGTCCCGTTCCACCGAGGCCTGTTCGACGTCGATGCCCACCCGGGCCCCTCGGATCACCGCGAGGACCGTCAGGCGCCCGGAGTGCGAGAGGTTGAAGTCGATCCCGGGGCACGGTGGTTCGGCCAGGAACGGCCGTCCTGTCCTGGTCGCCCCGAGGAGGATGCCCGCCATCGGAACCTTGAGTCGGTGTGACAGGACCCGGCGGGCCAGGGCGCGGCCCGTCACGTACTGGGTGCGCGCGGTGCCGGTGGCGATGCGGGCGGCCCGTGCGCGTTCCTCCGGGTGCAGCTCTGCCTCGTACGCCGCGAAACGTGTGTCGTGCGGGAGAGGAACCTGTGCCGCCCATACCTCCACCGGGTGGCCGAAGGCGTGGTATTCGCCGAGCAGTCGGGTGTCGCGGCTGGTGATGTTCACTGGCGGTCGCTTCGGTGTGGTGGTGCGCCGAGGGACGGGAGGGGCGGCGCAGTGAGCGGTCGGTGTGCCGTCGATGTGACGTCGGTGCACCTTAACGACGGGCACTAAAACGGTGCTTACCTCTCCTTAAACGGTGTCGGCCCAGGTGGTGCGCGCCTTGGCGGCGACAAGGAGACACGCCGGGGCCGTCACCGCCGAGAAGGTGACGACCGCTGTCAGCAGATCGGTGGCCGCGGCCAGGAAGCCGACGCCGATGACGGGCAGCCCGACGCCGAGGTAAGTGATCATGTAGAAGGCGGAGAGGACCTCCGCCCGGGACTCCTGTGGCGCCAGCTCGTTCACTCTGGCCAGTGACGCCCTGAACGTGATGCCTTGGCCCGCTCCCCCGCACGCGGCGGCGGCGAGGAGCAACCACAGCGAGCGGGTTCCCCCGGCGGCCGCCAGCATCACCAGGCCGGCGGTGAGCAGGAGCAGGCCGCTCGTCGGCCGGGCCGCGGTGCCGGCGCGGGCCAGCGCGTACTGGGTGCCGGCGGCGAACAGCAGGAACATGCCCCCGGCCGTGCCGGCCAGCAGGAGGTCGTGGCGGTGCAGGATCGCCGTGGCGTATGACGGGACCATGGCGAGGAACAGCGCGACGACGGCCCATCCGAGGACGCTCACCGTGGACGCGAGCGCGAAGCGCCGCCGCAGTGGGGCAGGTATGCGGGGCCGGTGGAAGCGCCAGAGGCCGGGGCGCGTCCGTCTGGGCAGCCGGGTGGCGGCCGCCGCCGCCACGGCGAGCAGCGCCAGTTCGACGAGGTAGGTGAGGCGCAGCGGTAGCGGCGCGTGCTGCCCGAGGAACCCGGCGAGAACCGGCCCGATGCCGCCGCCGCCCGTGATCATGGCGGAGGCGAGCAGGGACGCCCGCGCGTGGTCCCCCGACGGCTCCGTCTCCACCAGGGCGACGGTGAGCGCGCCGGAGGCCGCACCGACGGAGACGCCCTGCAAGGCCCGCGCGGTGAACAGCCAGGCGACGCCGTCGGCGAGGCAGAACAGCAGGGCGGCGACGGCCGCGAGCCCGATGGCGGGGCCGGCCACGCGGCGGTATCCGATGCCGTCGGTCAGCGCCCCGGCGAGCATGGCCGTGGGGACCAGGGTTCCCGCGTACACCGCGAAGACGAGGGTGACCACCAGCGGGGAGAACCCGAACTCGGCCTGATAGCGGGGGTACAGCGGGGTCGGCATGTTCGTGCCGACGGTCAGCACGAAGAGGATGTAGGCCGCAGCCGCGAAGGGAAGGCGACCACCGCGCCCGGGGTGGCCATGCCATGCCGCGGTCCGTGACCGTCCCGTGCGCCGGTGCCCGGTGGTGTTCACGAGGCGTACGCGGAGGACGGCGGCCGACTGTGGTCGTCCAGCCACGGTTCCCGGGCGAGGATCGCGCGGTGCAGATTCCGCAACCGATTGCAGGGCTCCATGCCCAGCTCGTCGTGGAGCGTGCCGCGGATGCGTTGGTAGGCCTCCAGACACTCGGGTATGCGCCCGCTGCGGTAGAGGGCGATCATCAGGCAGGCGTGTACGTTCTCCCACATGGGGTGTTCCTGCGCGAGACCGTAGAGTTCGCCGATGAGCTGGCTGTGGCGGCCCAGCCGGAGTTCCAGGGTGAGCCGCTGCTCGTGCAGGGCGTTTCGCCGCTCGTCCAGCTGCTGGGCATAGCCGTCCAGCGCGGGCGTGGTGCGCACGTCGGCGAGCGCCCTTCCCCGCCAGAGCGTCAACGACTGGGAGAGCAGCCGGGCGGCCTCCTGGGCCCGGTCGGCGTGGATGGCCTGCTGCGCCCTGGCCGCGCTGGATTCGAAGAGGGCGAGGTCGAGGCAGTGGCCGTCGAGCCGCATCCGGTAGCCCGACGATGTGGTGGTGATGAGGGTGGGGCTCCCGCCGGCCTGGGTGAACTGCCCGCGCAGCTTGGAGACATAGACCTGGAGTGCGGTGGCCGCGGTGCGGGGCGGCGTCCCGGCCCACAGGGCGCTGATGAGCCGTGCGGGGGAGATCACGTGGCCCGCGTGCATGCAGAACATGGCCAGGAGCGACCGGATTTTGAGCGCCTGCGGGGTGACTGTCTCGCCGGCGTCTGTCTCCACTTCTATCGGTCCCAGAATTCTAAACCTCATACGCCTTCCCGCTCCGTTTTCCAAGGCTATTTCTGTTCGGAGTATTGCGTCACTGCATGCAAGTGACATGAATCATGGATGGGAGCCCGAGGGGCGTCAAGCCCTTAAGAGTTGCATCAAGTCACCCGGCCGATTCATCCGGCGAGACGCCATATATGCAGCAGATGGAACGCCGCGTATGATCGAATCACGACTGACCTTTAAGTGCATCTATTGCATGACATCTCACCACATAACAGAGCGGAAATCGAGGAAGGCGTTCATGTGTAATCGCGGACCGGTTCGGAATCCGGACACTCCTACCCCTCAGTAGGTGAAATTCTCCCAAAGTGAAGCCGGGTGCCGGGTGCCGGGCCGGTCGTCACGAATGGCCCGGCGGTTCAGCGAGCCTTAGGCGAGCCTTTAGTCGAGCTTGCCTGCGTGCAGGCCTCCGCGGGTGGCGGGCGCACCGCCGCGCCCGCGTCCGGGTGCCGGGCACTTAGGGGAGATTTAGGTGGTTCTTCAGCGCGGAGTGGCAGGCTCGTACGGCGTATCCGGCGTACGAGCCAAGGGGTTTTATGCGGCATCTTGCCTTCTATTCTCCGAGTGACCCGAATCTCGAACTGACCCTCAAAGTACTCCTCGCCATACTTGCCATTCTCGCCGCATCCGCATGCTGCGGAAAACTGGCCCTCATGGTCAAGCAGCCGCGAGTTCTCGGTGAAATGATCGCCGGTGTTCTTCTCGGCCCCACTCTTCTGGGACTTCTGCTGCCGGACGTACAGAAGTCGCTCTTTCCCGCGGATGTGAAGCCGGTTCTCTATGTGCTGAGCACTATTGGGCTCACGTTGTACATGTTCCTGGTGGGGGCCGGACTCGACCACGGAAGGAAGAGTAATGGGAGCAGGGAAGCCGCGAAGGCCACGAGTGGCAAGGGCGTCGAACGGCAGGGGCGGCACGCGGTGCTGCTCGCCGTGTCGGGCATGGTTCCCTCACTCATGCTGGGCGCCGGAGCGGGCCTGTTGTGGTACTCGCAGCTCTCCAGGAATGACGTCTCCCGCATGGAGTTCGCCTTCTTCATCGGCGGCGCGCTGTCCCTCACGGCGTTCCCGATGCTCGCCCGCATCCTGTACGAACGAGGCCTGGAGAACTCGCCGTTGGGCAAGCTGACGCTGATCGCCGCCTCCATGGACGACGTGGCCGCCTGGTGCTTCCTTGCGGTGCTGTCCGCCGTACACGCCGGTTCGGGTCCCATGAGTGCGCTTCAGAGCATCCTGCTCGCGGGAGTCTTCACCGCCGTGATGCTCTTCGGGGTCGCGCGCCTGCTGCGCCCCCTCGGCGCCCGAGTGGCACAGACGAAGAGCTTCACACCCGGCCAGATGTACGTCGTGGCGTTCGTCGTGCTCGGGGCGGGCTGGTTCACGGACCGCATAGGTATCTACTCGGTTTTCGGCGGGTTCGTCGCCGGGCTCGCGATGCCGCGCGACGCCGCCTTCCGGAAGGCGCTGCACGGCAGAATGATGGACTTCGTCAGTGTCTTCCTGCTGCCGATCTTCTTCGCGTTCTCCGGACTCAACACCAAGCTCGGAAGCGTCACCGGGGGCGTCATGTTGCTCGCCCTCGGGTCCTTTCTGGCCGCCGGATTCATCGGGAAGTACGTCGGCTGCGGGCTCGCGATGCGGGCGGTGGGCTTCTCCTGGCGGGAGTCCTGGGCGGTGGGCGGTCTCATGAATGCCCGGGGCCTGATGATCCTGATCTTCATCAACATCGGCCTCAGCCAGCGCATCATCACCCAGGAGGTCTTCTCGATCCTGGTGCTCGTCGCGGTGGTGACCACGGCCGGAGCCATGCCGCTCTACCGGTGGGCCCTGCCGCCGAGGGCCGAAGCACGCCTCGCGCTTGGCGCCTCCGAAGCCGCGGGCCCACCGCCCCGGGACGACCAGACCGGACCGCGGGAGATGGCGGCTGACGCCTCCTGACAACGGCGGGGCACACGTGGCGGGTCACCGCTCGCGGGGAATTAAGTGACCCTTTGGGCGCTGATGCTTTCCTGGGGTGCCACAGTGCAGCGACCTGGGGAGAGACCTTGTCCGACGACATCACCGAGACCGGACCGCACACCACACGTGACACGGATCGCGGGCCGGACGGCCGGCCCCGCGCCCTGGTGACCGGGGCGGCCCGGGGGATCGGCCGGAGTATCGCCCTCAAGCTCGCCACGGAGGGGTACGACGTCATCGGCTGCTACCGGTCCGAGAGCAAGGAGGCGCGGGAAACCCAGGAGGAGGTCGAAGCCCTGGGTGTCCGCGCGCTGTTCACAGAGTGCGACGTGCGCGACCGCGACGCCGTCGAGGAGATGGTGGCCCGCGCCGAGGGCGAGCTGGGGCCCGTCACGGCGCTGGTGAACAACGCGGGCATCACCAGGAACGGCCCCATGCCCCTGCTGGCCGGTGAGGCGTGGGACGACGTCATCGACACCAACCTCACCGGCATGTGGAACGTGTGCCAATCGGTCCTGTACCGCTTCCTGAGGCGCAAGTCCGGCGCCTGCGTGAACATCTCCTCCATCGTCGCCCTGAGCGGCTTCGTCACCATGAGCAACTACGCCGCCAGCAAGGCGGGCATCATCGGCATGAGCAAGTCGCTCGCGCGGGAAGTCGCGGGCCATGGCGTCCGGGTCAACGTGGTCGCTCCCGGAATCACCGATACGCAGATGATGGAGGACATCCCCGTACCGATGCGGGAGAAGATGCTCGAGCGCATCCCGCTCAAGCGGTTCGGCCGCCCCGAGGACACCGCCGAACTGGTCGCCTACCTCCTTTCGGACCGCGCGGCGTACATCACCGGCCAGGTGATCCGGGTGGACGGCGGGGCGGCCCTGTGACGTGCTGACCGGAGGCGGAGGCATGTTGTCGCCCTGGTGTGGCGTGGCCGGGTTGTTGGTTAGGGTGCCAAGCAGCGGTCCGGTCACGGTCGCTGGAGGGCGGGTCGGAGACGACGGGGGGCTCGCGTTGGATCGCCTCGTCGGAGCGGGCTGCCGCAAGCCGGCCGGAGACGGTGGGCGTGTGAGTCGCCGGTCGGCGCCCGCGGTGCTGCCCCCCTCGCTGCGCGCGTGGCTCGCGTTGATCGGGGGCCTCGCCGCGTCGGCGGTCCTCGTGCTCGGCGTCCTGTACGCCGGCGACAGCGAGCCCGGCACGGTGGACGCGTGGATCTGGGCGGCGGTGCACGGTGTGCGGCCGCCGTGGCGGAACGTCGCTCTGGCCACGGACTTCCTGGGGGAACCCGCGGGCGCGGCGGCGCTGGTCGTGGTCGCCGTGGTGGGCTGCCTGCTGCTTCGGCGGCCTCGCGCGGCGGTGCTCGTCGTTGTCGGCCCCGGCACGGCCGTGGTGACGACGACGCTGCTCAAGTCGCTGGTGGGACGCACCATCCACGGCGGGCACCTGTCCTACCCGAGCGGGCACACCGCCTTCGTCACCGCGCTCACCCTCGCGGTGGCGTTGCTCGCGGCCGCCAGGCTCGGCCTCGGCAGGACGGCCGGCACGTCGCTCGTGTTCGCCTCGGCGCTGGTCGCCGGGGCCGCGATGGGCTGGGCACAGGTCGCCCTGGGCGCGCACTACCCGACCGACGCCCTAGGGGGCTGGTGCACCGCGCTTGCGGTGGTCCCGGCTACCGCGTGGCTGGTCGACGGGGTGGCCGACCGGTTGGACGACTGGTTGGACGACCGGCCGGACGACCGGACGGACAACGTCGGGCGGAACACGCGTCGCTGACGCCACGTATCCTCACACCAAGCGGCGGAATACCGGCTTCACCGGCCGCCCGGCCAGCCACGGCGTGGGGTCGCCGACGTCCAGCGCCTTCCGGTACACCGCGCACACCTGGGCCACCGCCTCGACCGTGCGGTCGACGTCGGCGTCGTCGAGCGCGCTGCTGACCACGAACGACGGGGCCAGCACCCCGCCCGCGAGGAGCCCCCGCAGGAACAGGGTGCGGTACCGCTGCGACGGCTGCCGGTTCTCGTCAAGGGTGGCGAAGACCAGGTTGCTGGCCCGGCCCCGGACGACGATGTGGTCGCCGACGCCCATGCCGGCCGCGGCGTCGCGGACACCGGCGGCCAGCCGCTCGCCGATGGCGTGCAGGCGCGCGGTGACGCCCTCCTCCGCGTAGGTGGTCTGCACGGCCATCGCGGCGGCCAGGGAGTGTGTCTCCGCGCCGTGCGTGGTGGACAGCAGGAACACCCGGTCGCCGGAGTGACGCAGCCCGCCCCGCTCCATCAGCTCGCGGCGCCCGGCCAGCGCGGAGACGGCGAAGCCGTTGCCCAGCGCCTTGCCGAACGTGGAGAGGTCGGGGACGACTCCGTACAGGCCCTGGGCGCCCGCCTCGGACCAGCGGAAGCCGGTGATCATCTCATCGAAGATCAGTACGCAGCCGTGCCGGTCGGCCAGCTCGCGCAGGCCCTGGAGGTATCCGGGTGGAGGTTCGGTGTGCCCGGCGGGTTCCAGGATCAGGCAGGCGACCTCGTCCCGGTACCGAGTGAGCAGTTCCTCCGTGGCCGCCAGGTCCCCGTACGGGAAGGCCACGGTCAGCTCGGTGGTCGCCGCCGGAATTCCGGCGGACATCGGCGTGGTGCCGATGAACCAGTCGTCGACGGAGAAGAAGGGGTGGTCGGCGCAGATGGCCACCCGGGGGCGCCCGGTGACGGCGCGGGCGAGGCGTACCGCCGCGGTGGTGGCGTCGGAGCCGTTCTTCGCGAACTTCACCATGTCGGCGGTGGGCACGGTGGCCAGGAAGCGTTCCGCGGCCTCGGCCTCGACGATGGACGGCCGGACGAAGTTGGTGCCGCGGTCGAGCTCCCGCCGCACCGCCTCCAGGACGCGCGGGTGGGCGTGGCCCAGGCTGACGGACCGCAGGCCGGAGCCGTACTCGATGTAGCGGTTGCCGTCGATGTCCCACACGTGGGCACCGTGGCCGTGGCTGATGACCGGGGCCAGGTTCTCGGGGTACTGGTCGTCGCCCTTGGCGTAGGTGTGCGCGCCTCCGGGGATCATCGCGTGCAGCCGCTCGTTCGCCCGTTGCGACCGGGGCAGGCGGAACTCTTCGGTGTCCACGCTGACTTCAGCTCTCCTTCTGCTGCCGCGACTGCTTCAGGACCTCGGCGAGGCTCGGCGCCTCGCGGTCCCACCGGGACATCAGTGCGGGCGGCAAGGGCCACGGAATGGCCAGTTCCGGGTCGTCGAAGGCGATCGTCACGTCTTCGGCCGGATCGTGCTCGCGGTCGATCCGGTACGAGGTGTCGGCGGTCTCGCTCAGCGCCTGGAAGCCGTGCGCGCACCCCGCCGGGACGTACAGGGTCGTCTGCGTCTCGCCGGACAGCTCGAAGAAGGCCCGGTCGCGGTATGTCGGCGAGTCCGGCCGCAGGTCCACGACGACGTCGAAGATCCTGCCGTACGAGCACCGCACCAGCTTGGCCTCGCCGCCGCCGGAGCGCAGGTGCAGGCCGCGCAGCACGCCCTGGACCGAGCGGGACACGCTGTCCTGGACGAAGGCGGCCGGGTCAAGGCCCACTGAGCGGACCACGTCGGCGTCGAAGGTGCGGCAGAAGAAGCCGCGTTCGTCGGCGTACGGGGTCGGTTCGAAGAGGAACGCGCCCGCGATCTGCGGGACTTCGGTCGCTTTCATGGAGCCTCCTGCCGGGTGGTGCCCTTGAACAGCGTCCTGGTCAAGGCGGTGAACTGGTGGTCCAGTTGCCGCGCGGCGTGCTTGTTCCGCTCGGCGAGGGTCCGCCGTAGCTCCGCCGATCGCTTCTCCAGCTCCCGGAACTGTTCGAGGAGCCGGTCGGCGTCGACGTCACGGGCCGGGTGGCAGTACGCGTCCAGACCCATCCCGGCCATGAGCGCGTCGCTCTTCGCCGCGTAACTCAGGGCGAGCGTCGGTGTGCCGACCTTCAGCGCGCAGACCAGGTTGTGGTACCGGGTGGCCACCACGGAGTCGGCCGCCGCCATCTCCTTCATCAGGTCGGCGAGCGAGGCCGGCTCGGCGGCGGTGACGAGCGGCGAGTCCACCGCGTCGAGGATCGTGGCGACCACCGGCGCGTCGCACGCGTCGCCGGTGGCCAGCCGGACGGGCCTGCCGTCCTCGACCAGCGCGCGGACGAACGCGGTCGTCCCTTCGAGGTAGCGCCGGTGGATCTCCTCGGCCCTGGCCCGGTCGTCGTCGCCTCCGTGGAAGTCCATGACACCGACGCAGACCGTGCCCGAGGGGGTGCCCGTGGGCGGTGTCGGCAGGGCGAAGGCGAGGTCCGGGTAGACCGCGTCGCGCGCGGTGTCCACGCCCATCGCCCGCAGCGCGTCGCGGGACAGGGTGTCCCGGTAGGACCGGTAGGCGGCGAGGCGTGCCGATCGGCGCACCAGGGCCCTGGTCAGCCGGTTGCCGATCGCGTCCGCGCCGACGCCGACCAGCGCGACCCGGGTGCCGAAGAGCCGGCCGGACGCGCAGAGCAGGAACAGCGAGTACGGGAAGCCCCACGGCCGCAGCGGCAGCGTGGCCTCCAGGACGCCCATGCCGGGCACGATCACCACGTCGTGCCCGCGCACCCAGGCGGCGGTGCGGAAGGCGTCGACGAGTTTGCCGAGCCCCTTCCCCGCGATCGCGCGCGCACGTGACGCCGTGCGGTACTCCCCCCGGTACCAGTGCAGCCGGGTCGCGGGGATCGCGTACCGTGCCGCGACGACCTCGGGTCCGCCGCACAGCGCGTCCACGACCGCCTCCGGGTGCTCGGCGCGCAGGTACCGGAGCACGGCTTCGAGCGACCCGTCGTTGCCGAGGTTGCCGGAGCCGAGCAGACCGAAGACCCCGACGCGGGCAGCGGTCACGCCTGCCTCCCCTCACGTCCGGCGACGAGGGCGTCGACGGAGACGGTGAGCCGGCCCGGGTCCACCGGGGCGCGGTCCTCGACCCGCTCGCCGGTGCCCGGCCGGACCCGGCTGGTCAGCCACGCGGCGAGGTGGCCGTAGCAGGCGCGCCGGTCGGCCGAGGACAGCGGCGCCCGCCGGATGGCCGAGGCGAAGCCCCCGACGTACTCGGCGAGCAGCCGGGGCGTGGGGTGCAGCGGGCCCGCCCTGCGTGGGTCCAGGTTGACGCACCGGGAGCGCTTGGAGGGGTTGGCCCGCTCGGCGCGGGTGGGGTGGTCGCGGCGGAAGTACAGCAGTTCCGGCACCTGGTGGAAGGGGCCGTGCAGGGTGATCTCGGCGACGAACGTGCGGTCCGCGTGGTGGTAGCTGTCGTGCGGTTTCACCCGGCGCAGCACCTCGGCCCGCATCACCCCGTAGAAGTCGTCGCCGCCGGGTTCGAACAGCAGGCTGCGGAAGCGGGCCGGGGCGTGCGGTGAGTCGGTGGCGAGCCCGTACTCGTACGGCACCTTCACCCGGCCGTCCTCGTCGATGACCGCCTGGCCGCTGTGCGCGAGGATCACGTCCGGCCGCTCGTCCAGCGCCTCGACGCAGCGCCGCAACAGGTCCCGGGCGTAGAGGTCGTCGTGTGAGGCCCACTTGAACAGCTCGCCGCGGCACTGGGTGAACACGTAGTTGTGGTTCGGCGCGGCGCCGATGTTGCGGGCCAGCCGGATGTAGCGGATACGGGAGTCCCGCGCGGCGTACTTGCGGCAGATGTCGCGGGTGCCGTCGGTCGAGGCGTTGTCGGTGACCACCAGCTCGAAGTTCTCGTAGGTCTGGCCGAGCAGGGCGTCGAACGCCTCGGCGAGGTACTCCTCGCCGTTGTACACGGGCAGGCCGATGCTCAGCCTGGGGTGGGCGGTCATGGTGTCCTCACTTCACGGATGGAGTTCTGGTGGCGCTCGCGCAGGGCGGACCGCAGCTGGAGCCACCACACGGCCGAGCCGCAGACGGTCGCGGCGGCGACGCCCCAGGCCGAGCCGACCGTGCCGGCCACGGCCGCCCCGCCGAGCCCGCCGCCGACATAGCAGGCGGAGGCGAACAGCTGGCCGCGCAGGCTGCGCCCGGCCGCGGCGAGCGCGCGCAGTCCGGCCGCCGCGCCGGTGCCGAGCCCTGCGAAGGCGACGCCGAGCGTGGCCGGCACGATGAGCTGCGAGGCGGAGCTCCAGACGTCGCCCAGTACGAGTTCGCCGGCCCGGTCCGGCACGAGGAGCAGCGCCGCGCCCCAGAGCAGCGCGGCGACTGCCTGCGCGCCGCCCAGCAGGAGGCAGAACGCGCCGAGGCGGTGCGGGGCCCGCCGCAGCACCCGTGCCGCCTCCGCGACGGTGACCAGCGAGAGGCCCATCAGCACGGCGAGGAACGGGCCGAGCAGGAGCTCGGCGCCCCGGACCGCACCGACCGCGCCGACCCCGGCGATGGCGCCGAGTCCGTACGCCCGCAGCTGGCTCGCGCCGCTGGTGGAGACGTTCTCGGCCAGGTACCGGTAGCCGAGGTCGCGGTGCTCGCGCAGCCACTCGCGCGCGCCGGTCAGGTGGGGCCGGATCCCGGACTGGAAGCAGCCGTACACCGCGGCCACGGCGGCGGACGCGCCCCAGGCGAGCACGAAAGCGGCGACGCTGCCCACGCGGGCGGCCACCACCATGGCCGGGACGAGCGCGACGCCCCACACGAGGTCGTTGACGAACGCCTTGCGCCCGGCGCCTGCGGCGAAGAACGAGTACCGCCAGGCGTCCTGGAGCAGCAGCCCCGGCAGCATGACGCCGAGGCCGGCGAACGCGGGGCCCACGCGGCCGCCGAGGGCGAGGCCGGTCACCAGGCATGCCGCGCCGATGGCGGCGCCGACACCGAGGGCGGCACCCGACGACCGGGCCACGGCGCCGCGCCAGGACGCGTCCGGCACTCCGCTGAAGCGCACCACGAGCGGATCGGTGGCCACGCCGCGGGAGACGCTGAGCACCACTCCGTACGTCACCCAGGCCAGGCTGAACACGCCGAACGCGGCAAGGCCGAGGGAGCGTGCCACGTAGATGCCCACCGCGAAGTTGGTCAGGCTGGAGGCCGCCTGGTCGGCCAGTCCCCAGGACAGCCTGCCGACCATGGCCCGCCTGGCGGTGGGCCGCGCCGTCTTCTGCCGCCCGGTGGCCATCGGCGTCATGCCTTGATCAGCCCGGCGTCGCGCAGGGCGCCGGCCGCGACGGCGACGGTGTCGAACGGCAGCCCGGCCCGCTCGGCCACGTCCAGCAGGCTGTGCGCGCCGTCGGAGAGGCTGAGCACCCAGAGCATGGCCAGCTGCGCCTGCTTCGTGTCGCTGCGGCCGCCGAGCGAGTCGTACAACCCACGCCTGCCGAGCTGTGGTTCGCCGTAGGGACTGAGGCTGAGGTACCGGCGGTTGCGGTCGAGGACGGCGAACGCCTCGCGGCAGACGGCGAGCGTGTCCGCCATCGCCGCCGGGGAGACGAAGTCGGGGTTGTCGGCCGAGGTGTGGTACTCGGGATAGCCCGCGTACGGCGTACGGCTGAGGGAGCCCACGCCGAGGTCGAACCCGGGCGAGCAGTACTGCCGCTCGTCGTAGCCGTACGGAGTGAACTGCCTTACCTCGTGGGGGCGTTCGGAGTCGGTGAGGACATGTCGCAGCACCCGGTCGATCTCCGCGTCGCCGCGCCTGCTCTGTTTGTACGTGAGTTGGCCCCGGTCGCCCGCGCAGGCCAGCACCAGGCCGTGCTTGACGCGGTCGATCCGCTCCTTGTTGCGGGCCAGCCAGGTGATCGCGCCGATGGTGCCGGGCGCGAAGATGAACCGGTAGGTGTAGTGCGGCGTCCGCTCCGCCAGCGCCCGCGCCAGATACGTCGCCACCGCGATCCCGGCGAGGTTGTCGTTGGCCAGCGACGGGTGGCAGACGTGGCAGGAGACGATCACCTCGTCGGGGACCTGCCCGGGGACCACGTGTTCGGCGTAGGTGAGGTGGCCGTCAGCGAGCGTGGAGTCGATACGTACCTCGTACTCGCCGTCCGGCAGCGCGTCCAGGGTCTCCTGGGCCAGGCAGAATCCCCACTCCGGCCGGTAGTAGCTGGTGCGGTAGGGCACCCAGGTGGGGTGGTCCGGCAGGGTGTACAGGTGTTCGCGCAGCTCGGCCAGTGGCAGGGTGCTCGACACCGGCACGCTGTAGCCGAGCACGTGCAGACTGGACGCGGCGAAGTCGACGACCCGTCTGCCGGAGGCGTCGGCGATGTACGCGTCGCGGATGTTCCACTCCTGCGGCACCGTCCAGTCGAGCACCTGGGTCCCGGTCGGCACCTCGTGGATCCGGAGCGGAATGTATTCGTCGACGATCTTCAGGGTGGCGCGCACACCGTCGCCGGTGATGCTGCGGCACAGCGGGTAGAGCCGCTCCACCAGCGCGTGCATCTCATCGCCGAAGTCGTCCGCGGTCACCGGCGCCACCGCAGCGTGTCGTCGACGGCGCCCGCGTCGGTTGCCGCGCGCAGCACGGCGAGCCGGGTGAAGCGCTGCTCGAAGTCCTCCCGGGTGAGCCCGTGTTCCCGGTAGGCGCCGGCGAGTTCGAGCGCGCCCCGCTTCACCGTCCAGGCGCAGTCGAAGCCGGGTATCGCGGCGCGGAACCGGGAGAAGTCCACGCGGTACGACCGCGGATCGGCACCGGTCTCCCCGGTGATCACCACCTTCGAAGCGGGCACCGCCTCGGCGACCTGCTCGGCGATCTCGGCGACGGTGACGTTGTTGATCTCGCTGCCGATGTTGAACGCCCTGTCGTGCACGGCGTCGCGCGGCGCGGTCAGCGCGGCCGCGAAGGCCCGTGCGATGTCGGCGGCGTGCACCAGCGGGCGCCAGGGGGTGCCGTCGGAGAGCACAAGCACCTCACCGGAGAGCAGCGCGTGCCCCACCAGGTTGTTCAGGACGATGTCGGCGCGCAGCCGGGGCGAGTAACCGAAGGCGGTGGCGTTACGCATGAAGACCGGGGTGAAGTCGTCGTCGGCCAGGGCGTGCAGGTCGTCCTCCACCCGCACCTTGGACTCGGCGTACGGCGTCACCGGGCGCAGCGGGGCGTCCTCGCCCACCAGGTCTCCCCCGCCGGCGGCGCCGTAGACCGAGCAGGTGGACGCGTACAGGAAGCGCCGCACCCCGGCGTCGCGGGCCAGCCGGGCCAGGCGTACGGAGGCGTGGTGGTTGATGTCGTAGGTGAGGTCGGGCGCCAGCGAGCCCAGGGGGTCGTTGGAGAGCGCGGCCAGATGAATCACGGCGTCCACCCCGGCCACGTGGTCGGCGGTGACGTCGCGCAGGTCCACCTGGTGCCCTTGCGGGTCGGCGGGCGGCGGGCCGAGGACGCAGTCGGCGAACAGGCCGGCATCGAGACCGACGACGTCGTGGCCGGCGGCCGTGAGAACCGGGGCCATCACCGTGCCCAGGTAGCCCTGATGGCCGGTCAGTAGTACGCGCAAGGTTCATTCCCCCAGGTCGGAAGTGCCCAGATCGAGCGTGAGCTTGGTGACGGCGAACGCCTCGGCGTAACGCGCGTGGCATTCGATGCCGCGGATCCGGGCCAGCCCGAGGAAGGCCTCCCGGTCGTACCAGGGCCGGTGCCGCTGCGAGGGATAGTGCTCCTGCAGCAGCCGCACCTTCCGTTCGGCGATCTCCGGCGACAGCGGCTGGTACGCCGCCGGGCGGCCGAGATCGCCGTCCCACTTGACGATCTCGTAGCCGAGTACGAGGTGGTCGCGGAACGCGGTGGGTATCAGCCGGGCCAGGCCGCGGTGGTCCTGGTGCGCGTCATCGGTGCGCGGGGCCAGGATCAGGTCCGGGTCGGTCTGCCCGCGCAGTTCCTCGACGGCGGCCTTGGCCTCGTCCCAGTGCACGGGCATGCGGCCGTCCGGCAGCTTGAGCACGGTGAGGCGCAGGTCGGCGTCCGGGCAGAAGGCGGCGAGCGCGGCCCGCTCCTCCTGCTCCCGCTCGCTGCCGCCGCCGGAGAGCACCAGCGCGTCGATACGTATGCCGGGATGCGCGAGGCAGAGCGTCAGCAGCGTGCCGCCGGCGCCGATGGCGATGTCGTCGCAGTGCGCGCCCACCGCGGCGATCCGGTGCAGGCGCCCCGTCCCGAGCGCGATCACGCGCTCACCACCGCGGTGTCCCGTTCCCACACGGCCCACGGGCGCTCGCCCCGGGCGTAGGCGGCGTCGAGCGCGGCCCGCTCCTTCACGGTGTCTGTCGGCTTCCAGAAGCCGCGGTGCTGGTGCGCCACCAGCCGTCCGCGCTTGGCCAGTTGGGCGCATCCGTCGGCGACCAGGTCCCCGTTCTCCGGGATGTGGTCGAAGACCTCCTGGCGGAGGACGAAGTAGCCGCCGTTCTCCCACAGCGGCAGGTCGCTCACGGCGGTGATGCCGCCCACCAGGCCGTCCTCGCCCAGCTCCACGCAGTGGAACGACGACTGCGGCGGCACCACCATCATCGACGCGCCGGCGTCACGCCGGGCGAACCGGTCGATCATCTGGGGCAGCGGGGCGTCGGTGAGCACGTCGGCGTAGTTGGCGAGGAACATCTCGTCGCCGTCCAAGTGGTGCCGCACCCGGCGCAGCCGCTCGCCGATCGGTGACTCGATGCCGGTCTGCGCGAACGTGATCGTCCAGTCCGAGATGTCGGTGGAGAGCAGTTCGGTCCGTCCGCCCCGCAGCACGAAGTCGTTGGACGTCGTCTCCTCGTAGTTGAGGAAGAAGTCCTTGATGTGGTGCGCCCCATAGCCGAGGCACAGGATGAACTCGGTATGCCCGAAGTGCGCGTAGTAGCGCATGACATGCCAGATCAGCGGTCGCGGGCCGACCATCGCCATCGGCTTGGGCGCTTCATCGTAGATGCCGGCGCCGCTGCGCATCCGCATCCCGTAACCGCCGCAGAACAGTACGACCTTCATGCCTCGACCTCGACAATGCTCAGTTCCGGGATGGGAAAGACGAGACGGCCGCCCCACTCGTGCACGAAGGACAGCTGCTCGGTCAGCTCGGCCCGCAGGTTCCACGGGAGGACGAGGACGTAGTCCGGTCTGTCGGTGGCGATCCGCTCGGGCGGCAGGATCGGGATGCGGGTGCCGGGGGTGAACCGGCCGTGCTTGTAGGGGTTGCGGTCGACCGTGTACGGGAGCAGGTCGGGCCGGATGCCGCAGTGGTTGAGCAGGGTGTTGCCCTTGCCCGGCGCGCCGTAGCCGACGACCGTCTCGCCGCGCTCGGCCGCCTCGACGAGGAACTTCAGGAGGTCCCTGCGCACCTTGGCGACCCGGGCGGAGAACTCGGTGTACCCCGACAGCTCCTGGAGCCCGGCGGCCTTCTCCCGGCTCAGCACGTCGGCCACCGCCGGGGACGGCTCGCCCGCCACCTCGGCCGGGCGGGCCCACAGCCGGATGGAGCCGCCGTGCGTGGGCAGCAACTCGACGTCGACGAGGGCGAGTCCGCCGCTCGCGAGCGCCCGGGTCGCGGAGGCGACCGTGTAGTACTGGAAGTGCTCGTGGTAGATCGTGTCGTACTGGTTCTCCTCGATCAGGGTCAGCAGGTGCTGCACCTCGATGGAGACCCAGCCGTCGTCGGCGACCAGGGCGCGCAGCCCCTCGGTGAACCCGACCACGTCGGGGATGTGCGCGTACACGTTGTTGGCCACGACCAGGTCCGCCAGGCCGTGCTCGGCGCGGACGGCCGAGCCGACGCCGGGGTCGAGGAACTCGGTGAGCGTGGGCACGTCCGCCTCCCGCGCCGCGGCGCCGACGTTCACCGACGGCTCGATGCCGAGGCAGCGGATCCCCCGGTCCACCATGTGCCTCAGCAGGTACCCGTCGTTGCTCGCGACCTCGACCACGAAGGCGTCGGGTCCGAGGGCGAGTCGCCGCACGGTATCGGCGACGAACGTGCGCGCGTGCTCCACCCAGGATGTGGAGTAGGAGGAGAAGTACGCGTACTCGCTGAACGTCTCCTCCGGCGTGATCAGCGGCGGGATCTGCGCGAGCCAGCAGTCGGTGCACACCCGCAGGTGCAGCGGGAACGCGGGCTCCGGTTGATCCAGTTGGTCCGCGGCGAGAAAGCTCTCACATGGTGGCGTCGCCCCAAGGTCGACGACGCTCGCCATCGCTTCCGAGCCGCAGAGTCGGCATCGTGTCATTTACTGCCCCCCATGGATTCCGTCCCCCTTGATTGCGTCCGCACCGCGATCACGGTGCGGTACTCCTCCACCAGGCGCTCAAGCCCGACGGCCGGGCTGAAGTGCTGCTCATAACGGCGCCGGGCCGCCTGGCCCATCTCCCGGCCCAGGGCCGGCTCGGCGGTGATCCGGCGTATGCGGGAGGCGAGCGAGGCGGAGTCGCCCGGCCGGTGCAGTAGGCCGCTCACCCCGTCCTCGACGAGTTCGACGAAGGCGCCGTGACCGGCGGCGACGGCCGGGACGCCGGCCGCCATCGCCTCCACGGCCACCAGGCCGAACGCCTCCAGCCACGTCGAGGGGGCCACCACGGCGACCGACCGCGCGATGGCCTGCCGGCACTGAGCCGTGTCGTACAGGCCGACGTACCGTACGTCGTCCCGGCCCGTCGCCCAGGCGCTCACCGCCCGCTCCAGTGGCCCCGCGCCGGCGATGACGAGCGGCACACCCACACCGCCGCTCGCCGCGATCTCGTCCCACGCGGCCATGAGCAGCCGCACGCCTTTGGCCTCCGCGAGCCGCCCGAGGTAGAGCAGGTGCTCGCCGGCGCCCGACCGGTGGATGTCCGGGTCGGGCACGAAGTTGTGCTTCACCGCGAGGCGTTCGGCCGGCATGCCGGCCCGCGCCAGGACGTCGCGTTGCGCCGCGGAGATGCAGAAGAACCGCTCCACGCCGGACCACCAGCGCCGCCGGTTGGCCGACAGGCTGACCGCGAGCGGCACCGTCGCGAGCCGGGAGCCGCGGTAGCAGCCGTGGCGGACGGCGGGCAGCGGCGCCGACCCGACGCACTCGGTGCACGGCCGCCCGTCCCGCTGCAATGTGCCGGGCGGGCAGATCTGGGTGTAGTTGTGCAGCGTGGCGACGGCGGGCACGCCCGCGTCGGCGCAGGCGGCGAGGACCGCGGGCGACAGGAGCGGGAAGACGTTGTGGACGTGGACCACATCCGGGCGCTCGGTGCGCAGCCGGGCGGCGAGTTCCGTGCGGACCGCCGGATTCCACGGCACGAGGAGCGGTACCGCGGCCTTGCCGAGCAGGGAGCGGGCGGCGATGGAGTCACTGCGCCGCTCGAAGACCTCGACCCGGTGGCCGGCCGCGCGCAGCAGCTCCACCTCCTGGTCGACGACCTTGTTCTCGCCGCTCGGCTGCGCCGAGGAGTAGCGGTTGTGCACCACGAGGACGTACATGTCCGCGTTCACCTCTCGTTCCTGGCCCATCGCGGGACGCGTCGTCGGGGGGCTTCGGGCGCCGCGGGAGGCACGGCCGCCGCAGGTGCAGCCAACAGGGAGGCGGCCACGGCCAGATGCAGCAGATACGGCGAGGCGTCACCGAGCCCGGCCTCGGTGTACGACGCGATCGCGCAGTAGCTGATCAGGAAGATCGCGCACGCCCTCGGCAGCGACGGCGGCCGCAGCAACGCGACACCGGCGAGGACGACGACGATCAGCGCCACGATGGCGGCGCCCGTCAGGCCCTGCTCGTGGTAGACGGCCAGCCAGCTGTTGTCGATCGGCAGGCCGCCGAAGGACTTGTCGCCCAGGCCCATGCCGAACAGCCGCTCCGAGGTCGTCCGGGGGGCTGCCAGCAGCGCGTCCCAGACCTTCTCGCGGCCGGTGAAGCTGGTGAAGTACTCCTGGCTCTGCCCGCGCAGGAACCACGCCCGCACCGCGGAGCCGAACCCCACCGCGGCCACGGCGGCGCACAGCACCGCCCAGGTGAAGAACCGGCGGGCGGCGGCGCTGGTCAGGACGAGGGAGCCGATCGCCGCCGCGAGCCCGATGAGCAGACCGAGTGTGGCCGTACGGGTATGGGTCAGCGCGAGCAGGACGAGTGAGGGGACGATGACGACCGCCGCGCCGCCCCGGTCCGTCCGGCGGCCGAGGACCAGCAGCACGGTGAGCCCGATGATCGCCGCGGCGTACTGGCCGATCTGCGGCGGGGTGAGCGGCCACAGGGCGCCGACGAGGCGTCCGCCGTAGAGCTCGGGCAGGGCGGCGCCAGGTGAGATGACCAGGCCGGCGGCGACCGAGCCGAGCACCGCGAAGTACATCCGGATGTGGTGCCGGACGAACGTCACGCTCCCGTCCCACCAGCGGCTGAGCAGCCACAGTGTGGCGACGAAGAGCGCCAGCCGGGCGCAGCGGAACAGCGCGCCGAACCCGGACTCAAGGCCCGCGCTGGAGATCACGCTCGGCACCAGCAGCAGGGTGAGCAGGAACAGGAAGGCGCCGGCCCGGATGCGCAGCCGGAGATTGACCGCGAGCGCCAGCGCGAACGCGGCGACCAGCGCGCCCATGGTGACCATCTGGATGAGGGAGCGGGGCAGCGGGACGATGGTCCTCGCCCCGGTGGAGCCGAGCGTGTTGAGGACGAGCAGCCCCCAGACCGCCCCGACCGTCTTCGGCGTGTGGTCCGCGCCCGGTATGTGGCGTGTGTTCATCTCAGCCACCGTCCCGTGCGCGGAAGGTGCTGCCCGCGTCCTGCCGGTACGGCGTGCTCTGCCACTGTCCGAAGTCGAGTACGCGGCTCGGGTCGTGGGCCACGAACCTCCATGGTCCGAGGTAGGTGTTGTCGTGCCAGCGGTTGTGCTGCTTGCGGGTGATCGCCTCGGCCACTCGCTCGCCCTGGTAGGGCGACCATTCCGGATAGGTGCCGTAGTTGGCGAGGACCGCCATGCGGTCGCACTTCGCCGCGCAGTCGACGACGGACTTGTCCAGCACGAAGCGGTTGTCGTGGATGTCCACCCGCTGGGTCTTCCACCGGCAGTCGCCGTAGAGCGGTGCGGTGGCGATCGCGGGCCGCGCACAGCGGTCGGTGTCCTTCACCAGCAGCGTGCAGTCACCGGACGAGGTGTTGGCGGGGCTGTTGCAGAACCGGTCCGCGTTCTCCCACAGGGTGATGCCGGACCAGTTGTTCTCCAGCAGGTTCCGGGAGATCTCGATCTTGTCCGTGCGGGCCCGGATCCGTGGTTCGCCGCCGGACTCGGACACGTAGACGGTCGCGAACGGAAAGTTGTCGCCGCGGTCGGCGTATCTGCGGCCCTCGACCCAGTTGTTCCGCCGGATCGTGTTCTTCCGGATGACCGCGTTGTAGCTGGTCTCGTAGATCAGCGCGGCACCGTCGTTGGTCTCCAGGACGTTGTCCTCGATGCGGAAGTCGTTGTTGTTGGTGTCCGCCCACAGTCCCGTTCCGCGGTTGTCGTGCACCCAGTTGCCGCGCACGTCGGCGCCGTCGACGGCCCAGAACTTGATGCCTCCGGTGCAGCCGCAGCCCTTGCGCCGCCGCTCCCAGTCGTCGGTGTTGTTGCCGACGATCTCGTTGCCCTCGACCACCAGGTCCCTGAGCCGGCCGGTCGCCTTGTACGCGTTCATGCCGTACTGGCCGTTGCCGCGCAGGCAGTTGGCGCGGACCCGCTGGCGGGCACCGGCCATCAGTCCGGCACCGGAGTTGTGCTGGATCGTCGCGTGTTCGATCACCCATCCGTCGGCCGAGTCGTGGTTGACCACGCCCTCGTCCGGCGGCGCCACAAAGCGCTGCACGGTCAGGTGGCGGATGGTGACGTCGCGGGCACTGCCGCCGAACGCGTACTGGTTGGCCTTCCGGCCGTCGAGCACCGCGCCCGGCGCTCCGAGGTAGCGGTTGCCCTTCTTGGGGACGACCTGGGCGTAGCGGTCCGGCTGGAGCCTGTGTCTGCCCGGCCGGAGCCAGAACGTGGTGTTCGGGGGGCTTTTCTTGGTCTTCGTGGCCAGGTCGCCGACCTTCGCGGGGTCGACGGTCACCGCGCCCGCGGGTGCCTTCGCCGGTCCGGCGGCCGGTTCGGCGCACACGCGGGCCACCGGCCGGGCCGCGGACGTCGAGGGTGCGGCGGCCGGCTTCTTCCGGGCGTCCGGAGTGCTCTCACAGCCGGCCGCCAGCAGGGCCAGCGCCGCCGCCGGGAGCACCCAGCTCCGCCACTTCCTCCCCACGAGTCCCCCTAGCCCCGGAATCCGAGCACGGTGGTGAACCCATCGGCGCCGTCGGTGAAGCCGGTGCCGACCAGCGTGGTGGCGGGTTCCTTGCGCCCGAAGCCGGCGGAGTACCAGCCGAGGGGCGGATCGCTCTCGCCGCGATGCGCCCGCCAGCGCAGCTGCTCGGGCAGGTCGAGCACCGCGGAGCGTTCCTCGCCGTCCCGGGTCCAGGTGAGCACGGCCCGCTCCCCCGCCAGGTCCGCGGTGATCGCCGGGCCGAGGTGGAACGCCAGGCGTACGGACCGGCCCGGGCCGCGCACCTCGTCGACGACCCTCAGCTCCCGGCTCGCGGCCGTCAGCTCCACCCGGCGGCGGTGCACCGAGGGGCGGTAGCCGTCGTGCTCGGCACACCAGCGGGCCACGTCACCGGATGTCTCGGCGACCAGGACGCGGCTGCGGGCGTGGCGGGTCCACAGGAACGGCCCGCCGGAGACGGACTGGTCGGCGCCGTCCAGTTGCAGGGTGTTGTGGCCGAGGGTCGACCGGAAGTACCGCCGCCATGCGGGCTCCCCGTGGTAGCAGTACGTGCCGGGTTCGGCGAGCACGTCGACCCCGTCGTGCCGGACCTCGAGCGACAGCGCGTCCGCGTGGGCGTGCGCGGCGATGGACAGGAAGCCGTGCGGACCGCCGTCGCAGCGGCACCAGATCTCCCCCGGGCCGCGCAGGATGGTCATGCCCGCGTCGGTGAAGTGACCTGGCCTGCTTGGGGGGCGGGTCACGGCCGGTGCGGTCCCGTTCTTCGCGTACGGCCGGATGAGCGCGGTCAGCAGCGGGGTGCGGACGTCGGTGGCGGTCACCGCCGGCCACCAGTCGAGCCGGCCGAACACGGCGTCCCCGGTGGCCAGCAGGGACGCCCAGCGGTCGGTGCCCGTGCCGTCCAGGACCAGACCGTGGCCGTCGTCCGCGTCCCCCTGGCGCGGCGGCCGTAATCGGCTGTCCACGACGGCCGCGAGGGCGTCGGTCATCCGCAGCAGCACCAGCCGGACGGAAGCGGGGACGGGCACGCCCGCGGCGTCCGCCTCGGCAAGCGCGGCCAGGCCGAGCTCCAGCACGAGGCCGTGATACTCGGTGGCCAGCTCGCGGTTGAGGCCCGACCCGAAGGTGTTGCTCTTCAGGTGCCGCTCCAGGGACCGCAGCGCGTCGGACCGCCAGCGCGGCGAGGCGGGGAACCACCCGAAGGCGCAGGCCGCGGCGAACTGCCCGGCGGCCTCGGCGATGACGTGGTTGTTCGCCGAGGAGCCCCGGCTGGGGAAGGCGGCCAGCCAGCGCTGGTGGTGCCAGATCTGGTGGCGCGCCACCGGGTTGTCCTCGAACAGTGCGGCCGCGCCCGGCCAGTCGTCGAGCAGGCGGCGGATCCACACCCAGGACAGCAGCCGGACCCCCAGCTCGATGCCGCTGATCCAGTGCGCTCCGCGCAGCGGCGCGTTCGACGCCCACCACGAGCGCAGGTGCTCGGCCACGCGCTCGGCGTACCGCTCGTTCCCGGTGACGGCGTAGGCGGCGGCGAGCACGGTGAGGTACTGATGCCTGGACAGCTCCCAGATCTGCTTGATGTCACCGGCCGCGTTCTCGTCGCGGTACGGCACGTCGAAGGCGTAGCCCCACGGGGCCCTGCGCCCGGTCTTGGGGTCGTACCACCAGTCCGGGTCGGCCAGGTCGTCGCGGTCCACGCCGAAGTACTCGACGTGCCCGGCCAGCAGCCGGTCCGCCTCGGCGACGAGACGTTTCGCGGCGTCCGGCGGGACCGTGGCGATCGTCCCGGCGGGCAGGACCGCGGTGAACCGGGCGCCGGTCACGCTCGGGCACTCCGGCCGCGCCGACCGCCACCGCCGCCTGCGCACCGCGTCACCCGCCCGGCCGCCGATCTCCCGCGGTCCCATCCGGGACAGCCGCCGCAGGTACCAGCCCGCGCTCGCCGAGCCCACCGTCATCGCGCCCTCGCCAGCGTCACCGGCGCGCCGCCGGCCAGGCCCGCCCGGACGGCGAGGGTCGCCGCCGTGGTGGCGACCAGCGACTCCAGCGGCACCGGCATCGGCCCGCCGGTCCGCACGGCCTTGACGAACGCGGCCAGCTCGGCGGACTGCCCCTTGTCCCGGGCCCTGGGCAGCCGTGAACTGACCCACCGCTTGCGGCGGCCACCGTGGACGGAGGCGCGGACGAAGTCGTCGAGCCTGAGCACCTTGCCGTCCGCGACGAGGTCCAGCGTCTCCTTGGGGAAGCCGGACGCGCCGCTGGTGACGTAACTGATGGTGGCCGTGGACCCGTCCGGGTAGCGCAGCACGACCTGGAGGTCTTCGTCGCCGGGCGGGGCGAGGGCGTACACGGAGACCGGGTCGGCCCCGAGCAGCCAGCTCGCCGTGTCGATGAAGTGCCCGCCTTCACCGGTGAACCGCGAGCCCTCGGCGCCCTGTCGGAGATACCAGCTGCCGTGGTCCAGCCGCCCGGCGTTGACCAGGTAGCGCAGGCTCGCCGGGCCGGTCCGGGCGCCGAACCGCTTGTGGGCCTCCTGCAGCAGCGGCGCGAACCGGCGGTTGAAGCCCACCTGGATCCGGTCGTTGCCGGACTCCTCCACCGCCGCGAGCACGCCGGTCAGCTCGTCCTCGGTGAGGGCCAGGGGCTTCTCCACGAACACCGTCTTGCCGGCGAGGAGGGCCCTTCGGGTCAGTTCGGCGTGCGAGCTGTGCCGGGTGACCACGAACACCGCGTCAATGGACTTGTCGCCGAGCACGGCGTCGAGGTCGGTGGTCGCCTCTGCGAAGCCGAACTTCCGCTTGGCATTGGCCGCGGACAGCGCCGTCGTGGTGACGACGGTCGACAGCGTGACGCCGTCGCGCCGGGCCAGGTGCGGCAGCAGCATCGACGTCGCGTAGTTCCCCGCGCCGACGAACGCGAGCCGTACCGGCGTCTTGGCGGCCCGGACCGGGGCGGGCACCACGCCGTTGCGCCGCACCTCGGGCACGGCCACGGCCGGGGCCTCGGCTTCCGCTGTGTTCTCGGCGTGGCCGGGGTAGCGGAACAGCACGGCCACCGCCTTCATTTCGCCGTCCTTCAGGCGCTGATACGTCTCGACGGCGTCGTCGAAGTCGGCGATGTGGGAGACCAGCGGCTCCACGTCGACGCGGCCGCGGGCGACGAGGTCGAGGAAGCACGCCAGGTTGCGGCGCTCGGTCCAGCGCACGTAGCCGATCGGGTAGTCGCGCCCCTCCAGCTCGTACTCCGGGTCGTAGCGTCCGGGGCCGTAGCTGCGGGAGAACCGGACGTCGAGCTCTTTCTCGTAGTACGCGTTCCAGGGCAGGTCCAGGCGGCACTTGCCGATGTCGACGACCCGGCCGCGGTCCCGGCAGAGCCGGGCGGCCAGCTCGACGGGCTGGTTGCTGCCGCCGCCGGCGGCCAGGTACACCTGGTCCACGCCGTGGCCGCCGGTGAGTTCGGCGACGGTGGCCTCCACGGCCGCGGAGGAGGGATCGCCGCAGGCCGCGGCGCCCAGCCGCTCGGCCAGTGCGCAGCGCTCCCGGTCGGGGTCGACGCCGACGACGCGGACTCCCGAGGCGGTCAGGAGCTGTACCACCAGCTGTCCGATCAGCCCGAGGCCGATGACCAGCGCCACGTCGCCGAGCTGTGACTCGCCGCGGCGGACGCCCTGCAACGCGATCGACCCGACGGTGCCGAAGGCCGCGTGCCGCGGCGCGAGACCATCGGGCACCCGGGCGTAGAGGTTCTTCGGCACCCAGTTCGACTCGGCGTGCAACGCGTGCTCATTGCCGGCGCAGGCCACGAGGTCGCCGACCTTCACGTCGTCGGTCCCGGCGCCGACCTGCTCGACCACCCCGCACAACGAGTAGCCGAGCGGCGTGTAGGAGTCCAGTTTGCCCATCACCTTGCGGTAGGTGGCGGGCACTCCGTTGGTGGCCACGCTCTGCACGACCTTGGCCACCTGGTCGGGCCGGGAGCGGGCCTTGCCCAGCATCGACATGCCGGCCTCGGACACCTTCATGAGCTCGGTCCCGGTGGATATCAGCGAGTAGGCGCTGCGCACCAGCACACCGCCCGGCTTGCACCCCGGCACCGGCACGTCGAGCACCGCCAGCTCGCCGCTCTTGTAGTTCTGTACGACCTGCTTCACCCGAACTCCTTCTGTTTCCACGTCTTTCAGGGCCCCGTCAGGGGGCGGTCCGGCCGGAGCCGGAGGTCGCGCCGCGGTACCAGTACTCGAGGGTCAGCACATGCCACAGATGCTTGGAGAAGTCCCGCCGGCCGGCCGCGTCCTCGGCGACCATCCGCGCCAGCGCGTCGCGGCGCAGGATTCCCGCGCCGACGAGCACGCCGTCGTGCACCACCTCACGGACCAGCGGTGCCAGATCCCGGCTCATCCAGGCGCGCAGCGGGGCGCTGAACAGGCCCTTGGGCCGGTAAACGATCTCCCGGGGCAGGACCGAGCCGGCCGCCTCCTTGAGGACGGCCTTGCCCTGCCGTCCGACGATCTTGCGGTCACCGGGCACGGCGAACGCCGCCTCGACCACCTCGACATCCACATACGGCACCCGCACCTCGGTCGACGCGGCCATGCTGGAGCGGTCCGTATAGGCGAGGTTCAGGCCCGGCAGGAACATCCGCGCGTCGCCCAGGCACATGCGGTTGACGAGGTCGTCGAGGTCGTTGTCGTGGTAGATGTCCGCATGCTCGGTCAGTACGTCCTCGACCGTCCCGGCGAGGTCCGGATCGATCAGTGCGAGCAGTTCCTCCCGGTCGTACATGGTGTAGCTGCGCCTAAAGGCGGTCTCCTCCGGCAGATCGGCGAAGGAAAGGAACCGCTTGGCGAAGCGCACCGACCGGTACCCCCGGCGGGCCGTGGCGACCGGCAGCCGGTCCACGGCCCTCGACAGGCCGCGCCGCAGGGGCCGCGGGACGCGCTGGTAGCGCAGCGCCAGCAGGTTGGCCAGGTGCTTGCGGTACCCGGCGAACAGCTCGTCGGCACCCATCCCCGAGAGCATCACCTTGATGCCGGCCTCGCGGGCGGCCGAGCAGATCAGGAAGGTGTTGATCGCGGCGGGGTCGCCGATCGGTTCGTCCAGGTGGTGCGTCATCCGCGGCAGTAGGTCGAGGACGTTCGGGGCGATCTCGATCTCGTGCAGGTCGACGCCGAACCGCTCGGCCACCTGCCGGGCGTAGCGCAGGTCGTCCGGCATCGCCTCGAACTTGGCGTCCTCGGCTCGGAACCCGATCGTGTACGCGGAGATCCCGGGCCGGTGGCGGGCCGCCAGCGCGGTCAGGTAGCTGGAGTCGAGACCACCGGAGAGGAAGGTCGCCACGGGTACGTCGGAGAGCAGATGCCGGCGGGTCGACTCCTCGACGACGGCGGCCAGGTCCGGCTGCTCGCCGCTGTGGGCCCGCTCCTGGCCTGCGGCGGCGACGTCCTTCAGGTGCCAGTACCGGCCGCGCTCCACGCGGCCGTCGGCCCGGCACCGGAGCCAGCTCCCGGGCGGCAGCTTCTCCGCCTCGCGGAACGCGCAGCGTGAGTCCGGCACCCAGTAGTAGAGCAGCGAGGCCACGAGCGCCGCGGGGTCCACCCGCAGCGATCCGCCGCTCACGGCGGCGAGCGCCTTGAGCTCGGAGGCGAACATCAGGCCCTCGCCGCGCCGCAGCAGGAACAGCGGCTTGACGCCGAGCTGGTCGCGGGCGAGCACCAGGTCGCCGGTCCGCTCGTCGAAGATCCCGAACGCGAACATGCCGCGCAGCCGGGGCAGGCAGTCGGTGCCCCAGCGCCGCCAGGCCTCGAGCAGCACCTCGGTGTCGGAGGTACCGCGGAAGCGCACCCCGGATGCGGCCAACTCGGCACGCAGCTCGGGGGCGTTGTACAGCTCGCCGTTGTACGTGAGAGCGAGGCCGCCGGAGACCATCGGCTGGGCGCCGGTCCCGGACAGGTCGATGATGGCCAATCGGCGGTGTCCGAGGTGCACTTCGCCGTCACCGGCGGCGTGGCCGTACCGGCCCGCCCCGTCCGGGCCGCGGTGGGCGAGGGTGTCCGTGAGCCGGTCGGTCACGGCCTTCCCGTCCGGCCACCGGTAAGTGCCTGCGATGCCACACATGTTCTACCGTGCCTCCTGGTCGGTGTCCGTGACTCGTGTGGCCCACATCGGCGGCCGCTCCGTCCGCGGCCGGCCCTCCCCCACTGCCTGAACGGCGTGGGAGGTACCCCCACCGCTCTGCCGGGCCGGCCGCTCGCTCCGGCCCCGCAGCGCGATGTCCGTGCCGTCCCACAGCGTGCCGTCGGTCCGGTCACGCGGATCCGGGTCGATCAGTACCACGCCGAGCACCGCGATGCGCTGGTCCGCGAGTTGCCGCGCCACGGTGTGCAGCCAGGCGGCGCCGGCGTGCCCGGCACGCACGACGAGCACGGTCCGGCTGCCGAGGTACGGGAGGTCGGTCCACGCCGTGCCGGGCGCGACCGAGCCGACGCCGAGCCGGAGCTCTCGCTGCGCCGTGGCCGCGGCGCGCTCGCCGCTGACCACGGTCGGGTCTCCCGGCTCGGGGCGGCGGCCCGCGAGCGGCGGGCCCGGCAGCCCGTCGACGACGACCACCGGCCCCTCCGCCGCCAGGGCCCGGGCGAGGTCCACGGCGATCACGCTCGTGCCGCGCGCGCAGCCCAGTTCGAGGAGCGACACCGGTGCCGTGGAGCCGCGTACAGCGCGGGCCAGGGTCGTGGTGAGGCGTTCGCGTGCCGCACGGGTCCTGCGGCGCTGCCACGGCCCGCGCGACCGCAAGGACCTGTGGCGCAGCTCCGCGATGACCGAGGCGCCCAGGTTCGCCGCGATCTCCCGGCGCAGCACGGGGCGGTCCGCCACCACCGCGCCGACCGCGGCCACCGCGAGCCCGAGGACGAGCCCGAGGACGAGCCCGATCGCGGCGTTGGTGGCGGCGGTCCTGGGCAGGGAGTGCCGCACCGCGCGCGGGGCGTCCACGATCTGGGTACCGGCGACGAGCCGGGGCGTGCCGATGCGTGCCTCTTCGGCGCGCTGGTCGAAGTCGGCGATTCGGGAGTTGAGTTCGGCCCGGCGGGCGAAGAGCGTCTCGATGCTCGCCGCATCCTTCGGTTCGGTCTCCGGCGACCGGTCGCCGATCGCCTTGTTGACCTTGCCCAGCTCGTCCCGCATGCGGTCGCGCTGGTCGAGCAGGGCTTTGGCCTCGGCCTTCGCGGTCTCCCGCATCCGCCGCACATGGTCCTCGACGAACGCGTCGGCGAGCGCCTTGGCGCGGGCCACCGCCTCCGTGTCGCTGTCGCCTGTCACCTCGATCCGCAGCAGGTTGTTGGTCAGGCCGGTGCCGCGGTAGTCCCGCATGAAGTCCTCTGGTTTTTCCGGGGAGTCGAGGGCGCGCAGGGCGTTGTCTGCGATCCGTGTGGTCCCCAGCAGCTCGACGTCGGTGCGGATCAGCGTTCCGGTGTCGTTCGGCTGGTCCTCCTTGTGCGTGACCAGCACCTTGGTCACCGCGGTGGGCGGCGGTGGCCGCAGGACCGCCACCGCCGCGCCGACCAGCAGCCCCAGCAGCGCCAGAAAGCACCAGAGGCGGCGGCGCCTGCGCACCGCCACCACCAGTGCCTGCAAGTCGATGAGCGGAGCGGCGGCCGACGGCTCCGGAGTCCTGGTCGTCGTCACCCTGAGCCCCTCACGTCGTCGCCCACCGCGACCGCGGCGGGGGTGTGACGCGCGGAGCGGCCGGCGACCCCCGCTGAGCGGGTCCGGACCGTGCCGGCAACGACGGTCCCGACTACCTCGTGCCCCGCGTCCACGCACGCCTCGGCGATGCCGACGAGCTCCTCGGCGGTCCGGCTGCCCGCGCTGAGGACGACCAGGGCACCGGACTCGGTGTCGCGGTCCGGCACCAGCGGCCGGGCCACCGGGACCTCCACCACGCGCAGCATGGGGCAGTCCTTGCTCGGCGAGTTCGGGGAATGGCCGCTCTCGGCCTCGGCGACGAGTTGCCCGGCGGCCCGGCGGGCGATCTCGTCGCCCTCCGGTACGACGACCAGCAGTCGCCGGGGGGCGGGTAGTTGGTCCCGGAGGCGAGCGCACACCCGCCGGTAGCGGAGCTGTCGGCCCGCTTCGCCGCCGGACGGCTGCGGGGCCGGGATGTCCCATGGAGTGTCGATGCCCAGCAGTCGGCGGGCCCAGGCCCGCGGGTCGCGGCCCGGTGGACGGTGCGGGAGCCGTTCGCCGGATACGTCGACGGTGCCGAGCAGCGTCGAGCCGAGCGCCGCGGCGATCTCCCCTCCGGTGCGCGGTCGGCGGTTCGTCCGTGCGGCGGCGAGATGGCCGACGACCGCGAGCAGGAAGAACAACAGCGCCCCGGCGGCGATGAGTTGCGTCCTCGTCGGCGGCGCCTCGCCGGTCGGCCGGGCGGCGGGTCCCATGACGACCAGGTCGGCCTTGCCACTCGCCGGGCCGGCCTCGTCCAGCTTCTTCATGGCCTCGTGCAGCGCGGTGCGCAGCTTCTCCAGTTCGGTGCGGGCCTGCACGCCCTCCACGGTCCGCCCCGGGTCGGCGGCGCCGGCCAGGTCCGAGATGCGGCGGTTGGTCTGCACCACCTTCTGCCGCAGCGTCTCGGGCCCCGCCGCGGCGTCGGGGTCGGTGTCGTCGCCCGCGATCCGCGCGGCGAAGGCGACGAACTGCCGGGCCACCTGGTCCGAGAGCCGCTGCGCGCGCTCCGGGCTCTCGGCCGTCCCCGAGATCTTGATGATGTTCCCGTCGGCGGCCTCGGCGCTCACGCGGTCCCGCAGCTCGCTGCCTGCGACGCCGTTCCAGTCGAGCGTGGCGGCGGCGCGGTCGACCACCGCCGAACTGGCGGCGATCTCCGCCTGGGTCAGCAGCTCGCGCTCCTCCCACTCTCCCGCCAGCAAGACCGATGTCGACGTCGTGTACCTCGGCGGGAACAGCAGCGAGGTGCCGTAGCCGACGAGGGCGCCCACCACGGCGACGACGATGAGCAGCCGCCCGCGCCGACGGAGGATCCGCCCGATCGTGACCAGGCGTATCGGATCATCGCTCAACTGCGCTGCCTCCTCCGGGCCCGGACCGGTCCGCCTGTCACCGGGGCGTGGTCGCGGCAGGCAGCCGCATAGGCGGCGAGCAGCGACGCCTGCGAGTTCCGCCAGGAAAGCTCTCCGCCGATCCGCTCCTGGCCGGTCTTGCCCATCCGGGCCCGCCGCTCCGGATCGTCCAGGAGCAGCGCGATCAGCCCGGCGAACGCGGCCTCGTCGTTGGCGGGCGCGTAGAGGGCGGCGTCACCGGCGGAGACTCTGGCCTCCCGCAGGTCGAAGGAGACGATGGGCCGGCCCATCACCATGTACTCCAGGACCTTGTTCATGGTCGACACGTCGTTGAGCGGATTGTGCGGGTCCGGGGAGAGGCACACGTCCGCGGTGGACAGGTAGCGCGCCAGGTCGGCGTCCGGGATGCGCCCGGTGAACTGAACCTGCTCCGCGAGCCCGAGCCGCCGGGACAGCTCCCCCATCGCGTCGAAGGTGTCACCCGCGCCGACGAACACCGCGTGCCAGTCGCTCCGCCCGAGCTCGTCGCGCAGCTTCGCGAGGGCCCGCAAGGCGTAGTCGACGCCGTCCTGCGGGCCCATGACGCCGAGGTAGCACAGCAGATGGGGCTTGCCGCGCTTCAGCTCGGGCTCGGGCGGTACGGGGTGGAACCGGTCGGCGTCAGGCGCGCTGCGCACCACGAAGACGTCCTGCGGCCGCCGGCCGCCTCGGCGCACCGCGACGTCCCGGTAGCTCTCGTTCGTGGCGAGGACGACGTCCGCGGCCCGGTAGGTCATCCGCTCGAGCGCGCACACACCGCGGTAGAGCAAATCCTTGCCGCGGTGGAACCGGGAGAGGTACAGCTCGGGCACCAGGTCGTGCTGGTCGAAGACGAACCGCGCGCCGCGCCGCTTCAGCCACAGTGCGGGCAGGAACAGCAGGTCGGGCGGGTTGCAGGCGTGGACCACGTCGACCGGGCCGACCTTCCGGGCGAGGCGGACCGTGTGCCACAGCGCCGATCCGTACTCCCGCAGGTAGCCGGCAGGCCCTCCGGTGGCGGCACGCAAGGGGTAGCGGTGGATCCGCACCCCGTCGATCTCCGCCTCCGGCTCCGTGTCCCGCTTCGCGCCCCGGGGGCAGATGACGTGCACCTCCCACCCCGCGTCACGCAGCGTCGTGCACTCCTGCCACACCCGCCGGTCGAACGGCACCGACAGGTTCTCGACCAGGATCAGCGCGCGCCGGTCGGGCTTGTGGCCGCCGGCTGTGTCATCGAACGACGTGTCACCAAGCAAGGCCCACATACCCCGGTTCGGCCCGGCGCGCCTCGGCGTCGGGGAGGTGGATGAGGTCGACGATCACCGGGCTCTCGCCGTGGGGCAGTGCCGACAGCACGGCCGGGTCGCTGGTCCCGACCAGGCACACCTCGGCGTGTTCGAGCACTTCCTCGACGGAGCCCGCGAGCAGTTGCGCGAGGTGCGGCAGCCGGGTCTCGATGTACTCGCGGTTGGCGCCGAGCAACCGGGACAGGCTCACGTTGGCGTCGTAGATCCGCAGGTCGTACCCCTTGCCGAAGAGCCTCTCCGCCAGTTCGACGAGCGGGCTCTCGCGGAGGTCGTCGGTGCCGGGTTTGAAGGAAAGCCCGAACAGTCCGGCCCGGCGTTTGCCGGTGCGCTCGACCAGCTCGACCGCACGCTGCAAGTGGTCGGAGTTGGACGGCAGCACGTGGGACAGGATGGGTACGGAGACATCGGCCCGCTTCGCCGCGTGGACCAGGCTGCGCAGGTCCTTGGGCAGGCAGGAGCCGCCGAAGGCGAAGCCGGGCCGCAGATAGGCGGGGCTGATGTTCAGCTTGCGGTCGGCCAGGAACACGTCCATCACCTGGTGCGAGTCCACCCCCAGCGCCTGGCACACGGCGCCCAGCTCGTTCGCGAAGCCGATCTTGAGGCCGTGGAAGGCGTTGTCCGCGTACTTGATCGCCTCGGCCGTCGGGACCGGTACCCGGAACACCTCGCCGGGCAGGCCGTCGTACAGCGCCGCCACCGCGTCACCGCTCACCGGTTCCAGTTCGCCGATGACGGTCTTGGGCGGGTCGAAGAAGTCCCGCACGCTGGTGCCCTCGCGCAGGAACTCCGGGTTGACCGCGACCCCGAACTCCACTCCGGCCGTGCCGCCGACGTACTTCTCCAGGATCGGTACCAGCAGGTTCAGACAGGTGCCCGGGAGCATGGTGCTGCGGAACACGACGGTGTGCCGCCCGCTGCCCGCACCGCGATCCGCCAGCGCGGCACCGATCTGCTCGGTGACCCTCTCCAAGTACGTGGTGCACAGGCTGCCGTTGGGCTCCGACGGCGTGCCCACGCAGACCAGCGACACGTCGCTGTTGAGGATCGCTTCTCGGACGTCGCCGGTGGCGCGGAGTGTTCCCGCCGCCACGGCCTCGGTGACGAGTTCGCCGATCCTTTCCTCGACCACCGGGGCCTTGCCGTCGTTGACCAGGTCGACCTTCACCTGGTTCACGTCCACCCCGATGACCTCGTGCCCCAGGCCGGCCAGGCATGCGGCCGACACGCAGCCCACATAGCCGAGCCCTAAGACGCTTACTCTCATGACCGGTTCCTCCCCCCGGGCAGGCCCTTGCGGCCTGCCGTCCGTGCGCCGATCGGACGACGCCCCCCGCGCATCAGTAGGCTCCGTGCCCGTGGATCACCGCACGCAGCGTCTTCCACAAGATCACCGTGTCGAGGGCGAGCGACCAGTCCTCCACATAGCGCAGGTCGAGCCGGACCGCCTCCTCCCACGGCAGGTCGCTGCGTCCGCTGATCTGCCACAGGCCGGTGAGGCCGGGCTTGACGAGCAACCGCCGCCGGATGTCCGGTCCGTACGCGGCGGACTCCTCCGGCAGGGGAGGCCGCGGGCCGACGAGCGACATCGAGCCGGTGAGTACGTTGAAGAGCTGCGGGAGCTCGTCGATCGAGTACCGGCGCAGCACCGCCCCCACCCTGGTCACCCGCGGGTCCCGGCGGAGCTTGAACAGCAGGCCCGCGCCTTCGTTGCGATCGGCCAGCGCGGCACGCGCCTCGTGGGCCCCGGCGACCATGGTGCGGAACTTGAGGATGGTGAACTCGCGGCCGTCCTTGCCGACTCTGCGCTGGCGGTAGAACGGCCCGCCCCGGCTGTCCACCAGGACGAGCAGCCCGACGAGCACCATGAGCGGCGCGAACAGGATCAGCAGGATCGCGGCGGCCATCCGGTCGACGATCCCTTTGACCGCCCGGCGGCCCCCGGTGAAGGTCGGCATGCTGACCCGCAGCAGCGGGATCCCGAGCACCGCGTCGACGTGCAGCCGCGGGCCGGCCACCTCCATCAGCACGGGGGCCACGACCATCTCGGCGTCGCTGCCCTCGAGGTTCCAGGCCAGCCGCTGGAGCCGGTCCGGTGACCAGTGCGGGTCCGGTGTGATGGCGACGACCCGGTAGCCGTCGCGGCGGACGTGGCCCGCGACGTCCGTCAGCCGGCCGACGACCGGGACTCCGTCCAGTTGGTCACCGTCGAGCCCGTGGCCGTCCGCCGTGCACACCGCGTCCACCCGCCAGCCGAGGTGCGGCAACTTGCGGGCCCGGGCGATGAGGTCGCGCACGGTGGCCGGGCTTCCGGCGGCGAGAACCGGTCGCAGGCACCGTCCGTCCTTCCGCTGCCGGTGCAGCCGCAGGCGCAGCAGATACCGAGCGATCATGGTGGTCAGCGCGATCGCGGGTATCGCGACAAAGATCCAGAGTTTGATGTTGCGCGAGGTGAGGGCGATCCCGCCGAGCGCCAGTACGACGACCGCCGCGAACAGCGAGCGTCCGAGCCGGCGGAATTCCTCGGCCCCCTGGCCGAGCACGGCCGGAGCCCACGCCCGGCTCACCGCGAGCGCTCCCAGCACCAGCAATTCGGTTCCGAACGCGAGAATGCCCCACTTCTCATGCCAGTTGGCCGCGTCCCTGGCCCCGAAGAAGATGCCGATCGCCGCCACCACGCAGGCGGTGGCCACGGTATCGCTGGTGATCACGGTACGGCGGTACCGCTGCTCCCAGTCGGTCGCGGGCCGACTGATCACCTCGTCCGTCAGATGCCCGTGCGCCGACGGAAAAGGGCTGACTAATTCCCCCTGCTCCACAGAACCCCCAGGTCGCCAGTGGTTCGACGTCTTCGCCCCACACTGTTTTCTCTCCCCGGGAGGCTCCCCAGCCCCCCGCGCCGCGCTGTTCTTCCCCCTCGGGAGGCCCCCGCCTCCCGGGCATGACATTCCTGCTGTTTCAGCGCTGGTCGAGCAACCCGCCCTGGCGGCGGCGGACTCGCATGTACCGCCAGGCTCCCGATGTGCACGGGTTTGTCGCCTGGTGTCCGCATGCGAAGCACGGTCAATCTAGACCATCGGGGCCCGCCTGAAGAGGGGATGTGTGCAACTTGTGCTCAAACTTTGAAGGCGAACCGAACGACCAGGGCCTTCCACGGATGTCTCGACGCCGAAGACACGCGCGTGACCTG
Organism: Streptomyces sp. NPDC015345; assembly: GCF_043078805.1. NCBI lineage: Bacteria > Bacillati > Actinomycetota > Actinomycetes > Kitasatosporales > Streptomycetaceae > Streptomyces > Streptomyces sp. NPDC015345. Next base: position 675,207 of record NZ_JBIBTX010000004.1, on the reverse strand, counting down.
CGCTGACGAGGGTTCTCCGGCCTGCCGGAACCGGCAGGCCCGAGGCATACCCGGCCCTGCCGGCCGAGCCTGCCTTCCTGGTGTTTCGACCGGTTCAGGCCATGCTGGCCGACAGAGCGGCGCCTCAGAGCCCGGCGAGCCAGTCGTGGGCGGCGAGTGCCGTCGTTCGGGCGTGTTCCTCCAGGACGGTGAAGTGGTCGCCAGGCACGGTGACTTCGGCGTGCGCAAGGCTCCAGGGCGGGGCGGGTTCCGCGCCGGGCAGCGGGTCCCGGGCCCGTAGGTACAGGGTGGGGGCGGCGAGCCGCGCGGGTTTCCAGTCGGCGAAGAGTTCGAAGTAGCCGGCCATGGCGGTGAGCCGGTCGGGGTCGGCCGCGGACGACCTCGCGGCTCGTCGCAGCATGTCCGACGTCATCGCCGAGAACGACTGTCCGGCGGCGTCCGCATCGTGCGGATAGGTGTCCACCAGCACGACGGCGGCCGGGGCGGTGCCCTCGGCCGCCAGCCGCTCGGCCACGGCCTGGGCCACCCAGCCACCGGCTGACCGGCCGAGCAGCACCGGCGGTGCCTGCCCGACGACGGCGCGGACCGTGGCGACGTGGGCGGTGACCAGCGCGTCCAGCGTGGCCGGCAGGTCCTCGCCGGGCGCGAAGCCGGGGTTCCGCACCGCCGATGCCGGGCGCAACTCCCGTAGGGCGGCGGCGAGTTGACCGTACTCGTGAGGTCCGGAGAGCGCGCTGAGGGACGGGAAGCAGATCAGCGGGGCGCCCGCGCCGCCCGATGTGAGGGTGACGGGTTCGAGTGCCGCACGGCCTGCCCCGGTGACGTCGAAGACCGGCCGCAGGCGCGCCGCGATGGTGAGCAGCGCCATGCTGTCCCAGACGCGGCCCCGGAGACAGGCGCCGCGAAAGAGTGCGCTCAGCGAATCCGGCGCGCCCTCGCTGTCCGGTACACCCGCGGCCTGTACCGGGACGCCGGGTGAACTGTCCGGGACGCCGTCCCGTGCGTACCGCTCCGCCAGCTCGACGGCCACCGCCTGTGCCGTCGGGAAGTCGAACAGCAATGTGGACGGGAGTGTGAGCCCCGTCGATGCCGAGAGCTGGTTACGCAGCTCCACCGCGGCCAGGGAGTCGAGTCCCAGGTCCGCCAACCGGTCGCTCGCTTCGATCGCGCTCGCTCCCTCCGGGTGGCCGAGGACGGCGGCCGCCTGTGACCGCACTTCGGTGAGCAGCAGGTCGGTCCGCTCGACCGGGGAAGCGGCCTTCCATCGCTCGGCGATACCGGTCTCACTGCCGCCCCGCGCTTCCACGGCGCCGGGTACGGGAGTCCGGTGACCACCCGCGTCCGGCGGGGCGTCGCTGAAGGCGGCCGGGGTGATGCGGGCCGCGACCACTTCGGCGTCGTCACCGGCCACGGCGGCGTCGAAGAGGGCCAGGCCCTCCTCCGGGGTGAGCGGGACGAATCCGGAGCGGGCCATCCTGCGCAGGTCCACTTCGGTGAGGTGCGCCGTCATGCCGTCGCTCTGCTGCCATGGCCCCCAGGCGATGGCGGTGCCCGGCAGGCCGCGTCCTCTCCGGTGCCTCGCGAGGGCGTCCAGGACGTGGTTGGCCGATGCGTAGTTGGCCTGCCCCGGGGAGCCGAAGACGCCCGCCACGGAGGAGAAGAGGGCGAACATCGCCAGGTCGTGCCCCTGGGTCAGTTCGTGCAGCGCGAGGGCCGTGCCCGCCTTGGGCCTCAGTACGCGTTCCAGGCGGTCGGGGGTGAGCGTGGAGACGATGCCGTCGTCCAGCACCGCCGCGCTGTGGACGACTCCGGTCAGCGGATGGGCCGCCGGAACGGAGTCGAGCAGGGCGGCGAGCTGTTCCCGGTCCGTGAGGTCGCAGGCCCGTACGCTCACTTCAGCGCCTGCCGCGGTGAGTTCGGCGACCAGCGCCTCCGCTCCCGGGGCGTGCGGTCCGCGTCGGCCCGCGAGGAGCAGATGCCGTACGCCATGGTCGGTGACCAGGTGCCGGGCGACCAGCATGCCGAGCGAACCGGTGCCGCCGGTGATCAGTACGGTGCCCTCGGGGTCGAGTCGCCGCCGCGGTTCCTCGCGACCGTCCAGGCGGACGAGCTCGGGTACGTATGCTTGCCCGTTCCGCACAGCTGTTTCCGGCGCCGGTGCGGCCAGGAGGGTGGGGACGAGCTGCCAGGAGTCGGGGTGATCGTCCACGTCGAGCAGGGCCAGCCGGCCCGGGTGCTCACGCAGGGCCGAGCGGACCAGACCCCACACCGCGGCGTGGGCCGGCGCCCAGTTCTTGGTGTCGGCGTCAGGGCCGAGCGGGGAGACAGCGCCGGAAGTGACGAGGACGAGGTGGGAGTCGGCAAGCCGTGGCTCGGCGAGCCAGTCCTGAATGAGCCGCAGAGCGCGGCTCGTCGTCTCCAGCATCCGCGCCGGGTCCTGTGCGCCCAGTCGTGTCCTTGCAGGTGATGGACACGGGGCAGATGACGGACACGGGGCGACGACGACGGCCGGCGGCACGTCGCCCGCCGATGCCGGGTCGCGGAGGACCGGGATGCCGGAGCCCCGGGGAGCCAGGACATCGACCAGCGGTGTGCCGGCCCGCCCCAGTACGCCCCAGGAGGGCGCCGCCCCGGGGGCGGGCGGCTGGGGCGAGGGCACCCAGACCATCCGGTGGAGCAGCCCGGCATCCGGTTCCGCCGCGCTCAGCCCGGCCTGCGGGAGCGGCCGCAGCGCGAGCGAGCGCACCGCCGTGACCAACTCCCCTCCCGCGTCCGACAGTTCCACCAGGGCCCGGCCGTTCGCGCCCGGCGAGATCCGCACCCGCAGCCGCTGCCCGACTGCGGCGGCGGCGCACAGCGTCACTCCTTCGAAGGCGAACGGCAGGCGCACCCCCTCACCGTGGGTCTCGCCCGCCCCGGCACGGTCCGGCGAGCGGCCGTCGAGGGCGAGGACGTGCAGGGCCGCGTCGAGCAGCGCGGGGTGGAGGAGGAAGTCCGAGCCACGGTCCGGCGTGAGCAGGGCCTGCGCGGTCTCGGGCAGCGCGACTTCGGCGTACAGCTCCTCTCCGTGCCGCCAGGCGCCCCGCAGACCGCGGAAGGAGGGGCCGTAGTCCAGCCCGGCCTCGGCCAAGAGCTCGTACGGATCGCCGGCCGTGCCGTCGGCGTACAGCGGGATGGCGCCCGAAGGCGGCCAGGAACCGGTACGGACCGCGACGGCGACCTTCGGCTGTTGCTCCGGTTTCCGCTCCGGTACGAGCGTCCCGGAGGCGTGCAGGCACCAGGGGTGGTGACCATCCGCCCGCGCGGCCGGCCGACCGTGGAAGAGGACGGTTCGGCGGCCCGCGGCGTCCGGGCCCGACACCGTCACCCGAAGGTCGACCATTTCATCCGGAGGCAGCAACAGCGGTGTCGTCAGGGTCAGTTCGCCAAGGCAGGGCGCGCCGACCGACGCACCGGCATGCAGGGCCATCTCCACGAAGGCCGTCCCCGGCAGCAGTACCGCCCCGGCCACCGTATGGTCGGCCAGCCAGGGGTGGTCGTGGACCGAGAGCGGCCCGCCCAGCAGCAGCCCGCCGTCGGCCGTCGCTGTCCGGTGGGTCAGGAACGGATGGGCCGGTTCGCCGTACGCGGGCGCAGGCGCGAGCACAGGCGCGGGCGCGGTCCGGTGTCGTGGAGAGGCGGCGTCGAGCCAGTACCGGCGGCGCTCGAAGGCGTAGGTGGGCAGGGGGACGCGCCGAGGGTCGTGCCCGGCGAAGACGGCTTCCCAGTCGACGGGCACCCCATGGCTGTGCAGGGCCGCCACGGTCTCGGTGAGCGCGTCCGCTTCCGGCCGCGCTTTGCGCAGTGTCGGCAGGATCAACGGCACCGGCCCGGCAAGGCAGTCCCGTACCAGGCCGGACAGCACCCCGTCCGGGCCCACCTCCACGAAGTGTGCCGCGCCACGGCCTTGCAGGTGGGTCACCGTATCGGCGAAGAGGACCGGGCGGCGGACGTGGTCCACCCAGAAATCCGGTGAGCGCAGTTCTTCCTCGGTGGCCACTCGCCCCGACACGGCCGTGACCAGGGGGAGTTGTGGCGCGGCGAAGGTCAGACCGCGTACCGCCGCCGCGAAGTCGGCCAGCATGGGCTCCATCCTCGCGGAGTGGAAGGCATGGCTCACCCGCAGGTGTGTCGCGGACCGGCCCCGCTCCCGGAAGTCCGCGACGGTCCGCGCCACCGCCGCCTCGTCCCCGGAGACGACGACCGAGGAGGGGCCGTTGACGGCGGCGATCTCCACGGTCCGGCCCGGCGTCTCGGTGAGGTGGCGCGCCACGTCCTCCGCGGTCGCGTCCAGGGAGGCCATCGCACCGCCCGGAGGCAGCGCGTCCATGAGCCGGCCACGGGCCGCCACCAGCGCGCAGGCGTCCTCGATGGACAGCACTCCCGCGACGTGCGCCGCGGTCACCTCGCCGAGCGAGTGCCCGGCCACCAGGTCCGGGCGCACACCCCACTCCCCCAACTGCCGGAACAGGGCCGTCTCCAGGGCGAAGAGAGCGGGCTGCGCGAACCGGGCCGTCGCGAGGAGCGCGCCTGTCTCCGTGCCGGGATCGGCGAACACGACGTCCCGCAGGGGCACCGGCAGCCAAGGATCGAGCAGGGAGCACGTCTCGTCGAAGGAGCGGGCGAAGCCCGGGTACAGGTCCGGCGACGCGTACAACTCCCTCCCCATTCCCGGACGTTGACTCCCCTGGCCGGTGAAGACGAAGGCCAGCGGGCCCCGACTGCGGGACGTGCCCGTCCATGTTCCGGGTGGGCTCGCCCCCTCGGCCACTCCCTGGAGGGAGGTGAGCAGTTGGGCGCGGTCGCGGACCACGCTCACGGCCCGGTGCTCGAAGGCGGTCCGGGTGGTGGCGAGCGCGTATCCGATGTCCAGAGGGGTCGCATGCGGGTCGGCGGCCACCCGCGTGTGCAGCCGTCGTGCCTGGGCCCGCAGCTCGGACGCGCTCCTCGCCGACACCGGCACCGGCACGGCGATGGACGCCGCCGCCACCACGCCGCCGCCGTCTTCGTCGGACCGGCCGCACCCGGCCCCGGCTCCCCGACGGCCACCCGCCACGGGGACCGGCGACAAGGTGTCGTCACCCGCGTCCGTCGGCGCTTCCTCGATCACGACATGGGCGTTGGTGCCGCTGATGCCGAACGAGGACACTCCGGCCCGGCGCGGGCGGTCCGTCCTCGGCCACGGTACCGGCCGGGACAGGAGCGTCACCCGCCCCGATGACCAGTCGACCCGGTCGGTCGGTACGTCGGCGTGCAGCGTGCGCGGCAGCAGGTCGTGCGCCATCGCCTGCACCGTCTTGATCACTCCGGCCACTCCCGCGGCGGCCTGGGTGTGACCGATGTTCGACTTCACCGAGCCCAGCCAGAGCGGACGCTTCCGCGGTTCGCGCCCGTACGTCGCCAGGAACGCCTCCGCCTCGATGACGTCACCGAGCCGGGTGCCGGTGCCGTGCGCCTCCACCGCGTCGATGTCCTCGGGCGTCAGCCGCGCCTGTGCGAGGGCCTGCCGGATCACTCGCCGCTGCGCCGGTCCGTGGGGTGCCGTCAGTCCGTTGCTCGCCCCGTCCTGGTTGACCGCCGAACCGCGCACCACCGCCAGGACCGGGAGCCCCGCGCGGCGCGCCTCGGACAGCCGGGTCAGCAGCAGCATGCCGGCGCCCTCGGCCCAGCCGGTGCCGTCCGCCGAGGCGCCGAAAGCCTTGCAGCGGCCGTCCGGAGCCAGCGCCCGCTGCCGGCTGAACTCCACGAACGACGACGGTCCGGACATCACCGTGACCCCGCCGGCCAGCGCGTACGAGCACTCCCCTCGGTCCAGCGCCTGGGCCGCCAGGTGCAGGGCCACCAGGGACGACGAACAGGCCGTGTCCACCGTGAGGGCCGGCCCCTCGAGACCGAAGGTGTAGGCGATGCGGCCGGAGGCGACGCTGCCCGCGTTGCCCAGGCTGAGGTAGCCCTCCATCTGTTCGGGCGTCTCGGCGAGACGGTTCGCGTAGTCGCTGTACATCATCCCGACGTACACACCGGTCGGCGTGCCGCGCAGGGTGCGGGGTACGAGACCGGCGTGTTCGAAGGCTTCCCAGGCCACTTCGAGGAGCAGCCGGTGCTGCGGGTCCATGGCCACGGCCTCGCGGGGCGATATGCCGAAGAAGCCGGGGTCGAAGCGGTCCACGCCGGAGAGGAAGCCGCCCTCACGCGCGTACGTCCGCCCTGGGCGCCCGGGGTCGGGGTCGTACAACGCCTCCGTGTCCCAGCCGCGGTCGGCGGGGAACGGGCCGATGGCGTCCCGCCCTTCGGCCACCAGCTCCCACAGCTCCTCGGGGGAGGTGACGCCTCCGGGGTAGCGGCAGGCCATGCCCACGATCACCACGGGGTCGTCGTCCGGCCGGTCCGTGCCCGCGTGCGCGGCGCCGGTGGCGGTGGCGGGCCGGCCGGCGGCGCCGCGCGAGCGGAGGTGGGCGGCCAGCGCCGCGGCCGTGGGGAAGTCGAAGGCGACGGCCTCGGAGAGGGGAAGCCCGGTGGCCGCCGACAAGCGCTCCCGGAGCGCCGTCGCCGTCAGCGAGTCCATGCCCAGGTCCCGCAGGGCGGTCTCGGGTTCGACCTCCGCCACCGAGCAGCCGACCAGCGCCGCCGTCTCGCTGCGCACCAGGGCCAGCAGGTCATCCGTGGGTCCGGTCGCCGTCCCGGCACCCAACGCACGCGCGTTCAGGTCGTTCAGGGCGTACCGCTGGACCTTCCCGGAGGCGGTACGGGGGATGTGGTCCACCTCGTACAGCTCAGCGGGCACCTTGTGGGCGGACAGTTCCGCGCGACACGCGGCGAGCAGGGCGCCTCTGTCCAGGGCGCCGCCGTCGGCCCCGGGTACCAGGTAACCGACCGGCACCTCGCCGAGGACGGGGTGCGGGCGTCCCCGCACGGCGGCGTCCGCCACCCCGGGCAGCCGCCGCAGCACCGCCTCCACCTCCGAGGGATGGACGTTCGTGCCACCCCGGATGATCAGGTCGCTCGCCCGGCCGGTGATCACGAGTTCGCCGGACGGCTCGATCCTCGCCAGGTCGCCGGTACGGAACCAGCCGTCGCGCAGCACCTCCGCGGTGGCCTCCGGCGCACCGTGGTAGCCGGTCATGACACCGGGCCCGTGCACCCACAACTCGCCCTCGCCGACGTCCTGTCCGTCCGCGCCGCCGCCGACCCGGAGCCGGGTGCCGGGCAGCGCGCGGCCGCAGGACTTTCCCGCCGACGTCTCGCCGGGCGCCGTCATGGTGACCGGTCCTGCCTCGGTGCTGCCGTAGTGCTCCAGGTAGGGGACGCGGCAGATCGCCTCGAAGGAGCCGCGGAACTCGGGCCCCGCGGAGGCGCCCCCGCTGATGCAGCCGCGCAGCGCGGGCGCGCCGAGCCCCTCGGCGTCGCGCTCGCCGTCCATGGCCGGCACCCCGTGGCCGGTGCCCCGCACCTCGTCGAGCAGGGCCGAGTACGTGGTCGGTACCCCGCCGAGGAGTGTGCACGGAGCGTCCTCGCGGCGCAGCTCGGCGAGGACGTCCCGTACCGAGAACCGGGGCAGCAGCATGGCGCTCGCCCCGGTCACCGTCACCCCGAGGACGCAGACGACCTGACTCATGGCGTGGTGCAGCGGCAGCGGCCACAGCAGCCGGTCCCGCGCCGACAGGCCGAGCACGCCGACGAGGCCCGTCTCGACCGGCGCCAGGCGGTTGCGCTGCGTGGACAGCACGCCCTTGGGGGTGCCCGAGGAGCCGGAGGTGTACAGCGTCCACGCCACCTCGTCCAGCCCCAGATCGTCCCGGGCGGGCGTGACCGCCTCCGTGCCCGCCAGGTCCTCGTACCGCACGACGCCGTCCGGCGCACCGGACGGGTGCGTCGGCACGACCGGATCCCCGACGGCGGGCCTCCCGTCACCGCTCTCCTCACCGCCGCCCCCGGCGACCACCAGGGTGAGTCCGGGGCGGGACAGCAGCCCCGGCTGCCGGTTCAGCCGCGCCTCGTCGGTGACGAGCACCCGCGCACCGCAGTCCTCCAGCAGGCGGTCGAGTTCCGCCTCCGGGACGCCCGCGTCCAGCGGTACGCCCACTCCGCTCGCCCGGGTCACGGCCAGCAGGCTCTCGACCGCCTCGACGCGGTTGCCGAGCAGGACGGCGGCCCGGTCGCCCCGCGCCAGTCCGAGCCCGGCCAGGTGGCCGGCCAGCCGTCCGGTCCGCCGCTCCAGGTCCCGGTAGGTCCTGCGCGCTCGGCGGTCCTCGAAGGCGACCTTCTCCCCGCGGCGCGCGGCATGGTCCCGAAGGATCTCCGCGATCGGCCTGATGACGTCCTCGCCTGTACTCACTGGATCGAACTCTTCTCTCTCTACGCCTCGTTGAGGGCGGCGGAGCGGCGCGCAGCACGTCCAGTATCAACCGGGCCTCCCTCCTGTCCGCTTCCGCCCGGCGTGCCTGCCGCTCTGCGGGGCACAGGGACAGGTACCGCGACGAAGACGAACGCCACGAGGACGAAGGAGGGATGATGGAGGAGCAAGTCTCGCTCACCGCCGTGGGCTGGGCGCGATCGCTGCCGGTGAGCAGCGGTGTGAAGGCCGCTCGTGACTGGACCCGTGAGCATCTGCGGTCGCTGCACTGGTCGCAGACGGCGCCCGACATGGTGGACGCCGTCCTGCTGACCGTGTCGGAACTGGTCACCAACGCCCATGTGCACACCCGCGCCGACGCGCAGCTCGTCCTCACCTGGGATCACGAATGTCTGCACGTGACCGTGCACGACCCGGCCCCCGGCCTGCCGCAGCCGCGCGATCCCGCGGGCGACGCCCTGGGCGGGCGCGGCCTGATGCTGGTCGACGCGGTGGCCGACGACTGGCAGGTCAGGCCCTGCGCCAAGGGCAAGGCCGTCATCGCCTGCTTCCGGCCCCCCACGTGACAGGCGCTACGTGCCGACGGCCCCGCCGGGCCCCGGGCCTACCGGGAAGGCTCGTGCCGGGTGAAGGTGGTGATCAGGTCGTGGACCGGATCGTTGCCGGAGCCGGTGGCGGCCACGTGGGCGTCGGCGCCTTCCAGGAGGGGAGCCTCGGCGCCGCGGCCGAACATGGCCTGCTCGAACTCGCCGAGGGCGGCCTCGATGTCGTGGGGGTACGTCGCCAGAGCCCGGCCGAGGTCGGCTCCGTCGAGCATGGCCAGGTTGGCGCCTTCGCCGTTCGGAGGCGCGAGGTGGGCGGCGTCGCCGAGCAGGGTCACCCCCGGCACGCGGTCCCACCGGTGTCCGGTCGGCAGCGCGTAGAGGGGCCGCAGGACCGGGGCGGTGTCGCCGTCGGTGATCAGCGCGGTGAGTTCCGGTGCCCAGCCGGCGAACTCCTTCGCGATCCGCGCGGCCGCGGCGGGGCCGTCGGCGAAGTCGATGGCGGCGAACCAGTCCTGCGCCTCGGCCAGCCCGACATAGGCGTGCAGCGTGTCGCCCGCCTCCCGGTGGGCGAAGATCTCCCTGCGCGGCGTGAGTGCCATCATCGACCCGCCGCCGACCGCTTTCGCGGTGGCCGGGTGCCGGGTGTCGGCCTCGAACAGGTAAGTCTCCACGATCGACCTGCCGGTGTACTCGGGCGTGGCGGCGGAGAGCAGCGGCCGGACCCGTGACCAGGCGCCGTCCGCGCCGACCAGCAGGCCGGTGACGACGGCGCGGCCGTCGGCGAACGTCACTTCATGGCGTCCCTCGCCGAGGGTGCGGGCGCCGCTGACCTTGTGCCCCCACCGGACGGTGCCGGCCGGGACCGAGTCGAGCAGGAGCCGCCGCAGCTCGCCGCGTTGCACCTCGGGGCGTCCGCCCGTGCCGTCGTCGGCCTTGTCGAACAGGACGGTCCCGTCCGGGTCGAGGACCCGCATCGCCTGGCGGCCCTCAAGGATGAGCCCACGGAACTCGTCCATCAAGTCCGCTGCCTCGATGGCGAGTTGTCCGTTGTAGTCGTGGATGTCGAGCATCCCGCCCTGCGAGCGCGCGACCGGGGACGCCTCCGCCTCGTAGACCGTGACCGGTATGCCGTGGAGGTGCAGTACGCGGGCGAGCGTGAGGCCGCCGAGTCCGGCGCCGACGATCGTGACGTCAGTGGTCATGAGGGGGGTTCCTTCCTGGACGTGAACCGCTGGACGGGCACCCGGCAGGTCACGCCGGGAGCGTCGTTCCAGTGGTCGTGCGATGCGAGCCGGCGGCCGGCGCCCTGGGGGCCCGGCGCGACCGCGGACTCCAATGTCCCGGCACGCATCGACAAATCACCGACAGATCACCGACGCCCCCCCACGACCACCGACAGCCGCCCCACGCCGGCGGCGCCGCTTTTTTAGGGGGTGATGCGGGCGACCGCGCCCGTTTCCAGGGCCGTCCAGAGCGCGCCGTCCGGGCCCACTGTGATGCCGTGCGGTTCGGACGCGGGTGAGGGCAGGTCGTACTCGCTGATCTCGTACGCCCCGGATGCCGTCGCCGTGATGCGGCCGACGCGGTTGGCACCCCATTCGGTGAACCAGCAGTCCCCGGTCGCCGCCGCGACGATTGCGTGCGGCTTGGCGGTGCGGTCGGGGAGCGGGAACTCCTCGATCCGGCCGTCCACGGAGATCCTGCCGATCTGTCCGGCCATGATCTCGACGAACCACAGGGCCTCGCCGTCACAGGCGATGCCCACCGGCCCGGCGCCTTCGATGGGCAGCGGATGCAGGTTCACGGTGCCGTCGACACCTATGCGGCCGACCGCGTTGGCCTGATTGAGGGTGAACCACAGCGCGCCGTCGGGGCCCGCCGTGATCATCGAGGGGAACCCGCCCTCGACCGGCAGTCCGAACTCGGTGGTCTCGCCGTCCACGCCGATACGACCGATGCGGTCACTGTTCAACTCCGTGAACCACAGGGCACCGTCCGGCCCGGCGGCGATGCCGTAGGGCCCGCTCCCGGGCGTCGGCACGGGGTACGCCTCGGCCTTCCCGTCGACGGTGACGCGGCCGATGTGGTGGTCCTTCAGACGGGAGAACCAGAGCGCGCCGTCGGGCCCGGCGGTGATGACGGACGGGCCGCACTCCGGCGCGCCCAGGTCGTACCGGGTGAACTCCCCCTCCACCGTGAGGCGCGCGATCTCACCGCTGCCGTTGAGGGTGAGCCACAGGGCGCCGTCGGCACCGGCAGCGATGCCGTACGGGCCCGCCCCTTCCTCGGCGATCCGGACCTCACTGACACGCGGGGCACAACTGTCAGGCACGGCGGTTCCTTTCAAGGATCGGGCTCTCGAAGATCACCGCCCCAGCTTCGCAGCCGCGCGCAGTCAGAGGTAGACGTGGGGAGCTTCCCCGCCCGAGGTGGTTCCGGCGCCTGTCGCTAGGCTCCAGCGCCATGACCAGTGATCCCGGATTCACCTGCACGTGCTGCGGGGCCGAGCACCTTGAACTGCCGATGAACCACACGGCCGAGGCCCCGGCCGTGTGGGATCCGGCCTTCGTCGGCGCCGGTGACTGCCTGCTCTCATCGGACCAGTGCGTGGTCCACGGGCAGCACTACTTCGTCAAGGGGCTGATCGAGATACCGGTCGTCGACAGCGGCGAGGTGTTTTCCTGGGGTGTATGGGTCTCGCTCAGCCGTGAGAACTTCGCCCGAGCCGCGGATCTGTGGGACAGGCCCGGCCGCGAGGCGGAGCAGCCGTACTTCGGCTGGCTCACCACCGACCTGCCGGTCTACTCGCCCACGACCCTCAACCTGAAGACGCATGTCCACACCCGCCCGGTCGGTGAACGCCCCTACGTCGAGCTTGAGCCCACCGACCATCCCCTCGCCGTCGAACAGCGCACGGGGATCACTCTCGACCGCGTGCGCGACATCGCGGCGGCCGTACTCCACGCAGGCGGTGGTCAGCGGTGGTGATGGCGGGCGACCCCCGCATCGCCGACCGCGGCCGCACCTGCCGGCCTGAGCCGTCGGCCGGCAGAGGCCCGGCGAGGTGGACAGCAGGCCCTGCGGACGGAGTCGGCCTCGGCGGCGTCAATGACGTCCTGGGGCGAGGATCTCGTCCAGCACCGTGAGGACTGCCTCGTAGGCGATGACCCGTACGTTCGCCTCACGCGCCGCCTCCGGATCGGTCGCCCGCAGGCTTTCGCCCCGCTTCCGCCACTCCCGCTCCTCCTCCCCCGCATAGGCTTTCGCGCGCTGAATGCGCCGCAGCAGTTCGTCTGAGTCCACGACATCGGCCATGGCACCCATCTACCCCGGCCCGCCCCATCCGATGTTCCGCCGCGCGGATTCGCCGACCGGAAAGGGCGCCCGTTCCGTGCCCGGGCGTGCCTCGATGCGGCGGGGTGTCGAGCCCGGTTTCAGCGGATGTTGACGTCGATGCACGCGTAGAAGGCGTTGGACGTGTCGCCGATGTTCCACACCGCGAGGACCTTGTGCCTGCCGGTGAAACCGCCGAGGTTGACCTGGTGCGAGACGGTCGCCGGTGGCTGCTGGTTGCCGCCGTCGATGGTGGCGACCTTGGTGCCGTCGACGAAGTACTCGTAGTTCGCGGTGCGGTGCCGGGCGGTGAACGTCCAGGTGAAGGTCTGCGTCCTGCTGACGTCGCTGACCTTCCAGCCCTTGGCGTCATTGTCCAGTTCCGCGAACCGGGCGTTGCCGCCGCTGCAACTGCGCAGCCCCTTGGGCCCCTCGACGCTCTGCGGTTCGTACTTGATGTCACCGCAGGGCACCGTGCGCGCGGCACACTGCGCCTGACGGCTCGCGGGAGCGTTGACGTACCCGTGTGCGCTGGCCGAACCGGTCGGCAGGGTGAGGGCGAGGACCGGTGCCATTGCGGCACCGATCGCCGCGGCCATCTTCCGCTTCTTGTCCATGCGTGACTCCTTCACGAGCGGTGCTACGTGGGGGCGTGCGGCGTGAAGTGCTCTCGTGGGGCGATTAGTCCAGACCATAGACTTCGGCATGCCACGGTCAAGATTGCATTCCGGCCACGTCCGCCACCGCGGCCGGGGGTGGCACAACCGCCCTCACGGCGTGCCCGGCAGGAGCACGGAGGAGTCGGGCTCCAGCCCTGTCTTGAAGCCCCCGACGACGGCGAGCCGCTCCAGGTCGACGACGGCGATCCGATTGGCGCCCAGCAGAGATACGTAGGCCACGGAACTGGTCGGGTGCAGTGAGACGGCGGCCGGGGTTCCGTCGAGTTCCAGGGAGCGGATCCGGCGCAGGTCGGTGCTCCATACGGTGAGGGTGTTGGCGGCGATGTCCGTCACCAGCAGCCGCTCGTCGTCGAGGGTGTAGACGCGCAGGGGGTCTCCGCCGACGTCGTGGCGCCGCCGGACTTTCAGGGTGCGGGCGTCGAGGGCCACCAGTGAGGAACTCTTGCGGGCTCCGACGAACAGGGTCTTCTCGTCCCGGCTCAGGCAACTGCTCTCGGGCAGTTGGCCAGGGGTCGCGAGCAGCGGCGGCACGGAGGCGTCGTGGGGGCGCACGAGGCTGACCGTGTGTGACAGGAGGCCGGTGACGTAGGCGCGTTCGCCGTCGCGGCTGAGTGTGAACAGATGGGTCTTCACTCCGTTCGTGGGCACCGCCCGGGTCGGTGCCACGTCGGTGGCCGGGTCGTCGAAACCGAGCAGCACCGCCTTCTCCTCGCTCAGGGCGTACAGCCGGTCGTGTCGGTCGATGCCCATGCCGTGGATGCGGTTGAACGGCCGGACGTCGATGGTGCGGGCCAGGGAGCGCTCGGCCAGGTCGATGACGAACACCGCGGCGCCGCCCTCGCCGATGGTGGAGGACATGCGCACGCCGTAATGCCCCACATAGGCGAACCGTCGGCGCGAGTCGACGACCATCTCGTGCGGGTGGTCGGGCAGGGGGACGGTCCGCAGGCGCTGCCCCGACGTGATGTCGTAGAAGCCGACCGCGTGGCCGCTCTTCTCCACCACGACCAGGACGTCGGCCTCCGCCGCCCGTGACGCGTCCGCGGAGGGCGCGGTCAGGCCGCCTGCCAGGGGTCCCGCACCTGCCGCTTTGAGCACCGTTCGACGCGTCGCCACAGTCCCACACCTTCTTTTCACCCGGTCGGTTTCTCGACAGCTGGCCGTGACAGCCCGGGGCTCCGCCATGCCCCTCGCCTCGGGGTGCGGTGGAGCGGGCCGGGTGAAAAGAATAGGGAGGGCGGGGCCGGCGTCGACAGGCGTCGCGTTGTGCCCCGGCGTCGGTGGGTACCCCTGTGCGGATGACGACGGCGCCGGTGTGAGGAGACGAGGAGCAGCGTGGAGATCGGTTACAAGCTGGCCGCCGAGGCGTTCGGTCCGGCGGAGCTGGTGAGGCAGGCGGTGCTCGCCGAGGAGGCGGGCTTCGACTTCGTCGAGATCAGCGACCACTATCACCCCTGGCTCGACAACCAGGGACATTCGCCCTTCGCGTGGACGGTGCTGGGCAGCATCGCGGCCAAGACCTCCCGGATCGGGCTGGCGACCGGCGTGACGTGCCCGACCGTGCGCTACCACCCGGCGATCATCGCCCAGGCGGCCGCGACCCTCGCCCTGTTGTCGGAGGGCCGGTTCGTGCTGGGTGTCGGTTCGGGCGAGCGGCTGAACGAGCACGTGGTCGGGCAGGGCTTCCCGGACTCGGTGCGTATCCGGCACGAGATGTTCAGGGAGGCCCTGGAGATCATCCGGCTGCTGTGGAGCGGGGGCTACCGGTCGTACGAGGGCAAGCACCTGCGGCTGGAGGACGCTCGGGTGTTCGACCTGCCCGAGGAGCTGCCGCTGATCGCGGTGGCCGCCAGCGGCAAGGCGTCCACGCGGATCGCCGCGGAGCTGGGCGACGGGCTGTTCGCCACGGAGGACAAGCCGGAGATCGTCCGGGACTACCGTGAGGCCGGTGGCAGCGGCCCGCGCTACGCGGAGGTGCCGATGGCCTGGGCGGCCGATGAGCACACCGCGGCGAGGGCGGCCCTGGACACGTCCCGGTGGGCGGTGACCGGCTGGAAGGTCATGAGCGAGTTGCCCAATCCGGTCAACTTCGACGCCGCGACCACGACGGTGCGGGAGGAGGACATCCTGGAGAAGTTCGCCTGCGGCACGGACCCCGCCCGGTATCTGGAAGTGGCGCAGAAGTTCGTCGACGCGGGCTTCGACAGGCTGGTCATGCAGAACGCGGGGCCCGATCCTGAGGGCTTCATCGACTTCTACCAGCGCGCGCTCGACGGGCCCATGCGGCAGCTGAAGGCGAACGGCACATAGCGCTGAAGCCCGGCGGGTCAGGGGGCGCCGGGCGGCGCGTCACGTGGATGCGGTACGAAGTCCTTCGTGAACGAGAAGATTCAGCCCGCGACCGTTCGTGTGTTCATCGCCCTGGCCCCACCGGACGAGGCGAAGCAGGAACTGGCGCGGGAGCTCGGGCCCGCGTGGGACGACCATCCGCGGATGCGGTGGAACCGTATCGAGGACTGGCACATCACCCTGGCGTTCCTCGGCGAGGTCCCGAGGGCGGTCGTGCCGTTGCTGTGCCCGCCGCTCGCGGGCCTCGCGGCGGCGCGCCGTCCGCTCACCCTGTCACTGAGCGGTGCCGGGCACTTCGACGGGCGTGTGCTGTGGAGCGGGATCGACGGGGACCTCGAAGGGTTGCGCCTGCTGGCCGCCGACGTGCGTGCCGTGGTGAAGGAGTGCGGGGTCCGGTTCGTGGAGCGGGAGCTGCGCCCGCATCTGACGCTGGCGCGGGCACGGCGGGACACCCCGTCGTGCGCCGTGCGGGCGGCCGAAGGCCTCGCCGGGTTCGCCGGCCGCCCATGGCGGGCCGAACGTCTGCATCTGGTCGCCAGCAACTTCGGCCGCGGTCCGGCACCGATCCGCTACCGCGATGTCGACGCCTGGGAGTTCGGCGGCGGCTCCGGCCGTTCCGCCGGCCAGGGCGCTGCCTCCCCCGATCTGTGACCGGCGATCCGCGGGGCGGATGAACAGCGAGGTCAGACGGCGCCGCACGAGCGGGCATGGCCACCGCGCCCTGCTCCACACACTGCGGCTCGTCCACCGGGCCCCGGGCCGGCAATGCCGACGCCTGTCAGGAACACGACCGAGTCGTGGTCGTGGCGCGTCGGCCGGGGGCCCGTGGTCAAGGTGTGTCGCCGGTCCAGTCGAAGCGGGACGGATCGCCGGGGCGCGGGTCGTACATCACCCGGCCGCCGGGGCCGAACTGGCCCAGCTCGGTGGGGAGCGCCACGCCGGTGTCGACTTCGGCCTCCGTCCAGCCGGTTATATCGAGGAGCAGGCCGTCCAGCGGTCCGCCGACCAACTCGACGTAGCGCCGGTCCGGCCGCGGGCCCGGGTGGTCGTGGTCGGCGCCGTAGACCCGGCGGCGCAGCAGTTGCTCATCATCACGCTCCATCCGTCCAGCCTCGCAGCCGCCACTGACAGCGCGCCCGGGCCTGCCCTGCCGGCCGGTGCTCCGGCAACGGGGCCAGCTGCACGGCTTGGCCCCACGAACCCCGCAGACCCCGCAGACCCCGCAGACCCCGCAGACCCCGCAGACCCCGCTCCAGAGGCAGAACACACGTACCTCCGGGAATCAACGCCGCCAGTTGTCCGCGAACCATCCCGGATTTGTCCGCGAACGGTAACGGACGCATCCCCTGGCCCGCGCGCCTCGTCCTGCCAGGTGGTCGCAGGGCGACCGGGGATCGGCGAGGAATTTGCGTGAGAGGGGCGGACATGGCACGGCACGGTGGCGGGCGGAGCTGGTACGGCAAGATGATCGGCGCGGCGCTCGGGGTGACGGTGCTCGCCACCGGTGCCTCGGTGTGGACCGCGCAGGCCGGTGTCACGGACGATTCGTCACCGAAGGCGAGTGCACCGGCCGCGCCCGGCAGTGACGTCAAGCGGGTCGCGGCGACCATCGCGCACGCCTCGGAGAAGGGGACGCGCGGCATCAACCTCACCATCGACGACGGCCCCGACCCGGTATGGACCCCTCAAGTGCTCGACGTGCTGCGGGAGTACGACGTGAAGGCCACGTTCTGCATGGTGGGGACACAGGCGCAGGCCCACCCGGACCTGGTGAAGAAGGTGGTCGCGGCCGGGCACCGGCTGTGCGACCACACGGTGTCGCACGACACCGCCATGGACAAGGACTCCCGGGCCTACCAGTCACGGCAGATACTCGACGCCGAGCGCATGATCACCAAGGCGTCCGGGGGCGTGCGGCCGATGTACTACCGGGCGCCCGGCGGGGCGTTCACCCCGTACAGCCGCAAGCTCGCCGCGTCCCGTGGCATGCGCCCGCTGGGCTGGAACGTGGACACCAAGGACTTCGAGCGTCCGGGTACGGACGCCATCGTCGCCACCGTCGAGCGGGAGCTGCCCAACGGGCCGACGCTCCTCTTCCACGACGCGGGCGGTGACCGTACGCAGACCGTCGAGGCCCTGCGCCGGCTCCTCCCCCGGCTCAAGGAGCAGGGCCACACCTTCGGCTTCCCGGTGCGCTGAGCTCCGTACCTGATCGTCGCTCCCCCCTCTGCTCGGCCGGATCCCCGGCACGTATCAGCAGCCCGTCAGGACGGGCTGCGAGGATCCGGCCCGGTTCGTCCGACGCCCAGAGGTGGTCCGCATGCGAAGTGGGAGTGTCCGTACACGCCGATGGCCGCTCGCGTGGTTCCTCGTCACCGCTCTGTCCGTCATGGCCGCCCTGCTGGCAGCGCCGAGGACCGCGACGGCCGCGGCTTCGGGGGCCGAGACACCGGTCAACCTCCTCAACGTCCACAGCGGCAGGTGCATGGAGGTGGAGAACTCCTCCAGCGCCGACGGGGCGAGGATCCGGCAGTGGGACTGTGACGGCCAGCCCGGCGCACGGTGGCTGCTCCGCCCCTCGGCCGCCTCCTCCGACGCGGTCAACATCGTGAACGCGCACAGCGGCAAATGCCTGGCGGTACGCACGGACGCACCCCCGGGCGGCACATCGGCTCCGCGTGTCGAGCAGTGGGGCTGCGCCGGCTCGCCGGGGGTCGACTTCGTGCTCGACAGCCGTGCGGAGTTCGCGTGGATCCTCTCCATGGCGACCACGCCGACACGCTGCCTGGAAGTGGAGAACTCCTCCGAGCGCCGGGGCGCCCCCATCGTGCTGTCGACGTGCGCGAACCAGAAAGGGATCGCCTTCCAGCAACGGCCGGCCCGCACCGGCAACGACATCCGGCGCGACGACCTCTTCGCCCTGTACGGGTACGACAACTCGGCGGCCTCGCTGTTCCGCTTCCCCGCGAACAGCGCGGGCGGGTTCGAGACCCCCGACGTGGCCTGGCACTCCCCCGCCGACACCTGGAACTCCGCCCTGAGCCATGTCACCGCCGGGGACTTCAACGGAGACGGCCGCCGCGACGTGGCACTGCTGCGCGGCCAAGCCGACGCATCCATCGCGCTGTTGACGATGCTCGGCACCGCCGGCGGCGGGTACGCCGCCCCGTTCAAGTCGTGGGAACGACCGCCCGGCAACTGGTGGGGCGCCGCCGTGCAACTGACCGCGGGCGACTACGACGGTGACGGCCGCGACGAGGTCATGGCCCTGTACGGCTACGACGACGGCAGCGCCGCCCTGTTCCGCTTCCGCACCACCGCCGAGGGCGCCTTCCAGGTCCCCTCGACCCCCTGGAAGGCGCCGGCCGGCACCTGGAACTTCGCCCAGAGCCGGCTCGCCACGGGCGACTTCGACGCGGACGGGCGCCAGGACGTCGTCCTGTTCAAAGGCACCGCGGACGGCGCCGCCGAACTGCTCACCCTCACCGGCACGGCGGACGGCGGCCTCGGCGCACCGCTCAAGTCCTGGCAGCGGCCACCGGGCAACTGGTGGGGCAGCCACACGAAGCTGACCGCCGGGGACTACGACGGCAATGGCAGCGACGAGTTGGTCGCGATGTACGGGTACGACGACGGGTCGGTCTCCCTGTTCCGCTTCGCGACCACCCCCGACGGCGGTTTCCAGACACCCACCGTGCCCTGGAGCGCCCCGCCCGGCACCTGGACGTTCTCCCACAGCCACCTCGTCTCCGGCGACTACGACACGGACGGGCGGCGGGACATCGCGCTGTTCAAGGGCACGGCGGACGGGGCGGCCACGCTGCTCACCCTCTCCGGTACCGCCGACGGCAGACTCGCCGGACCCCACACCTCCTGGCAGCGGCCACCGGGCAACTGGTGGGGAGACCACGTGAGACTGACCTGAGCCGAGCAGCCGCCGCGCCACCGGCCTCGCGTCGGAGGCCCGGTCGTACGGGTGGCTGCGCCTCACGGGTGAGACATGTGAGGTGGCATGGGCCCGCAGGCCGATGTGTGTCGGCGCCCCTTCGACGAGCGTGGCTCACATGCCGAGAACGAGAATGAAGGTACTGCCCGATGTGCCGCGCTGGGCCCGACTCGCCGCGGCGGGCGCCGCGTTGACCAACGTGCCGTCGGCGCTTTGGCGGGTGGCCATCGCCGTAGGTGTCCCGGTCGGGCTGGCGCAATCCGAATACGATCAAATGGGGGCTCCTGGCCTGGGATCGTTGGCCCTCGTCGCCCTCAGCCTGGTCTCCGAGGCCCTCGCGTTCCTCACGCTCGGGCTGGTGCAGAACTGGGGCGAGAGGTGGCCGCGTTGGGTCCCCTGTCTGCGCGGGCGTCGGGTTCCGGTCTGGCTGGGGACCGGCGTGGCGGGACTCGGCGCGCTGGCCACAAGTGTCTTCGGCGCGCTGTTCGTCCTCACGTCGCTGAACGCGGACATCGAAGCCACCACCTGGGGCATCTGGTTGCTCAACATCGCGTACGCGCCGTTGCTGTTGTGGGGTCCGCTGCTGGGCGCGGTCACAGTGCATTACTACCGGCGCCGGACTCGCTCATGGTCGGCTCCTGCGCGGCTTCCGTAGGCTTTCCGGTGGGGCGAAGGGCCGTCACGAGCACCGCCGCTCCGACGAGTGCGACGAGCATGACCCAGACCGCGCCGACGTGCATGGCGTGGACGAACGCGTCATCGGCGGCGTGCACGAGGGTGGGCCGGTCCGTCGCGGTGGCGACATGCCGGGCCTGTTCGGCGGAGACCCGCGCCCGGTCCCGTACCGGCCCGGGTACCTCGCTCAGCGAGGGATCGATCGCGCGCCGGTACACGATCGACATGATCGTGCCGCCCACCGCGATCCCGACCACGCTGCCGGTCTGTCGCACGGTGTTGGTGACGGCCGACCCGGCCCCTGCCTGCGCCAACGGCAGTGAGCTGATCATCGCTGCCGTCACCGGACCGATCACCATGCCGATCGAGAGACCCTGGACCAACAGCACGATCTCGATCCAGACGAGTGGGGTCCGCAGTCCGAGCAGCCCGTACGCGCCCATGCTCAGCGCCGCCACGGTGAGGGCGGGTACGCAGACGGGGCGTAGCGACCAGCGGCGGACCAGACGCGCGCCGAGGGTCGCCCCCAGGACCGCGCCGAGGGCGGTGGGGAGAGTGGCCAGGCCCGCCTCCATCGGCGAGAAGCCGCGTGCGCCCTGCAGATAGAACGCGCTGTAGAAGGTGATGGCGGCCATGGCGAAGAGGAGCAGTCCAAGGGCCGCGTTGCCGCCACCGAATGCGCGTTGCGCGAGCAGGCGGGGATCGAAGCTCGGCGACTTGATCCGGAGTTCGACGAGTACGAAAGCGGTCAGCAGGACCAGTCCGGCGGCGATCGGCGCCCAGACATCCGCGTGGCTCCAGGCGGCCACCTGCCCCGCGCGGATCAGCCCGTAGGCCAGGGCCGCGAGGCCGCTGATCGACAGCAACATCCCGGCCGGGTCCAGCGGCCGCCGGACGGGGCTGCGGAAATTGGGGACCAGCATGGCGATACCGATCAGCGCAAGGGCCACGACCGGGACATTGACCAGAAAGACCGAACCCCACCAGAAATGGTCGAGAAGCAATCCCGCCAGCACCGGGCCCGCGGCCATTCCGACACCGGCGGATGTCGAGGAAACGGCGATCGCGGTTGTCCGCGCGGGCCCGCTGAACGTCCACATGAGAATGGCCAAATTGGCGGGCATGATCAGCGCGCTGCCCAGACCCATCGCGGCTCGAGCGGCGATCAGCTGACCTGCGTCGCCCGCGTACGCCGCCCACAGCGAGGACCCGGCGAAGACGACCAGTCCCGTCACGAGCACGGTCCGATGGCCGAAGCGGTCACCCAGCGCGCCGGCGGTGAACATCAAGGTGGCGAAGGCCAGAGTGTACGAGCCCGTGGCCCACTGGAGTTCGGCCGGATCGGCATTCAGCCCGCGGACGGGATCCGCGAGGGTCTCCAGGGTGGTACTCAGGACGGTGTTGTCCAGCCAGATCACCAGCGAGCACAACATGAGAACGGCAAGGATCAACTGCCGCCTGGACTTCGGCGGCGTCAGGGACGCGGTCATGAATACCTTCGGAAGCGATCGGTAAAAACTGACGACCTGGACCGTAGGCAATCGTCACGCCCCTGTCAATTGAACAAAAATCCTCTTTCAGCGAGTCGCGGAAGCCATATTCAAGCACCCTTGTCAATTCTGAGCATGCGGATTCGAAACGCTTCTCCAAAAAGCCTCCGGGGCATACCGCCGCACCTCTGTCAATTTCTTGGTCGATTGTTTATCGGGCCCGCCCGGCGCGCCCTTGCGCCGCGTCGGCCATAGGGTTTCTGCCATGTGCTGGAGCGCGACGGCCGATCTCGTGGCGGGTACGGGCATCGCCGCCGTGGGGGTCGTCAGTGCGGCCCTCGCGGCCCGGCGACCCCGTGACCTGCCGTTGGCGGCGCTTCCGCTGCTCCTCGGAGCCCACCAGATCATCGAGTCCGCGGTCTGGCGCAACGACGGCGGCACGGGGCCCGCCACCGTCGCCTGGGCGGCGATCGCGCTCCCGCTGCTCGCGCTGTGGGTTCCGGCGGGTGTGCTGTGCGCGGCGCCGCGAGCCGCCCGCCGCCGTCTGCTGATTCCGCTCGCCGCGGGGGCCGGGGCGGCGGCGGTGCTCTCGTACGCACTGGCGACTCGCACCGTGACGGCCGACATCCGTGGCCACACGGTCGGATACGCCCTGGGGCTGCCGCGGCCGGAACTGATCGTCGTCGCCTACCTGCTCGCCACCATCGGCTCGCTGCTCGTGTCCGGCGACCGCGGCCTCGTCCTGTTCGGCGTGCTGGTCGCGGCCGGGGCCGTGGTGTGCGTGGCACTGTGGCGCCAGGAGTACATCTCCACGTGGTGCGCGTTCGCCGCCGTGTCGTCGGTGCTCCTGCTGCGCTGGGCCGCAAGGCGTCGTCCGCCGGATCGGAAGCGGTAGCGGCTCGGCAGCGCCGGATCAGTCCTGGGTGGCGGCTTCGAACGTCGCCGCGCGGACCGCCTCGAACAGCGCCGTCACGTCCTGGCCGGTGAGCCCCTCCGACCGCGCCTGACGCATCCATTCCGCCAGCGCGGTCTGCAGCGGTGAGTCGGGTCCGGCCTGGGGGCTGGCGAGGGAGCGGGTGATGAACGTGCCCGCTCCCTGGCGGACCTCGGCGAGGCCGGCGCGCTCCAGCTCGCGGTACGCCTTGAGCGTCGTATTCGGGTTGACCTTGGTCGCCGCCGCGACCTGGGCCGCGGTGGGCAGCCGGTCGCCCTCCACCAAGGCGCCCATGCGCAGGGCCTGTTCGACCTGCCGCACGATTTGCAGATACGTGGCCACGCCGCTGCGCCGGTCGATACGGAATTCGACCACTGTCCCCACTCTCTGCTCGCCTGCCGACACCATACGTACCTGCTGCCTCGGCTCGCCCTAGAGCGGCCGCCGCGTCGCCCACCACAGGATAAAGACGGCCACGACGGCGGTGCCGCCGAGCAGCAGGCCCGCGCCGGTCCACTGCATGCCGGGCATCTGGTCGTAACCGAAGTACTCCACGACGTTGTTGACGATGCCGTGCTCCTTGATGCAGGCGTTGGTGGCCCGCTCGGTCTGCTCGGCGCAGGTGCCCCAGCCGAAGAGCTGTCCGTCCGCGGTGCCGATCCACCGGTCGTGCTCGACCGCCTGGTCGAGGAAGGCGGGGCTGTCGGCGTTCAGCGGGTAGGTGAACAGGCGAGGAGTGGCCAGCCGGTCGCGGAACTCGCCCCAGGCGAGCTCGACGGCCACGGAGAAGAAGAAGGTCACCGTCATCGCCGGCAGGGCCCGGCGCAGGACCATGCCGATCGCGATGCCGCAGGAGGTGAGGAAGAGGGAGAACGCCGCCGGCATCGGACCCGTGGCGTCGAAGATCTCGCCCTGCATCCACTCCGCGGGGAGGGCCTCGCGGTACGGCTCCCACCACCAGGTGAACAGCGCGCCGAGCACCGCCGTGGACAGCAGCACCACGGAGAGGCAGCCGATCAGCTTGGCCGCCAGCCAGCGGCGGCGGGGCACCGACTGGGTGGTGACCAGCTGGGCGGTTCCGTGCTCCTGGTCGCCCGCGATCAGCGGCGCGCCCAGGAAGACACCGAGGATGACGGGCAGGGCGCCGATGGCCTCGGAGACGTACTGGAATCCCTCGGGGTTGTTGGGCAGGTCGACGTCCTTGCCGGGCCAGCCGAGCCGGTCCAGCATCGAGACCATCTCGCCGCGCCGGTAGAGGATCATGGCCGCGCCGAGCAGGGTCGCGGCGCCGATCAGCCACAGGGCGGTGCGGTGCTGGCGTACGACGAGCCAGGTGAGGCCGTGCAGCAGACCGGGCTTCCTGGCGGGCTTTCCGGTGCGCGGCCTGTCGGCCAGGGTGGTGCTCATGCGGCGTTGATTCCTTCGGCCTCGATACGGGCGGCTTGGGTGAACAGCGGTTCCGTGCCCGGCGAGCGCAGGTGGGCGAGCAGGACTTCCTCCAGGCTGGGCTCGGAGACCTCCCAGTCCGGGGCGAGCGGGCCGTGGGGGCGCAGGAGGGCACGGAACTGGCGTCCGGAGGCCCGGAATTCGACCACCGTGTGCGGGGTGAGGTCCGCGGGCGGCTTGCCGTCGGGCGCGAGTCCGGTCACCAGGGCGTGAGCCGGGACCAGTTCGTCGGTGTCGCCCGCCATCCGGAGCCGGCCGTCCGCGATGACCAGGAGGTAGTCGCACATGTCCTCCAGCTCGGCCAGCACGTGGGAGGACATCACCACCGTCGTGCCGCGCTCGACGGCCTCGGACAGCAGCAGGGAACTCATCTCGTCGCGGGCCAGCGGGTCGAGGTCGGCCATCGGCTCGTCGAGCAGCAGGAGATCGGGCCGCTTGCCGAAGGCGAGGGCGAACGCGACGCGGGTGCGCTGACCACCGGAGAGCGTGCCGACCTTGGCGTCCATGGGCACCGGCCCCGCCCGGACGATCCGCTCCGCCGCGGCCATGTCCCAGCCGGGGTTGAGCTCGGCGCCCATCCGCAGGGTCTCCGCCACGGTGAACCGCTTGAACAGCGGCTTGTCCTGCGAGAGGAACGCGTACCGGGGCATCGCGGCCGGGTCTTCCACCGGCACGCCGAAGACGCGCAGTTCGCCCTCGGTCGGGGTCACCAGGCGGGTCGCCAACCCCAACAGGGTGCTCTTTCCAGCGCCGTTGGGGCCGACGAGGCCGCAGATCCGCCCGGCGGGCAGCCGGAAGGAGCAGTCGCGCAGCGCCCAGCCGCGTCGGTAGCGCTTGCCCAGGCCGCGGGCCTCCAGCGCGGTGGCGCTCGAGGGGTCGCCGGCCTCGGTGTTGTCGGCAGGGGTCATGTGCACCAAGCGCCTCTCTCGATTCCATTAAACAATTAATGGAATGATGTTCTGCGCATGCTGAGTCTGTCAAACAGCGCCGACGGCTTCGGCCTCCGTGAGATAGCGCTCCACCGGGCCGAGGGTGAGCAGGCCACTGGCGCCGCCCGCGTCCTCGTCCCGGGCGTCACGCAGGGCCGTCGCCGCACGCGCGGCGCTCTCGCGGTCGCCGAGGCGCGTGGCGGCATGGGCGGTGAGGCACCAGAGGGCCTCCTGGAGGTGGTCGCGCGGCGGCTCGGGCGTCGCGGCGAGGGCGGCGCGCGCCTCCTCCGGCCTGTGCTGGGCGAGGAGTACGAGCGGTGCCGCCCAGGGCAGGTGAGGCCCCCAGTCGTACTGGGGTCCTGTGGGGGCGGGGCGGTCGTGCAGCAGGCGCAGGCCGAGCAGGGCGAGCGGCAGCAGGCCATGCCGCAGCCCCGGCATGCCCGCCGTCTTGAGGGCTTCGTCGGCGGCGCGGTAGGCCGCCGCGGCCGCCGCGGCGGTCGGTCCGCCCTCCTCGGTGCTCCGGGCGGCGGTGACGCGGGCCCGGAACCACAGGGTGAGGACGGACACGAGGGGCGACTCGTGGACGGAGGCGATCCCCTCCGCGGCGGTCGCGTGCTCGTCGGCGGCCGTGAGGTCGCCGCGAGCCGACGCGGACTGCATCCGTACGAGTCGGCCGAGTATCGCGAAGGTCGGCAGGCCGTGCCGGGTGGACAGCGTGACGAGTTCGGCCCCGATCCCGTCCCGTTCCGGTGCGAGCCCGGGCCGCGAGAAGGAGTGCAGGAACACGCCGTTGAGCGCGAAGGCCAGCAGCGCGGGGTCCCCCAGCTTCCGTGCCAGGGCTTCGGCCTGACGCGCGGCCCGGTGTGCGTTCTGTGCGGCGGATCCGCATGTGTCCGCGCTGCGGCTCTCGACGGCGACGGTGGCGAGGAGCCGGGCCCTCAGGTCGGGAGGGCCGCCGGGGCCGAGCGCGGTGAGCGTGCGCTCGGCGGCCGACACGACGGCGCGGGACTGCCCGGGGTCGTCGGCCCGGCTCCAGATCGCGGGCACGTCGTAGGCGCCGATGACGCGGGCGGTCAGCGCCACGTCCCCCGTGTGTTCGGCCGCCTCGATGGCCGCGAGGCGGTTGCGCCGGGACAGGACGAGGGCGTCGCTGCCCGCGAGCGCGAGGGTGCGGGCCAGTTCCACCGTCGTGCGGGGGCCAAGCCGGACGTCGGTGCCCGGCCAGGCGCGAGGTGCCGCTTCGAGGGTCGCGGACCGGTTGAGGATGTCCGTCTCGAGGCGCTGGAGGGCGGGGCCGGGGTCGAGGCCGAGCTGTTCCACGAGCATCGTGCGGGCGCGGCGGAGCGTGGCCAGCGCGTCGGCCTGGCGTCCGTCGCGGTAGAGGGCGCGGGCGAGCAGTCCCCAGGCCGGTTCGCGCCACGGGTGCTCGGCGACGTGCGCGCCCAGTTCGGCGACGAGGCCGTGCCCCTGACCTGCGTCGCCTGCGTCGCCGGAGTCCTGGCCTGCGTCAAGGAGGAGGCCGGCGCGGAGTTCCACGGCTTGCAGCCGCAGTTCGTCGAGCCGGGCCCTCTCCCGCTGGGCCCATGCGGCGTCCGGTAGATCGGCGTAGGCGGGCCCGCGCCACGAGGAGAGCGCCTCACCGAGGGCGGCCGCACCCTCGGGGGAAGGGGGAGAACGGCGCGCCTGTGCCAGGGCGTCCTGGAACCGGTGGGCGTCCACGGCCGCGCGGGGCAGGCGCAGCGCATAGCCGGTGCCTTCCGTGACGAGGACGCGCGGCGGGGTCCGGGGCGGCCTGCCAGGTTCGATGGCGCGGCGGAGCGCGGCGACGAACGTACGCAGTGCGCCGAGGGCGCGGGCCGGGGGCTCGGGCCACAGGTCGCCGACGAGGGTGTCCGCGGTGACCATCCTGCCCTCCGCGGCGACGAGCCGGGCGAGCACCTCGCGGTGCCGGGGGCCGCCCAGGGCGATCGGGCCGCCGTCGTCGTCGCACGCCCGTACCGCACCAAGTACATCGATCCGCATGCCCCCCATCCTCGGGCATCCGGTCCGCGCCGCCCCAGCCGTGCTGATCGACTGCTCAGCGACGCCGCATCGTACTGATCGGCTGCTCATCGGCGCCGCACATCCTGAACCCGTCAGTCACCCGGCTCGGGGAAAGGACCCCACATGACTCTCGGCATTCCCGGCTTCGACCACGCCCGGCTGCCCGGCGCGGACGGCGTGGAGCTGTCCGCCGCGATCGGCGGCACCGGCAGCCCGGTCGTCCTGCTGCACGGCTTTCCCCAGACACACCTCATGTGGCGGCACGTCGCGCGACGTCTGGCCACCGAACACACGGTCATCTGCCCTGACCTGCGCGGGTACGGTGCGAGCGACAAACCGGCGGCCACGAGTCCCGACGTGTACGCGAAGCGCGCCATGGCCGCCGACGTCGTGTCGCTCGCGGCGGCGCTCGGGCACGACCGCTTCGCTCTCGTCGGCCACGACCGCGGGGCCCTCGTCGCCTTCCGGGCCGGACTCGACCACCCGGAGACCGTCACGCACCTCGGCATCCTGGATGTCATACCGACGCTGGACATGTGGAACGTGCTGCACGGCGTCTCCGCCGCGGTGGGCTACCACCTCTTCCTCATGGCGCAGCCGCCCGGGCTGCCGGAGACCCTGATCGCCAACAGCGCGGACGCGTTCTTCGGCTCGTTCATCGATGCCTGGGCGGGCGATCCGGCCGCGATACCGGACCCGGTGCGCGCCGCGTACCTGCGGGCGAGCGCCGCGGCCGTGCCCTCGATCGTGGCCGACTACCGCGCCTCCGCGGGTGTCGACATCGCGCACGACCAGGCGGACCTCGACGCCGGTTCCCAGTTGGCGATGCCGGTCACGGTCGTCCAACAGGACTGGGGCTCCCAGCTCGGTTACGACGCCGCTCAGGTGTGGAAGGCGTGGGCGCCGGACCTCGACCACCGGCTCAGCCGCGCGGGTCACTTCATGGCTGAGGAGGCTCCCGACGAGATCGCGGCAGCGGTCCAGGAGCTCCTGGCGCGCTGACGGCAGGTCATCAGCGGTTCCGCGCACACGTACGTCTCCGCGGCGTGCCGAGACCGGCCGACGCGCCGTACCGTTCACGCTTTTGGTGGAGTTGATCCGGTTTTCGAACAGGCTCTACGCTTCCGGGCGGAACGACGGCTGTCGCCGGACACGGACGCTGCGGGGGTGGTGAGGGCATGGCCTGTGCGGCGCACGCCGGTCGGGGCCGGTGCCGGCGGTGACCGTGCCGCCGTCCGAGGACGGTGCCGGGCAGCCGTTGCTCGGGCGGGACGACTTTCTGCGCTCGGTGCGCGAACAGTTGGAACGGGCCCGCGGGGGCCACGGCGGTCTGCTGCTGATCACCGGCGAGGCGGGCATCGGCAAGACGACCCTCACCGGTTGCGCGGTCCGCGAGGCGGGGCGCATGGGCATGGCCGTGCCGCGCGGGTCGTGCTGGGGCGCCGACGGCACCCCCGGGTACTGGCCGTGGACGCAGGTCATACGGGGTCTGCGCAGGTCCCTGGGGGCGCGGGCGTGGGAGGCCGCGTCGGAGGCCGCCGGTGTGGTGTGGCAGGTGCTGCTGGGCGGTGGCGGCAAGGCGGAGGAAGCGGGGCAGTTCGAGCTGTTCGACGCGGTCACGACCATGCTGGTGACCGCCGCGCAGCACCAGCCGGTGCTGGTCGTACTGGAAGACGTGCACTGGGCCGACACGGCGTCGGTCGCCCTCCTGGAGTTCGCGGCCCAGCACATGTCGCTGGAGCGGGTGCTGATCATGGCGACGTACAGGCCCGTGGAGGTCGAGCGGCCCGACCATCCACTGCGCGACCGGCTCCGATCGCTGGAGACCCGGGCCACGACGCTCACTCTGACGGGACTCGGGGCCTCCCACGTCGCCGAACTGATGCGCCGTACGGTGGGGTGCGCGCCGGACGCCAGACTCGTGGGCGATGTGCTGCGCCGGACGGGCGGCAATCCCTTCTTCGTCCAGGAGACGGCGCGCCTGTGGGCGGGCGGCCATGAAGTGAGCGGGATGTCGCCGGGCCTGCACGCCTCCCTCCAGCAGCGGTTGCGCCTGCTGGACGACGCCGTGGCGGAGTGCCTGGGCGCCGCGTCCGTGCTGGGGCGACGGTTCCGCACCGACACGCTGGCGAGCGTGATGGCCGCCTCGCCCGAAGAGGTGCGCCGGTGGCTGGCCCAGGCCGCGGACGCCCAGCTGGTGGCACACGAACGATCCGGGGAGGTGCTCTTCAAGCATGACCTCGTACGCGAGACGCTGTACGGCGGTCTGGACGCGCGGCACGTACGCCGACTGCACGCGGCCGCCGTACGGGCGCTGGGGAGCACGGCGGTTGCGCAGGACGCGACGCTTCCGGTGGAGCTGGCCCGCCATGCCCATCTCGCGTTCGAGGAGCTGGACCGCGACGAGGCCGTGGAACTGCTGCTCTCGGCGGCGCGTCACGCGGAGAGCCGTATGGCGCATGAGGAAGCTGCGGGTCACTACGAGCGCGCCTTGGACCGCCTCGGTGAAGAGGTCCCCGCGCGACGGGTGCTGCTGGCCCTCCACTTCGGGACGGCGCTCCAGATGTTCGGTGAACACGAGCGTTCCTGGCAGGTGTTCGCCGACGCGGCCACTTCGGCGAGGAGCCTCGGGGACCCGCTGCTGATGGGGCGGACCGCGCTGACCCTGTACGGCGCCGACGGGCGAGGCGACACCGCGCTGCTGAAGCCGCGCGCCCTGCGCTGGGCGTACGAACAACAGAGCGCCGCCGCTTCCGACGATTCGACGCCACGATCACCAACACCCGCACCGCGTACGTCACTTGCATCGGCAACGGTATCGGCGTCGGCATCGGCAACCGAACCGACGCTGTCACAGTCCTCCATGGCCCGGCGGGTGGCGGCCGCGGTGGTCGCCGGGGCCCGCGCGGCGGGCGATGACGACACGTTGCACATCGGGCTGTGGGCGCGGCTCCAGTCGGAGTGTGGGCCGCGGGCGGCGGGCGACCGGCGGGCTCTGGCGGGAGAGCTCGTCGCGGTCTCCCGGCGGCGCGGCGACCTGTGGACGGAGCACGTGGCGATGTCGATGCGGTGGGTCGCCGCACTCGAAGCGGGCGACCCGCGGTTCATGGACGACTTCCACGCCATGGTGGCCCTGGGCGCCGCCGACGGCTCGGCCCGCCTGCGGCTGCACACCGTGATCGACCGCAGCATCGTCCACGCCCTGACCGGCAGGCTCACCGAGGCGACGGAGCTGCTCGACGCCTCGGAGTCCATGAACACCCCCGGCGCCAACTACTACCGGTACTTCGCCTCCCACCACCGCTGGAGCCTGCTCGTCCTGCGGGGCAGGTTCACCGAGGCGAGGCAGCTGCTGGATACGCTGCGGGCCCAGCAGCACCCGTACGTCGACCTCGTCGAGGCCCTCACCGATGTGGAAGCCGGCGAAGGCCGGGGAGTGCCCGTGCCCCGGCCGGGGGCGGGCGCCGGCGGTGACACGGTGCTCCACCGCAGCGTCACCCCGCTGTGGCTACGCCACCAGGCCCAGGCGGCCGCCGCTTCGGGCGACCCGGCGTGGTGCGACAACGTGCGTGCCGCGCTGGCCCCGTACACCGGCCAGTGGCTGGTCTCCCTCTTCGGGTGGGACATCAGCGGCCCGGCGGCGCTCTGGATGGGCGTCCTCGACGCCGCGCAGCAGCGGTGGGACTCCGCGGTGCGCCACCTCACCGAGGCCCGCGAGTCGGCCGACCGGCTGCACGCGCTGCCGTGGTCGCTGCGGGCCCGTATCGAACTGGCGGCCGCGGTCTCGGCGCAGGGCGCTCACGACGAGCGCCACGTGGCCGCGCTGCTCGGCGAGGCGGCGTCGCAGGCGCGCGAACTCGGCATGACGCATCTGCTCGCCCGGGTCGAGCACGTGGCCCCGCACGGCCGCGGCGCACGGCCCGGCCAGGGCGGTTCGGCCCCCGCGTACGAGTTCCGCCGCAACGGCGAGGTGTGGCGGCTGACGTACGGGGGTCGCACCGTGCACATGCCCGACGCGAAAGGTCTGCGTGACCTGCACTGCCTGCTGAGCCTGCCCGGCCAGGACATCGCGGCCGTGCGCCTCCTGAACCCGGACGACGAGACCGTGGCCACCGTGCAGGGCATGGGGGCCGACGAAGTGCTGGACGACGAGGCGCGCAGTCGGTACCGACGTCATCTGGAGCGGCTGGAGGCGGAGATCGACCGGGCGGTCGAGCAGGGGGACGACCGGCGCGCGGCCGCTTATGACCAGGAGCGCGCCGACCTGCTGGAGGAGCTGCGCCGTTACGCGGGCCTGGGAGGCCGGGCGCGCCGCCTGGGCGACTCGCGCGAGCGTGCCCGGAAGAATGTCACCGCCCGCATCCGTGACACGTTGCGCAAGCTGGACCAGCGGCACCCTGAGCTGGCGGCCCACCTGCGCCGCGCCGTCTCCACCGGGACGATGTGCCGCTACACCCCCGAGCAGGATCTGCGCTGGAGGCTGTGACAGCCCCGTCGGCCGTCGCGGACACCGGTATGCGGTGTCCGCGACGGCCAGGCCTGCGGAAGGAGGCCGGGTCACATCGGCTGCCAGTCGTGCCAGGTGCTGCCGGGCTGGTGCTGCCAGCGGTGATGGACACCACCGGGGTTGTTCGCGAAGATCTCCAGGCGCCCGTCGCGGTTGCGCAGGGCCCGGATGAAGTAGCCCCCGCCACCGAAGTCCTGCCACGTGCGCCAGGCGCCGGAAGCATCCACCTGGTAGTTGTGCTGCACGACGTCGTCATTCATGGCGAACGCCTCGATGCGCTCATCATGCGACTCCACCACCGCAAGCCGCGCACCCACAGGACCACCCAACGGCCGCCACTCATGCCAGTCACCACCCGGCACATTTTGCCAACGGTGATGCACACCGGTGGAGTTGGAGGCGAACACCTCCAGCCGCCCGTCACGGTTCTTCGCCACCGCCAGATGCTCACCACCCAGACCGAAGTCCACCCACTGCCGCCACGTCCCCGACAGATCTGTCTGACACGTATGACGGAAAATGTCATCCGTCAGAGCGAACACCTCGATACGCCCGTCCGAAGCGGGAGCCACCGCGAGCCGCGCGCTCGCCGGACCACCCAACGGCCGCCAGTCATGCCACGTCCCACCCGGCGTGTTGTGCCAACGATGATGCACACCCTCAGCGTTGGACGCGAAGACCTCCAACCGGCCGTCATGATTGCGCCCCACCGCCAGATGATCCCCACCGCCACCGAACGCGTACCAGTCCGCCCACTCCCCCGACACCTTCGCCTGATACCGGTGCACGAACGTCTCCCCGCTCATCGCGAACAGCTCCAACCGCCCATCCGGGGCCGCGGACAACGCGATCGTCGCCGACGCGGGCCCGCCAAAAGCCCGCCACCCCGACCACTCACCCCCCGGCTGATGCTGATACGTGTGATAGATCTGGTCAACCGCCGCATGGAACACCTCCACACGACCATCCGCCGACATCCCCACCGCCAGCCGCTGCCGCCGATCCGGCACCACAGGCCCCTTCCACCAGCTCGTCTCCCTGCGGGCACCGG
This sequence comes from Streptomyces sp. NPDC015345, assembly GCF_043078805.1. NCBI lineage: Bacteria > Bacillati > Actinomycetota > Actinomycetes > Kitasatosporales > Streptomycetaceae > Streptomyces > Streptomyces sp. NPDC015345. The sequence goes on along the minus strand of NZ_JBIBTX010000004.1, from coordinate 642,887 downwards.
CCCAGGAGAAGCTGAAGTGGATGTGGTTGGTGTGCGGGTTGGCGCCTCGGTAGGGCTGCCAGCCGGCGTCGGGGCGATTGGCCATCCAGATGCGCCGGTTCCAGATCATGTACATGATTCCGAAGCGGCGCGCGAGGGCGTGCGGGTTGCCGTGCCGGTCCGTGGCGTGCAGCCAGTTGATCAGGTCGTCGGCCAGGTGTCCCTGGCCCTGCACGTTCACGCCCCAGTCCCAGGCGCGGCCTTCCTTGTGCTCGCTCTGGCCTCCGCTGCCGCACGCCCGGCTGATGCCCATGTTGGTCGTACCGGGATAGGCGGCAAGCACCAGGTCACGGAAGTCGATCAGGCCGGGTTTGGCGTCGGGGTCGCAGTCACGCTGCGGTTCGTAGGGCGCGTAGGGGTCGATTCCGCGTCCGAAATCAGGTGCGGTGGGTGCCATGTCCGGCTCCTTCGGGCTGGGCCCCTCGCCCGGTGCGAGAGGCGTCGTACCCGTAGGGCGCGTGATCGGAACGCGCGGCCGCCAGACGCGATCACGCGCCTGCCCCGTGGCGGGGGCCCATCCGGCTGGGCTCGTGCCTCGATCAGGTCGTCTCCGGTGCGTTCCCGCGCCGGAAGAGGCGCCCGCGAGGAAGGTTTTCGTCGTGACCCATCGCAGAACTCCCCATCGGGCGGCCGTCGCGGCGACGGCCACCGCCCTGACGTTCACCGTGCTGGCCTCCGCACCGCCGGCCTCCGCACCGTTCGCTTCCACGGCGAAACCCGGCCCGGCACCGGTCGCCGAGGTCCGGCACGGCGCAACGGCCGGTGTCGCCACCGACATGACGGTGCGCACCGACGCGGGCCTGGTCCGCGGCGCCCGGTCGGGCGCGCACCGGATCTTCCAGGGCATCCCTTACGCGGGTGCGCCCAAGGGACGCCACCGGTGGGCGCCGCCCCGCCCGGTGCGGCCGTGGAAGGGGGTGAGGGACGCCACGAAGCCCGGGCCGCTGTGCCCGCAGGTGCCCTCCGCCTACGCGCAGATCTCCAGCACGGAGGAGGACTGCCTGGCCCTGAACGTCACGACGCCGCCGGCCACGACCCGACGGCGGGCCGCCCCCGTACTCGTATGGATCCACGGCGACGGCTCCGTCGGCGGGGGCTCCTTCTTCGACGGGCGCCGCCTGGCCGAGCGGGGCCTGGTGGTCGTCACCGTCAACTACCGCCTCGGCGTCTTCGGCGGCCTCGCCCTGCCGGGTCTCCAAGGGTCCGGCACCTTCGGCCTCCAGGACCAGCGGGCCGCCCTCACCTGGGTACGGAACAACGCGCGCGCCTTTGGCGGCGACCCCGGCAATGTCACCGTGGCCGGTGTGTCGTTCGGCGCATCCGCCGTGGCCGGACACCTGACGTCACCCGCTTCCCGGGGGCTGTTCCACCGTGCCGTCATGGCGAGCGGCGAGGCCGTGATGGACATGCCGGCCGGCGCGATGGGGCCTGGCGTGCCGGGATATCCCTGGTACGTATGGCGGACGGGGCGGGAGATGGAGGACATCACCACCGAGATGACCTCGTCCCTGGGCTGCCGGGATCGCCGCCCGCAGCGTACGCTCGCCTGCCTGCGCACCCTGCCCGTGAAGACGATCCTCAAGGTGCCGTACATCATGAACGCCTTCCAGGCCTTCGGATACGGCAACGCCACCCTGCCCGAGCTGCCGCCGACGGCCCTGCGCGCCGGACGGTTCCACCGCGTGCCCGTCCTGTCCGGCGCGACCCGCGACGAACACCGCACGTTCGTCGGGATGACGTACGACGCGGTGGGCAGAGAGTTCACCGAGGCCGACTACGTGCGGGCGCTGCACACGGCGTTCGGCGAGCGGCCGGCGAAGCGGGTGCGCGCCGAGTACCCCACGTCCGCGTACCCGTCTCCCGCGCTGGCGTGGGCCACCGTCATCACCGACCGCATGTGGGCGCGTGGCACACACGACCAGCACGAGGCGCTCGCGCGACATGCCCCCGTATACGCCTACGAGTTCGCCGACCGAGACGCACCGATGTTCCTGCCGCTGCCCGGCGACTTCGACTTCGGCGCCTTCCACGCGGGCGACATCCCGTACCTGTTCGAGGACGAGACGGCGGAGCCGAAGTTCACCCCGGCGCAACGCCGCCTGTCGGCCACGATGAGCGGCTACTGGGCCGCCTTCGCCCGCACCGGCACACCGCGCGGCGCCGGGCTGCCCGCCTGGCCGCCTTACCGGCCGGGCCACGTCGGACGGCCGTACACACAGTCACTGGCACCGCACCGGATCGGCCCCGTCGACTACTACCGCGAACACAACCTCGGCTTCTGGAACCGCGAGCGCTGACAGATCGGAGTGCGTCAGCGGTGGGCCGAGGGCTGATCCTCGGCAATCGTGTGGCTGGAGCGGGTCGAGGTGATCACGACGGATGTGCAGGGCATGGTGGCGTGGCCGCCGAGCTTGTCGATCGCGGTCCCGGCGCTGTCCAGGACCTCGGCCATTTCGTCTGGGGGGAGTTGGGTGAGGCCGCCGAAGGTGGGGAGCTGGTCGAGCCACTCTTCCCGGGAGTAGGTGCGCTCCCAGGCGAAGCGCCACTGTTCGGGCTCGCTGAAGTCGCCGGTCCGGCGGATCCCGTCGGCGATTTTCGCGAACAGCGGCTGGTACGCGTCCACGGCCGAGCCTCTCAGCAGGCCGGGGTTGAACGGGCAATCGGGGGCGACACGTTGGAGCGCTTCGGCGAGGGCGTCGATCACCTCGGCCGGGAGTTGGGGGACGTGGTGGAAGGGGGCGAGTCGGCCGCCGGGCCGGAGCACCTGGGCCGCCTTGGCCGCGCCGGCGACGGGGTCCACCCAGTGCCAGGCGGTGCCGGCGATGACCGCGTCGAACTGCCGTCCGGCCGGCTGCCAGTCCTCGAACCTGGCGACCTCGACCTCGACCCGGCTGCGGCGCGCGAAGGCGGCCATCCGCTCGTCCGGCTCGACACCGAGCACCGTGCAGCCGGCCGCCTGGAATTGCCGGGCCTCGATGCCGGTCCCGGCTCCGACGTCGAGGACATGTCGGCCGGGGCTTGCCGCGACGATTCCGTCCACCAGGGCCTGGGGATACGGCGGTCGGGCGCGGTCGTAGCGTTCGGCGTCCACTCCGAACGACTCGGCTGTCCGCCGGTGGTGGTGGGGCTCGGGTCCGGACTCGTCCGGCTGGCCCTGCGGTAAAATGGGCATGCGCCCACTTTAATGGGCGCTTGCCCACTTGTTAAGGCGGGGCGGCGCGGAAAGGGAGCACAATGCCGTCAGGGGTGCACATCCACAACGTGCGCGGCCAGTTGTTCGAAGCCGCCGAGCGCGTCCTGCTTCGGGACGGGCCCGGCGCGTTGACCAGCAGGGCGGTCACGGAGGAGGCGAACTGTGCCAAGGGTGTGCTGCACCGGCACTTCACCGACTTCGACGCCTTCCTGGCGGAACTGGTCCTCGACCGCGTCCGCGGCATCGAGGAGCGGACCACGACTCTGCGTGCGGCCGCCGGCACCGGCAGCGTGGTGGACAATCTCGCCGACGCGCTTCAGGACCTGTTCGAGCCGGTCACGGTGGCAATCGTCGCGCTCATCACCTTCCGTGACGGCCTCCGCGCCCGGCTGCGCGAGGCCGGTCTGACCGGTATCCCGCCGGCCGTGCAAGGCGCCGCCATGATCGCCGCCTATCTCACTGCCGAGCGGGAGTCGGGGCGCCTGGCCGGTGACGCCGACATCGACACGCTCGCCCCCACTCTCGTCGGGGCCGGGCACCTGCTGTTCGCCGACCGGGGGAGCGCCCCGCCGCAGATCGCCGCCGTCCGCAAGATGGTGACCACCGTCATCGCAGGCGCCTTGCGACCAGCTCAGTCGTAGGCCGGGCCGCTGGTCGGCTGACAGCCCGGAGTGGTCATTCGCAGCCGTTCACCTGACGTAGAGTGGGGTTCACCGACGCGGGGTGGAGCAGCTCGGTAGCTCGCTGGGCTCATAACCCAGAGGTCGCAGGTTCAAATCCTGTCCCCGCTACGAGAACCGGCCCCTTCCGATATGACATCGGGAGGGGCCGGAGCCGTTCGGGGCGCCCTCAGTGGCCCCTGTGGTTCCCTGCCCAGACCTTGGGGGTCCGGTCCGACCACGGGCCGGCCTGTTCGAGTTGGCCGGCGAGACGGAAGAGGCGGCTTTCGAGTCCGTAACCGGCGGCGAACTGCATGCCGACCGGCAGCCCTGTCTCGGCGTCGGCCGTCACAGGCACCGACATCGCGGGCGTGCCCGCCACATTGAACGCCACGGTGAACGGCGAGAGGTCGAAGAGGCGGCGAAGCCAGCCAAGGCCGTCCAGTGCCTCCGCGCCCTCGGCATGAGTGCCCAGGGGAACGGGGAGCTCCGGCAGGGTCGGCGTGAGCAGCATGTCGTGAGCGGCGAAGTACCGTGCCAGGCTGCGAGCCACCCGGTTCCGGACGGCGAGCGCGGTGACGAACTGGGCGCCGCTCACCCGCTGCCCGTAGTGGTAGCTGGCGAGAATGGGCGGCTCAAGGGTCGAGTCGTCGATGGGCCGGCCGAAGGCGGCAGCCAGTTCGTCGATCGAAGCCGTGAGATTCGCCGTCCACTGGTGGGAGCTCGCCAGGACGAACTCCTCCCAGTCGACCCCGAGGTCGACCTTGACCTCCTCCACCTGATGGCCGAGGGATTCGAGCAGGCGCACGGTGCGGGAGAGGGCGTCGACCACGGGCGCGGTGGTGCGGTGTCCACCCCATGCCTGGCCGAGGACACCGATCCGCAGCGTGCCCGGAGGGCGGGTGACTTCCTCCGCGTACGGCCGGGACGGCTCCTGTGCGAAGTAGGGGTCGCCCGGTTCCGGGCCGCGGATCTGGTCGAGCAGCGCCGCGCTGTCTCGTACCGTGCGGCTGACGCTGCCCTGCACGGCGAGACCGTTGAAGACCTCGTCGAAGAAGGGGCCCGCGGAGACCCGGCCACGGGTCGGCTTCAACCCGAAGAGGCCGTTGCAGGCCGCGGGGATGCGGATCGAGCCCGCGGCGTCGGTGGCGTGTGCGATCGGCACCACCCCGGCGGCGACTGCCGCGCCCGCACCCCCGCTGGATCCGCCCGCGCCGCGCGCCGGGTCCCACGGGTTGCGGGTCGCGCCGTACAGCACGGGTTCCGTCGTGTTGCTGTAGGCCATCTCCGGTGTCGACGTACGTCCGAACGTCACGAGGCCGGCGCGGCGGAAGCGCAGCATCAGGGAGGAGTCGGCGGCGGCGACGTTGCCTGCCGCGAGACGGCTGCCCAGCTCCATCCGCCTCCCGGCCATGGAGACTCCGATGTCCTTGATCAGGAAAGGGACCCCGGCCAGCGGTGAGCTGCCGGGTATGGGTTCGTCGTCGGCCGGCCAGGTCTCGACGATGGCGTTGATCCGCGGGTTGACCGCCCGCGCGGCCTCGCGTGCGGTGGCCTCCAGTTCGGCGGGGGTCACTTCGCCCCGGGCCACCAGCTCGGCGAGTCCGACCGCGTCGAAGCTCACGTACTCGGTGATTCTCACTGTCACTCCCAGAAGGGCAAGTCGATACCGTTGAGTCCCTGACGATACCGAGCGGTATCGAATGGGTTGGGCTGGTACCGTAACAGGCGGTGGCCGGGCAGGAGCCGCCCACGACGGAACGGACGTCACGGAGCAGTCATGGCATCGACCACCAGCAGGCCGGGCAGGGTGGCGAAACTGCCGCCTCGTGAGCGCATCCTCGACGCGGCGGAAGAGCTCTTCCAGAGCGAGGGGATCCGGCGGGTAGGCGTCCAGGCGATCGCTGAGAAGGCCGAGACCACCAAAATGGCCATCTACCGGCACTTCGAGACCAAGGACGCGCTGGTGGCGGAGTGGTTGCGGATCCTCGCCGCCGATTACCAGGCCGCCTTCGACCGGGTCGAGGCCGACCATCCAGGCCGGCCCAGGGAACAGATCCGCGGCCTGGCCCGCTTCATCGCCGAGGGACTGCCGACGATCTCGCACCGGGGCTGTCCGTTCATCAACTCCCTCGCCGAACTGCCCGACCGCTCCCATCCCGCACGGCAAGTGATCGAGAAGCACAAGGCCGAGCAGACCCGCAGACTCGTGGGCATGTGCGCCGAGGCCGGCTTGCCCGATCCCGAACAGGCCGCGGCCGAGATCACCTTCGTACTCGAAGGCGCGCAGGTCAGCACGCAGAACGGAAGCATCGATCAGGTGCCGGATCGGCTGATGCGAATCGTCGAGGGAATCCTGGACCGGCGCCGCCCGGCCCCCGACGCGCCGGTTACCTGACCACCGGGCGACCGGGCTTCACCGGCTCAGCTCTCGCCCCGGTCCCGCCTGGAGGCGCGCCGCCCCCGCGTCATCGCCAGCACACTGCCCGCGACGGCGATCACGGCGATGGCCAGGGCGATACTGATGCCGCCCTCGGTGTCCCAGTACACGTCTTCCAGACTGATCAGCAGCGCGGCCTCGTCGACGATGAGGGCGAGGCCCACCCCGTAGGCGAGCCCCATCCAGGCGCGTGCCCGCGCCGAGCGCTCCGCGAGGCCCGCCGCGCCCACCGCCGCGAGCAGCAGGATGCCCCACACGTAGTGGTGGATGTGCAGCCCACCGGCCTGGACGTCGCCCACCCCGGCCACATCGATGTGGATGAGCCAGGTGAGCAGCCGCATCCCGCCGAAGGTGAGCGCGAATCCCCACCAGGCCAGCACGAAGCCGCGGCGCTTCGGCGAGATGCCGGGCAGCAGGCGCAGCCAGGGCGACGGTCGTTCCGTGTGCCGGGGCTGCCGTGAGGAGTCGGTCGTACTCGGCCGCTTCATGACAGCTCTCCCTCCGTGAACTTTTCGATGAGCGCCGCCATGGCGTCCGGCGCGCTGTAGTGGGCCGCGTGGGCCACGCCTGGCATCTCGGCCGTTCGTCCGTCGCCGACGACCCGCGCCACGTGCCTGATCCAGGCGGCGGAGGCGATGGTGTCACCCGATCCCCGTACGACGAGCGTCGGCGCGTGGACCCGGGCCAGGTTCCCCTCGAACGACTCGGCCGCGTCGCGCAGGGCGCTGCGGAAGGACGCGGCGCAGCGCGGCAGCCCGGTCACCAGATAGTCCGCCGCGGCCAGCGGGAGCAGTGAGAAGGGCTCCCGGGGCACGTCCGCGAGCAGCCGTGCGAACTGGCGCGGGCCGAATGTCCTCGGTTCGAGGGCCGGGCCGACCAGGACCATCCGGCTCACCAGGTCCGGGTGGCGGGCGGTGAGGGCCGCGGTCACCTGGCAGCCGACCGAGTTGGCCACGAGGCAGCTCGGCCCCAGGGACAGCTGCCGGTGCCAGTGCGCCAAGGCGTCAGCGAGCTGCCCTACGTCGAGTGCGCGGCGCGCGGCGGCGCGGGATCGCGCGTTGCCCGGCAGGTCGGGTACCAGGACGGTCGTGCCGCTCGCGGCCAGCCGCCGCGCCAGGGGCACGAGGTACCGCCCCGAGAGCCCGAGCCCGTGTACGAGTACGGCGTTCGGGGCGCCGTCACGCGGCGGCGCCCCGAACCCGCGGGTGAAAATCCCGGTGTCTGTCCTCTGCTCCACTCCCCCACCATCACCCGTACCGCCCCGTGTGCGCCGCACCGCCGAACGCGTCGGCGTGGTCGGCACCGGAGCTGATGCCCAACCGTAGCGGCCCAGCCGAGCGTGTGCTGGGCGTTCCGGGGCCGGCATCCGGCGGGACCAGCTCGCTCTTCATCCGCCGGCCCCGGCCGCGCACCGCTACCGGCGCCGCGCGGCGGCAACGCTAACCGGCGGACGTGCCGGACGCCGCGACCGCCTTGAGGTCTTGGGCCACGGCCTCGCCGAGCATCCCGGCGTCCCCCGGCCCCAGGTGGCTCACGACGGTGAGGGTGTAGGCGTCGGCGGTGTGGACGAGGCAGAGGTTCGCCGTGCCCGGCGGGGCGAGTTGGGGCATCGGTACGACGCGCGCCAAGGGACTGCCGAGGAAGTGGCTGGGGCTGCCCCGCCACTTGAAGGCGGTGCACAGACTCGTGGTCGCCTCGGGGCGGGCCAGGTTCCTGGCCATCACCCCCGCCAGCCACGGCACGGCGTGGGCGACGGCCTTGAGCGCGGGAAGGATCGCGCGGTGGGCGTCGCTGCGGTGGTCGAACGCCGCGACCAGGTCCTGGCACACCTTCAGCCGGGTGACCGGGGACTCGCTGTCGATGGGCAGCGGGATGCGCAGCGCGGTCACTCCGTTGCCGAGCCGCTGGGCGTCGGCGCGGGTCCGCAGGTCGACCGGCACGGTGGCGTAGAAGGGGGCCGGTCCAGCGGGCCAGGAGGGCAGCGGGCCGTAGCAGGCGCGGAGGGCACCGGCGTACGAGCCGAGCAGCAGTTCGTTGAGCGTCGCCCCGCGTCCGTCGGCCGGCCGGCGGCGAGCGGCACGCATCATCTCCGGGTCCAGTTCGACCACGGCCACCGACGGCCGCGCTCCACTGTGAGGCACCGCGGGGAGGCGCCGGCCCTGGGCCCCGATGCGGCGCAGCTCCCTGCCGATGCCGCCGGGGCGGAGGCCGGGGCGCTGTCGGGCGATCGCGGGCGAGTGTGCCGCGGCCGGTCCGGAAGGGGGCGGCGGTGCCGCGTCGTCCATCAGCAGCCGGAAGAGGGTCTCCAGGGAGCGGCCGTCCAGCAGCGCGTGATGGGCGAGCAGCACGAGGGACTGCGGCGTGACAAGGAGCCGCCAGGGGGGCCGTCCGGGCGGCAGGGGGTGACCGACGCCGTCGGCGAACACGGATTCCAGTTCCTGGTCCGTGGCGGTGACGTGCGCGGCGGGATCGAACGCCCGGCCCACTGCCCACCGGTGGCCGAACAGTGCCGTCGGCCCGGTGGGGGCCTCGACGACCAACTTCATCCGGTCGAGTCCGCCCCACCGGTCACGGACACGGGAGCGCACCTCCGCCAGGTCGAACCGCGCTCCGGGAAACACCGCGGCGATGCCGATCGTCCCCGGCAGCCCATTGCGCAGGTGCCCCTCTTCGACGGCCGTCAGCCTCATGCTCCGAAGCCTCCTTCAGTACTCAGTCGTGGGATGAGTCGAACACGACGCAGGCGTTGTGGCCGCCGAAGGCGAAGCTGTTGCTGATCACCGGCCCGTTCGAGATCTTGCGTGGTTCGGTGGTGACGACGTCGATGTCGCACCGGGGGTCCAGCTGGGTGAGGGACGCGGTCGGCGGCGCGAGTCCTTCCCGTACGGACAAGACCGTGATCACGGCTTCCAGTGCCCCAGCCGCCCCCAGGGCATGCCCGATCACCGACTTCGGAGCGGTGACCGGCACCGCGCCGGGGCCGAACAGCGCGGCGATGGCCCGCGCCTCCGCCAGGTCGTTCAGCTCGGTGCCGGTACCGTGCGCGTCGACGTGGGTGACGGCGCGCGCCGTCGTACCGGCGTCGGCGAGCGCCTGCTCCATGCACGCCCGGGCGCCCTCGCCGTCGGGGTGCGGTGCCGTGAGGTGGTGGGCGTCGGAGTTGCGCCCGTAGCCGGTCAGTGTGGCGTGGATCCGGGCGCCCCGCGCCCGGGCGAGGTCCAGCCGCTCGATGACCAGGAACCCGGCCCCTTCGGCGAGGACGAATCCGTGCCGTGCGGCGTCGAACGGCCGTGACGCGGCGCCGGACTCGTCGAAGTCGGTGGCCATCGCGCCGGACCGCCCGAAGGCGAGTGCCGTCGTGGGGGTCAGGGGGCTCTCGTGTCCTCCCGCCACCACCACGTCCGCGCACCCGGACCGGATCATCTGCATCGCCTCACCCACCGCGTGGGTACCGGCCGCGCAGGCGGTGGAGACCGTCAGGCTGGGGCCCGTGATACCGAGCCGGGCGCCGACCCAGTACGCGCCCGCGTTGTTCATCAGCCGGGGCACATAGAGCACGTCGGGATGTCCGATGCCGTTCTCCTGGCTGACCAGCCCTCCGTAGGCGGTGCCGGTGATCACCGCCCGCCGCCCGGGCGGGACTTGGAGCCCGCCTGCGTCCTCCACGGCGTCCATGGCCGCGCACACCGCCAGCTGTGCCGACCGGTCGGCCCGCCGCACCTCCTTGGGCGAGAGGTAGCCGGTCGGGTCGAAGCCGGTCATGACGGACGCCGGGCCCACGACGGTGCCTTCGTCGTCGAAGGCGTGCGGCGAGATCGCGGGGCGGCGCGTGATCAGGCTCTCCCACAGTGCCGCCGGAGTCGCCCCGGCGGCGCAGCGGACACCCATCCCTGTGACGGCGACGGCCGGTCGGCCGCTCATCGGGCGAGAGGGCTGTGGGCCTCGTGGGCGCGCAGCCGCACGATGAGGTCGGCGACGTCACCCGCGGTGGACACCCCGGACTTGTCGGCGCCTTTGAGGGAGACGCCGAATACGTCCTCGGACGCCGCTTCCAGTTCGGTGATGTCGAGGCTGTCGGCACCCAGGTCGGCAACGAGCCGGGCCTGCGGCACAACAGCCTCCGGCGGCACCGACATCACCCGCGCGCAGAGCGGGCGCAGCGTCTCCCATACGTCTGCGTCGCCGTGTTCCACATCCATGCAACTGCCTCCATCTCCTGGTGCTGTCAGGGCCGGCTCAGAGTGATGGCGTCGCCGCCCGAGCCCATGTCTCGAATTCCGTGAGGACCGCGTCGGCGAGCCGTCTCGCGTCGTCCGGGCGGGCGTTGCCCACCGCGGTGAGCGTGAACGCGTCCCCCGCCTGGGCCAGGGCGAAGCTGACGGTGCCCGGGTACCGCAAGGGCGGCAGCCCCACGGTGCGCACGAGTCGGCGACCCTCGAACGTGCTCGCCCCGCCGGGCCACTTCATGGCTGTGGTCGCGGCCGCCGCGAAGCACGAGCGGCGGCCGCGGCCTGCCAGGAGCCTGGTCACCCACGGCCCTGTCCGCCGAACCGCTTCCGCGGCGGGGAACAGCACACCGGCGTGGACGGCGGCCCTCTCGGGGACCGTGGCCATCGCGGCCTGGCACGCCCGCAGCCGTGCCACGGGTCCTTCCACCTCGACGGGCAACGGAACCCGGACCGCCGTGAGGGTGTTGCCCAGTTCCCTCGGGTTCGCCCGGGTACGCAGGTCGCACGGGACGGCCGTGTACACCGGTTCCGCCCGCTGCCGCCACCCCGGCACCGGCCCGTACTCAGCGCGCAGCGCCCCGGCCACCGCACCGACCAGCAGTTCGTTCAGGGTGGCGCCGCGGCCGTCGGGGGGCTGCCGACGGGCGGACCGCACTGTCTGCGCGGGCAGTTCACACACCGCGATCGAGGAGTACGTCTCCCGGGGCGACCGCATCGGGAGGGCCTGTCCGGCGGCCGCCATCACCCTGAGCTCCCTGCCCGCCGCGCGCAGTCCGGTACGGGTGAGCGGCGCCGGACGCGCCGACACCCTCGTCGTCGCGGGGCTGTCCATGAGCGAGCGCATCAGCGTCGCCAGGGAACGTCCGTCGAGCAGCTCGTGCTGGGCCACGAGCGCCAGGGCGAAACCGCCGCCGTGCGCCGCGTCCGGAACCACGAAGAGCCGCCAGGGCGGGGCCTCGCCGTCGAGCGGCCGGTCCACGCTCTGCGCCCACAAGTCGTCCAACTTGCTCCGGGCGACAGTCACATGGACGGCGGGATCGAACGACCCCGGCACGGTCCACCGCAGGCGGCCACGGCGTGCGAACAGTCTTCCGCGCCGCGTCCCGGCGTCGCCCGGCGCGCGGTCGAGCACGCAGTTCATCCGCTCCAGGCCGGTCCATCTCTCGGCGACGCGCGCCCGCACCTGTTCCACGTCGGGCTGCCCACCGGAGAAGACCACCGCCAGCCCGATGACGCCCGGGCATCCGTTGAGCAACAACATCTCGTCGGCACAGGACAGTCTCATGCGAGAGGTCGCCCTCCTTCCTGGTAACGAGAGCACCCTACACGCACCGTTACCGAGCTTATCCATGGAGTAACTTCCCCGGCGGTACGGCAGTTGAGCAGGGCTGCCGTCAACGACGGCGCCAGGCCCCGGGTATCGCGGTTGGCTCAGAACGTGCGTTCGGCGAGTGGCCCGCCCTGATCGTCGGCGCCTCGCGTGGTGACGTGGGCCGCACCTCGTGCCCCAGCCGCTATTCTCACAATTCGTCCGTTCTGACGGAGGGTTGAGATGAGCAGGGGGCAGAACGACAGACCGCTGGAGTGCCGGGCGGGGCATGCCATGTCGACCGAGGCCGGTATCGACGTCCAGCAGGAGCTGGAGGACCGGATCCACGAGTTCCGGACCAGCGCGCCGCCCATGCCGGTCGTCGTCGTGCATGCCGAGGACGACGCGGCCGACGGTGCCGTATTCGCCCTGGTCAAAGAGCTGGCGGAGGTGCAGCGCGAGCACCGGAGCTGGTGTGCCGTGGTCGACGCCGAGGTGTGCGGGGAGGGCGACGACCCGACGGCACGCGCGGCCTCGCTGCTGCGCGACCTGAGCGGCTGGGACGGCACCCGCTCATCCGGGCGTCGCCGCTCATCCCTCTACCGCCGCTACGCCTTCCCCCGGCTCGGCCTCATCCAGGCCATCGAGGACGCCGCCCGGAGCGAGGGCGGCGCGTGGCCGCGCACCGACGACGGCCGTCAGCACACCGAAGCGGAAGAGACGCAGCGCAAGCTGCTCAAGCAACTGGCGAAGCAGCGTTGGCGCCCGGCCGCCGTGCCCGGTTCCCGGACCGGCCTGCGCACCGGCTTCGGGCTGCGCTTCGTGGACATGGGGAACGTTCTGCCGGCGAGCGTGGTGGCCGGGCTCGGGGCGCTGTTCGCGCGTAGTGAGTGGTACGCCTCGCTGGGCTGGGGCCTCGGCATCCTGCTGGCGCTGATCCTGCTCAACCACATGCCCGGCCGTGCGCCGCTGTTCCTCTGGCTGCGCAGGGAGAGCAAGTGGTTCCTGACGACCACCTTCCTCTCGGTCGCTTCGCGTGAACAGCCCACCGACACCTCGATCCTGAGGCCGATCCGCTCCTGGAAGGCCATCGCGTCGCGCGCCTACGACGTCGCGGGGTGGCTCCTCGACGAGCGCGAGGGTTCCAGGATTCAGCTCTACGTACTTGCCATGCTGGAAGACCTGCGTGACAGTCACACCCGGTGGAGCTGGGACCTGCGCGGATTCAAGCGCTCGCGCCCGCCGCTGCTGTTCCTGCCGCGGATCAGCAACTCCAACGGTGGCATCGAACTGATCCGCGCCATCAGCGACGTACGCAGCAGGCGCAGCGAGCTGGACCCCCTGTTGGTCCTGGCCGGGGTCGCGGCCCGCGACGTCGAGCGCCTCAAGCCCCGTGCGGGCAGCGCGGCGGCTCCGGGGCGCGGACCGGCGCGGGCCGAGGGACTGAGCCGGATGCGCATGCGGTACAGGGACTGGGCGGGGAGCCTGCGGAGCACGCAGTCGCCGAGCGGGGAGAGCACGCTGCCGTGGGTTCTGACGCTGCCGTTGCCGTCGCACGAGCTGACGACACTGCGCGAACGCGACCGGCACTGCGTCAAGGCGTCGAACCGCCCCACGGTGGCCCGGGTGGTCTGGGCGCTGCATTCGCTGGTGCTGGTCGCGTGTCTTGCCGCGGCTCTGATGGGCTGGCGGGCCCTGTCGCTTGACAGGGAGCACTGCGCCTCCGGAGTCCTCACGGCGAACACGTACACGGAGAAGAAGGAGTCCGGGCGGGGCGATCAGATGGAGTGCATCGGGCTGGCCACCGGCGGTGTGCGCTTCTCCGACTGGCTCTCGGACAAGCGGGACGAGAAGCGGCCCATGAGCGCCGGGGCCGAGCCCTCCTCGTGGACCGTCGCGGAACTGGAGGAAGCCGTACACGACGAGAACATGGAGGTACGGGAAGGCTCGGGCCCGTTCGTGACGGTGGTGTACGCGGGCCCGCTGAGTTCCGATCCGGACGGCGCTCCCTCGCCCGTGAAGGGCATCGAGGAACTGGCCGGGGTTCATGTGGCCCAGAAGGCGATCAACGACACGTCGTCGCGGAAGCTGCGCGTGCTGGTGGCCAACGGCGGCGTGGACATGCAGCACCAGGTCACGATGGCCGACAAGATCGCCGCCTACGCTGACACCGATCCCACCCTGATCGGGGTGGTCGGCATCGGCCGGAATCTGCGCTCCGGCAAGGAGACCGTGGAACGCCTCGCGGAAGCCGGGCTTCCCGTGGTGTCGGGCACCAATTCCTCCTCCGAGCTGCCGAAGAAGCTCGCGAACTGGTTCAGCCTCGCCGCACCCGACGACTGGCAGGCGGAGCAACTCGGGCTGATCGCCAGGCAGTTGCGTACGCCCGGCAGTGATCAGTCCGCGCTCGTCCTGGCGCGGAAGCAGCCCGACAAGGGAACGGGGACGCAGAAGGAGAGGGAGGGGCGTACGGACGCCTACACACAGGCGCAGGCCAGGTTCGGGGGGCGGATGCTGGCGCGAGAGGGTTTCACCATGCAGGACCTCCTCGCGTACGACGTGCCGAACGGCACCCCGCAGATGGGCGAGCAGGCCGAAACCATCTGCAAACGCGAGGACGTTCCCGCGGTCATCTACTTCGCGGGGCGTGTCGAGGATCTCCGGTCCCTGATGAGCGAGCTGGGCGAGGAGAAGGGCTGCAAGGAGGACATGACGATCCTCACCGGGGACGACCTCTCCAAGGCGCGGTTCGCTCCCGACAAGGAGCGGGTGGGTCCCAACGTGACGCTGTACCACGTGACCCTGGCGAAGATGAGCGGTCCGGGGGACACGGACTTCTACGCGGACGCCCAGAAGGCTTTTCCCGAGTCCTTCCCCGGCACGATCGGCCCGGACAGTCCCCAACTCGCCAGCGGACAGGCGGCCCTCTCGCACGACGCGACCAAAGCGCTGCACACCGCGGCAGGCAAAGCCCCGCACAACCGCGCGTCGACCTGGGTGAATCTGCGCAACGTCAGCGTGAAGTCGCTGGCCACGGGCACCATCGACTTCACCAGGGCCCCACTGTACGAGGCACGCGCGGGGCACAGCATCGCGCTGGTGGAGGTGCGGCGCCAGGAGGGCGGCGACACGTACCGCTCCGCGGAGGTGTGCAGCCGCAGGGCGGGCGACACCGCACGGCTCACGGAGGAGGACTGCCGCATCCGATGAGCGGCGGGACGCCGGCTAGGGCCTGTCTGACAATTCGCGTCGTCGCCCGGAGGGCGGCCTCGCGGCGTCAGGTGCGTGCTCTCGGCGTGCCGGGCGTAGGTCCTCGTACTGGATGTACTTGGCTCTGCGCCCGGTGCGGCGAGAGTGCGTGCATGGCGTCGCGAGGCAGGCGGGAATTGTCAGACAGGCCCTAGAACACCGACCAGCCCGTCACCGTGGTGAAGTGGTCGAGTGCCGCCACGCCCGCCACGGAGTTGCCGTACGTGTCCAGGCCCGGGCTCCAGACGCACAGGGTGCAGCGGCCCGGGATCACCGCGACGATGCCGCCGCCCACGCCGCTCTTGCCCGGCAGGCCGACGCGGTAGGCGAAGCTGCCCGCCGCGTCGTAGGTACCGCAGGTGAGCATGACCGCGTTGACCTGCTTCGCCTCGCGCGCCGGCAGCAGGCGCGTGCCGTCGCGGCGCAGCCCGTGCCGGGCCAGGAAGGCCGCCGCGAGCGCGAGGTCGCGACAGCTCATCCGGATCGCGCACTGCCGGAAGTAGTGCTCAAGGACCGTGGTCACGGGATTGTCGAGGTTGCCGTAGCTCGCCATGAAGTGCGCGAGAGCCGCGTTGCGGTCGCCGTGCTCTGCCTCGGAGGCCGCCACCACCGGATCGAAGGCGACATGCGGGTTGCCGCTCTCCGCGCGCAGGAACTCCAGCATCGTCGTGCCGGCGTCTCCGGTGAGGCTCTGCAGCCGGTCGGTGACGACCAGGGCGCCGGCGTTGATGAAGGGGTTGCGCGGGATGCCGTTCTCGTACTCGAGCTGGACCAGCGAGTTGAAGGGGTTGCCGGACGGCTCCGTGCCGACCCGGTCCCAGATCCGCTCGCCGCCCTCCGCGAGGACGAGGGCGAGGCTGAAGGCCTTCGAGATGGACTGGACGGAGAACGGCTCCTCCCAGTCGCCCACCCCGTGCACCTCGCCGTTGACGTCGGCGACCGCCATGCCGAAGCGCTCGGCGTCCACGTCCGCGAGCGCCGGGATGTACTGGGCCACCTGGCCGCGGCCCACCAGCGGCCGGGCGAAGGCGGCGACTTCTTCGAGAACGGCCTGGTAGTCCACAACCTGTACTTTCTGCCTCTGCGACGCGGCCGTTTCGACCGGAAAAGCCGCAGGTTACGGGGCTATGTCGGCGGCCGCGGCCACAGGATAGCGCCTCGGGCGGCCCGGGTGATCGGCGCCTCGTCATGCGCGGCCGCGGGTGCCGTCACCGGCCTTACGATCTATCCGTGATCGAGACACCGAGGCATTGGACCGTGCGGCATTTCTCTCAGGCCAACCCCGCCGGCCCGGGCTGCGACAGCGTTCCCGCCCTCTTGCGGCGGCTGGCCGATGCCATCGAGGCGTTGGGACCCGCCGAGGTCCAGGACGTGGTGATCGAGTCGGAGGCGACCGAGCACGGCCCCTGGTGGTCCGGGACCGTCTATTTCCACTTGCCGGAAGACGGCTAGGCGCAGCATCCGCGGTACCGGCGGCTCGGCCCGGCGGGACGCGCCCCGCGTGCGTCCCGGGCATCCGCGGCTGGGGCCACGTGGAGAAAGAGTGCTTCTTTGATGAACCGTTCACGTGTGCGGAGGGGGCGGCTATCGCCCTCTCACGGGAGCTGAATCGCCGTGGGAGCGCCCCTGATGAGTCGAATGATGAGTCGAACTCCTCTACCACCGAGCCATGTTCGAGGGGGCGAGATCACGACGAACTCGCCACCGGAGCGCACTGTTCCACCTCCCCGGCTTTCACGCTCCCCGACATCGCTAGCATGGCGTGCTGTGTGGTCCGGAAGATCGACGTCCTCTTGGCGTTCCTCTCCGGTCCTGCGACCGACGCGCAGTCGGTCGGCCCGTTGTTCTCCTGCACTCAAGGACCGAGGGACCGCTGAATGTCAGTGCCTGCTCCTCCCAGCCCACGCCGAATAGCGAAGGCGCGGCGCCCCGCGTGGACCGTGCCCCTGGTCGTGCTGGCCGTGACCGGTGGGGCCGGTGCCGTCGCGGGCGTCGCGGCGCCCGCCGAGGCCCGTGGCTGGACCGTGGCCTCGATCCTGGTCGGCTGGCTGTGCCTGGCCGTCTGTCTGCTCGTCAGCTCCTCGGCCGTCCGGCGGATCCGGCGGACGGCCGACGCCGAGCACGCCGACATCGAGGCCCTCAAGGCGCAACTGGGGCGCCAGGGCGCCGAGTCCGCGCATCTGGTGAACGTCACCCTCCCGATGCTCGTGAAGCAGCTTCGTGACGGTGCGGGCGCGACCGAGGCCCTGGCGCACACGGCTCCGCCGTCGGATGCCCAACTGCGCCAGCTCACCCACGTGTTCGCGTCGGTGGTGGAGGAGTCGGTGCGGCAGGCCGACGCCGTGCGGTCGCAGCGGGACGAGGCGCAGAGGCAGCTGTCCCAGGCCACCGAGGAGTTCGAGGAACTCACCGCGGTCACGCTGCCCGCCGCGATCGCGCAGCTGCGCGAGGGGGCCTCCGCCGACACCGTCCTGGCCGGGCTCCAGTGGCCGCGAAACCCCCTGCTGCGCGTGCCCGCCGAATCGTTCGTCCGCGAACTCGCCCACAGCGAGCGCCGCGCCGCCGCCGCGCAGGCCGCCTCCGCCAAGGCGCTGAGCCGCGTACAGGCCAAGTCCGTGAGCATGCTCGCCGATCTGCGGGACATGCAGGAGCGCCACGGCGTCGAGGTCTTCGGCGATCTGCTGAGGCTGGACCACAGCACGTCCCAACTGGGGCTCATGACCGACCGGTTGGCGCTGCTGATGGGCGGTCGGTCCAGTCGCGCGTGGAACAAGCCGATCGTCATGGAGAGCATCCTGCGCGGCGCCGTCGGCCGGATCTCCGCCTACCAGCGGGTGCGGCTGCACTGCTCCACGACCGTGGCGGTCGCCGGATTCGCCGCCGAGAGCGTCATGCACCTGCTCGCCGAGCTCATGGACAACGCGGCGAACTTCTCCCCGCCCATCGATGAGGTGCATGTCTATGTGGAGGAGCGCAGCGCCGGGATCGTCGTGACCATCGAGGACAGCGGTCTGAAGATGGCCGACGCGGCGATGCGCCGGGCGGAGGAGGCCGTCTCCGGGAAGGTGACGGACCTGGCCTCGCTCCAGGGCACCCGCCTCGGTCTCGCCGTGGTCGGCCGTCTCGCCGCCAAGTACGGCATGAGCGTCAACTTCCGCCCGTCCTCGCGCGGCGGTACGGGCGTGGTGGTCCTGCTGCCCCCGCAGCTCCTCGCCCAGCAGCGTGACCCCGCTCCGCAGCAGCCCGCGGGCCGGGTCCCCGGCCCGACGCCCGCGCCGCTCCCCGCCGAGCCCGCCCCGGCGGCCGAGGAGATCCCCGTGTACCCGCAGGCCCCCGCCGCCGCCGAGCTGCCGCAGGCCGACGCGGCGGCGCCTCCCGTGCGGCCCACCACCGCTCAGGCCGCCCCGCAGCCGCCGCAGGCCGCCCCCGCCGCCACCCCGAACGGACTGCCCGTACGCGCCCCCGGCCGCACCATGGCCGAGGCGGACCTCGAACGCCGGCAGCGCAGGGCGGCTTCCGACGCGGCCGCGGCGCCGGAGACCGGCGAGGCCGGGCAGCAGCCCCGGGACGCCGGCTCCCGCTTCGGCGCCTTCCACCGCGCGCGGCGTGCCGGTGGCGGAGCGCCGGGCTTCCCGACGGCGCCTGAACCTCCCGCCGAGCCCGGCTCCCCCACCGGGCCCGGTCCTTCGCCCGCCGAGTAGAGCCAAGCCCCCGCACGGCGCCCGGGTCCGGCGCCGCCTCTTCCCCCGCTCAAGATCGTAAGATTGGAGGCACGGGCCGGTGCCCGGGCATGCCCGCCGCACCGCGCCCCCACCTACCATGCAGACCACCGACAACAGCCTGACCTGGCTCCTGCAGAACCTCCTCAAGCGCACTCCCGGTACGCGGCACGCCCTGGTGCTCTCCCGGGACGGCCTGAAGCTGTGCTGGAGCGATCACCTGACGCTCGACCAGGCCGACCAGCTCTCGGCCATCTGCTCCGGCATCCAGGCCCTGGCCCAGGGCGCGTCCGTGGAGTTCGGCGACGGAACCGGTGGCGTCCGGCACTCCATGACCGAGTTCCACGGGGGGCTGCTCTTCATCGTCGAGGCGGGTCTCGGCGCGCACCTGGCGGTCGTGGCGGACGAGAACGCCGACCCGGGAGTGGTGGGCCACCAGATGACCGAGCTCGTCGAGCAGATCGGGGAGCACTTGCGCGCCGAGCCGCGCGCCCAGGACACGGACAGCGGGGCCTCGTGACGCCGCGCAGGCCCGTGGACACCGGTGATCCGGACCGGCTCTACACGGTCACCGGTGGCCGCAGTCGTGCCGACGACGACTCCTTCGACCTGGTCACGCTGGTGGTGAGCGAGTGCGAGCCCGCCGCCGGGATGCAGTCGGAGCATGTACGGATCCTCGAACTGTGCCGGCACCCGTCGGCCGTGGTCGAGATCGCCGCGGAGCTCAAGCTGCCGATCACCGTGGTGCGGATTCTCCTCGGTGACCTGCTCGCGATGGGCCGGATCACCGCTCGTCACCCCCGCGCGGCCGACTCGGTCGCCTCGATGCCCGATTCCGCCCTTCTCAAGGAGGTGCTCCATGGACTCCGCAATCTCTGAGCTGCCCTCCCGTACCCCTCTGTCCGACACGGCCGAGACCGGCTTGAAGATCGTCGTCGTAGGCGGGTTCGGGGTGGGCAAGACCACGCTGGTCCGGTCCGTCAGCGAGATCCGTCCGCTGAACACCGAGGAAGTGATGACGCAGGCCGGCGTCGGCGTCGACGAGACGTCCGAGGTGGCGGGCAAGACCACGACGACGGTGGCCTTCGACTTCGGCCGGATCAGCCTCAACGAGCGGGTGGTCCTCTACCTGTTCGGCGCTCCGGGCCAGGAACGGTTCTGGTTCCTGTGGGACCGGCTCTTCTCGGGCACGCTCGGCGCGGTCGTCCTGGTCGACACGCGGCGGATGGACGATTCCTGGTACGCGATCGACCGGCTCGAACACCACAAGACGCCGTTCCTGGTGGCCGTGAACCGGTTCGACGACGATCCCTTCACGCACTCGCTGGAGGAGATCCGCCAGGCTCTCGCGCTGCCGGACCATGTGCCGCTGATCGACTGTGACGCGCGGGTGAGGTCGTCGGGCAAGGACGTCCTGATCACCCTCGTGGACCACCTCTATGAACTGGCCATGGCCCAGGAGATGACACCGTGACCGAGCCGACCGGATCCTCTTTCGAGCAGAGCGCCCCGCCGCCGGGGTGCCCCGCTCACGCGGGCGCCGTACGCCTGGGCGGACTGGAGTACCAGCAGACGCCCGCGCAGTTGTACCGCGCCCTGCGCCGTGAGCACGGCGCGGTGGCGCCGGTGCTGCTGGACGGGGACGTGCCCGCGTGGCTGGTGCTCGGCTACTCCGAGGTCAGCTATGTGACCAGCCATGACGAGCTGTTCGCCCGTGACTCGCGGCGCTGGAACCAGTGGGAGAACATCCCCGCCGACTGGCCGCTGATGCCGTTCGTCGGCTATCAGCCGTCGGTGCTTTTCACCGAGGGCGAGGAGCACCGGCGGCGGGCCGGGGTGATCACGGAGGCGCTGGAGGGGGTTGACCAGTTCGAGCTGGCCCGGGACAGCGGGCGGATCGCCGACCGGCTGATCGGGGAGTTCGCCGGCAGCGGCCAGGCGGAGCTGATGAGCGCGTACGCGCATGCCCTGCCGATGCGGGCCGCGGTGCAGATGTGCGGCATGCCGGAGACGGGCACCGATACGCAGCAACTCGTGGAGGACCTGCGGATCTCACTCGACGCGGCGGAGGGCGACGACCCCGTGGCGGCGTACATGCGGGTGGGTGAGCGCATCCAGCGGCTGGTCAAGGAGAAGCGGGAGAGGCCCGGCGCGGACGTCACCTCGCGGATGCTGCTGCATCCGGCGGGCCTCACCGACGAGGAGATCGTCCAGGACCTGATCTCCGTCATCGCGGCGGCCCAGCAGCCGACGGCCAACTGGATCTGCAACACGCTGCGGCTGATGCTGACCGACGACCGGTTCGCCCTGAACGTGTCCGGCGGGCGGCTGAGCGTCGGCGAGGCCCTCAACGAAGTGCTGTGGCTCGACACGCCGACCCAGAACTTCATCGGCCGCTGGGCGGTGCGCGACACGCAGCTCGGCGGGCGGCAGATCCGGGCGGGTGACTGCCTGGTGCTCGGTCTCGCCGCCGCCAACACGGACCCGCAGATCTGGCCCGAGTCACACGTCGGCCCCGAGAACTCCGCGCACCTCTCCTTCAGCCACGGAGAGCACCGCTGTCCCTATCCGGCGCCGCTGCTTGCCGATGTCATCGCCCGGACCGCGGTCGAGACGCTGCTGGAGCGGCTGCCCGATCTGGTCCTCGCGGTGGAGCCGGAGGAGCTGCGGTGGCGCCCGTCCATCTGGATGCGCGGTCTGACGTCGCTGCCGGTACGGTTCACACCTGTGACGCACTGAGTCCGGGCGGGGCGCCGCCTGTGGAGGTGGTCGGCGCCCCGCCCGGGGTCAGGTGGCGGCGGGGGTGAACCGCACCGGCAGGGACTGCGGGCCCCGCGTGAACACCCCCTGCTCCTCCGGGTCGAAGCCGTCGGCCAGCCGGACATCGGGCATCGCGTCGAGGAGTTGGCCTACGCCAATCTCCACTTCGGCCTTGGCCAGCAGGGCGCCCACGCAGAAGTGCCGGCCGAGCGCGAAGGCGAGATGGTCGGCGGCGGCGGAGAACGCCGTCGTGGTGGTGAGGTCGTCCCGGAAGATGTCGAAGCGGTCCGGGTCCGCGTAGCGCCGCTCGTCACGGTTGGCCGAGCCGATCAGGCACGTGACGGTGGCCCCGGCGGGGACGGTGCCACCGGACAGCTCCACGTCGGCCGCCGACTGCCGCATGATCATGTGGACGGGCGGCGTGTACCGCAGGGTCTCGGCGAACGCGCGGGCGATCAGCGTGTGGTCCCGCCGGACGGCTTCGAGCTGTTCGGGGTGGCGCAGGAGGTTGGCGAAGATGCTGGCGATCGCCTTGTCGGTGGTCTCGCCGCCGGCGGCGAGCAGCAGACTGCAGAAGGCCTTGATGTCCTCGTCGCTCATGCGGACGCCGTCGACCTCGGCGGCGCACAGCGTGGACAGCAGGTCGTCCCCGAGGTGGTCACGGCGCTCCCGGATGATCGGGATCATGTACTCCGCGAACTCCGCCCGGGTCCGTTCGCCTGCCGCCGCGACCTCGGGATCGCCCGCCAGGTTGCCGAGGAAGGCGATGACGGTGGTGTACCAGCGGTGGAACCGCGCGTGGTCGGCCTTGTCGAGGCCGAGCATGTCCGCGATGACGTTGACGGGGAAGCGGGTGGCGTACCCCTCGACGAGGTCCACGGTGCCGGTGTGCCGGAAGGTGTCGATGAGTTCGCGGGAGTTGCGCTCGATGACGGGCAGGAACTTCTCCTGTAGATCGCTGCCGCGGAAGGCGGGCGCGACGAGGGCACGGCGTACGGCGTGTTCCCGGCCGCTGAGCTGGAGGATCGTCTTGCCGTGGACGGGCTCGATCTGCCAGTCGTAGTTGTCGGTGGTGAATTGCGAGCCCTTGTCCTTGAACACGCGCTCGACGTCCTCGTACCGCGAGATGATCCAGCTCTGGGTCGCCTCGTGCCAGAGGAGCGGCGCGCTCTCCCGCATCTCGCGGTAGGCGGGGTAGGGGTCCCGGGCGAACTCGGGCGAGAGGATGTCGGGGACCTGCTGCGCGGCGGACATAGAGCTCCTTGGTCGATACAGGCAACGCGCACCAGGCTATTGATCACCCCGAGGGCCAACCAGCCTTGTCCTGGCCGACTGTTGAGCACTGCACTAACGTTGGCCGAAAATCGCCCCTTTCCTGTGCCACCGGTTTGCCGCTCCTAGGGGTCCTAGGCTATTCCTAGGTCCCCTAGGAAAGTGGAGGGCGCATGGTGCGGGCCGGGCTGACGGCGGAGCGGGTGACGATCGCGGGCGCCGAACTGGCGGACGAGGTCGGCCTGGAGCGACTGAGCATGTCTCAGGTGGCGCGAAGGCTGGGCGTGAAGGACGCGAGTCTCTACACGCACGTCCGCGGCCTGGAGGACCTGCGCGGGCGGATCGCGCTGCTGGCCGCGGACGAGAAGACCCTCCGCATCGCGGAGGCGACCGCCGGGCGCGCGGGCAAGGACGCGCTGGTCGCGTACGCGAACGCCTGGCGGGAGTACGCCCATCGGCACCCGGGGCGCTACGCGGCGACGCAGGCCGCGATCCGGATCGACCCCGAACTGGCCGCGGCGGCACCCGGTCCGCGACGTGCGGTGGAGCTGACCTACGGCGTGTTGCGCGGCTACGGACTGTCCGAGCCGGACCTGACCGACGCGGTCCGGTTGCTGCGCAGCACGTTCCACGGGTTCGTCGCCCTGGAAGCCGCCGGCGGGTTCGCCCACCAGCGCGCGCCGCAGCGCTCGTGGGTCCGCGCCCTCGACGCACTGCACACCCTCCTGGAGCACTGGCCCACGTCCCGAGACGGAGACTCCTCATGACCGCCCCTGTCGCCGACAGCCTGCGTGTGAACGGCGCGACCCTGCACCACGAAGTACGGGGTGACGGCCCGCTGCTGCTGCTGATCCCCGGAGGAACGGGCGGCGCGGCCGCCTTCGACGGCGTCGTGGACCACCTGGCCGCCACGCACACGGTGGTGACGTATGACCCGCGCGGCATGGCCCGAAGCACGTTGGACGACCCGGCGGCCGAGCAACATGTGGCCGAGCACGCCGACGACGCCCTGCGCCTCCTGGACCTGCTGTCACCCGATGCCCCCGCGAGGGTGTTCGGCACCAGCTCCGGCGCGATAGTGGCCCTGCATCTGCTCTCCACCCGGCCCGAACGCGTCGAACGCGTCGTGGCGCACGAGCCGCCGGTGGTGGAGGTCCTGCCGGACGTCGCCGCACATCGGGTGTGGCTCACGCGTGTGCGGGAGACGTTCCTTACGCAGGGGCTCATGCCGGCGATGAGCGTGTTCGCCGCGGGGCTGAAGGAGGACGGCGAGGCCACCGCGGCGGAAGCCGAGCTGCGGCTTCCGCCGCGGGCGGCGGCGCGCGCCGAGCGGACGATGGCCGGCCTGCCGTACTTCGTCGGGCGCATCGTGCCGAGCTTCATGGCGTACGTCCCGGACGTCCACCGGCTGAGCTCCCTCACGGACCGGCTCGTGCTCGCCCGTGGCCGGGACTCGGCGGGTGAACTGCCGTGCCGCGCGGCCGCTTTCCTCGCCGGACGTCTCGGCGTCCCGCTCCAGCACTTCCCGGGCGGACACGTCGGCCTGACCACGCACCCCGTCGAGTACGGCGAGGTCATCGAAGCGAGCTTCCGTACGCCGATCCGGGCTTGAGGGAGTACTCAGCGGCGCGCGGCGAGTCGGCGCAGGTGGCGGTTGAGGCTGTGCTGGACCGCAGCGGCGTGCTCGAAGAGGTAGAAGTGGCCGCCGGGGAACTGGGCCGTGCCGAGGAAGTCCGCGCAGTGGTCCTCCCAGGTGGCCATGCCGGAGGGCGGCGCGATCGGGTCGGCGGCGCCGCAGTACGCGGCGACCGGGCAGGGCGCCGGTTCGCCGTCCTCGCGCAGACTCCCGGCGGCCAGGAAGTCGCCGCGCAGCGCGGGCATGATCGAGGCCAGGGTGGCCGGGTCGAGTGACGTGCCCTCCGACATCAGGCCGAGCTGCGCCACGCGGGCGAGGAGTTCGTCGTCCGACATGCCGGAGACCTGGGCCAGTTCGGCGGCCGGTGCCAGCCCGGGGGCCCAGGCGGAGACGGCGAGGAGCGCGGGCGCCGGCAGGCCGTTCCACACGGCGGCCACGGACAGCCGGTAGGCGAGCAGCCCTCCGAAGCTGTGGCCGAAGAGCACGTAGGGCCGCCCGTCGAGTTCGGCCTCGAACGCCTCCAGGAGCGCGTCCAGCAGCGGTTCCACGTCGCTGAACGGCTCCTCGGCCAGCCGCTCCTGACGTCCGGGCAACTGGAGCGTGCGCACCTCCATGGTGGAGGGCAGGGTGGCGGCCCAGGCCTGGTAGGCGGGGGCCGTGCCGCCGGCGTGCGGTAACAGGAACACCTGGTGGTCGGCGTTCGGGTCCGCCCCGGCGGTGGTGAACCAGCGGGCCCGTCGGGTGCTGCCGGTGGTCGTCATGCGCTCTCCTGATCCGTCTGGCGGGCCTTGGACACGAGTACGTCCGCGATCTCCCGCAGGTGTGTCTCCGGTCGCAGTGATCCGATGCGGAGCACGATGTGGCGGGCGCCCGCGCGCACATAGTCGGCGAGGCGTTGCGCGCAGTACTCGCTCGGCCCCCAGGCGCAGGCCCGGGTCGCCGACATCTCCCCCAGGCCGCGGCCGTGGCAGTGCTCCAGGTAGTCGTCCAGCTCGACCCTGGCCCGTCGCTCGTCCGGACCGACCGTGACCGTCAGGCACAGGGCCGGGGTCACCGCCCCGGCCTGGCGTCCGGCACGCCGGCACAGGTCCTCCAGGCGGCGCCGGGCACGGCCGTAGGCCTCGGCCGAGGCGAGGAACGGCAGCCAGCCGTCGTAGAGGCGGGCCGTCCGTTCGAGCACCGGAGCGGTGGCGTCGGCGGCGAGCCACAGCGGCGGTCCGTCGGGCGCCGCGGGGCGGACCAGCCGGTCCAGGCCCGCCGCCTGCCAGTGTCGGCCCGCGAAGCGGTTCGGCGCGCCGGGCCGGGTGCTGCTCCAGGCCGTCCGCCACAGCGC
Organism: Streptomyces sp. NPDC015345; assembly: GCF_043078805.1. NCBI lineage: Bacteria > Bacillati > Actinomycetota > Actinomycetes > Kitasatosporales > Streptomycetaceae > Streptomyces > Streptomyces sp. NPDC015345. The sequence goes on along the minus strand of NZ_JBIBTX010000004.1, from coordinate 617,049 downwards.
CGTGGTCTCGTCCAGCTGGTGGGCCCGGTCGGCGGGGTCGCCCCGGTCGGCCGTTGGGGCGCCCACGGCGGCCAGTTCCTCGTCGGTCTCCGGCCCCGGGAAACCGGATCCCACCCCGAGGACGAGCCGGCCGGAGCTCACGTGGTCCAGGCTGCTGACCATGCTCGCGGCGACGAGCGGGTGGCGCAGCGCCGGGGTGAGGGTGGCGGTGCCGAGGAGCAGCCGCCGGGTCACCGTGCCCACGGCGGACAGCACCACGAGGGGGTCGAGCCGGGGGCGCGCGGTGAGCGAGTCGCCCGTCCACAAGGAGTCGAAGCCGAGCCGCTCGGCCCGTCGCGCGAAGTCCAGCAGGGCCGACACGCTGTACTCGCCGAGGATCGCCTGCTCCCGGGTCGGTAACAGGACGCCCACGCGGAGCGGCTGACGGGCAGCCCCCATCGCACACCTTCTCTCTCGGGTTTCTCAGGTTCTCGGGCTTCTCGGGTTCTCGGGTTTCCAGGGGTTCTGCGATGCAAGCACTCGCGCCTGACAGGTTCCTGATCGTCCGATGAAAGGAGGGTGGCAGCCCGCCGGGTTATTGAAAAACAGTTGATACCGCAACCGAACCAGCCATGAGTGGAACCGAATGACCCGTGCGCAGAGATAGGAAACGCGCACATTTGCCGTCCGATATGCACCCATCCACCCCGACATCACCGCCAGGAATTCAGCTTTGCCACCAGGAACACGCATTGGCGTGGAAGCGACGCCCGCCACCCATGGGCACTTGCGGCCGAGAAGGATGCCGTAGTCAATTAAAGGAACCGCGCCAGCAGGAGGAAAAATGATCGCCTATTCACAGTTCGAGGATGCGCGCCGGAAGAACGGCCGGCGGCAGCCGTCCGAGCCCGAGGCACCGGCCGCTTCCGGGACCGGTCCCGTCTTCGCGTTTCTGGGCCCCCTGGAAGTGCGCGCGGGCGGCCGCGCCCACACCGTCGGCGGGAACCGGCAGCGCACCCTGCTGGCGGCGCTGCTCGTGACCCCCGGCCGCCCGCTCTCCGCCGAGCAGCTGTACGACGAACTGTGGGGGGAGAACCCGCCGCCCACCTTCGAGAACTCGCTTCAGGCGCACGTGTACCGGTTACGCCGGACCTTGCAGCAGGCGGCGGGCCCGGACGCGCCGGCGCCCGAGCTGCTCACACGCTCGTCGGGGTACGTCCTGCACCTGGGCGGCGCCGAGACCGACGCGGCGGCCTTCCGCCGGCTGACCGCCCGGGCCCGCACCTGCACGCGGGACAGTCCCGCCCAGGCACGCCGGCTGCTCGACGAGGCGCTGGCCCTGTGGCGCGGCGCGCCCTTCCAGGACGTCGCCCGGGGGCCGATGTCGCAGAGCGTGGCGCTGGCGCTGGAGGAGGAGCAGCTGTCCGCCGTCGAGGACAAGCTCTGGCTGGAGATACAGCTGGCGGACCCGGTGAACACCATCAGCGAGCTGAAACGCATGCGCACCATCCACCCCTGGCGGGAGCGCCTCACCGAGATGCTCATGCTGGCCCTGTACCGGACCGGGCGGCAGGCCGAGGCGGTGGAGACGTACAACAGCACGCGGCACAGGCTCTCGAACGAGCTGGGTGTGGAGCCCTCGCTGAGGCTGCGCGAGCGGCTGCGGGAGATCCTCAACCAGGCCCCTTCGCTGGACGCGGCCGTGCCGGCGTAGAGACGGCCAGGAGCCGCGCCGCACCACGAGGCTGCGGCGGTACGCCCGGAAACCACCGGGGGCGTACCGCCGCAGCCTCTTCCTATGCCGTGTCAGCTTCCTGTGCCGTGTCAGCCGCGCGTCAGCGCGCCGCGTCAGAATATTCCAAGGACAAACTCCCACGCAGGAAGTCGGACCCGAGAACAAAGGCAGGACGAGAAGGATTTTTTCCGCCACCTTTTCTCGTCACCTTTTCTCCAGCAAACGCACTGAAGGCGTTTATTGCTGCCCGCCCTGCGCGTTATCCCTGCCTCACGCCCTGGTCGACATCTGTGTCGTATTCCTCTCCGCACGACCTCCGCCGTCCATCAGCCGCTCTTCAGCCGTCGATCAGCACCGCTGGCCAGGGTGGGGCGACAACAGCAGAAGAGCAACTGTGAGGGAAAGGCGAACGACTATGGACGAGGACTTTGAGGTCGTCATCATCGGCGCCGGGATGTCGGGCCTCGGCATGGCCGCCCGTCTCAAGGAGGCGGGGCGGAACGCGTTCACGGTGCTGGAGAAGGCCGACTCGATCGGCGGGACCTGGCGCGACAACACGTACCCGGGCGCGGCCTGCGACGTGCAGTCCCACCTGTACTGGTACTCCTTCGGCGAGCAGCCCGACTGGAGCCGTACCTACGCCGGGCAGCCGGAGATCCTGCGCAACCTCGAACGGTTCGCCAGGAGCCACCGGTTGGACGAGCACATCCGCTTCGGCGTGGAAGTCACCCAGGCCACGTGGTCGGACGAGGCCGGCCGCTGGCTGCTGGGCACCTCGCGCGGTGAGCGGCTGCGGGCCCGCGTGCTGATCACGGCGTGGGGGCAGCTCGACCGGCCGGCGTGGGCGCGGGTCGAGGGCGCGGACCGCTTCACCGGGACACAGGTGCACACGGCACGCTGGCCCCACGACCTGGAGGTGACGGGCAAGCGGGTCGCCTGTATCGGCAGCGCGGCCAGCGCCGTCCAGTTGGTGCCCGCCATCGCGGAGGCCGCCGAGCGCCTCACGGTGTTCCAGCGGTCCGCCAACTACCTGCTCCCGCGCCGGGACCGGGCGCTGGCGGACGACGAGCGTGCCGCGCTGCTCGCCGAACCGCACCGCTACGCCGCTCTGCGCGAGGACATGTACCGCGAGCGCGACGGCTGGGCCGCCGGCCTGCGCGACGACGGCAATCCGGTGCGGGACGAGTTCCAGCGGGTGGCGGGCGAGCACCTGGCCGCGCAGGTCGCCGACGACGGGCTCCGCGATCGGCTGGCCCCCGACTACGCCTTCGGCTGCAAGCGGGTGCTGATCAGCGACGACTATTACCCGGCGCTGTCCCGCGACAACGTCGAGCTGGTGACGGAGCCCATCGCCGGGATCGAACCGGAGGGCGTCCGGACCACGGACGGACGGCGGCACGACGTCGACGTGATCGTGCACGCCACCGGCTTCCAGCCGCTCGACCGCACCGGCGGCGTGGAGATCGTCGGGCGGAACCTGCTGACGCTGCGCGAGGCGTGGAAGGAGGGGCCCGAGGCGTATCTCGGCGTGGCGGTCAGCGGCTTCCCCAACATGTTCATGCTCTACGGCCCGAACACCAACCTGGGCCATCACTCGATCCTGTTCATGGTGGAGTGCCAGATCGACTACGTGCTCCAGGCGCTCGGAGCCCTGGACGGCGGCCAGGACCGCACCCTGGACGTCGCCGCGCAGGTGCAGCGGCGCTACAACGAGGAGCTCCAGCGGGACCTGGCGGGCACGGCCTTCGCCGCCGGCTGTGGGAGCTGGTACACGACGAGCGAGGGCCGCGTGGTCAACAACTGGCCCTCCAGCATCGAGAGTTACCGGGAGCGCACCGCGGTCTTCGCTCCGCAGGACTACGAGGGCTACGAAGCCTACGAGGGATAAGTCCCCTGCGGCCGCGGAGGCCGCGCATGGCGGTGGCCCGTCCCCTCGGCGAGGGGGCGGGCCACCGCCATGCGCGCCATGTCCTACGTGAGCCGGTCAGCCCTTCGCGGCGGCGAGTTCGTCGCGCACCGCGCGCCGCAGGACCTTGCCGCTGGGGTTGCGGGGCAGCGCCTCGGCGAAGTCGTACGACGTGGGCATCTTGAAGTCCGCGAGGCGGCCGCGCAGGAACAGCAGCAGGTCCCTGGCCCCGGCCTGCTGCCCCGCCGCCAGGACCACCCGGGCGTGCACGGACTCCCCCCACCGCTCGTGCGGCAGACCCACCACGGCGGCACCGGCCACGGCGGGGTGCCGTGCGAGGGCGTCCTCGATCTCGGCCGGGTAGACGTTCTCCCCCGCCACGATGATCATGTCGTTGACCCGGTCACGGACGTGGACATACCCGTCCTCGTCGAGGTAGCCGGCGTCCCCCATGTGCACCCAGCCGTCGACCACGGTGCGCTCGGTGGCCTCGGGCAGCCGCCAGTAGCCGAGCATCCGGGCAGGGGTGCGCACGCAGATCTCCCCGATCGCTCCGGTCGGCAGTTCGTTGCCCTCGGGGTCCTCGACGCGCACCTCGATACCCGGGTACGGCCGGCCGGCGGCGCGCAGCAGGGGGCTGCCGGGGACGTGGTCGGCGGGCGGCAGGCAGACGGCGAAGTTGCCGGTCTCACTGCTGCCGTAGATCTGGAGGAAGTCGCAGTCCAGGACGGCGATCGCCCGGCCCAGCAGCTCCTCGCCGATCGGGGAGCCGCCGTAGACCACCTTGCGCAGGGAGGCGAGGGCGCCCCGGGCCGCGGCCGGTTCGGCGAGCATCAGTTCCAGCATGGCCGGGGCCACGATGGCGGTGGTGACCCGCTCCTCCTCGACGACCCGTACCGCGTCGGAGCTGATGAAGGCGGGCAGGGAGACCACCGTGGCGCCGGCGTTGAACGCCTGCATGCCATAGGAGAGGCCGCCGATGTGGAAGCCGGGCAGGCCGATCAGGCTGCGGTCGCCGGGCCGCCAGTCGAGCCAGTCGAGGCCGTGGTCCTCCATCGCCTCGGCGACGTTGAAGAAACTGCGGTGGGCGAGGACGACGCCCTTGGGCAGACCGCTGGTGCCGCTGGTGTAGATCTGCACGACGGGGCTGTTCGTGTCGTCGTCCGCCCCGCTCCCGGGCGCCTCCGGGGCGGCCCTGGCCGACAGCGCGTTCTTGCGGGCGGCCAGGGACTCGGCGTCGGCGGCGTCGGCGTCCAGGCACAGCACGGTCCGCAAGGTGGACAGCCCCTTGCGCACTTGGGCGGCCACGGGCAGGTGTTCCTCGTCCACCAGGAGCATCTCCGTGGTGGAGTCGCGCAGGATGTGGTCCACCTCCTGCGCGGTCAGGCGCCAGTTGACGGGGACGAGGACCGCGCCCGTCCGGGCGCAGGCGAAGGCCAGCTCCCAGTACTCCACGGCCTCTTTGCCGAGGTAGCCCACGCGGGAGCCGGGTCCGACGCCGGACGCGCGCAGCACCCGGGCCGTGCGCTCGCTCTCCCGGTCCAGCTCCCGGTAGGTGAGCGTCCGGCCGGAGCAGACGACGGCGGGCTGGTCCGGCCGGAGTGCGGCCTGCCGTGCGATCACTTCCTGAAGGGTCCGCGATCGCGGTGACGTGGTCATCGGGGTTCCGCCGTTGGTCGTCCGGGTTCCGTCGGTCATCAGGGTGCTCCCGTTCCTGCCTCGTGCGCCGGTGCCTCGGCCCCGGACAGCAGCTGTTCGATGTATTCGGTGAGGAGGTCAACGCTGGGCCGGTCGAAGGTGACGGAGGCGGGCAGCGTGACCCTGAAGGCGGCCTCCAGCGAGCTGCGGATCTCGACCGCGTTGAGCGAGTCCATGCCGAGGGCGGCCAGTTCGGCGTCGGGTTCGAGGTCGTCGGCCGACTCGAAGCGCAGGACGTCCGCGAGCCGGGTGCGTACGATCGCGTTGATCCTGGCCGAGCGGGTGGCTCCGGAGGTGTCGGTCAGCGCGCCGATGTCGGTCCGTGCCCCGTCCGTGGCGGGGCCGGCGACCAGCTCCGCGAAGAGCGCGCTCGGCGCCCTGCGGGCCACGAAGCGGTGCCAGTCGCAGTGGCCCATGAGGATGTGGGTGCGCCCGGCGTCCAGGAGTTGGGGCAGTGCGCCGGTGGCCTCGTCCTCGTCCAGGAGCGTGATGCCCTGGCCCTCCCAGCTGCGGATCAGGGAGGAGCTGAGCTGCCGTCCTGGCTGCCGGGGCGCCCAGGGCCCCCAGTTGACGGCGGTTGCGGGCAGGCCCGCGCCGGCGCGCTGTGCCATCAGGTGGTCGAGGAAGGCGTTGCCCGCTCCGGCGCCGGTCTGGGTGGCGGCGCCGAGCAGGGCGCCGGCCGTGGAGCAGCCGAGGAAGAAGTCGAGCTCCGGCAGGTGGGCGGTCGCCTCGTGCAGCAGCCAGGCGCCGTAGACCTTCGTCCGGAAGACGGCGTCCAGGCTCTCCCAGGTCAGTTCGGCAAGCGGCAGGTCCCGCGCGGCCTCCTGCGCGGCGTGGATCACGCCGCCCACCGGGGGCGCGGTGTCGGCGAGTTCGGCCAGGACGCGGGTCACGTCCCGCTCGGAGCCGAGGTCGCAGGCGTGGACACTCGCCGTGACGCCGTCCCCGAGGGCGGGGGCCGGGCCGCCGGTGCGGCTCAGCAGCACCAAGTGGCGGGCGCCCAGGGCGGCGAGGCAGCGCGCGAGAGCCCGGCCGACCATGCCGGTGGCGCCTGCCACCACGTAGGTGCGGTCAGGGCGGACGGTGAGGGGTCGGGAGTCCGCGGGCACGGGGTCGGCCGTGCGTAGTCGGCGTACCCAGCGCTCGCCGTCGCGGTGGACGATCTCCGGTTCGCTCTCTCCGGCGGCCAGCCACTCCCCCACCAGCCCGGCGGCGCCGTCGGTGCCGCTGCCGGTGCCGGGTTGCAGGTCCACGAGGGTCGCCCGGTATCCCGGGTACTCCATGGCGAGGGCCCGGCCGAAGCCCCACAGGGTGGCGGCGGGTGCCGGTTCGGTGCCCTTGTCTCCGGGCAGGTGCTGCGCGCCCTCGCTGACCAGCCACAGCCGCTGGCCACGGCCGAAGCCCTTGCGGGCCAGGGTGTCCAGTACGGCGAGCAACTCCCGGTAATTGGCCTCGCATTCGGCACGCAGCCGTGCCGCACCGCTTTCCGTGCCCCGCTCGGCCGTGCCGGTACGCCACAGCCAGCACACGTCGGTGGGCGGTTCGCCGTCCAGCGCGTCGGCCAGGGCTGCCGGGTCGGCGGCGACGGCGAGCGCGACACCTTCAAAGGCGGCCGTCTCGGTGAGCCCGCGCGGCAGCCGTGCCGTGTCCCCCACGACGAGCACGCGCCGCCCTTCGCGTCGGGTGTCGGGCAGGGCCTGGGAGATCCAGTGCTGCTCGTAGAACAGGCCACCGCTCGCGCCCCGTTCGCCCTCGGGGGTCCGCTCCGCCTGCCAGGCGGCCTCGGCGGCCCGGCGCTGCGGGGTGGGCAGCCAGTACCGCTTGCCGTCGAAGGTGTACGACGGCAGGGGGATCCGGCGCTGCGGCGCGCCCTCGTGGTAGCCGGCCCAGGAGACCGGTACGCCCGCCTCGTACGCCTTGGCCAGGGACCGGCGGATCATGTCGCCGTCGTGGTCGTCGCGGAAGGTGCTGCTCAGCCAGACGTGGTCGGCCTCACCGGCCGACGTCCTGGCCAGCGCGGTGAGGGCGGCCGAGGGGCCGAGCTCGACGAAGACGTGGCGCCCGCGCTGGTCGACCGCCTGCACACCGGCCTCGAACCGCACGGGTTCGAGCAGATGCCGGATCCAGTACTCCGGGTCCGCCATCTGCCGTCCGCGCGCCACGCGTCCGGTCACATTGGATACGACGGCCATGGTCGGCGTGCGGAACTCGACGGTGTCGAGCACCTCGCGGAACTCGTCGACGATCTCGGTCATCAGCGGCGAGTGGTAGGGCACCGCACCCCGCAGCGGGGTGACCTTGATGCCGCGTTCGGTCAGGCGGCGGCCCGCGTCGGCCAGCGACGCGTCGCCGCCGGTGAGCAGGCACTGGCCGGGGCCGTTGACGGCGCCGATCGACAGGTCGGGGTAACGCTCGATGAGCGGGGCGACTTCGGTGGCCGGTGCGCCGACCGCCGCCATGCCGCCCTTGTCGCGCAGCGCCTCGCTCAGCCGTCCGCGGGCGGCCACCAGCCGGGCCCCGTCTTCGAGCGAGAAGAGACCGGCCACCGCGGCCGCGGCGAACTCGCCCAGGCTGTGGCCCATCAGCACCGAGGGGCGCACACCCCAGGACAGCCACAGCCGGGCCATCGCGTATTCGAGGCTGAACAGCGCGGGCTGGAGATACCGGGGTTCGTGGACGCGCTCGGGCGCCTCGCACTCGCCGCGGACCAGCTCGCCGAGGGGCACGCCGAGCAGCGGGGTCAGGATGCCGTCGCACTCGTCGAGGGCGGCGCGGAAGACCGGGTACTGGCGGTGGAGCGCGGCGCCCATGCCGGGGTACTGCGTGCCCGTGCCGGAGAAGAGGAACGCCACCTTAGGGACGCTCGCCGAGCCGCCGCCGCGGGTGGTGCCGGCCGCCAGCGAGGCGGCGCGCCTGCCCAGCGCCCGGACCGCGTCGTCCCGGTCGCCCACCACCTCGGCGATCCGGTAACGGAAGTGCGCGCGCCCGGTGTTGGAGGTCCGGCACAGATCGGCGAGCGGGGTGTCGGGGTGCCGGTCCAGGTGGTCGAGGTAGCGCTCGGCGAGCCGCCGCAGCGAGGTGCGGCTCTTGGCGGACAGGGTGAGTACGGCGCTGGGGCGCCCGTCGGCATCTGCCGCGCCGTCGTCCCCGCCGGTCTCGGCCGGCGCCTCCTCCAGGACGACGGAGGCGATCGTGCCCGTCACCCCGAATCCGTTCACCATGGCGCGCCCGGTGCCCGTGCCGGGCCAGGGGCGGCACTCGGTCGGGACGGTGACGGGCGCGTCGTCCCAGGCGATGCGCCGGGAGGGGGTGACGAGGTTCAGGTGCGGGAAGACCGTGCGCTCCCGCAGTTGGAGCGCCGCCTTGATGATCGAGCCGACACCGGCCGCGCCTTCCATGTGACCGATGTTCGTCTTCAGCGACCCCACCACCACGGGCCGGGCGCTGGTGTGCGAGAGGGCGAACACGTCGCTGATCGCGTCCATCTCGGTGGGGTCGCCGAGCGCGGTGCCGGTGCCGTGCGCCTCCACGTACTGGATGTCTCCTGGTTCGAGGCGGCAGCGGGCCAGGGCGGAGCGCATCACCTGTTCCTGGGCGGCGCCGTTGGGGGCCACGAGGCCCGCGCTCTCGCCGTCCTGGCCGACCGCGGAGCCGCGGATCAGGGCGTGGACGGTGTCGCCGTCCCGCCGTGCGTCGGACAGCCGCTTGAGGACGAGTACGCCGCAGCCCTCGGCGCGGGCGTAGCCGTCGGCCCGCTCGTCGAAGGTCTTGCACTGCCCGTCGGCGGAGAGCACGCCGCCCAGGGACAGGATGGTGTGGTTGTGCGCGTTGTGGATGACGTTGACACCCCCGCTGAGCGCGACCCCGCACTCGCCGCCGCGCAGGGCCTGCACGGCCAGGTGGGTGGCGGTCAGCGACGAGGAGCAGGTGGTGTCGACGGTCATGCACGGTCCGCGCAGCCCGAGGAAGTACGACAGGCGGCCCGAGACCGCGCTGTGGGTGAGTCCGGGCGCGAGGTAGCCGTCGACGTCGGCGGGGGCGAGGTCGGTGGACTCGAAGATGTAGTCGAGCGTGGTGACGCCCATGAACACGCCGGTGTCGCCGTGCCGCAGCGAGGTGGGATCGATGCCCGCGTGCTCCAGCGCCTCCCAGGCCGTCTGGAGGGCCAGCCGCTGCTGCGGGTCGATGTAGGGGGCCTCTTTGGGCGAGACCGAGAAGAAGGCGGCGTCGAAGCGGTCGACGTCGCGCAGGAAGCCGCCGCGCGGCCAGTCGCCGCCGTCCTCTCCGCCGCCTCCGCCGCCTCCGCCGCCGGAGTTCTCCCCCTCCAGGGCAGACCCGTCCGGGGCAGACCCGTCCGGGGCCATCTGGCGACGCTCACCGGCCGGCAGGGGCCCGATGCCCGAGCGTCCCTCGCGCAGGAATTGCGCGAACGTGTCGGCGTCATTGTTCCCGCCCGGAATACGCAGCCCCATGCCGACGATGGCTATGGGTTCGTATTTCTCGCGTTCGAGTGCGGCGAGCGCTTCCTCCTTCCGTCGCAGATCGGCGAGTACGGCAGCCAGCTCGGCCGCCGTCGGGTTCAATGCGTCCGACATTTATTCCCTCCGGTCAGGAAGTGTGGTTCACGCGCAGAGGTGGTCTATCAACTGACCGGCGGTCGGGTGACCGAAAAGAGCGGCCGTCGAAATCTCGCACTCCAGTTTCTTCTCCAGGGAAAGCTTCACCTCACTCAGTCTCAGCGAGGTCATCCCCAGGTCGAGGAAGCCCGTGTCCAGGGGGAACTCGTCCTGCGGGGTCATGAAGAGAGCGCTTCTGAACTCCCCCACGACCAAGGTCTCCACGAGCTCCCGACGCTCGTGCTCCGGCAGGAGCCTCAGCTCCTCCATGGCGGGAAAATCATGCGACACCCACGTCACCGCCTCTCTGCGAATCGACTGCTGACCGAAATCGAAACAGCCGTTCCTGATAGTGGCCTGATAGCCGACTGATGACTCCCGATGACGGCCGACGCATCTCTGCGGGTTGGTTTATCCACGCCGAATCGGTGTTATGTTTCCGGCATGAACGAAAATGAATTCGATCTGGTCGATGAATTAGACAGGACACTCAAGACGCTGGGCCTCTCGCGCCATGACGCGGTCAGCGACCTCGTCGTGCGCGGACAGGACCCACTGGTGCCGTCCACGATCCGGCTGGGCTCGGCCATGGGCATAGCCCTGCTGTCCTCCGCCGTCGGCGCCGCACAGATCTGGCAGGCCGCGACAGGGCGTCGCCAGCGCCTTGGCCTGGACCTCGGGCAGGCGCTGCACCAGCTCACGCCCTACCTAGGCGGCGGCAACACCCTGAACGGCTACGGCTCGAACATGGGCAGCGTCCTCGGCCTCGACGGCGCCCCCGCCCCCGCCCTGTGGGACCTGTACCGCACCGCGGACGACCGCTGGGCGATCCCGATCGCCTGCTACCCGCACACCCGCGACACCTTCCTCGACCTGCTCGGCACCGCGCACACCCGCGAGCACATCGGCGCGGCCATCGCGGGCCGGGTCTCCTGGGAGCTGGAGGAGGAGGCGGCCGCTCGTGGGGTGCCCCTGGCGATCGTCCGCAGCAGGGAGGAGTTCCTCGCGCACCCCCAGGGCCGGGCGGTTCTCAGCGAACCCCTAGTGGCCGTCGAGCGGGTGGGCGACGCCCCGCCGCGTCCACTGCCGGCCGGTGACCAGCCGCTGTCCGGTCTGCGTTCCTTGCAGTTCACCCATGTCTTCGCGGGCACCGCGGCCGGCCGGGTCCTCGCCGAACAGGGCGCCGACGTCCTGCACGTGTGCGAGCCGAACGCCTTCGACCACGACCTGTGCTGGAACGAGACGGGCGTCGGGCTGCGCTCGGCGCGGCTCGCCCTTGACGCCGGCGGCGACGGCCGCCGCGCCTTCGACGAACTGCTGCGTGGCGCGGACGTCTTCGTGCACAACCACCGGCCCGCCAAGATGGCCCGGCTCGGTCTGACCCCCGAGGAGTGCGCCGAGATCTCCCCGGGCATCATCCACGTATCCGTACGCTGCTACGGCCACAGCGGACCCTGGCAGGACCGCGGCGGCTTCGACCAGCACGCCCAGGCGCTGACCGGCGTCAACTGGAGCGAACGGCAGGACGGACGCCCCCAACTGCCGCCCGGCCGCATGCTCAACGACTACCTGGCCGCCTATCTCGCCGCCGCCGGCGTGATGAGCGCGGTGCTGCGCCGCGCCCGCGAAGGCGGCAGCTACCGGGTCCGGGTCTCCCTTGCCGGTGTCGCCAACTGGGCCTGGCAGCTGGGTACCTTCACGCGCACGGAGTCCGAGCGGCTGCTGCCCCCGACTCCGCTGCCGCCGCCCCGCCGCCTCACCCGGACCACCCCGCTCGGTGACCTGTCCCTGGTCGCCCCGCCGGTCAGCCTGAGCGAGACCCCGCCTGCCTGGCGCGGCCAACTCCTGGTACCCCGCGGCTCATCCCAGCCGCGCTGGTACGACGACCGGGCGGCCTGACACCCCGCGCCCGCGACCGCCACACCCCTCCTCGCCCCCCGTCCCCGCCCAGCCCGTCCATGCCTCACCCACCCCGCGCCGACCCCGCACCCCCGTCGACCCCGGCCAAGGAGCCCTCACATGTCCCGCATCCCCTGCCTCGACACCGAGGCCCTGCCCGAAGCCCTGCGCTCTCTCAGCCAGGGACGCATCATCAACGTGTACCGGATGCTCGGTCACGCGCCCCGGTCCGTCACGCAGATAGCCCGCCTAGGCGCCGCGCTCTTCGCCGACGCCAGCCTCAGCGCGACGGACCGCGAACTGCTCATCCTCACTTACGCCACCGTCTTCGAGGCCGAGTACGAGTGGGCACAGCACGTCCCCATCTCCCGTGCCGTGGGCGTCACGGACGCACAGCGCGAGGCCGTGCGCCACAGGCGGTACGACGCCGAGGTCTTCACCCCGGCCCAGCAGGCGCTCCTGGGTTTCGCCGCGGCCGCGGCCGCCTCCCCCCTAGTGGACGACGCCCGCCACGCGGCCGTGGCCGCCCACTACACGGAGGAACAGATCGTCGAGACCCTCGTCCTGGCGGGTTTCTACTACCTGTTGGCCCGCGTCTGCACCGTCCTGGACGTCGAGATCGACGCACCGGAGACCGACGAGCTGGTGCGCATGGCACAGACGATGCACAGCCACTGATCCGGGGCGGCGAAACGACGGCCGCCGACCGGGCCGATACGTGAAGTGACGAGCCAATGACTTTGCGTAGTACTCTGACTTGCCGTCAGTATCCCGGCCGGGCCCCTCTCGTCGGCCTCTTCCGAAGGAAATCCTCATGCGTCGCACTCTCGTAAGCGCCTGCGCCGTTCTGTCGGCATTCGCGGCCGCGGTGCCGGCCACCGCTGTGGACCGGGCACAGGCGGCCCCCAGGGCCGCGCAGTGCGGAAGCCACAAGGCCGCCTGGGTCGGCACCTACAAGCACGCGACGCAGCGCGGCACCTTCGAGTTCCGGAAGAACGGCACGGCCACCCTCACCTCACGCAGCGGAGAGGTACGCGCCTTCACGTTCCGGGTGGTCGAGTACGCGAACGACGACTGGCGCGCCCGCCTCTCGTTCGCCGACAACGGCAGGCGCCTGGCCGACCTCGTCCCCCGGTGCGACTCCCGGCAGGCGCCCGCTCGCGTCAGCCGGTTCGACATGCTCGGCCGGGCGGACTTCGTGCGCGCCTGAGTCCGGGCCGTCGCTTTTCGGCCCTTGCCGGGCGCGGGCCGCCCGGCCGGGCGCTGATCGCGCAGAGTACTCCGTATGACGACACCCTCGGAGCTGCTCCGCTCCTTCGCCCGCACCCGCGCCTCGCTCGATGGGGAGGAGGTCACGTACTGGTGGTCCGGAGACGTGTACTCCTGGGCCCCCGACGAGCCCTACCAGCACGTCTTCGGCTTCGAAGGGCTGAACGTCGCGCGTCTGGTCCAGGACGCCGAAGCCGGCCCCGATGCCTACCAACTGCTCACCCGCGAGGCCGGCTTCTATCTGGACCCCACCAGCCGCGAGATCCTGGAGACCTGGCGGGACCTGCCCGTGGTGCACATATGGAACGACCCGGCGAACCAGAAGTGGCGCCCCTTCCCGATCCCGACGACCGAGCTCGGCGGACAGGTCTGCTTCAGCCTGGAGATCCCGCTCGCCTATCCTTCGCCGCTGCCGGTGGCGCAGTATCCCGTGCACTCGGCCGGTGACACGTACAAGGCCCTTGAGCTCTTCCAGTTCTTCGCCGAGCGCGCCGACCTGGCCGGCCCGGCGCCGAGCGTGCCGGCCACCATGTCGTGGAGCCGGATGTCGCCGTGGCTCCCGTGGATGGCCCGCGGCCAGCGGCCCGGCGGCCTCACCTTCCACTGCCGGGGCCGCAAGCTCGGCTCGTACGCCGAGGTGCCCGAGCGGACCAGGGCCTACGTCGCCGGGCGCCACCCGGAGTTCGCCCGGGCACCGGAGAAGTGGAGCGAGCCGAACGAGACCAGCTGGACGTACTTCCGCAAGCTCCACCCGCCGAAGTAGCCGCTGGGCGCGCTGGGCCCGGTCGTACACCTTCTTCGCGGGCGCGCCGTTGTGGTGTCGGACACTGTGTCACCCGCCCCCGGTTCAGGCCGTCCTGAGGTCACCGTTGACGCGGACGCCCTCCGTCCTGCCGGAGGTGACGACGACGAGTTCGTAGTCGTGCCGGGTGCCGGGCTGCCACTGGCCGCCGGCCAGGGACACGGTGGCGACGTTGGGTACGGGCCCGCTGGTCCAGTCGAGAGGGCCGGCGATGGTGTCCAGGTGGCCGCGGCTCAGGGCGGCGGCCACGGACCGGCGGTCGGTGGGGTCGTCGGCGGTCGTCAGCGCGTGCGCGGCGACCTCGAACAGGGCGTGGGCGAGGCCGAGAGGCTGCGACCACTGTCGTCCTGTCGTCTGCTCGTACGTCTCGGCGAGTTGGGCCGCGGTGGTTCCGTCGAGGGACGAGCGGTAGGGGTGGGCCGGGGTCCAGTACACGAGGGTGGCCACGTCGGCCTGGGCGGACTGGCGGCCGCTGACGGCGGGGGACGGCGGGTAGGCCAGCCATCGTGAGCAGGTGATCAGACGGGGCTGCCAGCCGCTCTCGGCGGCCTGGGCGCGGAAGAGCGCCAGGTCCTGGCCCGTGGCCGCGCTGGTGACGAGGGTGGCGCCGGCGTCCCGGAACGCGGTGATGTGCCGGTCGAGGTCCACGGCCGGCTCCTGGTAGGGCCCGGGCTCCACCAGCCGGTGTCCCCGCGCGCGGGCGGCCGGCGCGAATCCGTGCTGGGGGTGGCGTGACCAGGCGCCCTGCGGGCCGTCGTTCCACAGGCAGCCCACCGTCTGCCGTCCTGCGCCGCCGGCCTGTGCCCACAGGTCTGCGAAGGTCTCGGCGATGTCGTCCAGCCCCCAGCAGAAGTGGTACGTCCAGTCGAAGGGGCGCGCCGGGTCCGCTCCTCGCCCGTAGTAGTAGACCTGCCAGGGAAAGGTGCTCGACAGGCACGGCACCCCGATGATCTCGCAGGTGTCCGCGACGGCCGGCAGGACCTGGGTTCCGGCCAGGGTCACGATGATCGCGGCGTTCTCGTCCTGGACGAGTTCTTTCACCGCCTGCCGTGCGCCGTCGGCGGACGAACGGCTGTCCCGGCCCACCAGCCGGATCCGGAAGCCGCGGGGGCCCGCCGCCGCCAGTTCTGGTTCCAGCAAGGTCATGACGAAGTCCAAGGGGTCGCCAAGGCTGGTCAGCCGTCCGGTGCGGGCGACGACGACCCCTACTGTGAGGACCCGCTCTCGCCCGCCGTTGATATCGCTGTCGCTCATCCTGTGTCCTCGCTGTGTACGAACCGTCCGAGCCGACACTCCCCAGCGATCGGCGAGCGCAAGAGGGCCGAACGAGTGACGCGAGGCGGTGCCCCGACGCGGTGGCCGATCGGGCGCGACGGGAGTGAAAGCGCGGGCCCTGGGCACTCGCGGGGAGAGGAAACGACGCACACCCCGGCCCGGCGGAGAAGCGGCCGGGCGAGTTCCACGAGGAAAGGTGTCATCCGTGTCGAAGGTCGAGGAATCCATCGAAGTCGACGTGCCGGTCCGTACGGCGTACAACCAGTGGACCCAGTTCGAGACGTTCCCCGAGTTCATGGAAGGCGTGCAGCGGATCGAACAGCGCACCGACACGCTCACCCACTGGGTGACGAAGATCGACGGTGTGGAGCGGGAATTCGACGCCACGGTCACCGAGCAGATCCCGGACGAGCGCGTGGCATGGACCACGGTCGACGGGCAGGCCAGGCAGGCGGGCGTCGTCACCTTCCACCGCCTGGACGACGCGCGTACGAAGGTCATGCTGCAAATGGAGTACGCACCCGAGGGCCTGGCCGAGACGGTCGGGGACAAGCTCGGCTTCGTCAAGCGTCAGGTCGCCGGTGACCTCGGGCGGTTCAAGAAGTTCATCGAGCAGCGAGGCGGTGTGGAGACCGGAGCCTGGCGCGGCCAGGTCTGACCGCCCGCGCCTGTCGGCCGCACATGTGAGGGGCCCGTCCGCGCTGTACGCGGACGGGCCCCTCAGTCGAGCGCCGGGCAGGCCTTGCACCTGCATTTCCCCGCAGGAAGCGGGGCGTCTTTCCTTGGACCACCGACGCATCGCCGGCCACCGCGAGCCGCGGCGACCAGTTCAAGATCCACTATAGCGCGGCCACGGGTCCACACGGACCCGCCCGCCCGAAGCGTCGGATTTGCCGGTTTTTCCGGTGCGGCCTAATTTTGCGTGGATACAGCTTTTTCTCGGCGGACAAGAGGAGAAAAGCTCCATGGTGAAAGGCCTTCCGCGTGGAAAGGCCCGGCAGCCTCGTGGGCCGGAGGCGGACACCGCGCGCTCGTCACGTGCGGCGACGGACCGTATGGCCCGTACGTTGCTGCGCCGCCGGAAGAAGGCGCTCAGTGCCGAGGACGTGATGGTCTCGGACCGTCCCAAGGTGCGGCGCGCGGTGACAGCCGCCGCGCTCGGCAACACCATGGAGTGGTTCGACTTCGGCGTCTACGCCTACCTGGCGGGCACGATCGGCAAGGTCTTCTTTCCCTCCAGCTCGCCGGGCGCCCAAGTCGTCGCCACCTTCGCCACGTTCGCCGCGGCGTTTCTCGTCCGGCCCCTCGGCGGCCTCGTGTTCGGGCCGCTCGGTGACCGCATCGGCCGGCAGCGGGTGCTCGCCGCCACCATGATCATGATGGCCGTGAGCACCTTCGCGGTCGGCTTGCTGCCCACGTACGCCTCGATCGGGTTCGCCGCCCCGCTGCTGCTCCTCCTATGCCGACTGGTCCAGGGCTTCTCCACCGGCGGCGAGTACGCCGGCGCCACCACCTACATCGCCGAGTACGCGCCCGACCAGCGGCGCGGATTCCTCGGCAGCTGGCTCGACTTCGGCACCTTCATCGGCTATTCGCTGGGCTCCGGCCTGGTCACCGTCCTCACGCTGACGCTCGGGACGGATGGCCTCGAGAGCTGGGGCTGGCGCATTCCCTTCTTCGTCGCGGGGCCGCTCGGACTCATCGGCCTGTACATGCGCGTGAAGCTGGAGGAGACGCCCGCGTTCCAGCAGGAGGCGGCGTCCGCCGCGGCCGAGCGGGAAGCCGTCCACGAGCGCGGGGAGAACGACCCGGTCGAGCAGGCCCGCCAGTCCGGCAAGGGCCGCCTCAAGGAGATCTTCACGCGCCACTGGCAGGCGGTCCTGATCTGCATGGGACTGGTACTGCTCTACAACGTCACGAACTACATGGTGACGTCGTATCTCCCCACCTTCATGACGGTGACGTTGGGAGAGAGCGACTCGACCGCGCAGCTGCTGGTGCTCGGCACCATGCTGCTGGTGGCGCTCGCCATCACCACCGTGGGCCGCAGTTCGGACCGGTGGGGCAGACGCCCGATGTTCATGGCCGGCAGCATCGCCCTGATCGTGCTCGCCGTCCCGGCGTTCCTGCTGATCCGGAAGGGCGGCATCCTGATGCCCGCCTTCGGCTGCGCGATCCTCGGTCTGCTCCTGGTCTGCTTCGCGGGCACGGCCGCGGCCACGCTGCCCGCCCTGTTCCCCACCCGTCTGCGCTACGGCGCTCTGTCGATCTCGTACAACATCTCCGTCTCCCTCTTCGGCGGCACCACCCCGCTGCTCGCCTCCTACCTGGTCGACTCCACCGGCAACACGCTGGTGCCCGCCTTCTACCTGATGGTTGCGGGCGCGATCGGCCTGCTGTCCACGTTCTTCCTGCACGAGACGGCCGGACGGCCGCTGCGCGGCTCCGGGCCCATGGTGGAGACGCACGGCGAGGCCCGCGAGATGGTGGCGCGCAGCCGGGCGGAGGCGGGGCGTCACGCGCGTGACGTGTGGCTGCGCCTGTGGCATCCGCGTGGCGGGCGGCACCACGGCAAGGGTTCCGGCGGGCGTGAGGACTGACGGGGAGTGGCCTCGCCCCTCACGCTCGCCGACGCGCCCTCACACCTACGCGGTGGCCCTGCCCTCCCCTCCCCCGCCGATCCGCCATTCCTGACCGCGTTCGGGGCTGCGCTCCCAGAACTCCGCGAGGGCCCCGTCGGCCGTGACCGGCGGGCGGATCCCCACGTACTGGCGCAGGAAGTGGTTGCTGAGCGCGTACACGCCCGGGCTCTGTTCCTCCATGGACCACCTCTGGTACGGGTAGCCGTCACACGTGGCCTGTTTGGCCTGGCTTCCGCCCGCCCCGTTCGTGTCCCGCGTCGCCATCAGGCACTTGTCGCTGTTCACGTTGACGATCGCGACGCTTCCGCCGCCCAGCACCACGATGCGCCAGGTCTCGTCGGTGCTGCCCGAACAGGTCCGCTGCACGGCCCATTCCAGTTCCGCGTGGCCCGCGTCGCGCATCCCCAGGCATTTCCCGCTCGCGGAGTTCACGATCGTGGTACGCCACTCGTGCGGTGGCCGGCGCTGCTGGAACCGGATGCCCGCCGCGCCCGCGCAGGTCAACTGCCGCAGCTCCGCACGGTCGGCCGTCGACGCGTCCGCGATGCCCGCGCACGCGCGCGGGCTCGCCGTCACCGGCTGGAGCCAGGCGCCCTCCCCGCTGTCCACCATGCGGAAACTGGCACCGGGTTGGTCCCCGCACCTGCCCTGCCGGACCGGCGCGCCGTCAGCGGGGCCGGAGTCCGCGACGGTCATGCACAGTCCGCTGGAACCATTGACGACGTGCACTAGGTCCGACCCCATGGGCGACTGTCGCAGGGTCCACAGGGCCCCGCGCTTTCCAGCGCAGTTGCGCTGGCGCACCGGTTCGCCGCTCTCCGCCGAGCCGACCTCCAGGCACATCCCGCTGTGCAGCGCGACGATGTTGATGTCGGCGCCGCCGTCGGCCGCGGGCGCGGCACGGTCCCCGGCGGCCGCCGGGCCCGCCGACACGGTGGAGGCCGCCAGTATGACGCAGGCGATCCAGGCGGCCATGGAAGCCCACCTGGACGGCGTCCTCCCGTGCTCGTACGTCTGTCGGCGCATCTGTACGTCCCTTCCTCGGCTCCGTCGGCTTCGTCGGCCCGGAACTATCCCGGACGGACGCGGAGCGTAGAGGAGGGCGTTGACGGGCCGCTGACACCGTCTGTGCGGCGGGCGGCACCGTGCTCAGGTCTCGCCGCGGTGACCGGTGTGAAAGGCCGTGACCGTCCGGCGGCGGATCAGGACCAGTGGTCTGCCGGCTCCGGCTTCCGTGCAGTGCGGTCGTGTGAGACATCGGGTTCCCTCGCCGACCACCTCCCCGACCGTGCCGGCCGGCAGGTGCTGTACGTGGACCCTCCGAGCGACCTCGCGCCCTGGGCGGGTCTCGGGGTGACGGCGCTGTGGGCGGGCACGGCGGTGCTTGCGCCGGTGGTGGTCCCTGAGGCGCAGGGACGAGTACCCCCTTCGCCGGGTCGCGATTTTGGCCCTCACCGAAGGAAATCGGCGAGTGCGGATGCCAGGGCTTCGGGTGCCTGTTCGGCGACATGGTGCCCGGAGTCGATGCCGTGCCCGCGGACGTCCGTCGCCCACCGGCGCCAGATCGCGAGGGGATCGCCGTAGAGGTCCTCCAGGTCGTCCTTGAGCGACCAGAGGACCAGCGCCGGGCAGTCGACGCGTGTGCCGGCCTCCCGGTCGGCTTCCTCGTGCCGCCGGTCGATGGTGAGACCGGCGCGGTAGTCCTCGAGCATCGCCCGCACCACGTCGGGGTCGCGGGTGGCCCGCCGCCACTCGTCGTGGTTCTCCACCCCCATGACCTCGGGGTCGCCGCGGTACCAGCTGTCGGGATCGGCGGTGATGACCCGTTCGGGGATGTCCGGCTGCGCGAAGAAGAACCAATGCCACCACTGCGTGGCGAACTCGGCGGTGATGCGCGACAGATGCTCCGTCAGCGGCAGACAGTCCAGGAACGCCACTCGCGAGACGGCGTCGGGGTGGTCGAGCACGAGGCGCAGCGCCACGCTGCCTCCGCGGTCGTGTCCGGCCAGCGCGAACCGCGGGTGCCCGAGGCGGCGCATGACGGCCACCACGTCACCGGCCACGGCGCGCTTGGAGTAGCCCGCGTGATCCGCCGTGAACCGCGGCCCTTTGGAGCGTCCGTAGCCGCGCAGGTCCGGGCAGACGACCGTGTGACCGGCCGCCACGAGCCGCGGCGCGACCCGGTGCCACGTGGCCGACGTACGGGGATGCCCGTGCAGCAGCACCACCGGCGGGCCGTCTCCGCCGTACCGGACGAAGAGGGACGCCTCACCGACTTCGACCCGCGTCTCCTGGAACCCCTCGAACACCTCGGCCTCCTCCAGCCATGGCCAGCACACCGCTGCTTGCCGCAGGTTCCTCCTCCTGCCCCGGCGGCCGACAACCATGCGTCCGGCGGAGACAACCGTCGGCCGGACTTCGGACCGCGGAAGCCTGCGGCGGCGTCCCGGTACCCGGCTACCGGGTGGGGTGCGCGCGTACGTGTGCCCGCTCGCCCTGCGGGCCGAACAGGACGAGCGTTTCGACCGCGTGCCCGTCGGCCGAGCCGAGCCAGTGCGGCAGCGCCGTGTCGAACTCCGCGGCCTCGCCGGGCGACAGGACGACGTCGCGGTCGCCGACCAGGAGCCGCAGCCGTCCGTTGAGGACGTACACCCATTCGTGGCCACCGTGGGTCTGCGGCGTCGGGAA
This sequence comes from Streptomyces sp. NPDC015345, assembly GCF_043078805.1. Lineage (NCBI taxonomy): Bacteria > Bacillati > Actinomycetota > Actinomycetes > Kitasatosporales > Streptomycetaceae > Streptomyces > Streptomyces sp. NPDC015345. Next base: position 596,540 of record NZ_JBIBTX010000004.1, on the reverse strand, counting down.
CGCCGGTTCCGGGCGGCTCGGGATCAGCATCTTGAACGCCTGCACCCCGCCCGCCCGGCGCGTGAGCGGGATGTACGTCATGCCGTGGCGGTGCACCGGCCGCAGGTGGATGCGCGGGTCGCCGGTCCGAGGGGCGCCGACGAGGTCGTCGAGGGGCACCCCGTACACGCGTGCCAGCGGCAGCAGCAGTTCCAGGGTCGGCCGTCGCCCGCCGCTCTCCAGCCGGGACAGGGTGCTCTCCGAAGTCCCCGTCGCCGTCGACAGGTCGGCCAGGGTCAGCCCACGCTGCTTCCGCAGGGCGCGCAGGCGGGGCCCGACCGCGTCCAGCACCTGATCCGTCTCGTCCGCCACGCCGCCCGATCATGCCATGACGGCAATTTTTCGTGCGGCCCACCAAGGCCCGCGCCAGCTTGGGCGCTTGACAGTCCGTGGGGGCTCGACAGTCCTTGCGAAGGAGAGAGAAGAGAGGGAGGCAGAAGAGATGCTCGGGCTCGTCAGGCACCCCACCTACGTGGAGCGCCACTGGCTGCTCGGTGAGCACGTCCGGGACTGGCAGGCGACGTTCCGGACCGCCCCGGGTGACACCGCCGAGACCGTCCTCGCCGCCTGCCGGGAGACCAACGCCGCGACGAACGAACAGATCGCGTCCTGGGACGACCTCGGAGCAGCGGGCCCCCGTCCGGCCGGACACGGCAGACAAGCCCCCGTCCCGTCGCTGGACACTGACCCACCTCATCGAGGAGACGGCACGCCACGCGGGCCACGCCGACGTCCTGCGGGAACTGGCCGACGGCACGGCCGGGCGCTGAGACCTGCGACGGCGCCGTCGCTCATCCCAATTCCCGGGCGGTGAAGTGGCGTTGGTACCGCAGCCCCTCCCCCGTGCCGCGCAGCACCCAGAAGGCGTCCAGGCCCCGCTTCTTCGCGTCCAGGAAGCCGGGGGCGCCGACCACCACGTCCAGGTGCTCGTCCCCGTCGGTGTCCAGGAGTGGGCCGACGACGGTGATGCGGTTGCGGGTGGGGCCCCGGCCGGGGGCGGGGGTGTCGCTGCCCGGTACGCCCGGGCTGTCCAGGCTGGTCGCCCGCACGGCCCCGGCGTCCGCCGCGAGCAGGTCGGGGACCAGCCAGACGACGCCGTTGCTGTCGTTGGCGCCGGTCGCCGAAGTGACCAGATCGGTCCTGCCGTCACCGGTGACGTCGCCGAGGGCGGTGCCGCCCATGCCGCCGTACTGCGTCGTGTCGGTCAGCCCCGGCGCGGGGCCGGTGCTCACCCAGTCCCGCTCGCCGCTCTCGGGTCCGGAGCGGGTGCTGAGCCGGTACCCGGCGCTCAGCTTCTTCTTCGACGCGAGGAAGCTCGCCCCGTACAGGTCGTCGATGCCGTCGCCGTCCACGTCGCCCGGCTGTCCTTCCATGCCCAGGTCCGGCCGCTCCCGGCGCTCGGGCGCCGTCAGCCCTCGGGGCCCGCCGCGCAGATAGTGCAGACCTCTGACCGTCACATCGCCGTCGCCCTCCATCTGCGGGTCGCTCCCGTGGAACCACAGTGCCAGGTCGGTGGCCTTGTCCCCGTCGAAGTCACCGGCCAGCGAGCGGGCCGGGATCGAGTCCGGCCAACGGCCGTCGGCCAGATTCTGGCGGCGGGCGGGCGCGCCGTCGCGCTTGAGGGGGCCGTACCAGACCGTGCCCTCCGGGCCCGTGGCGCCGCCCGGGACGAACAGGTCGGCGTTGCCGTCCCCGTCGAAGTCACCGGTGGCCGTGGGGCTTCTCGGCGCCCCGGCGAGCGGCTGCGGATCTCCCACGCCGCGCGGACCGCCCCAGAGCACGGTCGTTCCGCGGTGCTCGGGTGCCTGGACGAGGTCGGTGTAGCCGTCGTGGTCCAGATCGGCGCGGAACAGCCGCGTCTCCTTTGGCCCCGTCTTCGAGGCCTGCTGTGGAACCACGGTGCGCAGGCGCGGGTCCAGTCCGGCCGCCGAGCCGTACACCACCACCAGGCTCCGGCCCGCCACCATCGCCGCGAAGTCGTCGTAGCCGTCGCCGTTGAGGTCACCGGGGCGTGGGCGCGCCGATGGCTTCCCGGCCGGCGGCCGCTCGGCCCGCGACCGGGCGGCGTGCTGCCCCTCCTTGTCGCCGCCGCCTTCGGCCGGACGATCCGCGCTGCCGCACCCTGACGCCAGCAGTACGGTGGCCAGCGCCGCGGCGGCGTACGCCAGCGGACGCCCGGCGACGCGCACCGCCGTGGGCGCCGGCGTCCGAGGTCCGCGGGCCATGGCTCTGTCCCGCCCGGCCCTCGACGCCGCCACCGGCCGCGACGTCTGCGCCTTCCGTTGCCCTTGCTCCAGCCGCTTCACGGGACCTCGCACATCACCGACGCCAAAACACACACTTGACCACCGGCGGGGCGGAAAGGTTGCCGTCAGAAGCGAATCGGCCCGCGGCCGACCGCGTCACCTCCCCGGCGGGACACCGACCACCGACCTTCCGCACCGGGAACCGACTTCTGGCGGACGAGCGGGAGGAAGACCGTGTCCACGATCTCCTCATCATCGTCGATGACGACGGTCACGGGGAGTCGGCGGGGAACCCGTGTGGACTCGCCCGACCCATCCTCACCCCGTCAACCACGTGAGGTTGAACGACTGGCTCCGTGCGGCGTCATCCTCCGAGCGCACGAAGCCTCCGCTCAGTCGTCCCCCGCCGCCGCCCCGGCCGGATGCCCGCGCCGCAGCGTCAGCGTGAGCGCCAGGGCCAGGACGATCAGGCCCGCCACCCACCAGAAGGTGTGGCTGAAGTCCGCGGGCGTGGCGTCGTGCTGGTCACCCGCCTGGCTCGTCAGCACCACGGCGAACAGGGCCGTGCCGAACGAACCGCCCACGCGTTGCAGGATGTTCACGGCCGTCGTGGCCCGCGGTATCGACGCCTTCGGCAAACCGCCCTGGAAGACGGCGGCCATCAGCGGGCCGACGCACAGGCCCACGCCCGCGCCGCGTACCGCCAGCGCGGTCAGCAGGAGCCACATCGGCGGGTCGGCGGGCAGCTGCGTGTACACGAGCGTCCCCAGTGCCAGCAGGCCGAGGCCGCCCAGCATGGCCGGCCGGGGGCCCAGCTTGTCGGCCAGGGAGCCGCCCAGGAACACCATCAGCAGCAGACCGATGCCCTGGGGCGCCACCTCAAGGCCGGCCTGGAGCGCCGAATGGCCCCTGGCCTGTTGGAAGTAGAGCGGGAAGAGATAGACCGCGCCGAAGAAGAAGGCTCCGTACACCAGCATGATCGCGGCCAGTGTCCGGAACCAGCGGGTGGAGAAGAGCCGCAGGTCGATGACCGGAGGATGCGGGGTGCTGCGGGCGTGCACCACGTAGCCCGCCAGCAGTACGGCGCCCGTGGCGACCGGGACGAGCACCGCCGTCGTGCCGTCGGCCACCCGGGAGACGCCGAAGACCAGCAGGGCGAGGCCCGGGGAGAGCATCAGCAGGCCCCTGAGGTCGAGGCGTGCCTCGCGCTGGGGCTCGTCGGGCGGCAGGAGCCTGGCCGCCAGTACACCGGCGATCAGGCAGATGGGCAGGTTGAGGAAGAAGATCCAGCGCCAGGTCGTCGTCTCCACCAGCAGGCCGCCCAGGGTCGGGCCGATCACGGAGGCGAACTGGGTGGGAATGGTCACCAGGGCCATGATCCGGCCCACCCGGGACGGCCCTGCCGCGCGGGCCAGGACGGCCTGGGCTATCGGCACGATCATTCCGCCGCCGAATCCCTGGAGCACGCGGGAAACGATCAGAGAGGGAGCGGACCAAGCAATTCCGCAAAGCAGTGAGGCGGCGAGAAAAAGCCCCATCGCCGTCAACCACATGGTCCGTGCGCCGAAACGGTCGACAGCCCAGCCAGTTACCGGGATTATTGTCGCGATTCCCAGGAGATAACCGGTGATAATCCATTGGATCGTCTCAATCGGAGTGTTGAATTCCGAACGAATACTGTCCAGTGCCAGCGAAACGATGGTCGCGTCCAGGGCGGCCGCGAACGTGCCCGCGGCCATGAGAGCGCCCAGCACCAGCAGCGGCCGGTCCAGTCGCGCATCGACCTGCTCGGAACTGTCCGCACTGGTCACACGCGTCCTCCATTGGTCGGAACTACGGCGAGTGGAGCTGTCACCCCACCCCCGTCTCGACCGAGATCATGCAGTGTTCAAGCCGGGAAGTCCAGATCTTGATCTGGCGAACGGCCCCTGTAAGCATCTGGCTTCAAACACCGACTGCTTCAACACCCCACGATCGGACGGATGTTATGTTTCGGGCTCACCTGCCCACTCTCGCGGGGCTTTTCGAGAAACACGTCGATTCCGCGCCCGCGCGGCCGGCCATCATCTTCGATACGCACGAGTGGAGTTACGCGGAGCTCGACGTCCGCGCGAATCGGCTGGCCGCCCATTTGATCGATCGGGGAGTGCGGCCGGGGGCCTTCGTCGGTGTCTGCACCGACCGGCGGTCCGACATGGTGCTGGCCACGCTGGCCGCGCTCAAGTGCGGTGCGGTCTGTGTCCCGTTGGACGTTTCGTACCCGGCCGAGCGGCTCGCCTGGATGGCCGAGGACGCCGTGCTCGACCTCGTCGTCACGCGTCAGCCGCACGACAAGCTGCTGCCCTGGGACGCCACCCCCGTGGTGCGGCTGGACGGCGACGCCGAGCTGATCGCGGCGGGTACCGGGGAGCGCCCCGGCCGGCAGTCGGCGGCCCAGCCCGCCTGCATGATGTACACCTCCGGCTCCACGGGCCGCCCCAAGGGGGTGCTCACCACCCAGAAGGCCGTCATCAGGCTGGTGGTGGACACCTGCTACCTGCGGCTCACGCCCGAGGACCGGGTCGGCTTCGGCGGCAACCTCTCCTTCGACGCCAGTGTCCTTGAGATCTGGATGGGGCTGCTCAACGGCGCCTGCCTGGTGGCCATCGACCGGGAGGTGATGATCTCCCCGCGCCACCTGAAGGAGTTCGTCCAAAAGCAGCGGCTCAGCACGGTGTTCGTCACCACCTCCCTGTTCAACGAGGTGATCAGGAACGAGCCGAGCGCCTTCGCCACCGTGCCCCAGCTGATCATCGGAGGCGAGGCGGCCGACCCCGGCAGCGTCCGGGCGGCCCGTGAGCACCTGCCGGCCGGCGGCCGCCTGCTCAGCGGCTACGGCCCCACCGAGGCCAGCACCTTCTCCGCCGTCTACGACACGGCCGCGCTGCCGGCCGAGGCTGACGCCGTCCCGATCGGCACCAAGATCGACCAGACGCGGTTGTACGTGCTGGACGAGCGGTTGGAGCCGGTCCCCGACGGCACACCGGGCGAGCTGTACATCGGCGGTACCGGCCTGAGTTACGGGTACTGGCGCCGGCCCGACCGCACCGCCGCCTCCTTCCTGCCCGACCCCTTCGCGGGTGGCGGGGCACGGATGTACCGCAGCGGGGACCGCGCGACCAGGCGGCCGGACGGAGTCCTGGAGTTCGGCGGGCGGCTGGACGGCCAGCTGAAGATCCGCGGCTTCCGCATCGAGCTCGGCGAGGTCGAGGAGGCGCTGCGGGCGCACCCCGCGGTGGTCGCGGCCGTCGCCACCGTGCGCGAGGACCGGCCGGGCGACCGGCGCCTTGTCGGCTATGTGGTGCCTGCCGAGCAGACGACGGACGAAGCCGCCGGTGAACTGCCCGACGCCGTACGCGAGTTCGTACGTGGCAGGCTGCCCGCTCAGCTGGTACCGAGCTCCCTGGTCGTACTGGACCGCATTCCGCTTACGCCCAACGGCAAGGCCGACCGTGCCGCGCTGCCCGCGCCCTCGGCGCGCACCGCCGCGGACGGCGCGCGGGCGGCGCGCGACTCCGTCGAGGAGGTGATCGCGGGGATGTGGGCCGAGGCCCTGGGCGTCGACGAGGTGGCCACCGACCGCAACTTCTTCGACCTGGGCGGCCACTCCCTGATCGCCACCCAAGTCGTCGCGCGCATCCGGGAGACGTACGGCATCGAGCTCCCGATGCGGCTGATGTTCGAAGGCCGGACCGTGGCGCAGCTGGCCGAGGCCGTCCGGCAGGCCCAGGGCGACGGCGAGGCCCCCGCGATGGCCGCGGCGGTGCCCCGGCGCGCGGACCCGACGCGGGGCCTGCCCTCGTTCGGCGAGGAGCAGTTCCTCTTCCTGGACGAGCTGAAGCCGGGCAACACGGCCTACAACAACGCCTTCGCCTACCGGTTGCGCGGCCCGCTCGACATCGAGGCGCTGCGCCGCGCGCTGACCGCCCTCGCGGCACGGCACGACGCGCTGCGCACCTCCTTCGACAGCTCCGGGGAGACGCGGCTCGCGGTCGTGGCCGACGAGGTCCGGCTGGAGCTGCGTACGGCCGAGGCACACCTGCCCGAGGACGAGACCGGGCTGCGGAGCACGCTGGACGAGGAGGCGTACCGGCCCTTCGACCTGGGCAGCGCGCCGCTGCTTCGGGCCCTCCTGGTGCCGTTGGGCGAGGACGACCACGTACTCCAGCTCACCGTGCACGAGATCATCGCGGACGCCGGGTCGCTGCGGATCCTCTTCGAGGACCTGAGCGCGCTGTACGCGGGGCGCCCGCTGCCCGCTGAGCCCCCGTTCAGCTACCGCGACTTCGCCGAGTGGCAGCGCCGGCGGCTTGAGGGCGCGGGAGCGGCCGGGGCGCCCGGCGGGAGCACGGGCTCCGGCGACGGCGACCTGGCCGATCAAATGGCCTACTGGCGCGAGCAGTTGGCGGGCGCGCCCGATCTGCTGCCGCTGCCCACCGACCGGCCGCGCCCCGCGGTGCAGTCCTTCCGCGGCGCCACGCACCACTTCACGCTGCCCGCCGAACTGGTCACCGATCTCGACGCGCTGGCCAGGGAGCACGAGGCCAGCCTGTTCATGGTGCTGCTCAGCGGCGTCAAGGCGGTACTGCACCGGTACACCGGGATCGACGACCTCGTCGTCGGCTCGCCCGTCGCGGGCCGGCTGCGGCCGGAGCTGGACCGAGTCGTCGGCTTCCTGGTCAACACGCTGGCGCTGCGCACCTCGCTGGGCGGCGACCCGACCTTCGCCGAGCTGCTCGGCCGGGTGCGGGAGACCTCGCTGTCGGCGTTCACCCACCAGGAGGTGCCGTTCGAGCGGCTGACGGCGGAGCTGGCTCCGTCCCGCAGCCTCAGCCACAGCCCGCTGGTCCAGGTCCTGTTCTCGCTGCACACCATGCCCGGCGAGGGGCTCGACCTGCCCGGAGTGGAGCGCGAGCCGCTCCCCTCGGGCTTCAGCGCCACGCAGTTCGACCTGACCTTCACCCTGGAGCGCCGGCCCGACGGCGGCATCGCGGGAGCCGTGATCTACGGCACGGACCTCTTCGACGAACAGAGCATCGACCGGCTGACCGGGCACCTGACCACGCTGGTGCGCGGCGCGGTCTCGGCGCCGCGCACCCCGCTCTCCGCGCTGCCGCTGCTCACCGCACCGGAGCACGAGGAGCTGCGGCGACTCAACGCCACCGCGAAGGACCTGGCGCCGGACGCCCCGCGGCTGCTGCACGAGGTCGTCGAGGAGCAGGCCCGGCGCACCCCGCGGGCCACCGCGCTCGTCCACGAGGGCGACCGGCTGAGCTATGCCGAACTGAACACCCGGGCCAACCGGCTCGCCCGCCACCTCAAGTCCCTCGGCGTCGGCCCGGAGCGCATCGTCGCCCTGTCGCTCGAACGCGGCCTGGACGTGCCGGTCGCGATCCTCGCCACGCTCAAGGCGGGCGGCGCCTACCTTCCGGTGGACCCCACCTACCCGCGGGAGCGGCGGGAGTTCATGCTGTCGCACTCCAAGGCGGCCGTGGTGCTCTCCGGAGGGCTGCCGGACACCCGCGAGCTGCCCGGCGACGACCTGCGCACGCCGGTCGATCCCCGCCATCCCGCGTACGTGATCTACACCTCGGGCTCCACCGGCCGGCCCAAGGGCGTCGTCATCCCGCACGCCGGGGTCGTGAACCTGGTCACCGACCCGCACTACGACGCGCTGGTGCCCCGTGGCTGCCGGGCCGCGGTGTGGGCGAGCTTCAGCTTCGACGCCTCGGTGTACGCGATGTTCCCCGCGCTCGCGCGCGGCGCCGAGGTGCATCTGGCGCCCGACCGGGCCCGCACCACGCCCGAGGACCATCTGGACTGGCTGGCCGAGCACCGCATCGAGAGCACGTTCCTCGCGCCGTACATGGTGCCGGAGGCGGCCCGGCGGCCCGGCCTCGAGCTGCGCGGCATCAGTGTCGGCGCCGAGGCGGTCTCCGTCGAGGCCTACCGCCGGCTGGCCGGACGCCTGCGGCAGGACTGCCTGGTCGTCAACGCCTACGGCCCGACCGAGGCGAGCGTCAGCGCCAGCATGTACGCCGTGCCGGTCCCCCTGCCCGAGGAGCTGGCCGAGGCCAAGAGCCTGCCGATCGGCCGGGCCCTTCAGAACGTACGGCTGCACGTACTGGACGCGGCGGGCGCCCCTGTCCCCGCGGGCGTCACGGGAGAGCTGTGGATCGCCGGGGACGGCCTTGCCCGCGGCTATCTCGGCGATCCCGCGCAGACCGCCGACAGGTTCCGCCCCGACCCGCTGGGCCCGCCCGGCAGCCGGATGTACCGCACCGGGGATCTGGCGTACCGCCGTGCCGACGGCGATCTGGTCTTCGCGGGCCGCGCCGACAAGCAGATCAAGCTGAACGGGCTGCGGGTGGAGCCGGGCGAGATCGAGGCCGTGGCCGAGCGGCACCCCGCGGTGAGCGCCGCCCATGTCCGGGTGCGCGACGGCGGCCTGGTCGCGTACGTGGCGGTCCCGGACGCGGACGGCTTCGACCTCGAAGGGCTGCGCGCCTTCCTGGCCGAAACGTTGCCGCAGTCCTTGGTTCCGGGCCGGTTCGTGGTCCTGCCCGAGCTGCCGCTGTCGCCGAACGGCAAGCTCGACGCCGACCGGCTGCCCGACCCCGCACAGCCGGGCGCCACTCGCGGCCGGGCACCGCGGACCGGGACCGAGCGGCTCGTGGCGGAGCTCCTCGGTGAGCTGCTCGACATCCGTGAACTGACCGTGGAGGACAAGTTCTTCGAGCTGGGCGGCGATTCCCTGAAGGCGGCGCGGCTCGCCCGCAGGCTCTCCAAGGCCCGCGCGCTGCCCGTGCCGACCTTGCTCCCGCTGGTCCTGCGGCCGGGGACGATCGGCGACCTGGCGGCGGCCGTGGACACGGCCCTGGCCACCGCCACCGCGAGTGCGGGGCAGGACAGACCGTCTTCCGGCGTCGCGCCGCTGCGCCCCGCGGCGCGACGCACCCTGGCCGAGCTGCTCGACGAAGACAGAGCAGAGGAGAGCTGACGCATGTCGGAAATACGCAGTGCCCGCATGTCCTTCTCCCAGGAACGCTTCTGGTTCCTGGCCCAGATGGCGCCCGACGAGGCGTCCCCCCTGGTGCACGTGGCGGTACGGCTGCGCGGCGCGCTGGACGAGGCCGCGCTGACGTCGGCCATCGCGGCCGTCGTGGCCCGCCACGAGGCGCTTCGCACCCGCTTCGCCGAGGTGTCCGGGACCGCCTTCCAGGTGGTGGAGGACTCCGTCGACGTGGTGCTCGAGCGGCTGGAAGGCACCGAGGAGGAGTTGCCTTCCCTGCTGCGCGCCGCGGTCGCACGGCCGTTCGATCTGAGCCGTGCGCCGCTGCTGCGAGCGGTGCTCGTCCGGCTCGGCGCCGAGGATCACGTCCTGCTCCTGGCGGTGCATCACATCGTCGCCGACGGGGCGTCGATGGAGCTCGTCGCCGAGGAGGTGAGCGCTCACTACGGCGGTGGCGAGCCCGCCGAGGAGCCCGCCCTGCACTACGCGGACTACTCGACGTGGCAGCGCGAGCGGCTGACGGCACAGGCGCTGGAGGAGGGGCTCGGTTTCTGGCGCGAGTACCTCGCGGGCGCGCCCGAACTGCTTGAGCTCCCGGCCGACCGCACCCGCCCCGCCATGCAGAGCTACGCGGGGGCCACGCACCGGTTCGAGCTGAGCGAGGAGCTGGCCTCGGCGCTCGTCCGGTTCGGCGCGGAGCGCGGGGCCACCCCCTTCATGACGATGCTCGCCGCGTTCCTGGCGTTCGTGCACCGCGGCACCGGGCGCGGCGACCTGGTCGTGGGAACCCCGGTGACGGACCGGCCCGACCCCGCCCTGGAGCGGGTGGTGGGCTCCTTCACGAACACGCTGCCGATCCGCAGTCAGGTGGACGGCGCCCTCTCGTTCGGTGAGCTCGTCGACCGGGTGCGGGCCGATGCCCTCGCCTGTTATCCGTACGCCGACGTGCCCTTCGAGAAGCTGGTCGACGAGCTCCAGCCGTCCCGCCAGCTCAGCCACTCCCCCATCGTCCAGCTGATGTTCGCGTGGTACGAGAGCGAGGGCCGCACCCTGCGGCTGCCGGGTCTGGACGCCGAGCAGGTGCCGCTCGACATCGGCACGGTGCCCCTCGATCTGATCCTGACCGTGGAGCGGCACGCCTCCGGTGCCACCGGGGTCCTGGAGTACAACACCGATCTGTTCGACGCGGGCACGATCGGGCGCTACGCCGAGCAGTTGACGACCCTGCTGACCGGCGCCCTCGCTGAGCCCGGGACGCCGATCGCGCGGTTGCCGCTGGCGACCGGGGCCGACGCCGAGGCCGTCCGCCGGCTCAACGACACCGCGCGGGAGTACCCTCGCGCCGAGCTCGTGCACGAGCGGATCGCCGAGCAGGCCCGGCGCACCCCGGAGGCGACCGCCGTGGTCCACGGCGACGTCCGGCTCTCCTACGCCGAACTGGACTCCCGCTCCGACCGGCTGGCCCGCTCGCTGATCGCCAGGGGCGCCGGTCCCGAGCAGCTGGTCGCCGTGGCGATGCGCCGTACCGAGGAGCTGCCGGTCGCGCTGCTCGCCGTACTCAAGTCGGGGGCCGCCTATGTGCCGGTGGACCCGGACTACCCCGAGCGGCGCAGGCAGCAGATGCTCGGTGACTCCGGGGCCTCGATCGTCCTGACAGGAGCGGAGCCGCTCGACGGGGACGGCTCCGGTGGCGAAGCCGTCGCCGTGGACGGCGCCGCCGGCTCCGGGGTGCTGCCGGAGAACCCCGCGTACGTCATCTACACCTCCGGTTCCACCGGCACCCCCAAGGGCGTCACGGTGCCGCACCGGGCCCTGACCAACTTCCTGTACGCGATGGACGAGCACATCACCGCGGCCGAGGGCTCGGTGTGGCTGGCGACCACCAGCATCTCGTTCGACATCGCCGGCCTCGAACTGCTCTGGACGCTGGCCCGCGGCGTCACCGTCGTCCTCCAGGGCGAGGAGCGGGGGGCGCCGCGCCCCTCGGTGGACTTCAGCCTGTTCTACTTCGCCAGCGCGGAGGGCGAGCAGGGCCCCGAGCCGTACCGGCTGCTCCTGGAGGGCGCCAAGTTCGCGGACGAGCACGGCTTCGCCGGGGTGTGGACGCCCGAGCGGCACTTCAACCCCTTCGGCGGGCTCTACCCGAACCCGTCCGTGACCGGCGCCGCCGTCGCCTCGGTGACCCGGCGGATCGCCGTCCGCGCGGGCAGTGTGGTGCTGCCGCTCCAGGACCCGTTGCGGGTCGCCGAGGAGTGGGCGGTGGTGGACGGGATCTCGGGCGGCCGGGCCGAGGTGTCCTTCGCCTCCGGCTGGCTGGCCGACGACTTCGTGCTCGCCCCCGACCGGCACGCCGACCGCAAGCGGGTCCTCATGGAGGGCATGGACACCGTGCGCGCGCTGTGGCGCGGCGAGAAGGTCGAGCGGGTCAACGGAGCGGGCGCCACCATCGAGGTGGGGTCGTATCCGCGCCCGGCCCGCGGCGAACTGCCCGCCTGGCTCACCTCCTCCGGTGATGTGGCCACCTTCGAGGCGGCGGGCCGCGCGGGCGTCAACCTCCTCACCCACCTGCTCGGCCAGAGCCTGGAGGAGCTGGCCGAGAAGGTGGCCCGCTACCGCAAGGCCTGGGACGAGGCGGGACACCCCGGCCGGGGCCGGGTGGCGCTGATGGTGCACACGGCGGTGGGCAGCGACGCCCAGGCGGTGCGGGAGCTGGCGAAGAAGCCGTTCGTCGACTACCTGCGCAGCTCGCTGGGGCTGGTGAAGCGGCTCCTGAGCAGTGCGGACGCGGCGGACATCGAGGCGCTGGCGCGGGAGGAGCTTGATGTGCTCCTGGAGCGCTACTACGACCGGTTCGCCGACGAGGCGGGGCTCATCGGCTCGCCGCAGTCGTGCGGGCCGATGGTGGAGCGCATCGCGGCCTCCGGGGTCGACGAGATCGCCTGTCTCATCGACTTCGGCATCGACCCGGAGCAGGTCCTGTCCTCGCTGCCCCAACTCGACGCCCTGCGCGCCCAGTGGGCGACGGCGGCCGGCGCCGGGGAACCGCAGGAGGACCAGTCGGTCCTCGCCCAGCTGGCCCGGCACGGCGCGACGCACCTCCAGTGCACGCCGTCGCTGGCGCTCGCGCTGGCCGAGACGGACGGCGGCCTCGCCGCGCTGGGGAAGCTGGAGCAGCTGGTGATCGGCGGCGAGGCCTTCCCGGCCGCGCTCGCCGGCCGTCTCTCCGAAGCGCTCCTCGGCCGGGTGCTCAACATGTACGGCCCCACCGAGACCACCATCTGGTCCAGCACGCACCCGGTGACGGGTGAGGGCCCGCCGCCGATCGGGCGCCCGGTGGCCAACACCCGCTTCCACCTGGTCGACCCGGAGGGCGAGCCGGTGCCGGTGGGCACCCCGGGCGAACTGCTCATCGGCGGGGACAGCGTGGTGCGCGGCTACTGGCGGCGCCCGGACCTGACCGCGGAGCGCTTCGTCCCCGATCCGTTCGGGCCGCCCGGCGCCAGGCTGTACCGCACGGGCGACCTCGCGGTGCTGCGCCCCGACGGGGTCCTTGAGTACCGGGGCCGCCTGGACGACCAGGTCAAGCTGCGCGGGCGGCGCATCGAACTCGGGGAGATCGAGGCGCACATCGAGGCGTTCCCGGGAGTGGACCGGGCGGTCGTCGGTGTGGTCGGCGAGGGGGACCGCGCGGCGCTCGCCGCGTGGATACGCCCTCGCGGCGCCGTGCTCGACGCCGTGGAGGGCGACGATCCGGAGCTGATCCCGCTGCCGTCCGGCGGAGTGGTCGCCACGGGGGACCACCGGGCCGCGGCCGAGATCCACAAGGAGATCTTCGAGGACGGCGACTACCTGGGCGACGGCTTCCTGCGGCTGTGGGACGGCATGACCGTGCTCGACGCGGGGGCCAACGTCGGCGGCACCACGCTGTGGGTGCACCGCAGTTGCCGGCCCGCGCGGATCGTCTCCGTGGAGCCGATCCCGCCGACCTTCGACCGGCTGAGCCGTACCGTACGGGCCAACGGCATCGACGCGGTGCTGGTCAACGCGGGCCTCGCGGACTCCCCCGGCACGGCGGAGTTCACGTACTACCCGGCGCTGACCGGGCTCTCCGGGCGCTACGCCGACCCCGAGGCCGACCGCAGGCGAGCGGCGGTGCTGATGCCCACGGCCGACGCCGCGGACGTCGAGGACTTCCTCGCCGACCAGTACCGCAACGAACGGTTCACCTGCCGGCTCACCACGCTGCACGAACTGATGGCCGAGCACGGGCTGGCGGACGTAGGGCTGTTGAAGGTCGATGTGGAGCGGGCCGAGCTGGACGTGCTCGCGGGGCTCGGCGACGCCGACTGGCGGCGCGTACGGCAGGTCGCCGTCGAGATCGAGGGCGACGACCGGCGGGACGAGGTCCTGGCCGTGCTGGAGCGGCACGGTTTCGAGACCGCGAGCCGCACCATCCTCGACGAGCTGGAAGTGGGCATCGTCTACGGCCGCAGGCCCGGTCTGCCGGACGCCGAGCTGCCGGCCGCCACCCCGGTCGGCGATCCGCCGGACCTGGACCGGCTCCGCGAGCACCTGGCGCGCGGCCTGCCCGGCTACATGGTCCCGGACCGCCTCTCCACGCTGGCCGCCTTCCCGCTGACTCCCAACGGCAAGGTGGACCGCAGGGCGCTGGCCGCCGCCCCGGCGCGGCCGGAGAGCGCGGCGCCCGAGCCCGCCGCCCAGGTGCTTCCGCGCAGCGAGCTGGAACAGCGGCTGGCCGCGGTGTGGTGCTCGGTGCTCGGGGTGGACCGGATCGGGATCCACGAGAACTTCTTCGACGCGGGAGGCAACTCCCTGCTGCTCATCCGGGTGCACGCGCGCCTCGCCGAGCTGGGCGCCGGGATCACCCCGCCCCGCCTGGTGGAGCTGTTCGCGTACCCGACCATCGCCGCGCTCGCCGCGCACATGGGAGACACCGGGCCGGCCGAAGAGGCGAGCGGCCCGGGCCCGGCGGACTACGCGGACCAGGACCAACGACGCAAGGCCCGGGGCCGGTTCCACCGGCGCAGAAAGGCGGGGACGGATGGCTGACGGGGGACACATGGCGGAGCGTACGGACATGACGGACACCGAGGATCTCATCGCGATCGTGGGGATGGCCGGGCGCTTTCCCGGCAGCGACAGCGTCCCCGCGTTCTGGCGGAACGCGGTGGCGGGCACCGAGGCGCTCGTGGAGTACGGCCGCGACGAGCTGATCGCCGCGGGCGAGGACCCGGCGCTGGTGGACGACCCGGATTACGTCCGGTCGGGCATGCCGCTCGCGGATTACGACCGGTTCGACGCCAAGGCGTTCGGCTACACGGCGCGCGAGGCCCGGCTGATGGACCCGCAGGTGCGGATCTTCCTGGAGTGCGCCTGGCAGGCGCTGGAGGACGCCGGCTGCGACCCCGACCGCTACGCCGAGCGTGCCGCCGTGTTCGCCGCGGCCGGGATGACCCGCTATCTGTGGCTCAACGCGGTGCCCGCGCTGGGCGGTTCGATCAATATGCTCGAAGGGCGGATCCTCAACGACAAGGACTTCCTCGCCACCGCGGCCAGCTACCGCCTGGGCCTGCGCGGGCCCGCGGTGAGCGTGCAGACCGCCTGCTCCGCGTCGCTGGTCGCCGTCCACATGGCCGTACAGAGCCTGCTCTCCCACGAGAGCGACATCGCGCTGGCGGGCGGCTCCACCATCGAACTGCCGCACCGCGTCGGCCACCTCTACAAGGAAGGCGGCATCTCCTCGCGGGACGGCCACTGCCGTCCGTTCGACCACCGCGCGGAGGGGACCGTGGGCGGCAGCGGCGCGGGCGCCGTGCTCCTCCAGCGGTACGACGACGCCGTGGCCGAGGGCCGCAGGGTGTACGCCGTGATCCGCGGCTCGGCGATCAACAACGACGGCGCGGCCAAGGTCGGCTTCACGGCGCCCAGCGTCGAGGGGCAGGCGGCCGTCGTCCGCGACGCGATGTCGCTCGGCGACGTGGCCCCGCACACCATCGGGTACGTCGAGACGCACGGCACCGGCACGCGGATCGGCGACCCCATCGAGATCGAGGCGCTGCGCAGTGCCTATGGGACGGGTGACGAGAAGGCCTGGGCGGACCGGCGTGTCGCGCTCGGCTCGGCGAAGGCCGGCATCGGGCACCTGGACGCCGCGGCCGGCGTGGCCGGGCTGATGCGCGCGGCGCTGGCCGTGCGGGACGGCATCATCCCGCCGAGCCCGTACTTCGAGAAGCCCAACCCGCTGCTGGAGCTGGAGGATTCGCCCTTCTACGTACCCGTGAAGAGCGCGGTCTGGCCGTCCGGGGACACGCCCCGGCGCGCCGCGGTCAGCTCGTTCGGAGTCGGTGGGACCAACGCGCACGTGGTGCTTGAGCAGGCCCCCGCCGAGGCCCCGGGGACGCCGAGCCCGCGCGGGCGTGAGCTGCTGGTCCTCTCGGCCGTCGACGAGGACGCGCTGGAGCGTTGGCGGCTGCGTGTCGCCGACGCGCTCGACCTCCCGGACGCCCCCGCCGACCTGGTGGCGGACGCGGCCCACACGCTGGCCACCGGCCGGCGGCTGCTGCCGCACCGGCTCGCGGTGGTCGCCGCCGACGCGAAGGAGGCGAGGGCCCGGCTGCGGGACGTGGACACGCGGCGGATCAGGGTGGCCGGCGAGCCGCCCTCCCCGGTGTTCCTCTTCCCCGGGCAGGGTGCGCAGCGTCCGGGCATGGCCGCCGGACTGCACGAGGTGGCGCCCCGGTTCCGCGAGGAGCTCGACACCTGCCTGGAGCTGCTGCGGGGCGAGGGCGTGGAGCTGCGGGGCCTGCTGCTCGACCCCGGCGCCGACGCCGAGGCGCTCGACAGCACCGACAAGGCCCAGCCCGCGCTGTTCGCGTTCTCGTACGCGCTGGCCCGGCAGTGGCAGGAGTGGGGGCTCCTCCCGCGGGCGATGGCCGGGCACAGCATCGGCGAGTACGTCGCCGCCTGCCTGGCCGGGGTTTTCGAGCTGCCGGACGCGCTGCGCCTGGTGGCCGCCCGCGGCCGCCTGATGGCCGCGCTGCCGCACGGGAGCATGCTCGCCGTGGCGCTGCCCGAGGAGGAGGCCGCCGCCCACGCGCGGGACGCGAAGCTGGACCTCGCGGCGGTGAACGGCCCGCGTCAGTGCGTGCTGTCCGGGCCCGTGGAGACGGTCGAGGAGCTGCGCGCCGGCCTGGCCGCGAAGGGCGTGCAGTGCCGGGTGCTGCACACCTCGCACGCCTTCCACTCGGCGATGCTGGACCCCATGCTGGCGGCGTTCGAGCGGGAGCTGCGCGCCGTGCGGCTGCGGGAGCCGTCGCTGCCGTTCATCTCTTGTCTGACGGGGCAGCCGATCACCGCGGAGCAGGCCTGCGACCCGGCGTACTGGTCGGCGCAGGCGCGCGGCACGGTCCGCTTCGGCGCCGGGGTGGATCTGCTGGCGGCGCGGCGGGACACCCTCTTCGTGGAGGTCGGCGCGGGCAAGGGCATGTCGGAGCTGGCCCGCAGGCATCTGCGCGCGCTGCGGCACGCGCCCGTGGCGTCGCTTCCGCTGACCGGCGGCCAGGCGCCGGACGCCCAACTGCTGGGCGCGCTGGGCCAGGCGTGGGAGGCCGGGGCCGAGATCGACTGGGCCGCGTACTACGCCGGGGAGCGGCGCTCGCACGCGGAGCTGCCCGGTTACCCCTTCGCCCGGGACCGCTACTGGCTCGACGCGCCGGCCCGCGTGCAGGCGGGCGGCGTGGCCGCCGCCGACGAGGCGGAGGCCACCACGGCCGCGCGGGAGGCGTCCGCCGCCCCTGTCCCTGCCGGATCCGGCAGCCGTACCGAGGCGATCGTGCTGGCCGCTTTCGCCGAGGCCTTCGGCATCGACGACGTCAGCCCCGAGGACGACTTCTTCGGGCTCGGCGGGACCTCGCTGCTCGCGGCCGAGCTCGTGCACCGGCTGCGCAAGCAGCTGGGCACCGACTTCCCCGTGCGCTACCTCTTCGAGGCGCCGCAGGTGTCGGAGCTCGCCGCGCTGATCGACGGCGGCGGCGAGGGCACCGCGCACGCCGGTCCCCCCGAACCCGATGGGCCCGATGAGCTCGACGAACTGATGGCCCAGCTGGCAGGGCTTCCGGAGGACGAACTCGTCCGGCTGCTCGGCACCGGCGGAGCAGAAGGAGCGAAGGCATGACCCCGACCCCGCCCCTGCACGACGACGCGAAGGGCGCGCTCACCCCGTCGCTGCGGGACCGGCTGGCCGCCCTCTCCCCCGCGCAGCGTGCCGCGCTCACCGAACGGCTCGGTGTGCGCGCCGCTGCCGCCAGGCCACCCCGGCGGCCGCTGAAGTTCAGCCTCTTCTACTTCGCCAACACGGCCGGGGACACGGGCAGGCCGTACCGCTTCCTGATGGAGACGGCCCGTCAGGCCGACCGCCTCGGGTTCGCCGCGGTGTGGACGCCCGAGCGGCACTTCCACGACTTCGGCGGCATCTACCCGAACCCGTCCGTTCTCGGCTCCGCGCTGGCGGCCGTCACCGAACGGGTCCAGATCCGCGCGGGCAGCCTGGTGCTGCCGCTGCACCACCCGGTGCGGGTGGTGGAGGACTGGTCCGTCATCGACAACCTCTCCGGCGGCCGGGTCGGCATCTCCTTCGCCACCGGCTGGCACGGCACCGACTTCGTCATCGCCCCGGAGAAGTACGAGGACCGCCGCCAGTACACCTGGGACACCATCCCCGTGGTGCGGAAGCTGTGGCGGGGCGAGGAGGTCACCCTCCCCGGCCCCAAGGGCACGGAGATCACCCCGACGCTCTATCCCCGGCCGGTGACCCCGGAACTGCCCATCTGGATCACCGCTTCCGGCAACCCGGACACCTATGTGCAGGCCGGCCGGCTGGGCGCGAACATCCTGACCGGGCTGATCGGCACGGAGACGGAGCAGCTCGCCGCCAACATCACGCTGTACCGCAAGGAGCGCGCCGCAGGCGGCCACGATCCCGCCACCGGCATCGTCAGCGTGATGCTGCACACCTACCTGGAGGAGGACGCGACCGCCGCGCGCGAACGCTGTCGCGAGCCGCTGCGCGAGTACCTGCGCGGCTACCTCGGGCAGCAGAGCGACATGGTCGAGGGCTCCGGTACGGACGCCAGGGGCGCCGACATCGAGGCGCAGCTCGACTTCGCCTACGAGCGTTACGCGCACCAGACGGCGCTGATCGGCTCGCCGCGAACGGTGCGCGGCCTGCTGGACCGGCTCGCGGAGGCGGGCGTCGACGAGGCGGCCTGCCTCGTGGACTTCGGTGTCACGCTGGAGCAGGCGCAGCGGAGCATCGACCTGCTGGCGGGTGTGCAGGAGTCGTACCGGGCCGAGCCCGCCGACTCCACCGCTTCGGGCAGCGCTTCCCTCGTGGCGCCCGCCGTCACCTCGCCCGTCACCACCGCCCCGCTCGGCATCGACCAGGAGCGGATGTTCCGGGTGCAGAAGGCGCTGCCGCCGGGCCCCGCCAACTACGTCACCACCGGACTGCGGATCCGCGGCCCGCTCCGGCCCGAGCTGCTGGAGAAGGCGCTGCGGACGGTGGTGGGCAGGCACGAGGTGCTGCGCACCGCCTTCGGCGAGTCGGCGACGGGCGAGCCCTTCCAGAGGATCGGTGCGCCCGACGAGTTCCCCGTGGCCCTTGAGCGCTTCGACGTCACGGATGTCGCCCCGGCCGAGCGGGTCCGCGCGGCGCGCGCCATCCGTACGGAGCTGGCCCGGCGGCCCTTCCCCGCCGGCCTGCCGCCGATGCGGCTCGCGCTGATCACGCTGGGCGCCGAGGAGTTCCAGCTCGCGGCCGTCAAGAACCATATGATCACCGACTGGGTGTCCTTCACCGTCTTCCTGAAGGAACTCTTCACCGTCTACGGGGCGTTGCTGCATGGCCGCAGCGCCGACCTGCCGCCGTCCGTGCCCTACCGGGTCTTCGCGGAGCAGGAGCGCGCCCGGCTGCGCGACGGACTGCTGGACGACCAGCTGGCGTACTGGGAGCGGGAGTTGGCGGGCGCACCGGACCCGGCGACCTTCCCGCTGAAGGAGTCGCTGGGCGGCGAGCGCCCGGCCGTGCCGTCCTTCGCCGGGCACCGGGCCTGGATGCTGTTCCCTGACCGGACCACCGCCCAGCTGAACGCGCTGAGCAGGGCCGAGCGCGTCACGCCGTTCATGACGGCCTACACCGCGCTGGCCGCCTCGCTGGGCCGGACCACCGGCGAGAGCGACCTGGTGCTCGGCTCCCCGACCGCCAACCGTGACCGCTCGCCGGACAATCTGCTGGGCCTGCTGCTGCGGCCGATGCTGCTGCGCACCCGGCTGCGCCCCGAGCAGACCTTCCGCGGCGCCCTCGCCGACGTGCGCCGGACGGTGTCGGGCGCGCTCTCCCACGCGGAGGCGCCCTACCAGTCGCTGGTGGACCGGCTGGCCCCGGAGCGCGACATCTCCTGGACGCCGCTGTTCCGGCTCCGTTACCTCTTCCTGCCCTGGAACGACCCGTTCGAGATGTCGGGGCTCCAGCTGAACCCCATCGACACCGACCCGCAGACGTCCCTCTACGACAGCACGCTGACGCTCTGGGACAGCAGACTCGGCGCCTTCGGCCGGTTCGAGTACGCGCTGGACCTGTTCGACCACGACACAGTCGTCCAGGCCATCGAGACCTTCGCCACGATGCTCTCGGCGGCCGTCGCCGACCCGGAGACGCGCATCGGGGATCTGCCGGGCGCTTCCGCCCACCGCTACCACGTGGACGTCGACGAGCTGGAGGCTCATCTCGGCTCCGAGGGACCCTCGCAGGACCGGCGATGAGGAGAGAGACCATGGACACGCAGACCACACCCGCGGACCTCGTCCGACGCACCGATGACATCCGGGCCGCCGCCGTCGGCGCCTGGGAGGCCGCGCTCGGCAGGACGGACCTCGACGCCGACGCGGACTTCTTCGAGCTGGGCGGCGACTCGATCGGCGGGGCCCGCCTGATGGCGTCGCTGCGCGGTCAGTTCGGCGACGGGCTGCCGCTCACGCTGCTCTTCTTCCACCCCGAGCTGGAGGAGTTCACCGAGGCCCTGGTCGAGGCCGTGCGGAAGCTGCCCCCGCCCCCGGAGCCCGCCGCGGCCACCGGCCGTGCGGAGCCGGTGCCGGTGCCGGACGAACTGCCGCTCTCTCCCGAGCAGGAGGCCCAGTGGGTCGCCGAGCAGGTCGCCCCCGGCAACCTCGCGTACATCGAACTGCTCTCGCTGCGTCTGAGCGGCCCGCTGGACCCCGAGCGGTTGCAGTCGGCCGTCGACGCGCTCGTGGTGCGCCATGAGGCGCTGCGCACCCGCTTCCCGGCCGGCCCGGACGGGCGGCCGGTGCAGGAGATCCGGCCGGCCGACGCCGCGCCCCGGCTGACGCTGGTGCGGCGGGACGCCAAGAGCGAGGACGAGGCACGCGCGTACGCCCTCGACCGGCTGGCCGAGCCCTTCGACCTGGGCGCGGGCCCGCTGCTGCGGCCGCATCTCGTGCGGCTCTCCCCCACCGACCACGTCTTCCTGCTGTACTCCCACCACATCGTCGCCGACGGGCCGACGATGGAGGTGCTGTGCGCGGAGCTGGCCGCTCTCTACGCGGGCCGCGAGCTGCCCGGGCCCGCCCCCTCGTACGCGCAGTACACCCTTCAGCAGCAGTCCAAGGATCTGGAGGCGCAACTTCTCTACTGGCGAGAGCGGTTGACGGACGCAGCCGAGCTGGAGCTGCCGCTTGACCGGCCCCGCCCCGAGGTGCGCGACACGGCGGGGCGCAGGTTCCGCTTCGCCGTGCCGGGCACGGTCAGGGACGGCCTCGACGCGCTGGCGCGCGAGCAGCGGGCGACGCGCTTCATGGTGCTGCTCGCGGCGTTCCAGGTGCTGCTTGGCCGTTGGGCGGGCAGCGAGGACGTGGTGGTCGGGGCCCCGGTGACCTCGCGGTCGCGGCCCGGCCTGGAGCGGATGGTGGGCGCGCTGGTCAACATGGTCGCCTTCCGCGGCGATCTCGGCGGCGATCCGACCTTCCGTGAGCTGCTCGACCGGACCCGGCAGGCCGGGTTCGGCGCGATGGCCCACAGCGACGTGCCGTTCGGCCGCGTGCTGGCCGAACTGGAGCTGGAGCGGGACGGATCGCGGCCGCCGCTGTTCTCGACCACCCTGGTCTCCCAGCCGACCCCGCCCGCCATCAGCGCCGACCTGGGCGAGGTCTCGGCCGTCTTCTTCCCGGTGCCGCGTCCGCACGCGACGTACGACTTCAGCCTGTACGTCTGGGAGGCGCCGCAGGAGTTGCTCGTCGACGTCGAGTACGCCACGGCACTTTTCGACGAGACGACGGTACGCCGCTTCGCCGACCGGTTCGGCGCGCTGCTCGAGGCCGTGACGGCCGCCCCCGACCGGCCGCTGTCCGCGCTGGAAACGGTCCCCGCGGCGGAGCTGCGGCAGGTGCTGCACGAGTGGAACGACACCTCGGCGGACCTCGGCCCCGACCGCTGCGTCCACGAACTGTTCGAGGAGCAGGCGCGGGCGGCCCCGGACCGCACCGCCGTGATCAGCGCGGAACGCGGGCTCAGCTATGCCGAGCTGAACGCGGAGGCCGAGGAACTGGCGGCCCGGCTGCGCGAGCTGGGCACCGGGCCCGAGACGGTGGTCGCGGTCTGCCTGGAGCGTTCGGTGCGGCTGCTGGTCACGCTGCTCGCCGTGCTGAAGGCGGGCGGCGCGTACCTGCCGCTCGGCCCCGACTGGCCCGCCGCGCGCCGGGAGCTCATGGTGTCCGACGCGGGCGCCGAGTTGCTGGTGGACACCTCGGGCGTCCGCCGCCTCGACGAGCGGCCGGCCGGGGCGCCCGCCTCAACGGAGGGCCGGCCCGGGCCCGGCAATCTCGCCTACGTGCTCTACACCTCGGGCTCCACCGGCAC
The DNA here is from genome assembly GCF_043078805.1 of Streptomyces sp. NPDC015345. Classification (NCBI taxonomy): domain Bacteria; kingdom Bacillati; phylum Actinomycetota; class Actinomycetes; order Kitasatosporales; family Streptomycetaceae; genus Streptomyces; species Streptomyces sp. NPDC015345. Next base: position 574,255 of record NZ_JBIBTX010000004.1, on the reverse strand, counting down.
TCCCAAGGGCGTCATGGTCTCGCACCGCGCCGTCGTCAACCGCCTGCGCTGGATGCGCGAGGACTGCGGGCTCGGCGCCCGGGACGTGGTGCTCCACAACGCCGTCCCCACCTTCGACTACGCGGTGTGGGAGCTCTTCGGCCCGCTGCACATGGGTGCGACGGTGGTGCTGCCCAGCTCAGAAGGCCACCGTGACTTCAGCGAGTTGACCCGGCTCATCGTCGAGCACGGGGTCACCGTGGCGCACTTCGTCCCGTCGCTGCTGAGGCACTTCGTCGAGGAGCCGGAAGTCGCGCGGTGCACGGGGCTGCGGGTGCTGTTCAGCGGTGGGGAGCCGTTGGACCCGGCGCTGGCGGCCAGGGCGCGGGAAGCGCTGCCGGGCGCGCGTCTGTTCAACGCGTACGGTCCGACGGAGGCCGCCGTGGACGTCACCTGCTGGGCGGTGCCGGAGCGGCCCGCCTCGGTGGCCATCGGCGGGCCCGTGGCCAATACGGTCTGCTATGTGCTGGACGAGCGCATGCGCCCGCAGCCGATCGGCGTCCCGGGCGAGTTGTATCTCGGCGGCGTGCAGCTGGCCCGCGGCTACCGCGGGCGGCCCGGTACGACCGCCGAGCGGTTCGTCCCCGACCCGTTCGGCCCGTCCGGCGGGCGGCTCTACCGCACCGGGGACCGGGCGCGCTGGCGTGCCGACGGGGCGCTGGAGTACGTGGACCGCGTCGACCGGCAGGTCAAGATCCGTGGCGTGCGGGTGGAGCCGGGCGAGGCGGAGGCCGCTCTGCTCGCCCACCCCGCGGTCCGTGAGGCGGCGGTCGTGGCGGCGGAGGGCAGCGGTGGGCTCCGGCTCGTCGCCTACCACTGCGGGACCCCGGCGGGGGGCGAGCAGGAGCTGCGGGATCATCTCGCCGCGCGGCTGCCCGAGTTCGCCCTGCCCGCGGTGTTCGTGGAACTGCCCGACGGGCTGCCGACGCTCGCCAGCGGAAAGCTGGACCGCGGTGCGCTGCCCGCTCCCGGGCGGCCGGAGCCCGTCGCCGTCGAGGCCACCGGTGGCACGCCGCCGCTCGGGGCGCGCGAGTTGATGCTCGCGGCTCTGTGGGCCGAGGTGCTTGAGGTCGACCGGATCGGCCGGGAGGACGACTTCTTCCAGCTGGGCGGCGATTCCATCCTGGGCATCCAGATGGTCGCAAGGGCGCGCAAAGCGGGCTTCGAGGTGACGGTTCCCGTGCTCTTCAGGCACCCGACCCTCGCCGCGCTCGCCGCGGCCGCCGAGAAGGACGAGGGCGGCACGAAGGGCGACGGCGGCGAGCGGGCCGGGAGCGGCGCGGTCCAGGTGCCCGCCGGGAGCCGCACCCGCTTCCCGCTGACACCGCTCCAGCGGGAGATGCTGCGGGAGGCCGCGGCGGCTCCCGGCCGGGGGATGTACATCGTGCCCGCCGAGCTGCTGCTCGAGGGCGAGATCGATCCGGAGGCGATGCGGACCGCTTTCCGCCGCCTGGTCGAGCGCAATCCTGTGTTGCGCACCTCGGTCGCGCTGCACGAGCGGCCGGAGCTGAGCGAGCAGACGGTGCATCCGCCCACCGAGCCGTCCTTCCGCCACGAGGACTGGAGCGCGTACCCGCCCGAGGAGCAGGAGAGCAGGCGGCGCGAGCTGTTGGAGGAGGAGTGGCGCACCGGCTTCCCGGCGGGGGCCACACAGCTGAGCCGCATGGTCCTGCTGCGGCTCGGGGAGCGCCGCTGGGCCATGGTGTGGACCCGGCACAACGTGCTGCTCGACGGCTGGAGCTTCGCCCAGCTCTACGACGAACTGCTGGAGCTGCACGCGGCGGTGCGGGCCGGCGGCCCCGAGCCGGCGGCGGAGCCGCGCGAGTGCTTCAGCAGCTACGTGGAGTGGCTCGGCGCGCGGCAGCGGGCGTCGGCGGAGCGGTTCTGGGAGGAGCATCTGCGTGGCCTCTCCCCGCGGACGGTCTTCTCTGCCGAAGTGGAGCCCTCGCCCCTGCCCTACGGGGAGCTCCGCTTCCCGCTCCCCCAGGCGACGGAGGCTTTCGTGCGGGAGCACGGGCTGACGCTCAGTACGTTGATCGAGGCGGCCTGGGCGGTCGTGCTCGCCCGGCGCACGGGCACGTCCGACGTCCGGTACGGCCTGGTCTTCTCCGCCCGTGAGGCGGAGGTCCATGACGTGGAGCGGATGCTGGGCCTGATGATCAACACGCTGCCGTCCGGCCTGCGGATCGACGCCGGGGAGACGGTGGCCGACTGGTTGAAGGGGCTTCATCAGCGCGGTGCCCGGCTGAAGGAGCTGTCCACGGCCGACTTCGGGGTCCTCCAGGAACGGGCGGGGACGGCCGGGGCCCTGTGGGACACGCTGCTGATCATCCACAACTACCCGCACAACTTCCAGGACGTGCCGGCGGGCGGGCTCAGGGTGGTGGATACGGCGGGCTTCTCCCGGGTCGGCGCCGCGCTGATCGTCTCGGTGGACGTCAGGCCGCTGCGGCTCGCCATGATCTATGACGAGGCCAGGGCCGAGGAGCCGGTGGTGCGGGAGCTGGCGGCCGAACTGTCCGAGGTGCTGGAGCGGATGACGGCGGGCGGGGACCGCAAGGTCGGTGATCTCCTCGGCTAGCCCCGGCAAGGCCGAAGCCGGTGGGAGAGGCGGCTCGCCTCCCCCACCGGCCCCGGTGGAGGTGTCAGGACTGCCGGGCGGCCCGCAGGTCGCTCTCGACCGCCGCCGTGATCAGCGGGAAGGACTCCGGCTCGAAGAACGCCTCCTCGCCGCTGGGCAGCATTCGGAGCCGGAACCGGTCCTCGGTGTGCTGCTTCCAGGCGGCCACGGACTCCGGCGGTACGACCTCGTCGTACTCGCCGGTGAACGCGGAGATCGGGCAACGCACCGAGGAGTAGGTGTCCCTGGCCGCGTAGCGCTCGACGAGCCGGCAGTCCGCCCGGTAGCTCGGCAGCATCAACTCCAGGAACAGCGGGTCGGACTTGAGCGGGCTGTTGTCCCGCACTCGTGTCGGATCGGCGAGGAACTGCTCGTCGGTGAGCTGCTCATCGGTCACCTCGGGAGGGACAAGCAGATGCGGGGCACTCTCGGCCGAGACGAACAGGCCGACCGGGCCGGGAAGTCCCGGCTCGGTCCGCTCCAGGTGGGCCGCCAACTCGAAAGCGATCAGCGATCCCATGCTGTGCCCGAAGAAGGCGAACGGCACGTCCAGGTGGTCCCGCAGCGCTGTGGCCAACTGCCCCACCAGTTCGTCGATGTCGGGCACGGCCGGCTCGGCGAGCCGGCCCTCCCGTCCCGGGGTCTGCACCAGGACGGGTTCGACCTCGGGGCCGAAGCTGTCCGCGAGCTCCCGGTAACCGGAGGCTCCCTTGCCGGCGTAGGGGAGGAAGAACAGCCGGGTGGCCGTCTCGTCCCCGGGCCGCCGGTAGGCGAGCCACTTGTCCTTCTTGCCTTTCCTGTCTTTCGCGGTGCCGGTCATATCGCTAGCTCTGCGTCTCCATCTCGCGGCGAAGGCTCAGCGGCCGCATATCGGTCCACACCTCGTCGATATGACGGAGGCACTCTTCCTTGGTGCCGGTTATCCCGTCCGCACGCCAGCCGTCCGGTATATCCTTGCCCTGCGGCCAGATCGAGTACTGCTCCTCTTCGTTGAGGACCACGGAAAAAAGACCTTGCTCGCTCATACGAACCTCCAGATGACGCATGAATGCAGCCGTCGCGGACAGCCGATCTTGACCTAGAAGCTAACAGCGCGACCCTCGGACGGCAAGGCTCCGCGGACAGCGGGAAGCATGGGTCGGCCATCGAAATCCCGGGGCCTGGATTCATTGAGAACGCGCAGTCGAATCTTTAGACTTGCACCGCTGTTCCACCCCCGTTGCGACCCATGTCGCGACGGGCCAGATCGGCGGCGAAGCGGAATACCTCATTCAAGTACGGATTCCGTGCGCCGCACACTTCACGCGTGAAGGGATGGACGAAATGGACGAGGTATTCGCGGAGGTCCACGAGATCCGGCAAACCCTTCCGGAGCGGGCCCTGTTCCGGGATGGAGCGACGCTCGCGCATCTCTCCAAGAAGCTTGGGAGCAGCGGCTCGATGCGGGGCCTGCCGGCCGTTCAGGCACTCCTGGAGGACATGCGCTCCTTCAAGGAGGGCAACCGCCTGGAAGCCGTCAAGGAGCACATCAACACCCGCAGGGACAACCACATATTCTCGCTCTTCGACGCCTCGTACTTCCCGAAGCTGAGCCTGGACTACCTCACCTACGAGACGCTTCCCACGGACCCGTATCTCGCCGACAGGTACGCGAGCAACACCATGCCGGTGAACATCATCGGCGCCACCAAGGGATTCCACTCGCGGGTCGTGGTGGCGCTCTTCCCGGAGAACCATATCGACGGCATCCAGAAGCCCGATGATCTCATCTTCTATTTCGTTGACAAATTCGTCGAGCGGCACAATCGAATAACCCGGAAAATGATTGACGCAGTCATGGAACCGGGCAGTTTCCCGAGAATCCAGGGCGCGTCGGACAAGAAGGTCGAGCAGGCCGCCTCATGGTGGGTCAGGCTGCATGAATACCACCACCAGCAGGGCGACATGCCCATCCCCGATTTCCTCTCCTCGAAGAAGATGAAGCCGCTGGCGGGCCTGGAGGAGCTGCGGGTCGATGTATCCGGAATGCTGGCCTGCATCCATGACGACAATCTGCCGCGGGACGAGGCCATGACGGCCTACGAGTTCATCCTCGCCGAGCGGCTGCTGCGCTACGCCGTGGAGGGAATCCCCCGCCCCAACTACGACGCGGTGGCCTCCCAGCTGCTCTTCAACTACCTCACGGAGCACAAGGGGATCCGCCTCGACGGCGGGCGGATCAGGCTCTCCGCCGACCTGCCCGTCGTCCTCGCGGCCTTCCTCGGCGAGATCCAGGCCATCGAGAGCCACATCCGCACGGAACCGGTGGACGCGGTCAAGAAGCAGCTGCTCGAATTCACCAACGCCTACACGGTCTTCGACCACGAGGTGCGCGACTACCAGCACATCCCGTACTTCGCCGAGATCAAGCAGCGGCTCGGTGTCTGACCGGCTGGGCGGGCCCCCCGCGCCCACCCCGGACCCCCACGCGACCGAGTCGGAGGCTGTTTCGTGACGGTGCCCGCACAGCGACGCACACCGGTGAGCGCACAGGACTACCGGGAGGCCATGTCGCTGCTCGCGGTGCCGGTCTGTGTCGTCACCACGCGCCACGACGGACAGGACTGGGGCCTCACGACGAGCACCGTCACGGGGGTCTCGCTCGATCCGCCGCTCGTCTCGGTCTCCGTGGCCAGATCGGCCAGTTGCCACGGAGCCCTGTCCCGGGCCCCGGAGTTCGTGATCAACGTTCTCGGCGACCACCAGCGCCATCTCGCCACGCGCTTCTCCACCAGGGACATCGACCGCTTCGCGGGCGGCGAGGTCTCCACCCTCCCCGGCACGGAGCTCCCCGTGGTCACCGACGCGAGCGCCCTCTACCGGTGCACCCGGCAGGAAGTCGTCGCGGTGGGCGACCACGACCTGCTGATCGGCGAGCTGACGGACACCCGGCTCCGCACGGCGGCACGCCCGCTGGCCTGGTACCGCCGCGCGTTCCACCATCTCGAACCGTACGACTGAGCCGGCCCCGGCGCCGGCACGAACTCCGAGCAGAGGTAGTCCCAGTGAGTCAAGCGAGTCATGTGAGCCGCGCGGCGGCCCCGAACGACCGGCACCCGGCAGGGCCTCCCGCGCCCGCCACCGGGTGTCCGTACCAGAGCGGTTCCGGGACGACGACCGACCCGTGCCGTGACTATCTGGGGTTGCGGGAGGAGGAACCGGTCCGCTGGGACGAGGATCTCGAACTGTGGTTCGTCACCGGCTTCAGTGCGGCGACCGAGCTCCTGCGCCACCCCGCGCTGTCCTCCGCGTGGCCGGAACGGGCGAGCACCCCTCTCCACGCGGCGGCGGGCGGCGCGGGCGGTGACGGGGCACGCACCTCGGGACTCGTACGCAAGTGGTTCATGTTCAACGACAATCCGGCCCACCACCGTGCCCGGAAGCTGGTGGCCCCGCTCTTCTCCGCCGAACGCGTCGCCGCGCACCGGCCGTTCATCGAGGAACTGGTCGCCGAGCTGCTGTCCGGGGGCGGCGATTGCCTGGAGATCATGGAAGGCCTCGCCATCCCTCTCTCGGGCCGGGTCATCTGCCGCGTCCTCGGTCTGGACGCGACCGTCGCACCCCACCTCGAACCGTGGGCCCTGGACGTCGCGGCCCTGCTGGTGGCGGACTACCTCCCCGAGGTGGTCACCAGGGGACACACCGCCCTCCAGGACATGACCGCCCTCATCGACCGGGCCCTCGAAGGCGAACCGCCCGAGGACTCGGCGCTGTACCTCCTCCGGCAGGCCCACCGCGACGGCGAGATCGAGCTGCAGGACGTCTGGGCCACAGCGACGTTCCTCATCTACGCCGGCTTCGAGACGACGTCCACCTTCATCGGCAAGGCCGTGCGGTCGATCCTGCACACGGGCTCCTGGGAGCGGCTGCGCACGGCCGACCTCGGTCCCGCCGTGGAGGAGCTGCTGCGCTTCGACACCTCGGTCCAGCAGGTGGCGAGGATCGCGACGGAGACGTTCGATGTCGCCGACCAGAAGATCGCGGCCGGCGACCTGGTCCTCATCATGCTGGGCACCGCCAACCGCGACGGCGAGGTCTTCGACCGGCCCGACCATCTCGACTACGACCGCCGGATCAAGCGCCACCTCGGCTTCGGCTTCGGCGCCCACTACTGCCTGGGCGCGGGCCTCGCGCGGCTGGAGGCCCAGGTGGCCCTGGAGGGGCTGCGCGACAAGTGGGAGACACTCCGCTTCCTGGAGCCGCCGAGGACGCGCTCCCATTTCGGGATCACCGCTCTGGAACGCCTGGTGGTGGCGGGCGCCCAGCCGTGACGGGCGCGTCATCGGCGCCGGGGTCCGGCGGCCGCGCTCGCCCCGCGGGCTAGGGCCTGTCTGACAATTCCCGTCGTCGCCCGGAGGGCGGCCTCGCGGCGTCAGGTGCGTGCTCTCGGCGTGCCGGGCGTAGGGCCTCGTACTGGCTGTACTTGGCTCTGCGCCCGGTGCGGCGAGAGTGCGTGCATGGCGTCGCGAGGCAGGCGGGAATTGTCAGACAGGCCCTACCGCTCCCGGCGTGCGAGGGCCGCCCGTACCGCGGCCTCGGCCAGCCGGTGGTTCTCGGGGCCCGCCCCGTAGCCCGACGGGAAGCCGAAGCGCCGGCGGGTGTACGCGTAGGCCACGCCGCTGTCCGGGTCCGCGAAGCCGAGTGAGCCTGTCGCCCCGCTGTGGCCGAAGGCGTCCGGTCCGAGGAACGGGTAGCGGCCGCTCAGTTCCTCGAAGCCCAGGCCGAAGACGTCCTCGTTGCCGGTGACCCGGTCGGTTCCGCGGTACTGGACCCGGGCGAACTCGGTGATCGTCTCCGGCTTCAGGAGCGGCGCCCGGCCGTCCACCTCGCTGATCGCCGCCGCGTACATTCCGGCCACGCCCCGCGCGGTGCCGACCCCGCCGGCCGAGGTGGGGCCGAGCGCCCGTACGGCACGGGTGTTGGCGAACGCCACCAGGTCGGTCGGCGGCGTCGCGTTCTGGTTGAAGGCGACGCCTGTGACGCTCTGTGGGGCAGCGGCACCGGCCGCGAGCCGTTCGGCCTCCTCCGGGGTGGGCACCAACGGCAGCACGTCGGCACGGCGCGCTTCGAGCGACTCGGGCAGCCCCAGGTGGAAGTCGAGCCCGTAGGGCGCCCTGATCCGCTCCTCGTAGATCTCCTGGATGGAGCGGCCGGTCACCCGCCGCACGACCTCACCGGTCAGCGCGCCGATCACGAAGCCGTGGTAGCCGTACGCGGTGCCCGGCTCCCAGAACGGCCGCTGCCCCGCGAGCCGCGCGGCTATCAGCCGGTCGTCGGCCAACTCCTCGGTGGTGAACCCGCCGTCGACGCCGACGACCCCGGAGCGGTGCGCGAGCAGCTCGCGCAGCGTCAGCCGGTCCTTGCCGTGCGCCGCGAACTCCGGCCAGTAGGCGGCCACTTCGCGGTCCAGGTCGAGGACGCCGTCCTGCACCAGGAGCGCGACCACGAGGTGGGCGGCGCCCTTGGTGATGGAGTAGAGGCCGGTCAGCGTGTCCGCGGCGGTGCCGGGGCCGCCCCACAGGTCGACCACCCGGCGGCCGTCGACATCGACGGCGAGTTGTGCCTCGGGCGCGTCCCTCGCCTCGTCGAGCACCGCGGCGAACGCCTCCCGAACGCCCTCGAACCCTTCCGCCACAGTCCCCTGAACCCGGCCGTCGTCGCTTGACATGCGCTGCCCCCATTCCTTGATCATGTGTTGGTCGAGACATCACAACAGCCGTCCCTGAGCAGGCATTCCCGGGTGTGCTCGTGTTCGCGGAGGGCCTCCCGCCGGGCCGGGCGGGGGGTTATCCCCCGGTCAAGTCGGAGGCGCACCGCAGCGCGCCGCCGTGCCCCCGCAGACCATGATCGCTGCACCGACCCGGAAACCGAGTGGAGGAGCGATCACGATGGCGGCGCAGAAGAAACTGACCGGCCGACGGGAGCTGTTGATGGTCACGGCGGCGGGAGCCGCGACGGCCCTGTGGGCGCCGAAGGCGGGAGCGGCCACGCCGACGGACGGCCAACGCCCCTCCGTCGTAAAGGCACTTGAGCGGGTCGCCCACCCACTGCGCGCCACCGACCCTGGTGGCCGCACCACCGACCTTCGCGCACTGGGCAGGATGGTCGGCGCTGCCGAGGTGGTCGGGCTCGGTGAGGCCACGCATGGCTCGCATGAGTTCTTCGCCATGAAGGAGCGGGTCTTCCGCCACCTCGTCGAGGAGAAGGGCTTCACCACCTTCGCCCTGGAGATGAGCTGGACGGCGGGTCTCCGGATCGACGAGTACGTCCGGGGCGGCGAGGGCACGGCCCGGCAGATCGCCGAGGAGACGCTCGCCGGATCGCCGTGGGAGCGGGAGGAGTTCGTGAGCCTGATCGCCTGGATGCGGGAGCACAACCACCGCCGGCCCCGGCACAGGGTCCGCTTCATGGGTGACGACATCGGCGCCCCCGGGCTCGGCGACCGGATCTTCGAGCGAGTGACCTCCTACGTACGCGAGGCCCACCCGCGGTCGCTGCCGCGGCTGGTCGAGCTGTACGCGGGCCTGCGCCCCCTGGACGACATCTTCGCGTACCTGGGGAAGCCGCTCGCGGAGCGTCGGCAGAACGCCGTCAGGGCCGAGCGGGCGCTGGAGACGGTGACCGCCGCCACGGGTACGGACGGCGAGGCGTACGAGTGGGCGGTGCAGCACGCCCGGAACATCGCGCAGACCTTCGCCTTCGCCGCCTTGGATGTCACCGACCCGGCGTCGGTGACCGCCGCGGAGCACCTGCGGGACCGGGCGATGGCCGACAACGTCGCCTGGTGGCACCGCCGGACGGGCGGCAAGGTGCTGCTGTCCGCGCACAACGGCCACGTCGGCTTTCTCTCCACGCACCCGCGGATGTACCCCAAGACGCAGGGGTCCTACCTGCGCGACGCCCTCGGCCGGGCGTACCTGGCCATCGGTTTCACCTTCGCCGGCGGCTCCTTCCTCACCAAGGACACCTCCCTCGGCGGCGAGTGGACGAAGACCACCGTGCCGCCCGCCACGCGGGGCATGAACGAACACACCCTCGACCGGGTCCGCCACCGGGACTACTACGTCGATCTGCGCACCGCCCCGCCCGCGGCCCGCGCCTGGCTGGACACCGCCCGCCCCACCTACGACGCCGGCTCGGTCTTCGAGGCGGATCCGCTGCCCACGCTCGCCCTCGGCCGGGCCTACGACGTCCTTGTCCACCTGCACCGCGTGCGCGAGGCCGAGAAGCTCTGAGCGGCGGCCTCACGGCGGGGAGGCGGGCGCCGTCCGCCAGACGGAGACTTCGGTGCTCGGCCCGCGTTCGGAGAACCGGCCCCGCGGTGAGGCCTGCCGCAGCAGTTCGCGCAGGGCGGCCTCGAACGCGTCGCGGTGCGGGCCGAAGAGGTGCGGGGCCGAGAACGACATCGAGAACACCCACGCGACGACATCGTCCTGCGTACGCTCCAGCGCCTGACCGCCCGGCACGACGTGACGCCGCGGGCCGGAGAAGCCCGCCCTGGTGAGGATCTCCCTCTCACCGCCCGGCGTGCCCTGTGTCAACACCCCTTGACCGGCTCGCCTCACCGGTCCGAGGTAATGCCTGACCAGTTCAGCAATCGCCTCGTACGGCACCGCCGGGTGGGGGAGGCCGTCGACGCCACGGCTCTCGGTCTTCAGGTCGCAGACGTGCACGAGCGCGCCGCCGGGCCCCAGCAGGTCCCTGATGGTCGCCGCCACCCGTTCGCGGTCCATCCAGTGGAAGGACTGGCCGAAGACCGCCGCGGTGAACTGCCCGAGGTCCGGGGCCAGTTCCTCGGCCCGGGCGCGCACCCACCGCGCCTTGTGGGCCACTCCCCGCCGGGAGGCCTGCCGCCCGGCTTCGGCGATCATCTCCCGGTCCGGGTCCACGCCCACGACCTCGCCGAAGAAGGGGGCGAGGAGCAGCGTGAGCGTCCCCGGCCCGCAGCCCACGTCGAGGAGGCGTCCTCGCCCGTCGGGCGCGAGAACTCCGGCGAGCGTCTCCGCCAGGCCGGGGGCGTAGGGGAGCCTGCCGCGTGTGTAGTACGGGGCGGCGCCCGCGAACAGCGTGTCGTCCCATTCCCAGCCGACGACCACGTCCGCCCCGTGTCCTGTCAGGCCGTGGCGTGGTGCCGGCCGTCCGCGTCGGACGTCGCGGTGCGGTCGGCTTCGTCACGGGCCAGCAGCGAGAGCAGGGAGGCCACGGCCAGCCCGGACTCGGCCGGGTGGCGCAATACCTTGGCCGGGTCGATCCGGTACGTATTGGTCCGTCCCTCCCTCGTATGGGAGAGATAACCTTCCTGCTCCAGGTCGGCGATGATCTTCTGCACCGCGCGCTCCGTTAGCCGACAGTGTGCGGCAATGTCGCGGATACGGGCGTTGTGATTGTCCGCGATAGCTGCCAGCACCCGTGCGTGGTTAGTGAGAAACGTCCATCCAGTGTGTGGCTCGGGCACTCCATCCATGTCCCAACTCTAGCGACTCGGCATACGCGATTTCAAAAACACGTACTACATTTCAGGTATTAGTTGACGTGTGTGCGCCGCGACGGGCAGCCTTGGAGCGGCGGTAGGCGATGACGAGAGGGAGAAGCCATGCCGGAGCCTGCACACCCTGAGCGGCCCCTCATGGGAGAAGGCGCCGAGCATGACCAGGGCGGCTCCACACGGGTGCCTCTACCGCCGACGCCGTCCCCGGCGTCCTTCGAGACGGTGCCGGACGGCGACGACCGGATCACCCTGGCGCTGCGGGGAGAGCTCGACCTGGAGGCGGGCCGCCGGCTCCGGCCCGGGCTGAACCAGGCCCTCGGCCGGGCGGCCCGCTTCGTCGACCTCGATCTGAGCGGGGTGGGGTTCTGCGACTGCTCCGGTCTGAACCTCCTGCTCGGCCTGCGTCGGCGGGCCCTGCATCAGGGCAAGGCCGTCCGCATCGCCTCCGGGAGCCCGGCGGTCGACCGGATTCTGGACCTGACCGGCACCCGTTACCTGTTCACGCCCGGGGGCCAGGAGGACGGGACCGCCACGCCGGGAGCGGTCCGTGCCCCGGACGACCCGGACAAGGACGAGGAGTCCGGCCAGGACCTGCGGACCGTCGTCGCCCAGCTGCGCAGGGCCATGCAGACCCGGCCCACCATCGACCTGGCCCGCGGCATCCTGATGTCCTCCTTCAGCCTGAGCCCCGAGGCCGCCTGGGAGGTGCTCGTCACCGCCTCGCAGAACACCAACACCAAGCTGCACCGCCTGGCGGGTGAACTGGTCAGCACCGCACAGGGCAGCAGCCTGCCCGAGGGCGTCCACACGCAGCTCATGGCGGCCGTCAACAAGACGCACGCGGCCCGCGCGGCCAACGGCGGAGTCACCACCGGGACGGGACCCTCCATTCCCTCGCAGGGCGGTCCGTGACGTCACGCGGAGCAGTCCGTGACGTCTCGCCGCACCCCTGTGTCAGCGGCATGTCAGCGCCGCCCGGCAGGCTGCCGCGCACCAGCGGGAAGGACGAGGTCCATGGGCCAGCAGCGGTGGCGGTACCGGGTGTGCGCGGCACTGGTCGCGGTGGGGGGCGTCGCGGCGGCCTCGGTCGGCCCTGGTGCGTCGGCCGCCCATGCCGCCTCGGCGGTGAACGTGATCGCCGTGCACAGCGGCAAGTGCCTGGAGGCCAAGGACTCCTCGCAGTCCCTCGACGCGCCGGTCCTCCAGGCCGACTGCACGGGGCAGCCCGGCGCCGAGTGGTACGTGCGCGAGTCCCCGAGCGGCGGCAACACGATCAACATCGTCAACGTGCACAGCGGCCACTGCTTGGCCGTGCCCGGTGCGGCCTCCGCGCGTGTGGGCACCCAGACGCGTCAGGGGGCGTGTTCCGTCACCGCCGGCGCCGACTTCCGCCTCGTGGACACCGGCACCGCGTACATCCGGGTCCAGGCCGCCGCGCCCGCCCCGGCCCTCTGCCTCGATGTCGCCTCGGGCTCGCACGCATCCGGCGTACCCCTCCAACTCGGCACCTGCGACGGGCAGTCCGGCACCGGCTTCGCACAACGGGCGCCGCGCGACGGCAACGACACTCCCCTCGATCCGCTGCCGCCGGGTACCCCGACCGCGGCTCCCGAGCGGGTCAGCGTCGCCTCGGGCGGCGCCCAGACGAAGCCCGCCTCGGACTCCCACGGCGCTTCGGCCATCAGCGCGGACGGGCGCCGCATCGCCTTCGTCTCCAACGCGGCCGACCTGGTGCCGGGTGACACCAACGGCCACAGCGACGTGTTCGTACGCGACCTCCAGGCGGGCACGACCCAGCGGGTCAGCGTCACGGACAGCGGCGGCCAGGGCAACTCGGGGTCCTCCGAGCCCGCCATCAGCGCCGACGGACGCCACATCGCCTTCGAGTCCGGCTCGTCCAACCTCGTGCCCGGCGACACCAACAGCTCGGGGGACGTCTTCGTACGCGACCTCCAGGCCGGCACGACCCAGCGGGTCAGCGTCGCGAGCGGCGGCGCACAGGGCAACTACGGGGCGTCCGCCCCCTCCATCAGCGCCGACGGACGCCACGTCGCCTTCGAGTCCTTCTCCGCCACCCTGGTGCCGGGGGACGTCAACAACGAATGGGACGTCTTCGTACGGGACCGGCAGACCGGCACCACTCAGCGCGTCAGCGAGACGGGCGAGGGGAACGACGGCTACGACAACTCGACCCGGCCGTCGATCAGTGCGGACGGCGGGCACATCGCCTATCTCTCCAACTCGGCGCACCTCGTACCCGGTGACACCAACAACCAGCACGACGTCTTCGTCTGGGGCAGGCAGTCCGGCGCCACCGAACGCGTCAGCGTCGCCGGCGACGGGCGCGAGGGCAACGGCGGCGCCTCCGCCCCCTCGATCAGCTCGGACGGCCGCCATGTCTCCTTCGCCTCCCACGCCTCGAACCTGGTGGCGGGCGACACCAACGGCAAGGAGGACGTCTTCCTGCGGGACCGGCGGGCCGGCACGATCGAACGCGTCAGCCTCTCCGGTGGTGGCGGTCAGGGCAATGCCTACGCGACGGATCCGGCGGTCAGCGGCGACGGGCGGTATGTCGCCTTCTCGTCCGGCTCGACCAATCTGCTCGTGCGCGACACGAACGGCGTGGCGGACGTCTTCGTACGGGACCGCGAGACGGGCGCCACCCATCGCGTCAGCAGTTCCGGCAGCGGGATCGAGGCGGACGGCCTGTGCACCTCGCCGTCGGTGAGCGGTGACGGGCGCTTCGTCGCCTTCGCCTCCGCTGCGGCCAATCTGATCGGCGGGGACACCAACGCCCGCCCCGACGTCTTCGTCCGCCGCATCGCTTCATAGCGGTCACATCGCTTCACAGTCGTCGCATCACTCCATAGTGGTCGCATCGCTCACATCGTTTCGGCATAAGGAGCCTGATCGTGCGTCAGCTCATGTGGTCGCGTCGGACGCGGTTACTGGTCGTCCCATGGACGGCCGTGGTGGCGATGGCCGCGGTGGGTGTGAGCGCTCCGCGGGCTCATGCCGCCTCGGCGGTGAACATCACCGCCGTGCACAGCGGCAAGTGCCTGGAGGCCAAGGATTCGTCGCAGTCCCTCGACGCACCGATCGTCCAGGCCGACTGCACGGGGCAGCCCGGCGCCGAGTGGTACCTGCGCGAGTCCCCCACCGGCGGCGGCACCATCAACGTCGTCAACGCCCGCAGCAACCACTGCCTGACCGTTCCCGACCCCGGCTCCGCCCACGTGGGCACGCAGACGCGGCAGGGCGCCTGCACCGCGGCGGCCGGTGCCGACTTCCGCCTCGTCGACAGCGGGGCCGAGCACGTCGGGATCCAGGCCGCCGCCCCCTCCCCCGCCCTCTGCCTCGACGTCACCTCGGGCTCCCACGCGTCCGGCGTACCCCTCCAACTCGCCCAGTGCTACGGGCAGTCCGGTAGCGGCTTCGTCCAGCGGGCGCCCCGGGCGGGGAACGGTACGCCGCTCGACGCCCCGCCCGTGCTGCCTCCCGCCACCGTGGCCGAGCGGGTCAACCTCACCTCCGGCGGCGCCCAGACGTCCATGCAGATCATGGACAGCGCGCCGGTCCTGAGCGGGGACGGGCGGTACGCCGCCTTCACCTCCGACGCACCCTCCCTCGTACCCGGCGACAAGAACCTCGCGCCGGACGTGTTCGTGCGGGACCGGTCGACGGGCACCACCGAACGCGTCAGCCTGACCGACGGGGACGCCGAGAGCGCCCCCGCCGAGTGGTCCGACGAGCCGTCGATCAGCGGCGAGGGACGGTACGTCGCCTTCGAGTCCGTCGCGCGTGCCCTGGTGAGCGGTGACACCAACGGCCAGAGGGACGTGTTCGTGCGCGACCGCACCGCCGGCACCACGCAGCGCGTGAGCGTCGCGAGCAACGGCACGCAGGGCAACAACTGGTCGTTCTCCCCCTCGGTCAGCGCCGACGGGCGGTACGTGGCCTTCACCTCGGGCGCGTCCAACCTCGTGTCCGGCGACACCAACGCGGCCGACGACGTCTTCGTCCACGACCGGCAGACCAGGACCACACAGCGCGTCAGCGTCGCGGGCGGCGGCGCCCAGGGCAACGCCGAGTCGACGACGCCCTCCATCAGCGCCGACGGCCGGTACGTGGCCTACACCTCCGACGCGTCCAACCTCGTGTCCGGCGACACCAACGCGGCCGAGGACGTCTTCGTACGCGATCTGGTGTCCGGCACCACCCAGCGCGTCAGCGTGACGGGCACCGGCGCCCAGGGCGACCGCGACTCGATGTCGCCCTCGATCAGCGCCGACGGGCGTCATGTCGCCTTCTCCTCCAGCGCCGTCGGCCTCGTGCCCGGCGACACCAACGGGCGCATCGACGTGTATGTGAGGGACCGTCAGGCAGGGACGACGCAGCGGGTGAGCGTCGCCGACAACGGCACGCAGGGCGACGGGCATTCGGGCGTGGCGTCGGTCAGCGCCGACGGCCGGTACATCGCGTTCTCCTCCAGCGCCGCCAACCTCATCGCGCGGGACGCCAACGCCGTGAGCGACGTCTTCGTCCGCGACCGGGAGACCGGGAAGACGCAGCGCGTCAGTACCGGCCACGCCGACGGCGAGGGCGGCGACGGCTACTCGTCGGAGGGGTCGATCAGCGCCGACGGCAGTCTCACCGTCTTCTCCTCTTACGCCTCCGACCTCGTCCCCGGTGACACCAACGCCGCGTACGACGTGTTCGTACGGCGCAGCATCGCCTGACGCCCCCCGTCGGCCGACGCGCCCCGGGGCGGACATCCGTGGCTCCGGGGCTTGTCGTGAAGATCATTTCGGTGGAAGGCTGCGGACATGCAGAATCTGCCGACGTTCGTGTTCGTACACGGCGCCTTCGCCAACTCGTTCTCGTTCGCGCCGCTCCAGGCCGAACTCGCCCTGCTCGGACAGCGTTCCCTGGCGGTCGACCTGCCGGGGCACGGGTTCGAGGCGACCTTCCCGGTGGCCTACCAGGCACCTCAGGACCCCGAAGTGCTCGCCACGGAACCGGGGAGCATCAGCCGCGTCACGCTCGCCGACAACGTCGCCCGCGTCATAGAGGTCCTGGAGCGGGCCAAGCGGAACGGGCCGACCGTTCTCGTCGGGCACAGCAGGGGCGGCGTGACGATCACCGCGGTCGGCAACGCCCGGCCCGACCTGGTCGACCGCATCGTCTACGTCTCCGCCTGGTGCCCCGTGGAGCTGACCGTCGGTGACTATTACGCCGAACCGGAGATGGCGGACGTCGACCCGGCCGCCCTCGCCGCGGCGCTCCTCGGGAACCCGGCCGATCTTGGTCTGCTGCGCACCAACTTCCGCACCGCCGACCCGGCGACGCTCGCCGCCTTCAAGGAGGCCTTCGGCGCCGACCTCACCGACGAGGAGTTCCGGGCGCTCCTCAACACCTTCCAGCCCGACGAGAACCTCGACGTCGGCACCCCCGCCGACCGGGCGCGGGCCGCGACCTGGGGGCGGATCCCGAGGACGTATGTGCGCCTGGCGAGCGACACCAGCGTGCCGCCGGCCATCCAGGACCGGATGATCCGCGAAGCGGACGCGCTCACCCCCGACAACCCCTTCGAGGTCCGCACCCTGGAAGGGAGCCATCTGCGCTGGCTCGTGCATCCGCGGCCGGCCGCCGAACTCCTCGCGGAGCTCGCGAGATGACTGAGGAAGGGTCAGGGCCGGGCCGTCCTGGCCGCCTTGGCCGCTCTGTCGGTCAGCGGGCCTTCTTCTTGTCGAACCAGATGGTCGCCGCGGTGGGCACGAGTCCGGCCCAGAAGATGATCTGCGGCACGGCCCGGTCCGTCCACGGGATCTCGGCGATCAGCAGGGCGCACACCATGGCCCAGCCCGCCTGGGCCAGGACGGCGCGGGCCCAGCGGCCGCGGCGCACCAGGGAGCGGACGTTGAGCTGGACGCCCGCCCGCAGTCGGCGGTAGCGGCGCCACGCCCCGAACGCCCAGATCACGGCCATGATGAACAGGAACCACAGCCGCTGGCCGATGGGGACGGGCAGTTCCGGGGCGGTCCGCTCGTCGGCGGGGAAGACGTCGACCATGGCGCCCGCCAGCACCACGCAGAGCACGGCGAGCCATCGCGTGCCGCGCAGCAGGCGGTAGGTGGCGTGGTCGAGTGCCTGGCGCATGGAAGGGGAGCCGGGCTCCGCGGCGAGCGCGTCCGCGTACAGCTCGGTGGCCCGGGCGGCCCCCACGCCCGGTGCCTGTGCCGCCTTCCGGGTCCGGCGGGCGAGGGCCTCGGCGTGGTGCGGGTCGATGCGGAGGATGGCCTCGTCGAGCATGTCGGAGACCGTGCCGTTCCCGGCCGTGCTCGCGATGCGGTGGGCGATCTCGTGGGCGTAGACGTCCTCGGGCCCCAGCCGCAGCGCCTCCATCGCCAGGTCGGCGGCTTCGCGGGTGACCCGGTCGGCGGCCTCGTGGGTGATCTGCCCGGCGCCGCTCTCGCGGGCGTGACGGACCAGGGCCTCCCGCCAGACGGCGTCGGCGAGCATGGCGTGGGCGAACGAGTCGTGGGGAGCGACACGGATCATCTCGCGCAGGACGGGCTGGACCTTGAGCCAGCCGTTGTCGCGCACCATCGCCTGGGCGCGCAGCCTGAGCGCGCCGTAGTCCTCGGGGGCCAGCCGGAGGGCCTCGTCGGCCGCCGCAAGCGCCTGCGCGGGCTGTTCCGTGTTGAGGTGGCAGTAACCGATCTTGACCCAGGCGCGTACGTCGCCGGGGTCCTCGGCGAGGTGGCGGGCCAGGAGGGTCTGGGCCTGGCCGTAGCGTTCGAGTTCGATCAGGGCCTGGGCCTGGTCGAGGACGGGGGTCGGCGTGCTCACAGCTTCCGCTTCTTCTTCAGATAGGTGATCAAGTCGTCGTACGTGCCGCCCTCGTTGGCGTACATGGCGACGTTCCGCGCGGAGGCGAACCACGGCTCCGTGGAGGGAACGGTCTGCCGTGCGGCGGCGAGCAGGTCCCGCATGCCGATCATGCGGACCGTGCCGGTGCGCGCCGAGTCGAGCAGGGCGCTCTCCGCGGCGGACTCGCACAGATGGGCCAGGTCGGCGCCGGACAGGCCGTCGGTCGCCTTGACGAGCTTGCCCAAGTCGACGTTCTCGACGGGGCGTTCGCTCAGGTGGTAGCGGAGGATGCTCTCGCGCGCGGGGGCGTCGGGCGGCAGGACGAGCAGAGTGCGGTCCAGGCGCCCCGGGCGGCGCAGGGCGATGTCCACGTCCCAGGGGGCGTTGGTGGCGGCGAGCACGAAGACGCCTTCGTTGGCCGCCGAGTCGATGCCGTCCAGCTCGGTCAGGAGCTGGTTGACGGTGTTGCGCAGCCCGCTGTGCTGGGTGCGGCTGCGCTTGGCGCCCAGCGCGTCGAGTTCGTCGAGGAAGACGACGCAGGGTGCCTGGCGGCGGGCGGTCCGGAAGATCTCGTGCATGTTGCGCTCGGAGTTGCCGATCCACATGTCGAGGACGTCGTTGACCGACACGGACAGGAAACCCGCCCCGAGTTCACCGGCGATGGCCCGGGCGATGAAGGTCTTGCCGCAGCCGGGCGGCCCGTACAGGAGGAGTCCGCCGCGCAGGCTCTTGCCGTACAGCTTGCGCAGTTCGGGGTTGCGCATGGGGGCGAGGAACGCCGCCTCCAGGCGCTCCTTGACCTCCCGCATGCCGCCGACGTCCGCCAGGCGGATCCTGCCGGGGGTGTCCACGTCCCAGGCGGCGGTGTCCTCGGGGTCGCCGCTGCCGTCGGCGGTCAGGGGCGCCTCGACGAAGCGCGGCGGGAGCACGTCGCCCACCTGGTCGGCGGCGGCACGCCAGTCGAAGCCGGTGCGGGCGTCGGGGGCGGGCGGGTCGGCCGAGGGCGTGGGGGCAGGGGCGGGAGCGCCCATCGCGCGGGCCATCAGTGCCCGGGCCTCGCCGTCGCCCGGCGCGTGCTGAAGCGCGACGGCCGCCTCCGCGACGGCGGCGTCCGCCTGTCCGGCCTGTAGCAGCAAATCGGCCAAATGCAGCCGTAGCGGTACGTCGGCGGGTGCCGCCTCAACAGCCGTGCGCAAGCTTCGTATCAGGGGGGAGTCCTCGGACATGCGGCTACCCTATTTGCCCGTGGTCCCTGGTCCGGAGCCGGGCTCCGGGTGGCGCGACCGCTCCGTTCGGATCAGTCAGCGCGCCGTCAGCGGCCCCCGTCAGACTTCGGCCAACGAAGGGATTCACCGGAGGACGGGGAGTTTCGATGAAGCGAAGAACCGGCGGTGTGCTGCTCGCGGCGGTGGTCGCCGCCACGGGCCTGATGAGCACGGCGGCCGTGCCGGCCCACGGCGCGGACGCGGCCACGGCGTGCGTCATGCGTGAGGGCAGCGCGCACACGGACTGGACCGGGATGACGTGGGACGCGGACATCCTGTGCGACAACGCGCCCGGTGACGTACGCCTCCAGTCGTTCAAGGACAGCCCGGTGGTCGGCCGGATGGTGACCACCCGCAGCTGGTTCGTGTGCTGGAAGGTCGGTGACCCGCACGCCGGGGGCAACAACATCTGGTACTACACCCAGGCCGACGAGGTCGTCTCGCGCCCGACGGCGCAGGGGTGGGGCTACATGCCCGCCGTGATGCTGGAGACACCGCAGGACCCGGTGCCGGGCCTGCCCAAGTGTTCGTGGGGGTGACGGGGATGACGAACCGTTTCGTAGGGGCGGCGCTGGCCGCGGCGACGGCGGCGCTGTGCCTGCCCGCGACGGCGAGCGCGGCGGACGCGGCCGGGCCGGTCTGCTACGTCCGTGACAATGTGCGGCACACCGACGTCAAGGGCCACACGTACACGAAGGACCTGTACTGCGAGAACGCGGTGGCGGACGTCTTCGCCACCCCGGAGGTCTACGGGACGGTCATCGCCAAGCTGAAGACGTCACCGAGCTGGTTCGTGTGCTGGGAGAGCGGCGACCTGCATCAGGGCGGCAACCGCATCTGGTACTACACGCAGGGCGACGAGGTGACCAACTGGCCGCTGTGGAAGGGCTGGGGATACGTTCCCGCGTTCCGCATCGAGACCGAGCCCGACCCGTTCCCGGGCGTACCGGCCTGCCTGCCCAGCTGATCCACTGATCCGCCGATCCGCTGATCTGCCCCATCGAACCCCAGGAGTGAACTCGTGGCCCTTTCCCAGGTGATACGCCGTGGACGCACCGTCGCCTCGGCCCTCGTCCTCGCGGCGGCGGCCGCTGTGCCCGCCACCACCCCGGCCTCTGCGGCCGCCGACGAGGAGGTGACCTGTGTCCTGCGTCCCGGCGTCGTCCACAAGGACACACTCGGGAACACCTTCACCGGCGACCTGTACTGCGCCAACGCCCCGGGGGACCTGTACGGGCGCCCGGCCTTCGACGCCCCCGTGACCGGGCGCCTCAAGACGACCCAGAGCTGGTTCGTGTGCTACTCGATCGGCGAGGCGCACAAGGGCGGCAACAACATCTGGTACTACACGCAGGGCGACGAGACGGTGAACCTGCCCGGCATCCAGGCCTGGGGCAACATGCCCGCGAGCAGCGTCCTCACGAACACCGACCCGTTCCCCGGGCTGCCGCGCTGTCCCTGGCACTGATCCCCGGCCCGGGGACCGCGGCCCGCGCCTGCCGATCACCTAGACTCGGCCAATGGCGAAGTACTTCGACGTGCACCCCGACAACCCCCAGCGGCGCAGCATCACGAGCGTGGTCGACAGCATCCGCTCCGACGCGCTCATCGCGTATCCCACGGACTCCTGCTACGCGCTGGGATGCCGGCTCGGCAGCCGCGACGGCATCAACCGCATCCGTACGATCCGCAATCTGGACGAGCGCCACCACTTCACCCTCGTGTGCCAGAACTTCGCACAGCTGGGTCAGTTCGTCCATCTCGACAACGACGTGTTCCGCGCCATCAAGGCCACCACCCCGGGCCGCTACACGTTCATCCTGCCCGCGACCAAGGAAGTCCCCCGCCAGCTGCTGCACCAGAAGAAGAAGACCGTCGGAGTCCGCATCCCCGACCACACGGTGACCCAGGCCCTGCTCGCCGAACTCGGTGAGCCCCTGCTGTCCAGCACCCTGCTGCTGCCCGACGAGGACGAGCCGCTCACCCAGGGCTGGGACATCAAGGAGCGCCTCGACCACGTCGTGGACGTCGTGCTGGACTCCGGTGACTGCGGCACCGAGCCCACCACCGTCATCGACTTCTCCAGCGGTGAGGCCGAGGTCGTGCGCCACGGCGCGGGCGACACCACGCGCTTCGACTAGCCGCGGCGGGAGGGGCCGGGCGGCCGCCCACCGAGCGGCCGCCCCCTCGCCCAAGGAGTGCGCCCGTCAGCGGGCCGCGTCGGCGAGCAGCTTCAGGGCGAGTGCCCGCGTCGCCGCGTCGGCCTTCTCCGGGCTCCCGGTGTCGTACGGCGGGTCGGGGTCGTACTCCACCGCGAGCTGCATCGCCCGGGCCACCTTCTCGTCGGTGAGGCGGCTCACCAGGTGCAGGCCCATGTCCATCCCCGCGGAGACACCGGCGGCCGTGATGATCTTCCCCGTCTCGACGAAGCGCCCCGGGGTGTAGACCGCGCCCACGTCCTTCAGGTACGGGCGGGAGGCCCAGTACGTGGTCGCGGGCAGGCCGCGCAGCAGTCCCGCCGCGCCGATGATCAGCGAGCCCGTGCACACCGAGGTCGTCCAGACCGAGCGGCGGTGGATGCGGCGGATCCAGTCGTGCGCCTCGGTGTCGCGCATCATCGCCTCGGTACCCCGCTGCCCGCCGCCCGGCACGAGCAGCACCTCGGCCCGGTGCACGTCCCGCATCGCGCGCTCCGCGACCAGGCTCAGCTCACCGGTGTCCGTGCGCACCGGTCCGGCCTCCCGGGCAACCATCGTGACCCGCGTGTCCGGTACCCGGCACAGCATTTCGTAGGGTCCCACCGCGTCCAGCGCGGTGAAGCCGTCGTAGAGCAGTATCGCCACCCGCACCTGCCCGCTGGCCGCGGCGGCCCGGTCCTGCCCAGTCCCTGAAGCGGCCCGCGCCGAGCCCCCCGCCCCGACGGCCGCGACCGCCGCGCCCGCGGCCGTGCCGCGCAGCAGACCGCGACGGCTCGGCGTCCGCTTGCCATCATCCGTGCTCATGTCCCACCAACACCCCTCGATCGTCCGACGGTTGACGTCTCAGAAGTCGTACGCGGGAGCGGTGGAGTTCCCGCCGGGCGGGAAGTCGGCCGCCGTTTCACGTGTCCATGGAGGTCAGGCCGTACGCTGGCCGGTCATGAGAGACGAAGCGCACGGCCTCGGGGCGGGGCACCAGGGACGCGATCCGCGGCGCAGGGGCATCGGGGTGCTCGGCTGGGCGCTGCTCGCCCTGCTCGCGGTCGCGCTGCTCACCCTCTGGCCGGGGTGAGCGGCAGCGATCCGGGGCCGCCGGCGAGGGGTGTCAGCGGGTTCCGCGCGCCCCTCCGTTGACGTGCAGGACCTGGCCCGTGATGTGCCGTGCCGCGGGCGACGCGAGGAAGGCGACCGTACCGGCGATGTCCGCGGGCGAACCGGCGCGGCCCGTGGCGGTGGCGGCCACGAGCTGCTCACGCCGTTCTTCCGGGAGCTGGTCCCGGAAGAACTCGGTGTCGGTGATGTAGCCCGGCGCGACGACATTGGCGGTGATGTCGCGCGGGCCGAGTTCACCGGCCAGGCCCAGATTCCAGGTGGCGAGCCCGGCCTTGGAGGCGCCGTAGGATCCGCCTCCCTGCTCGGCGGCGATCGACCCGATGTGCACGACGGCGCCGCCGGCCGCGAGCCGCTCGTCCAGCGCCTTCGTCGTCAGCGCGGCGCTCAGGAGGTTCGCGTCCAGGTTGGCGCGGAACGCCCGCGCGTAGGAGGCGAGGTCGTCATCCCCGTCGGCGTCCAGGTCGGTGTTGCCGCCGGCGTTGTTCACCAGGACGTCGATCCGTTCCGGCAGGCCGGTCAGCAGCGCCGTGAGCGCGGCGGGATCGGTGTGGTCGCACACCAGGGTCCGTACGCCGGCCTCTGCCGCGAGCCGGTCGAGCGGTTCGCGGCGGCGGCCCGTGACGAAGACGGTCTCGCCGCGCTCGGCGAAGTGCCGGGCCGTCGCGCGGCCGATGCCCGTGCCGCCGCCGGTGATCAGGACGTTGCGTGCCATATGCTGGCTCCCGACTTTCCCATTGAGGTCTAAATTTAGCTCTAAACGTAGCACCGGGAGTGCCCCTCATGGCAAGTGAGCCCGACCCTCAGCAGTCGCATGACAGCCGCCCCGCACCACCCGGGGGCGCCGACCGGACCGCGCGCGACATCGCGGCCGCCTGGGCTCGCGAGCGCCCCGGCACCCCCGCCACCTCGGTCGGGATCGTCACGCCGATCTGGCAGCTGGCCAAGCTGTTCGGTGACGACCGCCGCCGGGTCCTGGCCCGGGCCGGCGTCGACTCCGCGACCCTGGACCTGCTCAGCGTGCTGCGCCGCAGCGGCGCCCCGTACACCCTGAGCACGCGCGAACTCGGCCACCGCTCCATGATCACGCCGGGCGCCATCTCCCAGCGCGTGGCCCGTGCGGAGCGCGAGGGGCTGGTCACCCGCCTCCCCGGTGAGGGGCGGCCCCGGACCGTCCAGATCACGCTGACGCAGGCCGGGCACGACCTCGTCGAAGCCACCGTGGACGAGGTACTGGGCAGGGAGGCGGAGCTGGTCGACGGGCTCACCTCGGACCAGCAGGCACAGCTCACCGAGTTGCTCGACGTTCTCCTCGCAGACGTTCAGCGGCGCCTCGGCGACGACCGCCTCACGCAGGTGGGGCACGACTGACGCCCCTCGGCCGCAGGCCGCGAGTGGCGCTGCCCGCGGACGTCGCCGCGGGTCAGCGGCGGCGGCCGCGCTGCGGGGCCCAGCCGGCGCCGACGCCCGCGAGGTGCGCGGCCGTCAGCGTCAGGCCGAGCAGCATCAGGCTGGTGGTGCCGAAGAAGATGTTGGTGGAGGTCTCGGTGAGGTGCAGGATCCAGGCTGTGACGAACACGACGGCTGCGCCGATAGCGAGCACGGTTACTCCTTCGGGAAGGGCGGCCCGACGCCCGCGGCGGTGCGGGGGGCGGCTCACCGGCCGGGTCCCCAGCGGCGTACCGTCCATTCCTGCCCGCCGCGACCGACCAGCGGAGCGCGGGATCCGCGGGCACTTCCCAGCCGACCTCCGGGGTGCCATGACGACTCCGTGCGCGGCGGGCTACTGTCACCCTTAGTGCTCGGGAGCGAGCCCCGTTCGGGGCGCGCCCGCGGAAGAAAGAAAGCATGACGGACCACCGACGTGACCACCAACTCGTGCCCCACCCTCATGGCGAGCAGCCCTCCTCCCCCCGAGAGGAGGCAGAGCGACTCGCCGCCCAGGCACAGCAGCTTCGGCAGCAGGTGTTCGAGCTGGAGGTGCAGGTACGCGCTCGCCCCAAGATCGCGCTGGCCGAGGGGGTGCTGGTCGAGCGGTACGGCCTGCCGGACGCGGACGCGGCGTTCGCGTTGATGCGCCAGGCCTCCCAGCGGGCCAACATCAAGCTCCACCAGGTGGCGGTCGCCGTCGCCCGTGTGCCGGGACCGGCCCGCGGCGCCTCGCTGTGGTTCGGCGAACGGACACAGACTCCGGCCCCGCCCCTGACCGCTCTCGGTGCCGGCACCCTCGACGCGAGGAACCAGGGCGAGGTGCTCGGCGCCGCCCTGCGCCGCGTCCTGGAGATCACCAGTACGCACATGGGCAACGTCCAGCTGGTCGAGGACGGCACGCTGCGCATGGAGAGACACACCGGTCTGCCCCGGCAGTTCACCGACCACTTCGCGTTCGTCGACGGGAGGACCGCCTGCTCGCGGGCCGCGGACGGCGGCAACCAGGTCACCGTGAAAGAGGTCGCCTTGTCGCCGGGGTTCGACGTCTCCCGCCATGTGATCCTCTCGGCCGGCGCACGCGGCGTCCACAGCGTTCCTCTCGTGGACGACACCAGGACGGTGCGCGGCGTCATCTCCTCCCACCATTCGAACCCCCTGGACGGTTTCGCGCGCTCCCAGCTCCTGGCCCTGCACCACACCAGCCGTGCCATCGGGACGTGGATCGACTGGCACCGGCGCACGGTCGTCCTCGACGCGCTGGAAGACCTGCACCAACTGGCCCTCGCGCGCCAGAAGTAGCGGACGCGCCCCTCGCCTACCGGGGCGGGGCGTGGCTCCACGGCGGGCGGAAGCCGAATTTATTGCGGAATCTTCACGGCAGAACGCTCTTGCCCGCCGGTCTGACGGGCACCCGCACCGCGTCCTCAACGGAAAGGGGAGCGGCATGATCGCGGTCGCCGTCCTGCTCCTGCCGGGGCTGGCGCTTCTGCTGTTCGTGGTGGTGCGTCTGGAGGACGGGCTGCTCGACACCAAAGGACAGGCTCCTGCCGCCCGTCACGCCAGGCACCCCCGTCGGCGTCATCTGCGCCTGATTCCCGGCGGCGGTGACGTTTCACCGGCCATGGCATCGGCATCCGCGTCCACGCCCAAGAGTTTCGGGCAGCGGATGCGGGACAGGGATGCCGCCTGATCGATACGCGGCCGGGGCCCGGACGGAATTCGTCCGGGCCCCGGCCGCGGTGGTGCTGCGGTTTTCCGCCGGTTCCTACCAGCGGTACCAACGCCCTCGCCGACCGCCCGCTCCAGCAGAACGCATCACGAAGCCGAGCAGCCACAGGACGAGCACCACCGCCGCGACAAACCACAGCGCCTTCAGCGCGAATCCGGCACCGAAGAGAACCAGGGCCAGCAGAAGAACAATCAAAAGGGGAACCATCGTTATCAACCTCCAGTGCACCGTGTGCCCCCGGGCCGCTCCCTCATGCACGGCAGCACGAGCAGGGCCGGAAGCCGCTTTGGCGTGCAGGCGAGGTGACATGAAAGTCTACGGACATGACGATGAATGATTACGACCGCGTACGCGCCGGCATCGAAGCCATGACGGCATACATTTCCGGCGAACAGGTAATGGAGGAATACGTCGCGGAGAAACGCGCCGCCGACGGAAATCTCGACCAAGTCGCCGACAGTGCGACCGCGTTGTGTGCCGCACTGCTCTTCCAGATCGCCGAGATGACCGGAAAGACGCAGCACGAAGTACTTCAGGAACTGGCGCACGGGCTGAACCGCAACGAGGCCGAGCAGCGGGACTGACCGGCGCTTCAAACGGAAGACGGTGCCCCGCGCGCCGTACGTGTGACAAGGAGCAGCCCCATGGACAGTCCACCGCCGCCCGCGCGGAGACGGACCGCCCTGCGTCGTACCCCCATATCGATGTGGAACGACGACATATCGGACTGGGCCGCGGCGTTGACGTACTACGCGATATTGGCCCTGCTCCCCGCCCTCCTCGTCACGGTCAGCCTCATCAGCCTGGTCAGTCCCGGTACGACCGAGGCGCTCATCGCCGAGGTCACGGACTGGGCCCCCGCTCAGGCGGGCCACTCCTTGCACCAGGCGCTCAGCGAGATGGCAGAGGCCCGTTCCGCGGCCTTGATGGTGGTGATCGGCGGAGCGGTCAGCGCGGTGTGGTCGGCGTCGAGCTACGCGGCCGTTTTCCGGCGGGCGCTGCACGCGATGCACGGGGTGGAGGACTGCCGGCCCGCCCTGCGCAAGGCGCACCGAGTGCTCATGACCGCGGTGACGCTCCTCGCGATCCTCGTCGCCAGCGCGTTGCTTCTGGTGCTGAGCGGCCCGCTCGCCGAGGGACTGGGGCGGCGGCTCGGCTTCGGCGACGCGGGGCAGACCGCGTGGGGCGTCCTCAAGTGGCCCGCTCTGGTCTGCCTGGTGGCGCTGCTCGTCCTGGTGCTCTTCCGCAACGCGCCGCCGGGGGCCCGCGGTTGGCGTCAGATCATGCCGGGCGGCCTGCTGGCGGCGCCCCTGTGGCTGCTCTCCTCGGGTCTTTTCACGTGGTACGCCTCGGGTGTCGGCTCCTACGGCAGGCTCTACGGCTCCCTCGCGGGCGTCGTCGTCTTCCTGGTGTGGCTCTGGGTGTCCAACCTGGCGCTGCTCGCCGGGGCGCAGTTCACCGTGGAACTGGCCCGCGTGCGGGCCGCCGCGGAGTGACGGAGGCCCGCACCCGCCTGTCCCCCACCGGACGGCCCGGTGTCAGGCGGCTCCGTCGTACGGGGTGACGCGCCGGTACGCGGCGCGCGCGTACAGCACCCGGGCCGTCGCCGTGCCGAGGAGAGCCGCCGCCAGCAGGCAGGCCATCCAGCCAGGGTCACGGTGACCCGCCCAGGAGATCTCCCCGGTGGGGTGGGTGGCGAAGAAGTTGAGCAGCGCCCAGCACAGCAGCGCCGTCCCCGGTGCCGCGACGAACCGGCCCAGCATGCCGAGGACCGCCGCGAGCAGGGACAGCGCGGTCAGGGCGAGGCTGGTGCGGTCGAGGGCGCCGAGCAGGTCGAACGTGCTCACCAGCACGAAGGAGCCCCAGGAAGCCGCCGTCCAGATGAGGGGTGTGGCCATGGGTTCGGGAACCGCTCTCGCGCCCTTGGCTATGTACCGCCACTCCATCACCGTCGGTTCCTCCCCACCACCGGGTTCCGGGCACGACAACGTCCCGGGCCCGTCCTCAGCCAATTCGTCGAGCGAGAGGACCACCGCACCGGTCCAGGTCACGGCCGTGGTCCTGCCAGCAGATTGTCGCACCCCGCCGAGAGGGCGGTAAGGCGTCTTCTCGCTGATGAGGCGTCTCCCGCGCCTGCGGGGGCGTCTTCCGCGCCCGCGGGGGTCTTCCGCGCTTGGGACACGCGGTGCGAGGAACCCGTCGGCATCGGGCGCCGCACACCGCCCGCGTCGCCCGCACCGTCCAGAGACCCTTCCTGGAGGCACTGATGGCACGAACGGACCGCTATGCGAACCCGAGTGAGGGGGGCCCCGCCGACGACACCACCTCCCCCCGCCGTACGACCCTGTCCCCGCTGGCTCGGGCGGCGACGATGCTGGTCGCCTTCGCCGGGATGGTGGCCTTCGGCGTGGTCCTCGCCCGGCTGACCCTGGAGCCCTCGGCGGCGTCCGAGGCGCTGACGCACAGCAACTTCAAGCCGGGTGACTCCATTCGCGACTACCTGGGCCAACCCGCTTTCCGTGACACGGTCAAACAGATCGGCGGCAACATCCTCCTGGGCGTGCCGTTCGGGCTGCTGCTGCCGGTGCTGCTGCCCCGGACGCGCGGTCTGGTGCGGGTGGCGGTGGCCACGGCGGTGACCATGGTCCTCGTCGAGCTGGCCCAGGGCGCCTTTGTGACCGGCCGGACCTTCGACATCGACGACGTCATCCTCAACACGACGGGCGCGCTGCTCGGTTACCTCGTCCTGGGGCGCCGGCTCGGGCGGGCCGTGCATCCCCGGCGGCGGCACTGGTGGCACCGGTTCACCCGGCGTGGCACGGCGGGCGCCTGACGGAGCAGGCGTGGCGCGGCGAGGCCCTGACGTGGTCTTCTCAGGCCTGGAAAGGTGAATCGCCGCCGCGGATGTCACCCCATGCGTTTATGTGACCCCCTAATTGGTAACTCGCTGTAGCGAAAGCCTCGCGTGAGGGATCCTCTGCGGAAGGCAGGCACATGTCCGCAAGCATGCTGGCCATCCTGGGTGCTGCGGTGGCGATCGTCACGGCGCTGCTGCTCGCCCGCCCGCTGAACCAGACGACCACCGACGACCTCCGGCGCCGCTTCGGTCCCGAGTTCGACCGCGCGGTGGCGCGGCACCGTGGGGACACAGAGGCAGCCGAGCGAGAGCTCAGCGAACGGCTGCGGCGCTTCGGCGGGCTGCGGGTGAAGGGTCTGAGCACTGTTGCCCGTGAGCGGTACAGCGCCGAGTGGGCAATGCTCCAGGCACGGTTCATCGACTCCCCGGGGCAGACGGTCGCCCGGGCCAACGCCCTCCTCAACCGGCTGGCAGCCGAGCGCGGCTTCCCCGCGGAGTCGCGCGAGCGCCAGGCCGATGCCCTCTCCCTGCACTGCCCGCGGCACGCGCAGGGCGGCCGTGAACTGCACGAGGCGGCGCGGCGTGCCGCCGCCGGCGAGATGGACACCGAGGCCATGCGCCGCGCCATGCTCGCCGGATACGAGCTCTTCCACGAGCTGCTCCTCCCGCGTCCGCAGGACCGCAAGGTCGATGCCATGGCCGGTCATGCGCGGCCGTACCGCCCGTTCAGGGTTCCGCCGCAGCGGTCCGCGCACTCCAGCCGGTACTGATCCGGCGGCGGCGCCCCTTGCCACCGGGACCGATGGCAAGGGGCGCGCTTCGCCCGTGACTTCACGCCCCATACGCTGTGCGGATGTTGGTCTACATCCCGGCGGCCCTGCTCTTCCTCGTCTTCTCCTGGCGGATGCTGCGCGAGCGCCGAAGGTTCGGCAACGCGGTGATCCTGGGCCTCGCCGTGCTCTGCGGGCTGGTCGCCTGGATGTCCCGGCTGATCAGGTCCGGTTCGACGTCGGGCCTGGTCATCGCCTTCTCGCTGCTCGCGGTGGGCGCGCTGGGGATCCTCGTGCTCACGTACCTGCTCTTCGTCAACGGCCTGCGGATGCTGCGCAAGGAGGGCAGGAGCCCGGCCAATCTGCTCTCGCTGGCGGCCGCCCTGAGCATCCTCGGCGTCATCGCCCTCGTGATCACTGCCGCCCTCGTGCGTACGCCGGTGCTGCTCGGGGTGGGAGCGGCCGCGCTCGGGCTGTCGGGCTACGTCTCCTTCCTCTTCCTGAGCTTCGTCTGTTACGCGTTCCTCTACGGCCGGTTGCAGGTCCGCCGCAGGGCCGACTTCGTGGTCGTCCTCGGCTCGGGGCTCGTCGGTGGTTCCACGGTGCCGCCGCTGCTGGCCAGCCGGCTCCGGCGGGCGCAGGAGGTGCACGCGCGGCTCTCGGCGCACGGTGACCCTCCGGTGCTCATCACCTCGGGCGGTCAGGGGCCGGACGAGGATCTGCCGGAATCCCACGCCATGGCCGACTACTTGACCGACCGGGGATTTCCCGCCGGGCTGGTCGAGCGTGAGGACCGCTCGACGACGACGGAGGAGAACCTGCGGTTCAGCAAGGCCATCATGGAGAAGACGAAGCCCGACTACCGGTGCGTCGTCGTCACGAACAACTACCACGCCTTCCGTGCCGCGCTCACCGCGCGCCGGGCCGGGGTCAGGGCCCAGGTGGTGGGCGCCCCCACGGCCTCGTACTTCTGGCCCAACGCGACGATCCGCGAGTTCGCCGCCGTGCTCGTGGCCTACCGCCGGACCAATATCTGCATCGGTCTGCTGTTCGTCCTCGGCGGGGTGCTGGTCTGGGCGGTGCGTTAGCCCGTCGGCGGCTACTCCGCGTGGCCGTGTCCGGCGCGCCGACGGCGCCGGTTGCGCCTTGCATGAGGGCAGCGCGCGGAGTCCGCAGGGACGGCATGCTCCCGGCCGCGCGAAGGATCGAGGTCTGTCTCATGCGCGTCCGTCCCACCGTCACCGCAGCCGCGTTCGGCGTCGCCGCGTTCGCCTTGATGGCGCCGCAGGCACTGGCCGACGTCGAACCCCCGGTGGAGCCACCGATCCAGGGCGAGGTCCAGACCGGGCCCCGGACGGACGGCCGGACCGAGGACCAGACCGAGCCGTCCCTGTCGATCACCCCGAGCCCCGGCCGGCCGGGGCAGTCGGTGGTCGTCTCCGTCAGCGGTGGCTGCACCGCCGACTCGGCCACCGCCCGTTCGAACGCCTTCACCCAGAACGTCCAGCTGTCCACCGGCTCCGCCGGCGTCTACACGGGCACGGGCACCATCCGTGCCGACGCCCGCGCGGGCAGCCACACCGTGAGCGTCTCCTGTCCCGGCGGCGGCACCTCCACGTACTCGATCACCGTGGCGGGGGCGACGACCCCCGAACGGGGCGTGCGCGCCGGGGGCGGCGGCTCGCACGGCGCGGACGTCGTCTACATCGGAGCGGGTATCGCGCTGGTCCTCGCGGCAGGCGGGTACACCGCGTACCGGCTACGGCGCCGGCAGTACTGACGCGCACGCCGAACGGCCGGGAGGGCGGACCTCCCGGCCGTTCGGCGTGCGTCCGTCAGGCGGCCGCTTCGAACACGGAGCCGATCTCGCGGAGGAAGTCGTCGAGATCGTCCGGGGTGCGGGAGGTGATGAGGTCCCAGCCCTGCGCACCGCAGTGCATGACGGCCTTGTCGACCCAGGTGCCCTTGGCGTTGCGGATGTCGGTGGCGACCGAGGCGTAGGACGTCAGGGTCTTGCCGTCCAGGACACCGGCCTCGACGAGCAGCCACGGGCCGTGGCAGATCGCCGCCACCTTGCGGCCGGACTCCGCGAAGGAGCGGACCATCGCGACGGCGCTCTCCTCCAGGCGCAGGGTGTCGGCGTTGACCGTGCCGCCGGGTACAAGGAGCAGGTCGTAGGAGGAGGCGTCCGCGTCGGCCAGGGTGAGGTCCGGGTCGACGGTCTTGCCCGGGTCCTTGTCGCCGACGAGGGTACGGATCTCGTCCCCGGACACGGCGGCCACGTCGACGTGCGCCCCTCGCTCCCGCAGGTGCCGCACCGGCACCACCAGCTCGTCCTGTTCGACTCCGTAGTTGGTCACGATCGCCAGTACGCGGCGGCCGTTCAGGGTGTTGTCAGCCATGACATTGCCTTTCGCCTTTTCCTGGGGGGTTCTTCGTCTGCTGTCGCGCTCTCGCGGCGCGGCCGGGCTCAGCGGGCGGAGCGGCCGGTCACCATCCGGTACAGGAACAGGACGACCACCGATCCGACGACGGCGGCGATCCAGGTCGACAGGTGGAAGAAGCCGTTGATCGACTCCACCCCGAAGATCAGCTTGCCGAGCCAGCCGCCGAGGAGCCCGCCCACGATGCCGAGCAGCATCGTGACGATCAGCCCGCCCGGGTCCTTCCCCGGGGTCAGTGCCTTGGCGATCGCCCCCGCGATCAAGCCGACCAGAATCCAGGCGATGACGCCCACGGTGCTACCTTCCGTTCACTTTCGAGTCGATCGGTCCCTCCGGTACCCGCCTTCAGCATGACTACACGGCGGGGCGCCGCCAGACGGATCCGGCGACCGGAGTAAGGAACGGTTGCCCTGGTGACCGGGCGTCACGCGGGACCAACGACTCTCACGGGAGGGCAGGAAGTCCTCCGGGAAGAGGGGAGCCCGCCGGGATGGGAAGGGCCGGTCAGGGCAGCGGCATCAGGCGGTAGAACACGGTGGCGACGAGGTCGCGGGCGTACTGGGCGTCGAGCAGCCCCGGGCGGAAGAGGATGCGGTACATCATCGGCGCCACGACGTGGTCCATCACCGTGTCGGTGCCGGGGACGTGTTCGCCGCGCTCGGCCGCGCGGCGCAGGATCGTCTCGACCTGTTCGACGGCGTAGGCGGAGCACTGGCCGGCGCTTCCTCCGTCGGGGTCTGCGGCCAGGGCGTCGCGGATGTAGGAGCGGCCCGGCGGCGAGGACATCTCCTCCAGGAAGTCCGCGGCCCAGCGCTCCAGGTCCTCGCGCAGGTTCCCGAAGTCGCCCGGGGGCGTCTCGGGGCGCAGCCGCTCCACGGCGACGTCCGCGAGGAGTTCCTGGAGGTCTCCCCACCGGCGGTAGACCGTCGACGGGGTGACACCGGCACGTGCGGCGATCCGGGGGACGGTCAGATCGCCGCCCTCGGCCTGTAGTTCGCGCACCGCGGTGTGCACCGATTGCTGGACTCGGGCGCTGCGTCCTCCAGGGCGGACGGCTGGTCTTGGGCTCACCCCTTCACCTTAACGCAAAGACATTGCTCCAGTCGGCGCCGCCGAGTGCGCTGCGGTGGTGTGCGGTGGCAGTCCCCTCCCCCGCTCTCCCGGCCCCGGCGCGTGAGCCGCCTCGTACGCGCGGCCGGTCCGCACCACCGTGGCCTCGGCGCGGGGCCTGCCGATGAGCTGCATGCCGATGGGCAGTCCCGCGGTGTCGGCGCCGACGGGCAGGGTGAGGGCGGGCAGGCCCGTGATGTTCGCCGGGGCCGACAGCCGTACGTAGGCGTCGGACACGCTCTCATCGGATCCGTCCGGCCACGGGATGGTCCGCTGGTCGCGGTGGGTGGCCGTGGCGGGCACCGTCGGCGCGGCGACGACGTCGACGGTCTCGAAGAGCCGCGTCCAGGCCTCGCGCATGAGCGTGCGGGACCGCCGGGCGCGCAGATAGTCGCCCGCCGGGACGAGTCCGCCCGCTTCGAGCAGGGTGCGGACGTCGTCGGAGTACAGCTCGGGGGACGTACGAAGGGTCCGTTGGTGGTAGGCCGTGGCCTCGGGGACCATGAGCCCCCACTGGGTGGCCTGGAGGTACTCGCTCATCGGGATGTCGACGCCGACGAGTTCGGCGCCGAGCGCGCCGAGGGCGTCGACGGCGGCGCGGACGGCTTCCTCCACCTCCGGGTGCACCCGGTCGAAGTAGTGGTTCCGGGGGACGCCGACGCGCAGCCCGGCGAGGCTCCCGCCGGCGGGGCTCGCGGTGTCGCCCGCGCCGCCGAGGAGCGCTTCGAGTACGAGTCTGGCGTCCTCGACGGTGCGGGTGATCGGCCCCACGTGGTCGAGGGACCGGGACAGGGGCGTGACGCCGCGGACGGGGACGAGTCCGTACGTGGGTTTGAGTCCCACCACGCCGTTGAGCGCCGCGGGGACCCGGATGGACCCGCCGGTGTCCGTGCCCAGGGCGAAGGTGGCCTGCCCCGCCGCGACCGCCACCGCCGAGCCGCCGCTGGAGCCGCCGGCCACCCGGTCGTGGGCCCAGGCGTTGCGGGTTTGGGGTGTGGTGAGTCCGTAGGCGAACTCATGGGTGTGGGTCTTGCCGAGCAGGACCGCTCCGGCGGCGCGCAACCGGCTCGCGACCGTGCTGTCACGGTCGGCCACGGGGGCCGACTCCCGGACGCGGGAGCCGGCCTTGGTGGGCAGGCCGGCGACGTCGATGAGGTCCTTGAGGCCCATGGGGATGCCGTGCAACGGACCGAGGTGGCGCCCTGCCGCGATGTCCCGTTCGGCTCGCACGGCCGTCCGGCGCGCGGCCTCGGCGAGGACCGTCACGTAGGCGTTCAAACGCCCTTCCACGGACTCGACGCGTCGCAGCACCGAGTCGGTCAGCTCCACGGGCGACAGTTCGCGCGCCGCGATCGCCTTCGCCGCTTCGGCGAGGGTCAACTCATACGGCCGCATCGTCCCGCCCCTCCTCCACGCCGCGCCGCGCCGGGTACGCCGAAGCGGGTGCGGCCTCGCCCGGATCGAGTTCACGCAGTACGGCGATGACGCCCTGGATGTGGTTGGCGGTGGCCGTCACCAGGTCGAGCCGTCCTGGTTCGAGGGGCAGTCCGGCCCGCTGTGCCCAGCGGGCCACCTCGTGCGGGAGGAGATCTTGGGTCGTCGGCATGGTCAACGGCGTTCCTTCCGAGGTGGAGAAGCCTTAAAAGCTCAAAGTTTGCGTTAGTGGACCGTACGGCATACCGTCAGCTAACGCAAAGAGATTGCTTTTAACTCTCCTCGTATCCGAAAGGGCCTCCGAGATGGCCGAGAACGGCGCCTCCCCGCAGCCCGCCGACAGTCCCGCGCCGAGCTGGGCCGTGGGCGATCTGCTCGTGCACCGCATCGACGAAGTGGCGCTCCCCCCGCAGACGGGTCCCTGGCTGCTGCCCACCGCCACTCCCGACGTCGTGGACGGCACCCCGTGGCTCCGGCCGCACTTCGCCGGGGCCGACGGCGTCCTGCGGCTTGCCAGTCACACGTTCGCCGTCGAGGCGAACGGACTGCGCGTACTGATCGACACGGGCATCGGCAACGGCAAGACCCGGGCCAACCCCGCCTGGCACGACCTGGACACCGACTACCTCCACCGGCTCACGGCGGCGGGCTTCACGCCGGAGAGTGTCGACCTGGTCGTCCTCACCCACCTGCACACCGACCACGTCGGCTGGAACACCCGTCGGCAGGACGGGCGTTGGGTGCCCACCTTTCCCCGCGCCCGCTATGTGGCGTCCCGCGCCGAATGGGATCACTGGGCGAACGGGGACCTGGAGGAGCCGCGCCGGCAGATGTTCCGGGACTCGGTCCATCCGGTCCGCGACGCCGGACTGCTCGACCTCGTCGACGTGAAGGGCCCCGGGACCGAAGTGGCCGACGGCGTCCGGCTGCTGTCCACCTCCGGCCACACGCCGGGCCATGTCGCCGTGCGGCTCGAGGGCGGTGATCGGAACGCCGTCGTCACCGGCGACTGCGTGCACCATCCGGTGCAGATGCGCCACCCGGACATCACCAGCTGCGTGGACACGGACCCGGACCAGGCCGTCCGCAGCCGCCGGGAGCTCCTCGCGGGCCTCGCCGACACCGGAACGCTGCTGCTCGGCGGCCACTTCCCGCCACCGACGGCGGGCCACGTCGTCAGGGACGGCGGCGGCTACCGCCTGGAAACCGCCGCCCCCGCCCCTCACCGGAACGGCGCGGCCTCGGCTCCCGGCATGCGGGCCGGGAGCCGAGGCCGCGGGTGAGTGCGGCTCGTCGAGGGTCAATACAGCTTGTTGACGGCCGTGGCGGTGGTGGTCTTGAAGTCGCCGGCCTGGGCGTCCGCGAAGGTGCCCATCTGTCCCCACGTCACGAGCGTCACCGTGTTGCCGTCACGCCCCACCGAGAACATGTTGATGTCGGTGGCTCCCCAGGAGGCGACCGTGTGGACGCCGTAGACGTGTGCTCCCTCCTCGGCATCCACCTTGCCGTAGTACTTCT
This sequence comes from Streptomyces sp. NPDC015345, assembly GCF_043078805.1. Lineage (NCBI taxonomy): Bacteria > Bacillati > Actinomycetota > Actinomycetes > Kitasatosporales > Streptomycetaceae > Streptomyces > Streptomyces sp. NPDC015345. The sequence continues at coordinate 538,330 of NZ_JBIBTX010000004.1, read as the reverse complement.
GCGCCGCGGTGATCTCGGGGTTCTGCTGCATCACCGTCTTCGCGCACCCGTCCAGCTTCTTGCGCAGCAGGGCCGCGAAGTCCTTGGCCCGCTGCTCGCTGCGCTCGACCACGGTCACCTGGAGCGCACCGGTGTCGAGGTCCGTGCGGTACGTGCGGTGCACGGAGGTCGACGGCAGCCCCTCGCCGACGCACATCGGCAGCGGGTCGGGCTGCCCCGATGTCACCGGCCCGGCGTACCAGGGCGACGACGCGTGCGGCGGCAGCTCGGAAGGCTCCAGGAAGCGGGGCCCGTCGGCGGCGGAAGCGGGCACCGTCCCTGCGGCGACACCCGCCACGGCCACCACGGCTGCCGCGGCGAACAGACCCTTGTTCTTGCGTACGCTCGTCCTCATCATCGTTCTCCCCCACATGGTTCGGTCGGCCTGCTCCGGGCGGATCCGTCCGCCCTTCGACCCCACGCCCCATACGACCCGCGCCGCCCCCGGGCCGTTGCCCTCGCGCACGTCACAGCTCTGTCATCCATGTCACCGAACGGCAACACGCCACTTCAGGGCCTCACACCAACCCGGTCACGGTCACGGAGACCCGGAGGGGGGCGTCCGCCGCCCCGCGCAGGGCCTCGGTGACCGCGGCGCGCACCGACCGGGTCACGTCGACAGCGCGGTGGCCCCGGTGCAGGACGACGTGCACCTCGATGTGCCACCCGCCGGTGCCGCCGAGCCGTCTCACGCGTACGCCCGAGGAGTGCGACGACCTTCCGGCGACCGGACTCCCCGCGCGTACGCGGCTCAAGGGGCCCGAAGCACGCAGGAGTTGGGCCAGGCCGGGCCGCAGGAAGGCGACTCCGGCCGTGTCGAGGACCGCCCTCGCGACGGTGTCCGTCAGCTCACCGGATGCGTGTTGCTCCGTCACGGTCGCCGTCCTTCCACGTCGTCATCGTGCTCGGTCCCATCATCGATGAGGTCGCCGATCGTCACGTCGACCGTCGCGACCGGCATGCCCAGCTCGGCGTCGGCCGCCTCCAGCACCCTGCGGCGGACGCGCTCGGCGACCTCCTGGAGATTCCATGTGAGGGCGACCTGCACTTCGAGGCGGATCCTGACCGGGCCCCGCCGTAGGCGTCCCGCCGGGGCGGGGGGCACGTCGCCCTCGGGCCGGACCTCGATGCGGCAACTGCCCGCCCGCACCCCGTTCAAGGTCTCGGCCGCCGCGCGGACGGTTCGGGCGGCGGCCGCCTCCACGATCCAGGCGTCCTCGTCCTCCTCGCCGAGCGGCAGCGTCCGGCCCGGCCGCAGTTCGAGCCGGACCACCTCCATGACGCGGCCGACGAGCGCGGAGGCGTCGGCCTCCTCCCGCTCCCGCGTCTCCGACGCGCGCGCGGCGGAGACGACGTCCTCCAGGCGGCGCAGGGTGTCCAGCGCCTCGGTGCAGTGCGGGCACGCGTCGGCGTGGGAATCGGGTTCGCCGCTCTCCCAGTGCTCCCAGACGCTCCACAACTCCCGTCCGCAGGGCAGCGGTTCGCGCTCCGCGAAGCCGTCCACCGGATTCTCCCCGGTGGCCGTCCCGCGCTCCTCGCCCGGCCCGGTCCCCTCGTTCACCGCCATGCGGCCATCGCCTCCGTGAGATAGCGCCGCGCCCTGAAGACGCGGCCGCGCACCGCCTCCGGGCTGATCCCGACCGACTCGGCGATGGATTCATAGGAAAGGCCGTTGAGTTCGCGCAGCACCCAGCACACCCGCTGTTCCGGTGACAGCCCCGCCATCGCCCTGCTCAGGTCCGCCACGGCCGCGTGCCCCTCGGCCACCCTGGCGGGCGACGCCTCGTGCTCCGGGGCCTGCGGCTCGGGTACGCCTTCCAGGTCCACGGCGGGACGGCGGGCGCGCAGCACGTTCAGGCACCGGTTGGTGACGATGCGGTGTATCCACGTACTGAACCGGGCGTCCCGCCGGAACTCCGGCAGCTTGCGCCACGCGCTCACGAACGACTCCTGCACGGCGTCCTCGGCCTCCGTCCGACTCCCCAGCAGCCGCGTCGCCAGCCGCAGCAGGCCGGGCGCGTGGCGTCGCACCAACTCCTCGAAGGCCTCTTCGTCACCTTCCCCGGCCCGTACCGCCAGCAATCCGTCCTCGCGCCGCGCGGACTCCTCCGCTCCGTCCTCGGGCGCTCTGCCCCGGTCCCCGGGCACACGCGGCTCCTCTCGTCCAGGTCGTGCTCGTACGACACACGGAAGGCCGCCCGCGTTACGCGGCGAAGGCACGTTACCTCCCGGAAGGAGAAGTTCTTCCGAGGCGCGTAACGAATTCCCGCCGTCCGTGTCAGACAAGCACGGAGCCGGGCACCCGGCCGGGGTACCGAAGGCTCAGCCGACCGGCATGCCGACCGACAGGCGGCTGACGGCCGGTCACAGGACTCCGACGACGAGGAGATGCCGGTATGGCGACTCAGGACATTCATTCGAACGCGGCCACGACGTCCGGTGGCACCGACAGCGGTCCCACCGGGACGGCCCAGAAGAGCGCGGGCACCGCCGCGGTGGCGGGGACCACCACGGTGGCGGGCGGCACCGGTGCGGGCGAACCGGCCGCGACCCGGGGAAAGACCTCCATCGCCGATGTCGTGGTCGTGAAGATCGCCGGGATGGCGGCGCGGGAGATCCCCGGCGTCTTCGACATGGGCGGCGGCCTCTCGCGGACCATCGGCGCGGTGCGGGACCGGGTCCCGGGCGGGCGGCCCAACGTCGGGCGTGGCGTGAAGGTCGAGGTCGGCGAGCGGCAGACGGCGATCGACCTGGACATCGTCGTCGAGTACGGCGTGCCGATCACCGACGTCGCCCATGACGTGCGCGAGAACGTCATCGGCGCCGTGGAGCGGATCACCGGTCTCGAAGTCGTCGAGGTCAACGTCGCGGTCAACGACGTACGGCTGCCCGACGACGAGACCGCCGAGTCCGCCGGCGAGACGCGGGTGGAGTAGCGGGTGGCGAGCACAGCTCTGGCAGGCATGATCGCCGGGATGGCCCTGGGGTTCGCCGGGTGGTTCGGCGGCTTCGGCGCGTTCCTTCTGGTGGCCGCGCTCGGCGCGGTCGGCTTCGTCCTGGGGCGTCTCGTGGACAACGGCACGGACATACGGGACTTCCTCGGTGGCCGTGACCGGGAGCGGCGATGAGCACGCGTCCGGTGGAGCGTCGCACCACGCCCCCGGCCGAGCGCGGTGTGACGACCGTGGCCGAGCGCGCGGTGCGCCGCATCGCGGAACGGGCCGCCACGGAGGCGTTGGCGCCGGGCGAGGTACAGGTGAGCCGGGGGGCGGCCGTGGTGCGTGGCCGCCGGGCCAGGGTGGGGGTCACCGTGACGCTGCCCTACCCCGCCGTGCTCGACGAGGCGGGTGAACGCGTACGATCGCACGTCGCCGACCGCACGGCCCGCCTCACCGGTCTCGCCGTGCCCTCGGCCCGGGTCCGGATCCGCGAACTGCGCGTGCGCGAAGAGGTAGGGGGCGAGGGAGAGGCTGAAGGGACGGCGGGCAGGGCCCACGGGCCGTCCGGGGCGGTGGCCGCGTCGCCGAAGCGGGCCGGGGAGTCTGCGGCCGGGGGCCGGGCGCGGCGGCCATGGTCCCAACGTCGGGCCCTCGTCGGAGTGTTGGCGTTCGCCTGCGCGGGGGTCTGCGGTCTGTTCCTGTACGACGTGGTGTCCGTCCACGCGGCCGGGCGGCCTCCCGCCCGGTGGCGGGACCGGCTGATGGAGTGGCTGGCCACCCACGGCCCGGACGGCGGCGCATGGCCCGGCGTGGCCCTGGCGGCCGCCGTGTTCCTCCTCGGCGTATGGCTGCTGGTCCTGGCCCTCACGCCGGGGCGGCGGCGCGAGCTGCCCATGGCGGGAGCGTCTCCCGGGGTCCGGGCGGTGCTCGACCGGCGTGCCGTGGCGGTGCTGCTGCGAGATGCCGTGGCGGAGCTGCCCGGTATCACCCGGGTGCGGGTCCGTGTCGGGCGCCGTGGGGCGCGGGCGCGGGTGCGGGCCGGGCTTGCATTCGGCCCCCAGGAGTCCGCGCGCCGTGCGGTGGCCGAGACCGCGGAGGAGGCGTTGGCCGCCTGCGCTTTGGCCAGGCCCCCGCGGCTGCGGGTCCGGGTGCACGCCGAGCCCGCCTGGCATGCTCCCGCGCCACCGGAGGCGGACGTGGCGCCCGCGGCCGACGCTTCGACGCGGAGGAGCACCGTGCCATGAGCCGGCTCCGTAACGGCACCAACCGCGCCGCCTTGTCCGGGGTAGCGGTGGCATTGCTGGTCGCGGGCGCCGCGCTGGCCTCCGCGACCGGCGTCGTCCGGGACCGGCTGCCCGCGAGCCTGCCCCGCCTCCCCGGGGGCAGGACATGGCTCGACGGGGAGGCCCTCGGCCGGTGGCGGGACCAGGGCTGGTGGCCCGCCGTGGTGATCGCCGCGCTCTCCGTCGGTGTACTGCTGTTCCTGTGGTGGGGCTGGGCTCAGATCCGCGTGGGGCGCCTGCGGGAACTGCCGCTCGGGCAGCAGGGCGTCACCTTGTCCGGTCCGGCGCTGGCGGCGGCGATGGCCGAGCGGGCGGAGGCCATCGACGGCGTGGTCCATGCGCGCGTGGTTCTGCTGGGCCGCCCCCGCCGGCTGCGCGCGCGCATCACGCTGGTCCTGGCCGCAGGCGGCCGCCCGGAGGCGGTGCTGCGCGATCTCGCGCGGCAGGCCGTCACCGAGGCGAGGGCCGCGGCGGCGCCCCGCGCCGTGGCCGTCGACGCACGCCTGACGGTCCGGCACCACAGGGCCCGTCGGCTGCGGTGACGCGCTTCCTGTAGTGGGGGCGTGCCGATGGGCGCCCGGCGGTGCCAGACCTTGGCCTCCGGCACCTCACCGGGCAGCCGACCGACACGCATCCGCCGAGCCCCAGGCGACGGCGGCGGCCGCCAGGCCCACCGCGCAGCCGATCAGCATGGACACGCGGAAGCCGTTCTCCGAAGGCCGGGCGTGGCCGCCGAAGACGGTGGTCGGCTGGGCCAGGACCACGCCGATGACGGCCGCCGAGACCGAGCTGCCGATCGAGCGCATCAAAGTGTTGAAGGGGCGGGGGGCGGGGTCAGGTGCCGCGCCGGTCCTCCAGGTCCCGCTTGAGGTTGCGCAGCGTCCTGTCGATGTTCCCGACCTGGAAGTCGGCGAACGTGTGCCCACGGGTGGCGATCCGGTCGAACGCGCCGGCCACGGAGTCCGGCCAGGAGCGCCGGTCGTCCGTCCATGTCTCGGTCACCCTCGTGGCATCGCTCGCGTTCCCGGAGCCCGCCTCCTCGAAGCGGTACTCCCAGGTGGCGATGGGTGCGCGCAGGCGCGGGCGCTTGATTCCGATCGCGTGTACACGGAAGGCGAAGCGGTTTCCGGGCTCGGCCGCGGTCACCGTGCAGCGCGTCGTCCAGCGGACCGCGCCGCGCTTGTTGTGTCCGTCGAAGACCATGCCCACGTGGGCGGCTCGGTCCGCGCCGCGGAGGGTGGCGCCCAGGTTCTCGGGGCTCCACCTCCCCATCCGCGCGGGTCGGCTGATCTCCTCGTACACCGCCTGGGGCGGCGCCTGGACCAGGATGCTGCGGGAGACGGTGAACGTGCGGGGCATGGGTGACTCCGTTCCTCGGCCGGCGACCCTACCCGCCGGTAAGGGGGCGGGGGAAGCGTGCCCCTCCCGCGTCAGGGCTGGTCGCACCAGGTGAACGCCGCGATCCGCCAGCCACCGGCGTCCCGGACGAACTGGATGCTCTTGGTGCCCGCGCCCTCGAAGGCCTCGCCGTCCAAGACGCCCGCCTTGCGGTACTCGCCGAACCGCGCCGCGACATCCCCCGCGATCAAGGTCTGTTCGGAGGTCTCCCACTCGGAGAACTCGACGAGGCGGCCGTCGTTCAGCAGCCGTTCGCGGGGCTCGATGAACTCCTCCACGGTGTAGACCTTGAGTTCGGGACCGGCCACGACGATCACGCCGCCCGGAATAAGCAGGCGGCGGATCCGGGCCACGTCGGCGGTCTTGCCGCCCCGGTTGTCGAAGGCGCCGAAGAACTCGGCGGTCAGCGCGTCTATCTCGATCTTGGACATGGCGTGACGCTAGCAACATGGTGCGGCGGGTGCCCGCGGAACGTCCCTATCGCGTCGGGGGTTTCGCCAGGTGCCGCGCCTCCGGGCTCGCGGGCCTCACGCGTTCCTTCGTCAGGGCGCGGACGACCTTGTGGGCGAGCAGCGGGTCGACCGGGAGGGTGTGCGAGGCGAACCAGCGGGCGGCCGACGGGTCGGGGGACGGTTCGACGAACTCCGCGCCCGCGTAGTCGTCGAGCGGAGGGTCGTAGACGTACCCGCAGACCATGCCGTGGTCCACGAGACGGTCGAGGAGCGCGTCGCGGTCCTGGACCAGGAGCGGCACACGGAAGAGAGGGAGCGGGCCGTCCTCCGCCGTGCGCTCGCGCAGCGCCCGGCCCGCCCAGGCGGTGCTTGCCAGCAGGGATACCCCCACGGAGCGCCGGGCGAGAGCGCCGTCGAGCCGGTCCATGCGCAGCTTCAACTGGCCGCGCACCAGGGCCCCGTGGCGCTCACGGAAGCCGTGGAGGTCGACGCGCACCCATGGCTCGTACGCCGGCAGGCTCGGCGCGCGGCGTGCGCAGTCCGCGAGCCGCCGCGGGTGCAGCTCCATGCGGAACGTGTCGCGTTCGAGCAGCCCCAGGCGCTGCATCGTCCGCCACACCGGGCGCACCAGACGCAGGCCGCGTACGGCCGAACGCGCCAGGGGGCGGAGCGTGGTGGCGAGGTCGCCGCGGAGGCGGCCCGGCACGAGCAGTTCGTCGCGCAGCCGCTCCAATTCCCGCCGCGTGCCGGTGTCCTCGACGGCGAGGAAGCCGCCGGCCATGCCCGCCACGTGCTTGGACAGGCTGAACGCCGCCGCCTTGCCAAAGGTGCCGATCGGCTGTCCTGCTACGCGCGTGCCGATCGCGTGCGCCGCGTCTTCGAAAAGGGGTATGCCCAACTGGTCGCAGCGGCGACGCAGTTCGACGACGCGGTCCGGCACTCCGTACAGGTTGGTGGTCAGTACGGCGTCCACGTTCCGCCAGGTCGACTCCGGGACCGCGGCCGGGTCGATGTTGCCGTCCCAGACGGAGACGGGGGCCTGGACCGGGCGCAGTCCGGCCGCGAGGACCACGAAAAGGATCACGTCGTCGTTGACCGGTGACATCAGGACGCGTGCGCCCGGCCTGCACCAGCGGCGCAGCGCCAGATAGAGGGCCAGCCGGGCCGAAGGCACGTACAGGCACTCGCGACCGAGCCGTCGTGTCATCTCCGCGGTGAGCCGTGATCCGTAGGGCATCGGCACCCTTTCCCTTCCGCCGCCGCTTCGGGTCGAGTGGGGTCATCGGGGGCGTCCCCTTCGGGTCGAGGGGGCGTCCGGGGCGAGAGTGGGGTCAGCGGGGCCGGGGTGCGGTCAGCGAGGTCGGGGTGCCGGGTCGGCGGGCTTCTTCCGGCTCGACGTGCGCAGCGTGCCGAGCGTCTTCAGGAGCCGGTCGGCGGGCTCGCGCAGTCCGGGATGGGCCAGGACGGTGTTCCGCAGGCCGCGCACCGGCCTGCGCCACATCCGGTGCGCGGCGGCCACCGGATGGGGGCGCGTCGCGAAGCCTTCGCCCACCCGCAGTTCCCGCGTCTTGAGCCAGTCCTTGTACTCCTTCTCGCCCCGCCCCAGGTCCATGATCCGAACGCCGTGCCGCCCCGCCGCCTCCGCCATCCGCAGATGCATCAGCAGCCCGGGCGAGTAGTAGCGGAACTCGGGGTCGTACGCGGTGAACCACGCGGCGAACACCGTGCGCGAGGCCGGCCCGAAGTGTGCGGCCACCGGCCGGTCGCCGGCGTACATCACGGAGAGCACGCCGGTGAGGTGTTCCTCGCGGAGCTCGAAGAGATGGTCCACGAGACCGACGATCCACGGCCTCGCGAAGCGGTCCATGCGGCCCGTCCTGCGGTACTGGGCGGACTTCCAGCGCATGAGGGTGCGCAGTACGCGCGGGTCGCGCTCGTCGTAGACGAACCGCAACTCGCCGAGGTCGCGGACGAGTCGGCGCTCCTTCTTCAGCGTCGCCCTGGCCAGCCGCGGGTAGACGTCGCGCAGCCACTGGGCGTAGTCGCCCTCACCGGCCCTCAGGTCGATCACCGGCGAGGCGAACGTGCCGGTGACGTGCCCGCCGAACGGCTTCTGCTCCTCGACGAGGTGATCGAACTCGAAGACGGAGAGCCGGCAGGCCTTCAGCAGCTCCTCGGTGTCCCACACGACTCCGGGGCGGTGTACGAGCGCCTGGCAGTCGGAGAGGCCGAGGCCGATCGCCCGGCCGACGCCGAAGGAGTTCCGCTCGTACGGGAAGAAGCCGACGGGCTCACCGCCCTCCCGCAACACGGCCACCCGGGGGCCGGCGCGGAACCTGCCGACGCCTTCGGCGAACTCCGGTGCCAGGAACGGGTTGGCGTACTCGGGCGACTCGTCCATCGCCCGGTGCCAGGCCGCGCGGAGCGGGCCGCTCAGCCCGTCGAGTCCGTGGATGGTGATGTCCACCTCAGCTCGACCGCCCTTCGTCGGTCTCCGCACAAGGCCTGCCGGGCGTCACGGCTGCCGGTGGGACCGCGTGCGGATCATCGCTCTTGGATCGCATGGGCGACCGCTCCCCCCATGACGCCCTGTCGGCGTCCTGCCACTTCTCCGGATCTCGACGGACCGCTGATCACGTCCGCGCGAGGTGATCACCCGCGCACGCGCGGTTCCACGGTCGTCGACCGATGCGAACTGCTCGGCGATGCTCAAAGGTCGCGAAACAGTACGCACGTGTCAAGGGCGCCGGACGCGCTCCGCGAATCAACCGCGTTGGCGAGAAGCGGTGTTGACACGCTCCCCGCACACCTTGCCGATCTGTGTCAGCGCCTCCCGCAGGGTGGTCGGCCGCAGGGCGCCGCGCACCGCGGGCCCCGCCCAGCCCGGTCCGCCGAGCATGACGACGGGCCTGCCGCGGGCACCGCGCACGCCCCAGCGGGTGTCGGCGATGTGCCGGGCCAGCGGCACGCTCGCGGTGGAGCGGGCCTGCGACCACAGGACGACGACCGCGGGACCCGTCCTGCGGACCGCCGCCGAGACCGCCTCGACCGGCACGGCCGCGCCGAACATCCGCTGGGCGACGCCCACTTCGCCGAGCGCCGCGCTGAGTGCCTCCAGCGGCAGCGAGTGCTGCTCGCCGGGAACGCAGGCCAGGACGAGCGGTGCCGCCGGGGACGGCGCGGCCGGGGCGGTGGCGCAGCGGTGCAGGGTACGGGAGACGTGCCAGGACAGCAGGTGCTCCACCTCCACGTACCGGTCACCGGCCTCCTCCCACCTGCGGCCCACCGCGTGCAGCGTCGGCACCATCACCTCCTGCCACGCGGCGATCAGACCGTGCCGCTCCACCGCGTTCGTCAGCACGTCCTGGACGGCGGGAGCGTCGAGGCGAACGGCCGCGCGCGACAGGCCCCGCCGTTGCCGTACGAAGGCGTCCGGTGATCCCTCGTGGGCGCGGGGGGCCTGCCGGGGCGACGGCAGGCGGGCGGCGGACTCGGGGCCGTGCCGGAGCGCCTCGCGCGCGGCGTCGGCCGGCGGCACCCCGAGCGAGGTGAGGCGGCCCATCTCCTCGACCACCGCGATGTCCCGCTCCGTCCAGCGGCGGTGGTGGCCGGGCTCGCGCGTGGCGGGACCTAGGCCGTACCTGCGGTCCCAGGTGCGCAGCGTCGTGGGTGACACTCCCAGGCGCCTCGCCAGGGCGCCTGTGGTGAGGCCGGTTTCGGGGGTCCCGGCGCCCTCGGTCGTCCGGGTGCCCTCCGGACGGTCGCCGCGTTCACGAGGCTCGCTCATCCGCTCACGATACGACGCACAAACGACGCGGGTTGCCGGGTGCGGGGAGCTGCTCCGAGTATGACGCAGCCGTGGCCGGGGCCTCGGTCCGCCTGCCCGATTTCCGCCGGGTGGAGGGCGGTTGACGATCGTGAAGAGGAGCTGACGGGCGTCGATGAGTGCAGCGGTGCCAAGGCCCGCGCGGGCCTTCGCCGAAGTGCCGGGCAGAGCCGAGGTGCCGGACAGAGCCGAGGTGCCGGACAGCCGTGACGCCCTGGCCGCGGGACTGGCCCGCGGTGACGAGGCGTGCCTCGTCGCGGTGTACCGGCAGTGGGGCCCTCGGGTGCAGGCGCTGGCCCGGCGCGCGCTCGGTGACAGCCGCGAGGCCGAGGACGTCGCCCAGCAGGTGTTCCTCGCGGCGTGGCGCGGTCGGCGGGGGTACCGCCCCGAACTCGGCAGCCCCACCGCCTGGTTGACCGGCATCACCCGGCGGAAGATCGCGGACGCGCTGGCGGCGCGGTCCCGCAGGGCGGCCCTCGTGGAAGGCGTGGGGGCGCGGTACGGCATCGAGCGGCCGCACCACGAAGAGGTGGACGCGGTGCTCGACCGGGTGCTTGTGGCGGAGGAGTTGGCGAGGTTGCCGACGGCGCAGCGGACGGTGCTGTGTCTGACGTTCTACGAGGACCTGACGCAGTCACAGATCGCCGAGCGCACCGGATGGCCGCTGGGCACGGTCAAGAGCCACGCGCGGCGCGGTATGCACCGGCTGCGTTCGCTCCTGCGGGACGCGGCTCCGGGCGACAGGTAGGGACGGTGCGTGAAGAAGACGCGTGAAGGCGACGCGTGATTGAAGATGCGTGAAGAATCTTCGGCGCCCCGCATCCGCGTGCCCCCCGGCGGCGGAAGCACAGGGGCAAGGGGCAGCCCTCTTCGGCCGCCACCGGCTGCGGGCCATCCGGGTGGCCGGACCCCCGCTCCCTGTGCGCCTCAGCGGGGTCGGTGCCGCTGAGGGTGCCGCCGTCACCCCCGGGACGGCGGCCGGGGGCCGTGGGTGTGGGCAAGCGTCGGGCGACGCGCCACCCACGGCCCGCCAGAGCCGACAGCCGCGTACCTCCGCGTCCAAAGCGGTGCACGTGTTGCGCGGTCGTCCTGTCACCCTGCCGCCCTGTCGTCCTGTCGCCCGGTCGTTCAAGGCCGGTGATTTCGCCGATGTGCCCGGAGCGGATGTGGCCGGACAGTGGCCGCTGCCAGTCATCGCACCGTCGAAAGGATGCGACCGTCGTGCAGCAGTCCAGTCTTGAGATCCCCGGCAGCCCTCCGTCCCCGCGCAGGTCACGGCCGCGGCCACGCCTCCTGCGGGCGGCGCTCGCCGCCCTTCTGGCCGTGGGTGGGCTGATCACCGCCCAGTCGGGCAGCGCGGGCGCCGCGGAGAATCCGTACGAACGCGGTCCCGAGCCGACCGTGTCCAGCATCGAGGCCCCCCGCGGCCACTACGCCGTGTCCGAGACGCGCGTGTCCTCCTTGGGCGTCACCGGCTTCGGTGGCGGCACGATCTACTACCCGACGAGCACCGCCGACGGTACGTTCGGCGCGGTGGCGATCTCCCCCGGCTTCACGGCCACCCAGTCGACCATCTCGTGGCTGGGGCCGCGGCTCGCCTCGCAGGGCTTCGTCGTCTTCACCATCGACACCCTCAGCACGGTCGACCAGCCCGCCAGCCGGGGCGCCCAACTCCTGGCGGCGCTGGACTACTTGACGCAGCGCAGCGCCGTGCGCGGCCGCATCGACAGCAGCCGGCTCGGCGTCATGGGCCACTCGATGGGCGGCGGCGGGTCGCTGGAGGCCGCCAAGAGCCGGCCGGGGCTCCAGGCGGCGATCCCGCTGACCGGCTGGAACCTCGACAAGACGTGGCCCGAACTGCGTACGCCCACCCTGGTCGTCGGCGCGGACGGCGACACGGTCGCCCCGGTCTCCTCGCATTCGGAGCCCTTCTACGAGAGCCTTCCCGGCTCCCTCGACAAGGCGTATCTGGAACTGAACGGCGCGAGCCATTTCACGCCGAACACCTCGAACACCACCATCGCGAAGTACAGCGTCTCGTGGCTCAAGCGGTTCATCGACAACGACGTGCGCTATGAGAAGTTCCTCTGCCCGCTGCCCCGGCCGAGCACGACGATAGAGGAGTACCGGGGCAACTGCCCGCACACCTCCTGAGAGGGTTCCAAGAAGTTTTACGCAGAAGTAACGTGACGGTCGTGGCCGGACTGACGACTGTGACGGGTCCCCTCCGGATATACGGCCGGAGCGATCAACTGCGTGCCGTCGACGCCCTGTTGACCGGCGTGCGCGAAGGGCGGGGCGGAGCCCTGGTGCTGGCGGCGGCGCCGGGGCTCGGCCGGAGCACGCTGCTCGCCCACGCCGTCCGCTCGTTCCGTTCCCTCCGGTCGGGGACGGTGCTGAGTACGCGCGCCGTCCCCGCCGAGAGCCTGATCCCGTACAGCGGGGTCCACTCCCTCTGGTGTACGGGGGCCGCGCCGCGCCCGCTGCCGGAGGGGCCGGGGGCCGTGCTCGCCGTGGTCCGCGAGCTGGCGGGCGGGCGGCCTCTGCTGGTCTGCGTGGACGATGCGCACCTGTGGGATGCCGCTTCCCGCGCCGCCCTGGGGTACGCCGCCCGTCGCCTCGGCGGGCCGCATCCCGTGGGCCTCATCCTCTCCGTCGCCGCGTGCCGCGCGGACGATCCGCAGCTGGCGGCGCTGCCCGTCGTCCACCTCGACCCGCTCGCCCCGGCCGAGGCCGCCGCGCTCTTCGACGACCTCACGCGGGGGGTCGCGGACACCGTCGTACGGGGGGAACTCCTCCAGGCGGCCGGTGGCAATCCGGGGACGCTCCGCGCGCTCGTCGCCGCGCTGACGCCGCAGCAGCTGGCGGGGCGGGTTCCGCTGCCCCGGCGGCTGTGTGCCGGTTCCGTGCCTGCGTACGGTGGCGTAGACCCTGCCGACCTCCCCTCCGACACCGCCGAGTTGCTGCTCCTTGCGGCCGCCGCGCACGAGCCCGGGGCAGCGGTTGCGGGCGCCGACGCGGAGGTGGTCCTGCGGGCCGGGGCGGCGGCCGGGCTCGACGGCGCGTCCCTGCTGCCCGCGGAGGCGGCCGGGCTGGTGCGCCGCACGGCCGACCGGATCCGCTTCGACGCGCCCGGCCTGCGCCGCTCCCTGTACGCCGGTGCTCCGCCCGTCCGGCGCCGCGCCGCGCACCGGCTGCTCGCCTCGGTCCTCGACGACAGCCGTACGTCTCCGCTGCCGCGCCTGTTGCACTGCGCCCTGGCGACCGAGGGAACCGACACCCGACTCGCGACGGCACTGGCCGCCGCGGCGGACGCTCCGGGAACCGCGCCGTCCCACGCGTTGCGCGCGGCGGCGCTCACCGCTGCCGCCGACCTCACGGAGCCCACGCGGGAGCGCGCCCTGCGCCGCGCCGCCGCCGCACACCACGCCCGCCTCGCGGGCCGCCCGGCGCGGGCGCGGGAGCTGCTCGCCGCCGCCCAGTCCGAGTCGACAGACGCGCGGGTACGGGGCACGGTGGAGCTGACCCGAGGACAGCTGGCCCTCGACGACGGCCCCGTGACCGACGCCCGCGAGGCCCTCCTGCTCGCGGCGGACCTCCTCACCCCACACGATCCCCAGCGCGCCCGGGAAGCCCGCCTGGGCGCGATGGCAGCGGCATGGGACATGGGCGACGCCGAGGCGTATCTGGCGGCGCTGGGCACTCCCCCGGACGCTGCGGCGTATCCGGCGGTGCTGGACACTCCCCAGAGCACGGAGGCCACGAGGCCGGCACCGGCCGGCGCGGATCCACGGGCCGAGAAGCCACGGCCCGATGAATCGCTGACGGAGGGGTCACTGCCGGAGACGCGACTGCCCGAGGAGCCGCTGACGGAAGGGTGGCCGGCGGAGAAGCCGCTGGCAGACGGGTCGGCACCCGAGAAGCCGCTGCTCAAGAAGCCGCTGGCGGAGGAGTCGACGCCCGAGAAGCCGCCGACCTACGAACCGCCTACTGAACAGCCGCCACTGACCCCAGGACCGCCTACCGGACAGCCCCCGACCTACGAACCGGCTACTGAACAGCCGCCGCTCGCCCCAGGACCGCCAGCCCGACAGCCGTCCGCCCAGGAACCCCCCACCGAAGAGATCCTCGCCGAGGAGTACCGCGCCGCCATGTCCATCGTCATGCGCGGGCGGCTCGGTGCCGCGAGTCGCGGGCTGCGTGGGGTCGTGGCGCGGGGGCAGGGAGCCGAGGAGCCGTCGCGGCTGCTGCGGGCCGGGGTGGCGGCCCTCGTCGTGGGCGACCTCGCGGCGGCGTCGCGGATCAACGCCCGGGCCTTGGCCGCCGCGCGAGCTTCGGGCACGGAGATCCACGTACCGAAGGCGCTGGAGTATCTCGCCTACGCCGAGTTGCGGGCCGGGCGGCACGCGCGCGCCCGGGCCCACGCCGAGGACGGCCTTCGCGCGGCGCGCCGCACCGGGCAGCGCAACATCGCCGCCCAGCATCACGCGATCCTCGCCCTGGTGGCGTCCATGGAGGGCGAGGACGAAGCCGTCGCCGGCCACGCGGCCGCGGCGGCGCGGACCGCCGACCGGCACGGCCTCGCGCAGGCCGCGACCCTGGTCCAGTGGGCGCTGGCCCGCGTGGACCTGGGCCGGGGCCGGGCACCCGAGGCCGCCGCACGGCTCGCCCCGGTCGTGCGCCCCGGGCCGCGGCGCGGTCACTTCGCCGTGCGGATGCTCGCGGTGCCCTGCTTCGTGGAGGCGGCCTCCCTCGCCGGGGAGGCGGACGCGGCCCGGGTCTGCGTCACGGAGTTCGCCGCGTGGGCGGCTCAGGGCGCCGACCCGCAGGCCCCCGCCCAGCTGGCCCGCTGCCACGCCCTGCTCGCCGCCCCCGAGGACGGTGACGCGCTCTACAGGGTGGCGCTCGCCCGCCACGAACTGGTGGGCGGCGACTTCGAGAGTGCCCGCACCCAGCTCCTGTACGGCAAGTGGCTGCGGCGCAGGCGCCGCCCCGGTGAGGCCAGGGGCAGGCTGCGCGACGCCCTGGTCTCCTTCGAGCGGTGCGGCGCCCGCGCCTGGGCCGAGCAGGCGCGGGCCGAGCTGCGCGCCACCGGGGAGGCCCGCGCCGCCGAGCCACCCGGCGGCCTGTCGGGACTGACTCCGCAGCAGCTGCGGATCGCCCGCTGCGTCGCGGAGGGCGCCACCAACCGCGAGGTGGCGCGGCGCCTGTCGGTGAGTCCGAGAACCGTCGACCATCACCTCCGCAACGTCTTCGCGCTGCTCGGGGTACGCTCTCGCGTCGAACTGTCCCGGCTCGTGGCCAGGTCCGAGCAGCTCACCGCCCACGACGAGCCGTGAGGCCGGCCGGTTTTCCGTTATCCGGGCCCGGGCCACGCGTCTCCCTTGTGTCGGAGGAGACAGGTCCCCACACAGAAAGTGGTCACAGCGTGAGCAGCGAACGCCAAGTCGCGATGGTCAGGGCAGCGCAGGACGGCAACCAGCGGGCGCAGGACGCGCTCGTGGCGGAGTACCTTCCGCTGGTCTACAACATCGTCGGACGGGCCCTGAACGGCCACGCGGACGTGGACGACGTGGTGCAGGAGACCATGCTCCGCGTCCTCGGCGGTCTCGACGGCCTGCGCGACCCGGAGAACTTCCGCAGCTGGCTGGTGGCCATCACCATGAACCAGATACGCGGCCACTGGCGGGAGCGCGCTTCGAGCGCGATACCCGGCGGTGGCGCTCTGGAGGACGGGTACGACGTGGTGGATCCGGGCGCGGACTTCGTGGATCTGACCATCACGCGGCTCGGTCTCTCCGGGCAGCGCAGGGAGACGGCGGAGGCGACCCGGTGGCTGGACGAGGACGACCGGGCCCTGCTGTCCCTGTGGTGGCTGGAGTCCGCGGGCGAGCTGACGCGGGCGGAGGTCGCCGAGGCCCTTGAGCTGTCGCCGCAGCACGCGGCGGTGCGGGTGCAGCGGATGAAGGCCCAGCTGGAGACGGCGCGGGTGGTCGTCCGTGCCCTGGCTGCCGGGCCGCTCTGCGACGGGCTCAAGGAGCTGACCGCGGGCTGGGACGGCGTACCCTCCGCGCTGTGGCGCAAGCGGCTGGCCCGTCACGCCCGTGACTGCTCGGTCTGCGCGGGCCACTGGTCCGATCTGGTGCCCGCCGAGCGGCTGCTCGTGGCGCTCGCTCTCGTTCCGGTGGGGGCGGCCCTCGCCCAGCGGGTCACGCGGCCCGATCTCGTCATGGTCGGCTCGGCCACCGCCTCGCAGGACGGCGGCGTACCGGTCTCGGCGCGGACGCTGGCCCGGCAGGAACGCGCCAGGCGTCGGCGCCGCACCGCCGGGGTGGCCGCGGCGGTCGCCGCGCTGGTCGCCGGTGGCGCGGCGGTCCATCTCCTGACGGGCCCGGAGTCGGACCAGACCTCCCCGGCCACGGCCGCCGCTCCCGGCTCCGCCACTGCCTCGGATCCGGCGTCGCCCTCGAAGAGCGCGTCCCCCTCCCCCAAGCGTTCGGCCTCTCCGTCCGCCAAGCCGAAGCCCAGCAAGACGAAGCCGAAGAAGAAGCCGAAGCCGAAGCCGTCTGCGGTGCCCGGCAAAACCAAGACCAAGCCGGAGTCCAAGCCCGCCCCCAAGCCGGAGCCGGAGCGGCCCGACCCGGCTCCGGCGCCCGCGGGCGGTACGGCCGAGCAGGTCGTCGCACTGGTCAACACCGAGCGCGCGAAGGCGGGTTGCGGCCCGGTCCGCTCCAACGGCAAGCTCGCCACGGCCGCCACGAAGCACTCCGCCGACATGGCGGCGCGCAACTACTTCGACCACACCAGCCCGGACGGCACGGACCCAGGCGACCGCATCACGGCGGCCGGCTACCGCTGGAGCACGTACGGCGAGAACATCGCGCGGGGCCAGCAGAGCCCGGCCTCGGTGATGGACTCCTGGATGAACAGCCCCGGCCACCGCGCCAACATCCTCAACTGCGACTTCAAGGAGCTGGGGGTGGGCATCCACAACGGCTCCGGAGGGCCTTGGTGGACGCAGGCCTTCGGCACGGCGGGCTGACGGGCCCATGCCCAGCATGCGCACGGCGGAGACGTGGAGCGGCGAGCAGGTGGAATCCGAATCCGTACCGAACGCGAAGGACCCGCTGGGCGCCGGACTCGTGGCGTGGCTGCGTAGCCTGAAGACCGCCGCCGAGGCCCGGTGACCGAACGGCCTCAGCCGACGCGCTGCCCGTGGAACTGCTCCAGGCGGCGCTGCGCCAGCGTCAGCGTGCCGCGTTGGCGGCCCGGGACCTGACGGCGCAGGCGGATCAGGGCGGGGCCGAGGGCGCGGACGGCCTCGGGGTCGCGTACCCGGTCCCAGAGGTGGTGGGCGCGGTCGGCCGCGGCCTCGACCTCTGGGGAGTCGGGGGCCTGCCCGGCCGTGAGGCGGGCCGAGGCCACCGCGAGCCATGTCTCGCAGCTGCGCGCCGGATCACCGGCGAACCGCGCCAGGTCGGCGCGGACTTCCATCCAATGGATGACCTCGTTCGAACCCGGACCATGCATACGCAGGGCGGTCTGTTCCCAGGAGGCCGCGAGCGCCGCCGCCTCGCCGTGCCGGCCCGCCTCGACGGCCGCGGTGATCGCCGCGTGCGGGTCGGTGTGCTGATCGGGGCCCGCCGGGTTCGCGGCCGGTGCCGGGGGGAGGTGCGTCGCGGCGGCGGTCGGCGCCGCGTGGGCGTCGAGCGCGAGCAGCAGGTCCGGGGCGTCTTCGCCGAGGGACTGGGCGGCCTGCTGGTGGAGCGGGAGCAGCGGGGGGCGGTGACCGCTGCGCAAAATGGTGGCGAGCGCCTTCATATAGGCGGGCACCGCGGGGGTGCGGCGCCGGGCCGGCGGGGCGACGCGGCCGTACAGCGCGACACCGGGCCCCGCGTCGAGCGGGTGCTCGTTCAGGGCCTGCCAGCTCTCGGTGTCGGTGTGCAGGTCGGCGATGAGCGCGGTGCTGCCCGTCGGGCGCAGCCGCAGCTCCTGGGTGAACCAGTGCCAGGGGAACGCCGTATAGCGCATGGTCGCGGAGGTGGTCCGGGCGAGCGCGACGTGCAACTGGCGCTGGCGGCGGTCGAGATGGACCTGCCCGACGAGGTAGATCGTCAAAGGGCCGGGCGCCATGGCCGCGGCCCGCAGCCGGGTGAGGACCGTCTGCGGGTCCAGCGGGTCCGCCAGTTCCACCACGCTCGCGGTCTCCGTGCCGACGAGCGCGGCCGGTGAGACCGCGGCGAGCACGGGCAGCACGGAAGCCGCGTCCACGAGACGGCTCTTGCTGACGGGGGCCGCCGCGATGAGCAGCGCAGTACCGGGCACCGGCCCCTCCCTATCGATCACCACGTCAGCACCGTATCCGCTGCTCGCCCCGCGCACGACAGCCTGGCGACGATCCGTACGAATTGCCCGCGCTTCTTGGAGTGGGCGGTTTTGCCGCGTTTTCAGGGACTTGGCGGCCCACCACAGCCTGTCGGCCGCCCACTCTCCCCTCGCGCCGCCATCCCCCCGACATGTAATTACACTCCGTAATCGCCGACTTGACCCTTGATCAGTTCAGCAGTTCGCTCAAACTACCGCCCAGACAAGGGTACGAACGCCGCTGAGCGGGAACGATGGACATAGGACCTCGGTGCCGCCCATGACTGTGCCCCCTGGACGGTGGCGTCAGGCGCCGGTCTCCGAACGCCTCGCCACCCCCCGATCGGTTACGCTGAGTGAAGGAGGCAGGACACTGCTGGACTGGGAAACGGGCACCGCCGACTTCACCTTCGGCCTGCAACACCGCGTGGTGAACGGCACAGATGTCCTTGCGTTCTGGGGTGAGCTCGACGCCTGGGCCGACCAGGAACTCACCCCCCGTGTGACAGCGCTCCTCGACCGGGCGGGCCACCAAGTCGTGGCCGACCTGCGAAAGGTGACGTTCCTCGACGCCGGCGGCCTGCGGCTGCTGGTGCGGATCCGGCAGTACGTGGCCGCGGGGCAGGGCACCCTGTGGCTCGTGCCCGGCAGTCCGCGGAACTGGCGCGTACTCCGCATCACCCGCCTCGACCGGACGTTCACGATCCCGGCCTGCCCCCCGTACACGGGCGGGCGGCCGGGAGCCCGCACCGGACACCACTGATCCGCCCCCCCCCCGACGCCGACCGGCCTCCGCCTCCGCCCGGCCCCCGTCCCGACCGCTCGCGCGACAAGTTCCGTCCGACGTACGGTGTACGGAAAGACCCCTTTGTGACCTGCGAAGACCCGCTCGGACCGCATAAGGCGGTACCGCGCGGGCACTTGGAAGCCATGCATCTGCCTTCGGTGACAGCGAACGGGAAGGGGCGGGCCAGGCGAGCCGCCAAGGGACGCACCGTCGACGCGGTGGCGCGGGCCGGTTTCGTCGGCCGCGGAGTGATCTACCTCCTCATCGGAGCGCTGGCCCTGCGCATCGCCTTCTCCGACGGCGGGGGCCGGCAGGCCGACCGCGGGGGCGCCGTGGCGGAACTCGCGGACCGGCCCTTCGGGAACGTACTACTGTGGCTGCTCGGCATCGCCCTGGCCGGGATGGCACTGTGGCGGCTCTCGGAGGCCCTCTTCGGGCAGGCGGGACCCGACGGGGACAAGGCGGGCAAGCGGGCGCTGTCCGGGGCGCGCTTCCTCTTCTACGTGTTCGTGTCGTATTCCGTCCTCGCGTACGCGACGGGCGACGAGGGCAGCGGCAGCGGCTCCAGCGACCGGCAGACCAAGGACGTGACGGCGAAGGCCCTTGACTGGCCCGGCGGCCAGTGGATCGTCGCCGCCGCGGGCGCCGGTGTGCTCGTCGCCGGGTTGTGGATCGCCGGACGCGCGCTGCTGCGCAAGTTCCACAAGCGGCTGCGGCTCTCGGAGATGCCGCGACGGATGCGGCAGGTCACGGACGTCCTCGGGATCGCCGGTGGAGTGGCCCGGGGCACGGTCTTCGCCGTGGCCGGGGGGTTCGCCCTCACCGCCGCGTTGCAGCACGAGCCCGGTGAGGCCAAGGGCATCGACAACACCCTGCGCTCCTTCACCGAGACCGGCTTCGGGCCCTGGCTGCTCGCCCTCATCGCGGTCGGTCTCGTCGCCTTCGGCCTCTTCTCCTGGGTGAACGCGCGCTGGCGCAAGATCTGACGGGCCGCTGCCGCCGCCCCGGGCCCCCGAAAGGCGGCCGTGGGGCGCGGGCTCAGACCGAGGTCGGGAACTCGTACCGCACGCCGGTCAGCCGCTCCGAAAGCTCCCACAGCCTGCGGCCCGTCCCGGCATCGGTCGCCGTGGCCGACAACGCCACCCGCTTCGGCGCGCCCCGCAGCTCGGCGACGCCGCCGGGGCCGATGAACTCGCCGCTCCGCACGCTCGGGTCGGTGGCCGCGTACAGCTGTGGCCGGGCACCGTCGGCCGGGCGTTGGGCGAACAGCGGGTTGCCGATGCGGCCGAGCAGGACGCGCCACAGGCCGATGGGTCCGTGCAGCTGGAGATTGGTGGCCGTGTAGCCGGGGTGGGCGAGCACGCTGCGGACGGGGCTCTTCGCCTCGGTGAGGCGCAGGTGGAGTTCGCGGCCGAAGACGGCGTTGGCGAGCTTCGACTGGTTGTAGAAGGCCATGGGCCGGTAGCCGCGCTCGCCGTGCGGGTCGTCGAAGAAGAGGCGTCCTTGCCGGTGGTTCACCGAACTCACCGTCACCACGCGGGGATCGTCGCCCGCGCTCAGCAGGTCGAGCAGCGCTGCCGTGAGCGCGAAGTGCCCGAGATGGTTGGCGGCGAACTGGAGTTCATGGCCCTGTGCGCTCAGCGTGCGGGGCGGCGCCATCACCCCGGCGTTGTTGACCAGTACGTCAAGGCGCGGGTGCTCGGCGCGCATGCGGGCGGCGAAGGTGCCGACCGAGTCGAGATCGGCCAGGTCCAGGCGGCGCACCTCCAGCTTCGCGTCCGGCTGTTCGGCGGTGATCTCGGCGACGGCCCGGCGGCCCTTCTCCTCGTCGCGCACGGCGAGGATCACCTGCCCGCCTCTGCGTGCGAGCGCCCGCGTGGTCGCCAGGCCGAGACCGCTGTTGGCCCCGGTGACGACGAACACCCGGCCTGTCTGGTCCGGAATCCGATCGATGGTCCACTGCTGCTGCGTCATGCGGCACATCGTGCACCGCATGACACTGAGTGTCAATGCGCTTCTGAGTGTCATTGGAGGCATGACGTGTACGATGGCGGGGTGAGTCACCGTCCAGAAGTGAGCATGGCCGAGCGCAAGCGCCGGCTCGTCTCCGACGAACTGACCGAGTCGGCACTGCAGTTGCTGGCACTGAAGGGGTACGACGGCGTCACCATCGACGAGATCGTGGCCGCCGCCGGTGTCTCCCGGCGCACGTTCTTCCGGTACTTCGCCTCCAAGGAAGACGTGGTCGTCCAGTTCCTCGCCGACATGGGCTCGGACATGCGTACGGAGCTGGCGGACCGTCCCGCCGACGAGCGCCCCTCCGAGGCGCTGCTGCACGCCGTTCGGATCCCCCTGCGCGCCTGCGCCGCCGACTCCGAGAGGGCACTGTGCGTCGTGCGGCTGATCCTGCGCACGCCCGCCCTGCACGCGCGCTTCCTCGAACGGCAGGCGCACTGGCGCGACGATCTGACCACGCAGTTGGGGCAGCGTCTCGGGCTCGCCCCCGAAACGGAGCTGTATCCGGGACTGGCGGCCGGGATGGCGCTGACCGCCTTCGACGCGGTGCTGCGGCGGTGGTGCGACAGTGACGGCGCCGACGACCCGGCCGCTCTGCTCGACCAGGCCTTCGCGGTGATCGTCCCGGCGCTGGACGGCGGGGCGGGGCGCTAGGGCCTGTCTGACAATTCCCGCCTGCCTCGCGGGCGACGACGCGAATTGCCAGACAGGCCCTAGTCCCCCGGAGCTCCGCTCGCCGGACTCCCGCACCGCCTCGCGGGCGGCCCGGCGAGGTCCCGCCGGGCCGCCCGCCGCCGTATCAGACGACCGCCCCCGTCCCCCGCTCCTTCCTCCTGCGCGCCTCCAACGGGCTGTAGGAGTCGGGCACTTCGGCCGTACGGTCTCCTCGGCCGGACGGCGGCGCCGCGGGGCTGCGCCGTTCGAGCGCGACGGCGATCGGGACGGCCGTGAAGACCGTCGAGGCCATGCCGACCACCACCCCGGCGATCAGCGCCAGGGAGAAGTCCGCGAGGGAGTCGCCCCCAAGCGCCGCGAGGGCGGTCAGGATGAACAGCGCGCCCATGCCCGTGTTCACTGTGCGCGGCAGCGTCTGCACGACCGCCCGGTTGGCGACGGCCGCCAGCTCCGCCCGCGGGTCACGGCGCCGGCCCTCGCGTACGCGGTCGAAGACGACGACCGTGTCGTTGACCGAGTAGCCGATCACGGTGAGCACCGCCGCGAGGAAGACACTGTCGATCGGCTTGCCCAGCCAGGCGAAGAGGCCCACCACCAGCAGCACGTCGTGGACCATGGCGGACACGGCCGCCGCCGCGAGCGTCCAGCGGAAGCGCACGCTCAGATAGATCAGCTGGGCGGCGACGGCGATGCCGAGGGCGATCAGTGCCTTCTGACGCAGTTCGGCGCCGAGGCTCGGGCCGATCAGTTCGTCGCGCTCGACGGTGACGGTGCCGCCGGGCTTCTCCAACGCCGCCTTGACGCGCCGCTGTTCGTCGTCGGTGAGCCGCTCCGTGCGTACGCTGATGTCGCCCTCCCCGGACTCCTGCACCACGGCGCGCGGGAACCCGGCGTCCGACACCGCGGCGCGCGCCGTGTCGGCGTCGACGGACCTGCTGGTGCTGTACTCGACGAGACGGCCGCCGGTGAACTCGACGCCGAAGTCCAGGCCGCGCAGCGCGATGCCCGCGACGGCCACGGCGACCAGCAGTGCGCTCGCGCCGAGCCAGCGGCGGCGGTGGCGCACCAGGTCCGGGTCGCGGCGGGCCAGCCAGGTGCGGACGCGGCCCGTGGAGGCGATGCCGGTCAGGGCGGGGCGTCCGCGCACGAAGTCCCGGGCGACGGCGAAGTCGGCGAGGGCCCGCGTGATGACGAGCGCGGTGACCATGGACGCGAGGACGCCGATGCACAAGGTGACGCCGAAGCCCTTGACGGGCCCGGTGGCGAAGAAGAACAGCAGTCCGGCGGCGAGCAGCGTCGTCACGTTCGAATCGATCACCGCGCTCCACGCCTTGGCGAACCCGGTGCGCACCGGTTTGGCCAGGTCCCTGGAGCGGGCGCCGGGATGCCCGAGGTACTCCTCCCGCGCCCGTTCGAAGACGAGGACGTTGGCGTCGACGGCCATGCCGATGGCCAGGACGAAACCGGCGAGGCCGGGGAGGGTCAGTGTCGCGCCGAGCGCCACGAGGGCGGCGTACGAGATGAGTCCGTAGAGGGCGAGGGCGAGGGCCGCGAGGAAGCCGAGGAGCCGGTAGACGACGGTGATGAACAGCGCGGTCAGGGCGATGCCGATGAGGGCGGCCTGGGTGCTCGCCGCGATGGCGTCGGCGCCCAGCGTGGGGCCGACGGTCCGCTGCTCGACGATGTCGACGGGCACCGGCAGGGCGCCGCCCTTGATGAGCGCGGCGAGGTCGCGGGCCTCGGTCTGGCTGAAGCCGCCGGTGATCTGGGTCTCGCCGCCGGTGATGCCGACCTCGCACGCCACGTCCGGG
The DNA here is from genome assembly GCF_043078805.1 of Streptomyces sp. NPDC015345. Lineage (NCBI taxonomy): Bacteria > Bacillati > Actinomycetota > Actinomycetes > Kitasatosporales > Streptomycetaceae > Streptomyces > Streptomyces sp. NPDC015345. Next base: position 514,740 of record NZ_JBIBTX010000004.1, on the reverse strand, counting down.
TTGACGTCGGGCGCCGAGATGATCTTGTCGTCGAGCGCGATGGCGACGCGGCGCTCCGGCGCTCCCTGCGGTGCGCAGGCCGCCTTGCCGGTGACGCGGGCCCAGGCGTCGCCCGCCTTGCCGTGGAAGTCGAGCGAGACGGTCCAGCCCGCGAGCGACTGCGGATCCAGGCGCGCCTCGGCGTCCTTGACGCCCGTGCCGGAGAGCGCGGTGGGGCCGAGGACGAGATGGTTCCCCGGCCGGTCGGGGTCGGCCAGGGTGCGCGCGCCGTCCGCCGCGGGCTTCGCCTCGCCCGGGTCGGGGCTCTCCCCCGTCACCGGGTGGACCGTCAGCTGGGCGGTGCGGCCGATGACTTCGGCGGCCTTGCGGGGGTCCTGGACGCCGGGAAGTTCGACGATGATCCGTTTCTCACCGGAGCGGGCGAGGCCGGGTTCGGCGACACCGAGCGCGTCGACGCGCTGCCTCAACACTTCCAGGGCGCGGTCGGTGGACGCGGCGTCGGCCGCGACGGTGGGTGAGTCCTTGGTCTCCAGGACGATGTGGGTACCGCCCCGCAGATCGAGCCCGAGGCGGGCGGTCTGGGTGAGGGCGACGTAGAGGGAGAGGGCAACAACACACAAAGCGACGACGGCCCGCCACAGGGGTGCGCGGGACTTGCCCGTACCGGGCATGCGCGTACCGGTCTGCTTGACCGCGGTGGCTGCGCGGGGGCCGCTGGGGCGGGGCCTAGCGGGTTTGCGCGTACGGGGGTGGGGTCGAGTGGATTCGCGCGTGCGGGGGTGGGGCGGAGCGGACGCGGACGTACCGGGGTCGGGCCGCACGGAGGCGGGCATATCGGGGTGGGGCGGAGCAGGTTCGCGCGTACCGGGGTCGGGCCGAGCGGACGCAGCCGTACCGGGGCTGGGCCGAGCGGACGCAGAAGCGTCGGGGTCAGGCCGAGCAGACACAGACGCAGACGCATCGGGCTGCGCGGACGCAGACGTACCAGGGAGCGGGCGAGCAGACTCGGATGGACCGGGTTCAGGCCGAGCGGATGCGGACGTGCCGGCGTGGGGCGAAGCGGATTCGCCCGTGCCGGGGCGGGGTCGAGCGGATGCGGGCTCGCCCGGTGTGGACGCGGGCTCGCCCGGTGCGGACGCAGCGGGCTTGGGCTCGCGGGGTTCAGGCGCACTGGGCTCAGGCGCACGGGACATGGGTTCTCCACGATGAAGGCAGGACGGAAGGACGCGTGACCGGGCGGCGTGGCGCGGGCCGGGTCAGGCGTCGGGGGCTGTCTGTGTGCTCATCGGTGGGGCGGGGCGCGCGGGGCGGCGGTGTCGGCCGCCTCGTGCGCTCGCACTCGCGCGGCGGCCGGGTGCGACGCCGGGCCACCCGTGGCGCGGTGCGGCGCCGGGTCGGGGGCCGTGCGTGCGGGGCCGACCGGATGCGGTCCCGGGATATGGGTGTCGAGGCGGTGCGCTACGACGCGCAGCGCGGGGACATCCTCGGGCCCGGTCTGCTTGCCCGCGTGCGCCGCCACCGTGTGGTGGGTGAGCGGTTCGGCGGCGGACGGTGCGAAGACGGCGAGGACGGTGACGACGAGGGAGAGCGCGGCGGCGGCCAGGCGCGCGGGACGGCTCCGCTGCGACACGCGTGCCTCCGTCCCCTCGTCCGCACCCGACGGTCATCTGCCCGACGGCCACGCACGGCGCGACCCGCCCCGCTCAACGTACGGGGCGCGCGGGCGGTTCCGCCCCACGCCGAGCGTTCCGCGGACTATCTGCCTCCCTCGTACTCCACCAGGCTCGTCGGCACCACGACCTGCCGAGGCGGCGGCACAGGACGCCCCCTCGTGGCCGTGCCGGGCCCGCTGGCGTTCAGGCGGGTGGCGAGGAGCCGGGCTGCCGCGCGGCCCAGTTCGTCGCTGTCGTAGGCGACGAGCGTGAGGGGCAGTCCCAGCGCGTCGGCCAGTTCGAAGTCGTCGAAGCCCGCGAGGGCGACCTCGGGGCCACCGGAGGACCGCAGGGCGCGGATCGCGCGGAACGCCCCTATCGTGTTGCGGTTGTTGGAGCAGAACAGCGCGGTCGGCGGCTCGCGCAGCGCGAGCAGGTCGGCGGCCGCGCGCGTCGCCTCGTGCGGTTCCGTCTGGCCCTGGCGCACGAGGCGGTCGTCGACGGCGAGGCCCGCCGCGGACAGGGCTGCCGCGTAACCGCGCAGCCGTTCGGTGCCGGTGTGCACGGCGGGCGGGGAGCCGAGGAAGCCGATGCGGCGGTGCCCGCGTCGCACGAGGCGGGCCGTGGCGTCATGGGCGCCGCCGAAGTCGTCGACCAGGACGCAGTCGGCGGCGAAGCCCTCCGGCGGGCGGCTGGCGAGGACCACCGGCACCCCCTCGGCCGCCGCCGCGGCGAGGTGACGCTGATCGGCGCCCGCGGGCACGGCGATGATGCCGTCGACGCGGCGGGCCACGAGGTCGGCCACCAGCTCCCGTTCGGCGTGCGGGTCCTGCCCGGTGTTGCCGATGACCGTCTTCAGCCCGTCCTTGACGACGACGGAGTCGACGCCGAGGGCAAGGCGTGAGTAGAAGGGGTTGGCGAGGTTGGTGACGACGAGTCCGACCAGGCCCGAGCCGCGGCCGAGCCGGAGGCTGCGGGCCACCTCGTTGGGGCGGTAACCGAGCGCGGCGGCCGCTGCCCGGACCCGCTCACGGGTGGCGGGCAGCACCTGCGGATCGTCGCGCAGCACGCGTGACGCGGTCATCGCGCTGACGCCCGCGCGCTCGGCGACGTCCCGCAGGGTGGGCTGGCCACCCCTTCTGTGCTGTTCCGTTCCGTCCAACGCCCCACCGCTCCCGCCGTGTCGTCACGCCCGCCGAGCCCACCGTCTCAGGTCACGTACGCCGCCGCCCCGATCAGCGCCGCGTTCTCACCGAGCGCCCCGGCGCGCAGTGTGACCGGCGTGTCCCCGAGGCCCGCGCGCAGGGCCGGGCGGATCAGGTCCCACGAGGCTGCCATGGCGCCGCCCACGACGAGGGCCGTCGCGTCGAAGGCACGCAGGTAGGGAGCGAGGACGGTGCCGAGGGTCGTGAAGGTCTCCTCGAAGACGTGGCGGGCGCGCCGCTCCCCCGCACGCGCCCGGTCCGCGATCTCGCGCACGTCCAGGGATCCGTCCGGCCCGTCACCGCCGTAGCGCGCCAGGATCGCGCGGCGCGACACCCAGTCCTCCAGCGGTCTGCCGCCTTCCCGGAGGAGGTCGACGCGGCCCTGCGGCGGCACCCCCGACCCCGTCCGCCGTACGTCGCCGTCGACGGCGAAGGCCGAACCGACGCCGGTCCCCAGGGTGATGCCCACGCAGCGGTGGTGCCCGCGCGCGGCGCCCGCCCGCCACTCGCCGAGGAGGAAGGCGTGTGCGTCGTTCAGGAACACCGCCTCCGCGGGGCGCGGCCACACCCCGTCCAGGAGCACGGACCGTACGTCGATGCCGTACAGGTCCTCGAACTTGCCGACGCCCTCGAACCGGGCGATGCCCTTGTCATGATCGAACGGGCCGGGCACCGCCACGCCCCAGACCTGTCCGGCTGCCGCCTCCAGATCGCCGGCGCAGCGGACCACCGCGCCGAGTATGTGTTCGGCGGTGCCCCGGGCGTCGATGGGCCGCCGCACGCTCCGGGCGACGGTCGCGGTGCGCGGGTCGGCGAGGGCGGCCGTCACATGGGTGCCGCCGATCTCCAGGACGGGTCTCATGAGTCACCGCGGGAGGACCGGCAGGAGTCCGGCCGGACCAGGGCCTTGACGACCTTTACCGGGCGTTCGCCGATCGCCGCCAGCTGGTAGCGGCCGACCGCGGCGGGCACCGTCAGCGTCTCGGCGTACGAGAGGGTGTGCCGCTCCCCCGCGGCCGTGCGCACCACGACGCCCTCGCCCTCCACCACGTTCAGTACGTGGAAGCGGCCCTTAGTGTCGTCGTCGGCCACCGCGCCGCCGTCGAGGACGTGGCGCCGCACCTCGTAGAACATCTCCGCCAGGGCGCCGAGGAGTTCCTCGCGCCAGCCCGCGCCCCGGCGCAGGGTGCGCGGCTCCTGGACGAGATCCCGTACGACGGCGTCGCCGCGCCGCTCCGTCTCCAGGTTGGCGAGGCCGTGTTCGTACGGGAGCGGCCGGGGTTCGCCGTTCGCGTCGGGGCGCAGCCAGTCGTAGAAGCGCAGGGAGTAGAGGTAGGGGGTGGCGCTGATCTCCAGGACGACGTTTCCGGCGCCGGATGCGTGCGGGATGCCGGCCGGGATCATGAAGAGGCGGCCCTGTTCCGCGGGGAAGGTCATGACGTGGTCCTCCGGGTCCATCGGCACGCCGTCGTGCGCGGCCTCTTCGATCTCCTTGCGGAAGAGGTCCAGGTCGGCGTCCTCACGAAGGCCCAGGAACACGCGGGCTCCGGGGCCGCCGAGGGTCAGGTAGTACGTCTCGTGCTGGGTGTAGGGCCAGCCGAACCGTTCCCTCATGTACGGCTCCTTGGGGTGGCAGTGCACCGAGAGGTTGCCGCCGTCCACGGTGTCGAGGTAGTCGAAGCGGATCGGGAAGGACGTGCCGAAGCGGGCGCTGATTTCGGGACCGAGCATCGCGTCGGGGTGCAGAACGCAGAGCAGCTGGAACGGGATCTCGGCCTGTTGGCCCGGGTGCGTGCCGATGAGGACGCCGGCTTCGGGGGCGATCAGTTCGTAGCCGAGGGCGGTGTTGCGGGCCCCGCGGTCGAAGCCGAGTGCGCGTTGCGCCCAATGCCCGCCCCACGGCGTGGAGTTGAAGTACGGCCGGGTGCGCACCGGGCGCCGGGACAGGTCCGCGAGGGTGGCGCGCAGGCCGTCGCCGTCGATGTAGGTGGGGCGGTCGTGGTCCTGTACGTCGAGCCAGCCGTCGAGGCGGGGGGCGAGTGCGTCGCGGTGGCGGTCGAGGATGGGCCAGTCGACGTAGAAGAGCCGCCGTACGTCGCCCCGTTCGCGCGGCAGTCCGAGGTTGTGGCCGGCGCCCGCGGTCACGGCGGACTCGGCGTGGCGCTTGGGCAGGTCGGCGTACCAGAGCAGGTCGTGCGGGAGGAGCGAGGCACCGGGCCCGTGCACGAGCAGCAGTTCTCCCGCCGCGGGGCGCGGTGGATCGGGCAGGTCGTCGAAGAGGTCCCGCAGGGGGTTCTCGGCGAGCCGCGCGTAGTGGGGGTCGTCGGTGGCGTCGGTGCGGCGGCGCACGGCGTCGGGCGGGGCGTGGTGGGCGCGCAGGTCCAGGGTCCGCACGGGCGTGCCGAGCGCGGCCAGTTCCTCGGTCAGGCGGGTGGCGAGACGGTCCCAGTCGACCGTGGGCGGGCCGTCCACGGCGACGGTGGCGGGGGCCTGGGCGTGGCCAAGCCGGGCGGCGACGGCCCGCCAGCCGGTGGCGAGGACGGCTCCCGGGGCCGGGGCATAGCGCGGGTCGAGCCGGTACACACGTTCTCCTTCATGCGGACGTACAAGAACTGCGGACTGCGGTGACACTCGCGGGAGTCTCAGGGACGTACGAAGAGCACGGCGGCCGTCCCGAGGGCGGGCAGCTCGACGCTCACCAGGCCATCTGCCGAAGGCAGTTGGACGCCCGCCGTGCCGAAATAGTCCGCGTGGTGCGCGGCGGCGACCGGGAAGTGGGCTCGGACCGGGCAGGACAGCGGATCCTCGGCGAACGACTGGAGCCGCAGCAGGACGTGGCCCGGCCGGGGCGTGGTGGCGCCGACGAGGCGGACCCGCGGATCGCCGACGGCGGCGAAGGCGTGGTGGGAGGGCGCGCCGTCCGAGACCCCCCTGGCTCGGACGGCGCGCAGGGGGCGGCTCCAGGCGGCGGCCGTGTGCGGACCGAGGCCGTCGGGGGTGGAGCCGCAGGCCAGGCTGTAGCGGAAGGTGAAGGCGAAGCCCTGGGCGCTCGGGAAGTTGGTGTCCCAGAGGTTGTTGTGGATCCAGGAGTAGACCGTGGCGGGCTCGTCGTGGTCCATGGTCTTGGGGAACGGCGCGTATGGCAGGGCGATGTTGCCGAACTGCACGAGCGGCGCGTCCTGCGTGGACCAGGCCACCGCGAGAGCGTCCTCGTGGAGCGTCACCCAGCGCCGGACCGCCCGCATGTGCAGGGCGGAGCCCGGCACCACCGGCAGGCCGCTGCCCGTGACACCACCGGAGGCCTCCATGCGGACGGCGGGAGCGTCGAAGGCGAACGGGAAGGCGAAGTAGGCACTCTCCTTGCCGAGCGTGGCGTCCTTGTCGAGACGGTTCTCGATGTCGAGGCGCGGCACGCCGTGCGGCAGGGTGAGCGTGGTGCGCAGCCGATTGGCGCCCGCCGGGCGGGTCTCGTACGTGAGGGACTCGCCGGTGGCGGTGGAGCGGCGGGCGATCAGCGCGGCGGGCGGGGCGACCGCGCGGACGCCGAGGTGTTCGAGCCGGTCCGAGGCGGTCGTACGGCTGGAGTTGTGGTTGAACGCCCCGGCCGTGGTGTAGCTGTCGTGGAGGTAGGCGTTGAAGCCCACGACGGCGTCCCGGCGGACGAGTTCGCGGCCGGTCGCCTTGTCGACGACCGAGGCGACGCAGGCGCGCGCGAGGTCGACGCGGACGGCGAGGTGCTCGTTCTCCAGGAGGATCGGGGCGGGGTGGGCGAGCGCCTCGGCGGCGGTTACGGCCGGGTCCTCGCGCTCGGTGCCGCCGGTCGGGTTCCAGCCGGTGGCGGCCTTCACCGGCGCGCCGTCCGCGTCCCGCCCGGTGCGGCCCGGCGTGGCGTTGACGTCCAGGCGTACCGAGCCGACGGGCGGCACGTCGTCGACACGGACGAGCAGGAAGCGTCCGGCGTCGCGGTGGTCGTCGTTGGTCTGCGGCCGCTCCTCGTGGGCGAGGAGCCGTCCGTCGCGGGCGTCGCGCACGGTCACCGGGCACGGGAGCGGCACGGTGCTCTCCGGCAGGAAGACGCGGACGACGTCGGTGCGCGGCCAGGAGCAGGTGTTGACGACGTGGTACGAGGCGGTGGCCTCCGGCGGGGCGGTGAGCCGCTGTCCGAGGCGGGCGCTCGCGCGCGCGAGGAGGGCGTTGCCGTCGTCGTGGGCGCGCAGCGCCTGGCCGTACTTCCAGTGCCACTGCTGTTCGCCCGAGTGGCCGCCCTCGTCGCCGTGGGTCCACGGGTCGCCGGCGCCCCAGGTGTGCTCGTCGAAGAGCGACACCGCCTCATAGACCCCGGCGGCGTCCGCGCTGTCGTCCTCGGCCCCCGTGGCGCCGAGGAGGGCGGCGAGCGTGCCGGTGGTCTGGGCGTCGGCGACCACGGACTGGGCGGTCCTGGCCAGGGAGAGCGGGTGCGCGCCCGACCCGACCCCGTCGACCCACCAGTCGGTCCAGTCGCCCTCGAAGGTGCGGATCTCGTCGCCGAGCCGCGCCTCGGCGTCGGTGAAGAAGTCCTCGTTGCGGGAGAGCCGCAGCCGGGGGTGGGCCCAGGTGTCGTTCCAGCGGCGGACGGTGTCGGCGATGATGCGGCGGGGCGGCGCGTTGTCGCCGAACTTGCCCTGGACGCGCAGGTGGAGGATGTCCCAGGGGTACGGTTCACGCTTGACCTCGGTGTGGTCCATGGCCCAGCCGAAGATGCCGCCGCGGTAGGGGTAGGGGTGGGTGGCGAGGGAGGTCAGGTAGGCGGGCAGCAGGTCGTCGACGTCGGCGTAGCTCGTGTCGAAGCCGAGCAGGGGGCCTTCCATGTAGGCGAGGCCGTGCGGGGTGTCGGTGACCCACACCAGGACGCTGTTGCCGCTGGGCGCGCGCCAGCGGAAGAGGCGGGGCAGCTTCTCGCCGCCGACGAGGTGGGGCACGGACCGCCCGGCCCAATTGTGGGCCACGGAAAGGTACTTGACGCCTGCCGCGGCGAGTGCGTCGACGAGTCCGACGACGGCGCCCGGCACGTCGGTCTGCATGGCGGAGGTGATGTCGACGCCGTGCTCGTCGCGTATGTCGTGGGCGAGGCGCAGGAGTTCGTGCAGCTCGTCCGTGGAGCATGTCTCGGTGTGCAGGTTGAACGGCATCGCGGTCAGTTCGATGCGTCCCTCGCGGACCCTGCGGACGAACTCCGCCACCTGCTCGGCGGGGCGGGCCTTCGCCCACTGCCGGAAGGACCACAGCGACTCGACGCACCACCGGAACCGTGACCGGTCGGGCCAGTCGTCGGTGGCGCGGGTCAGCTCCAGGCAGGAGTCGAGGAAGGACAGGTGCTCGGCCAGGACCGCGCCCTGCGGGTCGGTGTAGCCGATGTCGAGGTGGGAGTGGTGGACGAGGTGCAGGGTCCAGCGGCGCTGCGGGGTCAGGCGTACGTCGATGCCGTTCCGCCCCTCTCGCCTGTCTCGCCCGTGCGGGAGGGCGACGGTGACGCGGGTCGCCGCGTCGACGGCGGGCACCAGGAGCCGCACGGAGCGGCCCGGTCCGGTGACCCGCTCGACGTACAGCGCGGCGCCCGATTCCGTCCGTACGCACAACTCACCTGGCACCGACGTGCCGTTGCCGGGCTCGACGCGCAGCGACTGGAGGAGGGTGCCGTCGGCGGCGTGGCGCAGCAGGGGCTCCTCGGTGAGCTTCAACGTGGTGCCGTCCGCCAGGGTTCCCTCGGCGCTCACCACGCCGGAGCGCAGGCTGTCGCGTATCCGGTCGTCGTCCCAGTCGGTGGTGCGGACCAGGGCCCGTGTCGTCATGCGGATCACTCCCGGGGGCTGGGTGTGGTCGGGTCAGCGGGCGGTTGCGGTGACGCCGCGCAGGAACAGGCCGCGGAACACCAGGAAGAGGGCGAGGGTCGGCGCCGACACGATGAGCGCGCCAGCCAGGATGACGGGCGGGCCGGTGGAGGCGTAGGCGTTGCTGAGGGTTGCCAGGGCCGCCATGACCGGCTGGACCTCGGGGCTGCGGCTGAGGGTGATGCCGAGCAGCAGGTCGTTCCAGACGGCCGTGAACTGGAAGAGGAAGGCCGCGCCGAGGCCCGCCCTCATGAGGGGGACGTGGACGCGCCAGAAGATCTGCCGGAAGGAGGCGCCGTCGAGCAGGGCAGCTTCCGTCAACTCCGGTGGCATCGTGGTCATTTGGTTGCGGACGAGGAAGAAGGCGAAGGGCACCGCCCAGGCCGTGTACACGAGCATCAGGCCGATCCTCGTGTCGTACAGGCCGGCGTCCGCGTAGAGGCCGAAGAGCGGGGCGAGGAAGATCTGGAGGGGGAAGAGGGTGCCGGAGTAGATCAGCCAGAACCAGAACGCGGGCCTCGGGATCGGCAGCACGACGACGGCGAAGGCCGCCATGGCCGCCACCAGGACCGCTGCGACGCCGCAGACCACCGAGTAGAGCAGCGAGGCCTGGAAGCTGTCGCCGATGCCGGCCACGTCCCAGGCGGTCCTGAGGTTCTCCCACAGGGCGAAGCCCTGGACGGTCCACTCGGGCCTGCCGGCGTATTCGGCGGCCGGTGTCAGGGCGTTGACGACCAGCAGGTACAGCGGGGCCAGCCAGAGCACCACGCAGCCGGTGACGAGGATGTTGCGCACCACGCGTCCCATCACGCTTCTCCCCTCTCAGCTCTCGGCTCTCGGCTCTCAGCCCTTGGCGGTGTCGGTGTCGGGCATCTGGCGGCGCAGATACATCCAGGACGAGGCGACGACGATCACCGAGAGGACGAGCGCGATCGCCGAGCCGTAGCCCACGTGGAAGAGCCGGAACGCCTCCCGGTACATGCTCAGGGCGAGGGTCTCCGAGGAGCGGGACGGGCCGCCCTTGGTGAGGATCCAGATCATGTCGAACGCCTTGAGGCTGTTCACGATCGCCATGCCCACCACGACGACGGTCACGGCGCGCAGCTGGGGCAGCGTGATGTGCCGGAACATCCGCCAGCCGCCCGCCCCGTCCAGCGCGGCCGCCTCGACGGTCTCGCGCGGGATGGCGCGCAGGCCGATGGCGAAGAGGACGACGTTCAGGCCGGTCGCCTGCCACGTACTGGCGACGATCATCGAGAGGGTGTTCTGCGGCCATTCCAGGAGCCAGGTCTGCGCCCAGCCGTCGAGGCCGATGCCGCGCAGCACCTGGTTGACGGCGCCGTCCGAGGTCAGCATGGAGTTCCACAGGACGGCGGTGGCCGTGGCCGAGATCGCGTACGGCAGCACGATGATCAGCTGCACGATGCCGCCGAAGCGCATCCGATGGGTGGCGACGGCGATGAGCAGTCCGGCGAGGACGGGCAGGAGCAGCGTACCGGCCACCCACAGGAGGGTGTTGAGCAGCGACCTGCCGAAGATCGGGTCGTCGGTGAGGCGCGCGTAGTTGTCCAGGCCCGTGAAGCGGCTGGTGAAGCCGTTGTCCTCGAAGAAGCTGCCGTAGACGCTGCGGAGGAAGGGATAGACCAGCAGGACGCCGACGAGGGCGAAGGCGGGCAGCGCCCAGGGCAGGGCGGCCAGGGGGCCGCCCAGCCTGCCGCCGCCCGCCTTCGCGGCCTGGTGCGGGGTGCGCACGGGCACCCGGCGGCGTACGCGCACCGGCTTCACGGCCCCGTGCCCGGCGGAGGTGGCGGTCCCGGTCATGTCTTCTCCGCCTCCCGCCACACGCGCCACGCCTCGTCGGCGCGGCCCTGCATGGTGCGCAGCGTCTCCCGGGCCGAGGAGGGGTTCAGGAGGAAGCCGGCGAGGTCGTCGACGGTCGCCTCGACGAGTTCGGGCGGGCCCTGCTCCCAGAAGCGGTTGAGCAGCCACAGCTTGTCGCCGCGCACCTTCGCGGCGAGGGAGCCGATGACGGGGTTGGCGGCCGCCACCCGCGGGTTGGGGCAACCGTCCTGGAGTGTGTGCGAGAAGGCCTTCATGACGGCGGGGTGCAACCAGCTGCGGGTGGCTTGCAGCGCCTCCGTACGGTCGGGTCCCTTGACGGTGGCGACAAGGGCGCTGGACTCGAAGATGACGGCGGGCCGGGCCTTCGGATCGGCCATCGGAAGCACGAAGGCGCCGAGGTTCTTCCCCGGCTCGCCGCCCGCCCCCGCGAGCGTGGAGCCGAGCCAGGTGCCGCAGGGCACCATGCCGACCTCGCCGTGCAGCATGGCGGCGGCCGCGTCGGGGTGGTTCATGTCCATGGGCGTGAACCAGTCCTTGTCGAAGAAGGACGCGATGGTGCGCAGGGCGCGTTCGGCGCGGGGGTCGGTGTACCGCTCGCGGCCGTTCATCAAGTCGTCGTAGAAGACGGGGTCCTGGCGGCTGAGGATCTCCTGGAACCAGATGAACGAGGGCCAGCGGCCGTCGGCCGTGCCGTGCAGCGGGGTGACGCCGCCTTTCTTCAGTCGCGTACAGGCGGCGAGGAAGGCGCCCCAGGTCTCGGGGGACTTCAGCCGGTGCTCGCGGAAGACCTGGGGGTTGTAGAAGAACACCCAGTACGCGAGGTTCATCGGCAGGCCGTAGACGCGCCGCCGGTAGGTGAACGCCTCGCGCAGGGAGGCGTCGACCCAGCCTTTGGCGACGGCGCGGTCCCACTGCCGGGTCAGATCCTCGATGCCGCCGGTGCGGGCGAGGTCCCGCAGGCGGTAGCCGGACCAGTACTTGAGCATGTCCGGTGTCCTGCTGGTCCGCAGCGAGGACTTCACGACCTGCTCGAACGACTCCAGGGACGGGTTGACCTCGGGGACCATGCGCAGCGTCGCCACCGTTCTCATGGCCGCGCCGGCGGCGGCCATCGGCTTCTCCCACGCCGGGCTGTCGCCGAGGACGGCGACCTCGCCCGGGGGCCGGCCCTCGGCGGTGCCGCAAGCGGCGGCGAGGACGCCGGTCGTGACGGCGGTCGCGGCGGTGAGGAGGACGGTGCGGCGGTCAGGGCTTACGGGCGGCACGGCCGGCGCGCGGTGTGCGCTCGGCACGCGCTGTCCGCTCGGCGCGCTCGGCTCGTCCGGTGTTCTCGGCCCCGGGTGACGACGACCTGACATGGCTGGCCCCCTCAGGTGTGCGTGACTCGCCCCTTGTTAGCGTTAACACGGACGTCATGGAGCTTCCTGGCGGGCGCATGGGATGTCAATGGTTCGAGAAGCCGCTCGTTCGGCCGACTCCCTGATGTGCGGCGTCCGGGCTCCGGTCCACTGCGCCCAGCAGCGCGCTGACCGGGCAGTACGGGTGGTCCGGGCGGTCTAAGGTGTGTCGATGCAGCTCCTCCCGCCGCCGCGGATACCGGCGAACGAACTCCGGCCCGGCCGTCACTGGTATGTCACAGCGGTCGCGAGCGCCGTCGTGCTGATCGCGCTGGGCGTGGCCCTCGCCGTATACCGGATCAACGACGCGATCGACGCGGTGGACACCGGCCGGCAGTTCGCCAACGGCGACACCGTCACCCTGCGGCTGGAGCCGGAGGACGAGAAGTCGATCTGGGTCAAGTACCCGGGCCGGTCGCCCGGCCCGGAGTGCGACATCACCGGGCCGGGCGACCCGGGCCTCACCGATCCGGGCACCGACGTGTTCCTCACCCGTGACGAAACATGGCATCTGCTCTACGCCATCGACGTGCAGCGGGCAGGCGACCACGCGGTCACCTGCTCGTCGCCGGCCCTCTCCCGGTACGCCGTCGGGGACCCCGGAGGCCTGGTCTCGCTCGCGGGCCGGCTGATCCCGGCCGTCGCTCTGCCCGTCCTCGGGATCGGCGTCTGCGCCGCCATCGTCGTCGTCACCGCCGTCCGGCGCAGACGCCATCGCAAGCGGCTACTGGCGGCTCTCCGGAGGCCGAATGGTCTGGCCGAGGCGCACCAGGGATCCAGCCCGGGCGCACCACGGATCTAGCCCCCGGCCGCCATCGCCGACGTGCCGCATAGGTGATGAACCCTTGCTCCAGGCTCCTGGATCCGACAGGGGTCATCGGGGCGTCGGCGTGTTGGCCCGCAGGAGTGCGGCTCCGAGCGGTGTCAGGGTGTGCAGCACGGATGACGCGTATCGGTGGCTGACGACCAGGCCGGCGTCCCGCAGGGCCGTGACGTGCTGGCTGGCCGAAGGCGCCGATACCCCTGCGGCGCGGGCGAGTTCGCCGGTGGTGGCTCCCGCGGCGACGGCGCGCAGGACGGCGGCGCGGGTGCGGCCGAGCAGGGACGCCAGGGGCGCGCCGGATCCCAGGTCCGCCGGGAGCGCCGTGCGGTGGGGCTCGTGGTTGAGTGCGTAGAGCAGGACGGGGTCCAGCGTCGTGTCGCTGAAGGACACCGGGTTCCCCCAGCAGAAGTAGGACGGGACCAGGAGCAGTCCGCGGCCGTCGAGGTGCAGGTCACGGTCCTCGGGATAGACGGTGTGCAGGACCGGGCGCCGCCATTGGAGGCCCGGCCCCAGGCCCTGGAGAACGCCTTCGGTTCCATGGCCGAGTACGGCGCGGGCACGCGCGGACCGCTCGGCTTCGATGCGGGCTCGGATGCGGTCGCCGTACGGGGCGATGATGGTGTCGTGGTAGTCGCGCAGGGCTTGGACCAGTTCCCGGCGTGTGTCCGGCTCGGCGAGGCGGTGCGCCCAGGCGGGGGCGCCGCTGGTGCGGTCGAGGATGCTGATCTCGTGCAGGACCCGGCGTCGCGGCGTGCTCAGGATGGCTTCCAGCCCGGCATCGAGCCCGTCGACGCTCTCGGGAGGGGTGAGGAAGTCGGGGAAGTACGTGGCGCGCGGGACCAGTGGCAGCAAGAGGGTACGCAGGGTGCGGTTGAACCCGGTGGCGTGCAGTCGGGTCCGGGAGGTGCGGTACCAGTCCGCGTAGGCCCAACGCCCTTGGCGGGACTGGAAACGGTGCAGGCTCGTGCAGATCTCCCAGAGAGGGTCGGGGGCGGCCGCGATACGTGTCCGGTTCAGGTCGGCATCGGTGAAGTGGATGCGGAGCATTCGTTTCCCCCTTGTGGCCAGGGTTCTCAGCCGAACCAGAGCCCTGGCTAGCCCAGGGCGCGGGCCCGTTCCAGCACCTCGGCCGGGGCCTTGGCCACCGAGCCGGTGTCGAAGGGAGGTTGCGGGTCGTACTCGGTGTAGAGCTGGATGGCCTGGGCGGTCACCTCGTCGGTGAGCAGGGCGACCAGCCGGATGGCCATGTCGATGCCGGAGGAGACTCCGGCCGAGGTGATCACCCGGTCGTGGCGGACCACCCGCTCGGGGGTGTAGACGGCGCCGTACGCCTCCAGGTCGGCGGCCGCGTCCCAATGGGTGGTGGCGGTCAGTCCGTCCAGGAGGCCGGCCGCGCCCAGCACCAAGGAGCCGGTGCAGACGGAGGTGGTGAAGCGGGTGCCGGCGTGGATCCGGCGCACCCAGTCCAGGAATTGGGGGTCGCCGACCATGGTCTGGAAGCTGCCCCCGCCCGGGATCAGCAGGACGTCGCAGTGTTCGACCTCGGAGTACCCGGTCGGTACGTGCACCGGCAGGGAGCCCAACACGTCCCGTACCAGGCCGGGTTCGGCGCCCACGAACCGCACGGTGGCGTCCGGCACGTATCCGAGGATCTCGTACGGCCCGATCGCGTCGAGCGGCTCGAAGCGGTCGAAGAGCGGGATCACTATGTCCATGCGCGGCAGCATATCCAGCGTCCGGTCATACCTGGCCGGTTGCTCGGGGCTTCATGGCCGGGCGGCGTCGCCGATACGCGGGCCCGGATTCGCGGACTCCGGCCGCCCCTCGCGCACGAGCCGTCGCGCCAGCATGTGGGTCCCGGCCGTGGCCGCCGCGGCGAGTGCGAGGCCTCGCACGGCGTCACGGGGGCGTGCGGGACGCAGGACGCCCGCGTCCCGCAGTCGGCCACGGGCCCAGAGAGTGAAGGGGATCACCACCAACGGCGAGGTGGCGGATCCCGGCGTGTACGAGCGGACGGCGGCGGCCTGCGCCAGGTGCACCAGGCCGTGCATCCCGAAGCCGTTGAGAGCGGCCTGGTAGAAGGCGGAGCGGCCGCCGGTGCGGTGCCCGTCGGCGGCGGCCGCGGCCACCACGACGCCCATTCCGGCGACCGCGGCCGTGAACTCCCGCCGGTCGACCGACTCCAACTGCCGCCATATGCGCTCCGGTACGCGCGGGAACCGTTCTCGCAGTTCAGGCACCCGGGCATGGGCCCAGCCCGGCACCGAGGCCACTTCCTCCGCGTCGTGCAGCGCCCACGCGGCCAGCAGTCCGAACGTCACGCCGACGCCGACGCCGACTCCACTGCCGCTGCCACTGCCACTGCCGCTGCCGCTGCCGCTGCCGCCCACAGTCGTTTCACATCTGCTCATGGCCAGGCAGTCTGCCAGTCCCCCTTGTCACACGGATGCCAAAAAGCCGCCCCAGGACACGCATCCCCACACGTAGTTGCCGTGGAAGTCGTGCATTACGTTGCCGAACCCTGGGGCCCCCGCCCCCCACCCGCCCGGAGGAGTACGTCCATGCGGATGCCCGCACAGCATCGGACCGTCGCGGCTCTCGCCGCCGTCACCGGAGTCGCCACGCTCGGCCTCGGCGCGGGCCCGGCCGCCGCCGACGCCTCGGAGCCTCTGCGCTACGTCGCGCTCGGCGACAGCTACAGCGCCGGGTCGGGCGTACTGCCCCTCGACCCGGGCGCGCCGCTTCTGTGCGCCCGCACCTCGAAGAACTACCCGCGCCTCCTCGCCGCCTCGCTCGGCGCCAAGCTGACGGACGTGACCTGCGGCGGAGCCCAGACCAAGGACTTCACCACGGCGCAATACCCGGGCGTCGCCCCGCAGTTCGACGCGTTGAAGAGCGACACGGAACTGGTCACGCTCACCATCGGCGGCAACGACAACAACACGTTCATCAACGCGATCCTCGCCTGCGGCACCTCGGGCGTCCTCTCCGGCGGCAAGGGCTCCCCCTGCAAGGACACGTACGGCAACACCTTCAAGGACCAGATCGAGTCCAAGACCTACCCGGCGATCAAGGCCTCCCTCAACCAGATCAAGGCCAGATCGCCGAAGGCCGAAGTCGCGATCCTCGGCTATCCGTGGATCACCCCGGCGAAGGCCGTCCCCGGCTGCTTCGCCAAGATGCCCGTCGCGGAAGGCGATGTCCCCTACCTCCGCGATCTCCAGGCCCACTTGAACGGAGCCGCGCAGCGCGCCGCGTCCGAGACCGGCACCACGTTCGTCGACATGGCCGCCGCCTCCGACGCCCACGACGCCTGCCGCCCGGCGGGCGAGCGGTGGATCGAGCCCGTGCTGTTCGGCACGAACTTCGTGCCCGTGCACCCGAACGCCGCCGGAGAGGCCGGCATGGCCGCGCGGGCCGCCGAGGTCCTCAACCTGCCCTGACGGCGACGGGAACGCCGGGCGGCCACACCGCCCAGCCCGGCGAACCCGCCCATACCGGGCTCCCCGCGTGCGGGCCGGCGGTGAGCGGCTGCGATCCTGGTCATGTGACCGGAATCAAGTGGCCCACCAGCAAGAACCGCTTCGGGCGGACCCTACGAGCGGGCGTCGGCGGCGTCCTGCTCCTCGCCGCCCTCGGCCCGCTCGCCGCCTGCTCGTCCGACGCCCCGGGCCGCGACGGGTCCGGCACGTCCGCGGGCCGCCCCTCCGGTTCCGCCGACGGCGTCCGCCGGCCACCCGCCGACGCGGCCTTCGACTACCAGCTGGGCGGCCCCTACCGGCCGCCCGCGAAGGTACGGGCCGTCGCCCGCGACCGCACCGCCGACCCCGCCCCCGACCGCTACAACATCTGCTACGTCAACGCCTTCCAGGCCCAGCCCGGCAAGGAGGCCGCGCGCTGGTGGCAACGCGAGCACCCCGAGCTGCTGCTGCGCGGCGAGGACGGGCGGACGGTCGTCGACGAGGACTGGCAGGAGCCCCTGCTGGACATCTCCACCAAGGCCAAGCGTTCCGCGCTGGCCGAAGTCGTCGGCGAGTGGATCGAGGGCTGCGCGCGGGACGGCTTCGACGCGGTGGAGCCGGACAATCTCGACTCCTACGAACGCTCCGACGGCCTGCTCACCGCCGACGACGCGGCGTCCTTCGCCCGCCTCCTGGCCCGCCGCTCCCACGACGAGGGCTTGGCCATCGCCCAGAAGAACACCACCGACCTGCTGGACCGCCGCCGCACCATCGGCTTCGACTTCGCCGTGACCGAGGAGTGCGCCCGCTACCAGGAGTGCAGGGCCTTCGAAGAGGCGTACGAAGGGAGGGTCTTCGACATCGAGTACGAGACGGAGGACTTCACCGCCGCCTGCCGCTCCTGGGGCAAGGAACTGTCGGTGACCTTGCGCGATCGTGATGTGCGGCCCAAGGGCGAGGCGGGGTACGTGTACCGGCACTGCTGAGTGGCCGTCAGAAGAATTCGTCGAGGAGCCGGTAGAACGCCAGGCGGTCCTCGTCGACGGTGACCTTCCCCGCGACCCTCTGGAGGTACCGCTCCACGAAGCGCTCCGCGCACTCCGGGCCGAACCACGGGTCGTCCTCGCTCACCAACTCCCGCAGGACGATGGCGAGATCGGCGTGCCGGTCCGCGCGGCCGAGGCGGACCACGTCGATGACTCCGGTGACGCGGCAGGTCTCCGGGTCGATCAGCACGTTCTCCGGGGTGAGGTCGCCGTGGGTGACCACCAGGTCCTCCGAGGCGGGGCGGGTGCGGTGCAGCACTTGCAGGAGGCGCTCACCCGACCAGCCCGCGCGCTCCTCGTCGAGATCGTCCAGCGCGACGAGGCCTTCGTGGACGTTGCGGACGGCCTGCGCCGCCGTCACCGCGAGGCTCCGGTCGAACGGGCAGTCGGCGAGGGGCAGTTCATGCAGGGCGGCAGTGATGTCCGCGAGCGCCTCGGCCACGGCGGGACGCCTGTCCTCGGGCAGCCGCTCGGCGGCCGGCCTGCCCGGCACCGCCTCCGTCACCAGCCACGCCACGTCCCCGTCGGTGCCCCGCTCGACGATGCGGGGCACCGGGATGCCCCGCCCGGCGAGCCAGGCGAGGCGGTCGGCCTCGCCCGAGAGGCCGTACGTGGCGGCGGCGACCTTGACGTACAGATCGGGCCCGGCACCACCCGTGTCGGTGAGGCGGTGCACCTCGGCGCCCGACGCGCCACTCGCCGCGGGGGTCCATCGATACGCGGCGTACCGCGCGCGCAAATCGTGTCCGGCACTGTCCATGATCAGGAGCATGGCATCAGTCCGGTCGAAGCCCCACTGATTTTTAGCGCCCCGGGGACGGAGGCGGAGGCGGTTTGGGCGCGCCGCGCGGCGGGGCGATCTTGCCGTACGTCACCGGGGTGCCGGCCGTGTCCCCGCCCGCCGCGGCCGGGGCCGGGGTCCCGACGGGCGGGAGCAGGGCGTCGCGGTGGGCGCCCGGGTCCCAGCCCGTCTCCACGACCCGCTTCTGGACGACGACCGCCCCGAGCAGGACGGCGACGCCGATCAGCAGCGTCAGGACGACACCACCGGCCCCGCCCGCCTTGGCCGCGTACCCGATGAGCGTGCCGAACCAGCCGAAGTCGGCGTCGCCGAACGTGGTGTTCTCCTCGCCGAAGGCGCCGAGGACCTTCAGGAGCAGCGCGGGCAGCAAGGTGATGAGGACGCCGTTGACGAAGGCGCCGAGGGCCGCGCCCCGGCGGCCGCCGGTCGCGTTGCCGTAGACGCCGGCCGCGCCGCCGGTGAAGAAGTGCGGGACGAGGCCCGGCAGGACGAGGGCGATTTCGAACGCGGGGTGGAGGATCCAGGCGAGCAGGCCGAGGCTGACGAGGCCGCCGATGAAGCTGGAGACGAAGCCGACGAGGACGGCGTTCTGGGCGTAGGGGAAGACGATCGGCGCGTCGAGCGAGGGCACCGCCCCCGGCACCAGCTTGCGCGCGATGCCCTGGAAGGCGGGCACGAGTTCACCGAGGATGGTGCGGACGCCGAAGAGGATCACGGCGACGGCGATGCCGAACTGAAGGCCCTGCATCACGGACTGCATGACGTAGTCGCCGACGCCGCTCGCGCCCGCCGCGCCGTTCTCACCGAACGCCTTGAACGCGGCCTCCTTGCCCACTTTGCCGAGGAAGACGAGCGACATGACGAGGTGGATCAGCACCATGGACAGGGCGGTCGCCACCATCGAGTCGCGCAGGAACCGCAGCCCTTCGGGGAGGTTCATCTCCTCGGTGGAGCGGCTGCGGCGCCCCACCAGCCGGCCCGTCGCTCCCGCCGCGATGTATCCGGCCGTCCCGAAGTGGCCGATCGCCACGCTGTCGTTGCCGGTGACGCGTTTCGTCCAGGGGTGCGCGAAGGCCGGCAGCGCCACCAGGAGGATGCCGAGCAGTACGCCGCCCACGACGACCACGACCCACGACGCCTGCCCCGAGCCGGCGAGCACCATGGTCAACAGAGTCGCCATGAACAGCATGTGGTGGCCGGTCAGGAAGACGTAGCGCAGAGGTGTGAAGCGGGCGAGGAGCAGGCTGACCGCGAAGCCGAGGATCATGAGCCAGGCGACGCGGGCGCCGTACTTCTCCTGGGCGATGCCGACGATCGCCTCGTTGGTGGGGATCACGCCGTGCGCTCCGGTGGCGCCCTGGATCATCTCGCCGAGCGGGGCCAGGGCGCCGACGACGAGGGTGGCGCCCGCCCCGATCAGCAGGAAGCCGAGCGTGGCCTTGATGGCACCACCGACGATCTGCCCGGCGGACTTCTTCAGCGCGATCAGTCCGGCGGCGGTGATGAGGCCGATGAGGTACGCGGGTTGGCTGAGGATTTCGTCGACGAGGAACTCGGCGATCGACACGAGCCAGTCCATGGTGGGTTCTTTCTCCTTGCCCGGGTCGTCGTCAGGCGTCGTAGGGGTCGCGGACGTCGTAGGTGCCTCGGACGTCGTACGTGTCGCCGACGTCATAGGTGTCGCGAAGGACGCGGTCGGCCTCGGCCGGGCTGGTGAAGTCCTCCACGACCTTCACCGGGATGCCGACATCGCCGAGCGTCCTGGCGATCTCCCGCGAGGTGAGGATGGCGACGGCCTCGTTCGCCTTGCCCTTGGCCGAGATGGTGTCCGTCGCCTCGACGGTGACGTACGCGCTCCACCCCCAGCGGTCCAGGACGCCTTCGAGGGTCTGTTTGAGGAACAGACTTGTGCCGACGCCGTTGCCGCACACGGTCAGGATCTTGTGCGGCTCTCCGCCGCCGCGCGCCGCGGCCGGCTCTCCGGCCGCGAGAAGGGCGTGCACGGCCTGCGGCGTGGGGGCCTCGCGCAGGACACGCGCGGTGCCGGGGTCCGCGAGCAGCCGGGCGAGCGCGCCCATCGCCGCGGTGTGTTCGCGAGCGTCCTCGGCGGCGAGGCCGACGACCAGTTCGACGGGGTCGTTGCTCTCGTGCCCGAACTCCACGGGCTCGGCGAGCCGCACCCAGGACATGCCGGTGCCGAGGACCGCGGGCGAGGGCCGGGCGTGGGCGAAGGCGAGGCCGGGGGCGATGACGATGTACGGCCCGTTCCGCTCGACGTTCTCGATCATCTCGGCCGTGTACGTGTCCGTGGCGGCGCCGGTCGCGACCATCAGGTCACCGGCGCGCCGGACGGCTTCGCGCCAGTCGGCCGCCGGGGCGTCGAGGAGGACGGCTTCCACGGGGAGGATCTCGTTCAGCGCTGCCATGCACATGATTCTCGCCGACGTGCGCGGGCCGCCTGTCACATCGACGGCGGATGCCGGGACCCGGCCGGGGTGGATGTCGCCGCTCCCGGCCGGGTCCGTGGGGCGTGCCGCTCAGCGCGTGGTGTCGACGACCTGCCAGCGCTGGTTGGCACCGGAGTTCGGTGTCCAGGTCGTCACGGCGGCTCCGTCGTGCGTGGCCTGCCCGCCGACTTCGAGGAGGCGCCCGGTGGCGGCGTTGATGAGGGTCCATGTCCCGTCACCGGTCGTCGACATCAGCCACTGGGCGGATGTACGCGCGTGGCCCCGGTCGGGCTCCAGCACGGGGGCGCCGTCCCGGACGGCCAGGCGCTTGCCGTCCGCCTGGGAGGTGACGACGTAACGCTGCCTGCTGCCGGTGTCGCCACCGGTCGGGCGCAGCTGCCAGCGCTGCGCGGTGTCACCCTCCTTCGCGGCCTTGATGACGAGGCCGGTGCCGTCGGCGGCGGTGGTGAGGTCCTTGCCGCTCTGCACACCGGTCAGCTGGTAGCTGTGGCCCTGCTGCGGCAGGGCCGCGTCCTTGGCGACGCCGGAGACGCCGTCGACGACGAAGGAGGTCACCGACTCCGCGGGCACGGTGAAGGTGGCCTTCCGGTCGGTGACCTCGACCGCCTCGTGCCGTTCGAGTCTGCCCCCGGCGCTGGTCACCACCGGTGTGACCGTGGCACCGCGGCTGACCCGGCCGAACTTGGACAGGTCGACGGTGACCGCGCGGTCCGCGGTGGTGCGGTTGACGTGGACGACGGTGGCCCCCCTGCCGTTCTTGGCGACGGCGGCGGCGCTGGAGGTGTCGTCGACCTTGATGAGACGGTCGCCGGGCTTGATGTAGTGCGTGAAGTTGCGGGCCGTGTCGAACTTCGTGTTCGTACGGATGGGGCAGGTCGCGAGCGTGTCCTTGGCGGTGCAGCTGAACGGCAGCTGGATGCTGCCCCAGTTGCCGCCCTTCGCGGACTCCCCGCCGGGCTTCATGTTGTCGTAGTCCTCCACGGGCTGCCAGAAGACCCAGCCGCGGGGCTCCAGTTCGCGCAGGTCGTCGACCATGTGCTGGGCGAGGCCGAGGCCGGGCGACATGTCGTCGAAGTCCTGGCCGTCGCCCCAGTCGCCTTCGACCTCGCTCATCCACAGCGGTTTGTCCGCCGCCTTCGCCAGGTCGCGTACGGTCGTCCGGCCGCCGGTGCCGTAGGTGTGCACGTTCATCCGGGCGACCAGGGAGCGGACCTGGTCGGGGTAGGTGTTCCAGTTCTGGGCGAAGATGCCCGGGTTGGTCTCGTCCATCGCGGAGATCTTCGCGTCCGTCCCGGACTCCTTCAGCACGGGGGCGAGGGAACGGATGACCTTCTGCTGGAGTTCGGGACCGATGTGGGCGCCCTCCTGGCGGCCGCCCACCGGCTGGCCGTCGGGGCCGAGGCGGGTGCTCCAGTAGGTCGTGTTCGGCTCGTTGAACGGGTCGAGGGTGTCGACCTTGATGCCGTGCGCCTTCTCCAGGCGCTCGGTGGCGCCCGTGAGGTAGGCGGCGAAGTCGTCGACCGATTCGGTCTTGAGCTGGTCGTCCGCGGCGTTGAAGCCACCGGAGACGTATCCGCTCTTGGTCATGAACCAGGGTGGGGAGTTGCTGAAGGTCTCCCAGTGGTCGATGTCGTTCTTGATCCGGTCGACCCACCAGCGCTGGGCGGCGTCGGCGCCGGGCTTCCAGTGCGCCGGGTCGTCGGCGTCCCACCAGTCGGTGTCCTCGCGGGTGGTGCCCTCCGGGGCCTTCCACCAGCCCTCGACCGCTCCCCCGGCGCGCAGGTAGTCCCTGACGTCCGGGGCGTTGCCGCCGCCGATGTTGTAGCGGGCGATGTTCAGGGCGAGGCCGTCGTCGTCGAAGAGGAGGCTCGCCAGCTTCTGGCGTATCTCCTCGGGGTAGCCGCCCGTGGCGTTGGCGAACCAGACGAGGCTGGTCCCCCAGCCCTGGAACTTCTGCTGCTGGTAGGAGGGGTCGGGCCGGACGGTGACGGCGGCGGCCGCCGCGGCCGTCGGCTGCGGGACGGTGACCAGGGCGGCCCCGGTGGCGAGTGCAGTGACACCGACGGTCCGGATGAGGCGTCGCGTGCGGTTACGGCGTGCCAACGTGTGCTCCCAACTCGTGTGCGGTCGCTGCGGAGTGGCGCTGTACAGAGAGGTCGGGCGGCGGGGGCGTGGTCAGTCGGCGGGCTGTCGCAGCACGGCGACGCCCCTGGGCGGCAGGACGAGGACGCCTCCACCGCTGTCGTCACGCTTCGGCCCGATCACGAGCTCGCCGGTCAGCCCGGGCACGGGCACCGGCTGGTCGGTCCGGTTGACGAGGAACAGATAGCGGCTGTCGGCGCCGCGCCGTACGGCGAGTTCGACGCGGCCCCGCGCGGCCGGCGGCAGTTCGCTGTCGACACCGGCGGCGGCGAGGAGTCGCGGCAGCAGCGCGGTGAGGCCGTCGGCGCCCAGGCGGGTGGAGACGTACGAGGCCGAGCCGTGGCCCGCCGTCCGGCGCGTGACGGCGGGGCGGTCGGTGTACGCGCCGGTCCGGTACCGGGCGAGGATCTCCACCTCGGGGCCGGTGACGGTGATCCGGTCGGTCCACACCGTGCCCGTGGTGGAGTTGTCCAGCTCGACGCCGTCGTCGGCGGGCAGCGGCCCGAACTCCTCGATGCGGATGCCGAGGAGCTCCCGCAGGGCGCCGGGGTGGCCGCCGAGCCAGATGTGGTCGTTCTCGTCGACGACTCCGGAGAAGTACGTGGTGACCAGGTGGCCGCCGCTCTCGACGTAGCGCGTCAGGTCCTTGGCCAGCGTTTCGGGGATCACGTGGAGCACGGGCGCGATCAGCAGGTCGTACGTGTCGAGGTCACAGCGCGTGGTGACGACGTCGGCCCGGATGCCGAGGGCGAGGAGGGCGGAGTACCAGTCGAGGGCCTCTTGGTGATAGTCGAGGAGCGAGGTGGGGTGGGAGTCCTGTTCGCTCGTCCACCACGACTCCCAGTCGAAGAGGACGGCGACCCGCGCGGGTTCCCTGGCGGCGCCCGTGACCGGCGCGAGCGCCTCAAGGGTGCGCCCGAGGCCGGTCACCGCGCGGAAGACCTTGCTGTCCGCCCCGGCGTGCGGGACCATCGCCGAGTGGTACTTCTCGGCGCCCGCCGCCGACTGGCGCCACTGGAAGAAGCAGACGGCGTCGGCTCCGTGCGCGACATGCAGCAGCGAGTCGCGGGCCAGGTCGCCGGGTCGCTTGGGGACGTTGACGGGCTGCCAGTTGACGGCGCTGGTGGAGTGCTCCATGAGGAACCACGGGCGGTGGCCCGCGATGCCGCTGGTGAGGTTGGCGCAGAAGGACAGCTCGTCCCGCGCCTGGGGCCCGGGGCGCACGTAGTGGTCGTTCGAGACGAAGTCGACCTCGTGCGCCCAGTCGGCGTAGTTCATGCCCTTGATGCCGCCCATCACCATGAAGTTCGTGGTGACGGGGGTGTCCGGGGTGATCTCGCGCAGGACGTCCCGCTCGGCGCGCAGGTACTCCTTCAGCGCGTCGGAGGAGAACCTCTTGAAGTCCAGCTGCTGCGTGGGGTTGGGGTGCGACGCGGCGAGGCGGGGCGGCAGGATCTGCTGCCAGTCGCTGTAGTGCTGGGACCAGAAGGCGGTGCCCCACGCGTGGTTGAGGGCGTCGAGGGTGGTGTAGCGCACGCGCAGCCAGTCGCGGAAGGCGCGGGCGGCGTCGTCGGAGTGGTCGTAGACGTTGTGGCAGCCCAGCTCGTTGGAGATGTGCCAGGCCACGAGGGCCGGGTGGCCGGCGTAGCGCCCTGCGATCTCGCGTACCAGGCGCAGCGCGTACGTCTGGAAGACGGGCGAGGTGGGCCGCCAGTGCTGGCGCGCCCCCGGCCACAGGGTCTCGCCGGAGGCGGTCACCGGCAGGATCTCCGGGTGCGCCGTGGTGAGCCAGGGCGGCGGGGAGGCCGTGGCGGTGGCCAGGTCGACGCCGATGCCGCCCTCGTGGAGCAGGTCCATGACCTCGTCAAGCCAGGTGAAGTCCCAGGTACCGGCGGTGGGCTGGAGGCGGGCCCAGGAGAAGATCCCTACGGAGACGAGGTTCACGCCCGCCTCGCGCATGAGCCGGATGTCCTCCTCCCACACCTCGCGCGGCCACTGCTCGGGGTTGTAGTCGGCGCCGTACGCGAGGCGGGGGCGCGGGGTGCCGTCCGGGCCTGCCGGGAGCCGGACGGGGAGGGGGGAGGTCATGGTGGTCCTTCCGGTGCGCCGCCGCTCACGGGCGGCGCGGGGTACGGGTGGCCCGGCCGCGGGGTGGCCGGGCGGGGAGTTGCCGTCGGCTACTTCTCGACCGTGAAGCCCTGCTCGGTGCCGTACTTGACCGAGGCTTCCTGCCAGGACTCGATGCCCTTGGCCAGGGGCGTCCGGGAGACATAGGCCTTGCCGACGGTGTCGTTGAAGATCGAGTTGGCGTAGACCTGGTAGGGCAGGTACTTCCAGTCGGCGGGGACGTTCGCCGCGGACTCGGCGAAGATCTTGTTGGCCTTCTGGCCGCCGAAGTACGGGAACTCCGTGTCCTGGAACGCCTTGGACTTGAGGTCCTTGGTGGTCGCCGGGAAGGCGCCGCCCTTGATGCGGGTCCGTACGCCGTCGCCGGAGTTGGCGTACTCGATGAAGGCGTAGGCGAGTTCCTTGTTCTTGCCGAGCGCGGGCAGCGCCAGGGAGCTGCCGCCGTTCTCGGCGCTCGCCCCGGCTCCCTTCGTCCACTGCGGCAGGGGCGCGACGCGCCAGTCGCCCGCGGCGCCCTTGACCCCGGAGGCGAAGTTGGCGGGCATCCACGCGCCGATGGGCAGGGTGGCGATGGTGCCGTCACTGAGGCCCTTGTACCAGTCGTCGCTCCAGCCCACGACGGGTGCGACGAGCTTCTCGTCGATGAGCTCCTGCCACGTGTCGGTGTACTTCCTGGCGCCGGCGTCGGTGAAGTCGATGCCGACCTTGGTGCCGTCGACCTCGTACGGGCGCGAACCGGCCTGCCACAGGAGGCTGGTGGTCAGGCCCGCGTCCCCGACGTCGCTGGTGATGTACGCCTTGGGGTTCGCCTCGTGCAGCTCGCGGCCGGCTTCGACGTACTCGTCCCACGTCGTCGGCACGGCGATCTCGTACTTGTCGAAGACCTTCTTGTTGTAGAAGAGCGCCATGGGGCCGGAGTCCATGGGCAGGCCGTAGATGCCGTCGCCGGACTTCACGGAGTTCCACGGGCCCGGCGAGTAGGAGTCGCCGAGCTTGTCCGCGCCGAAGGGCGTCAGGTCGGTGACGGACTTCGTCAGGGCGTACTGGCCGAGTGCGTAGTACTCGATCTGGGCGACGTCGGGGACGCCCTTCTTCGCGGAGATGGCGTTCTGAAGGGCCTTGTACTGGTCGTTGTTGGTGCCCGCGTTGACCAGCTTGATGTCGACCTTCGGGTACTTCTTCTCGAAGTCGGCCTCGACCTGCTTGAGGGTGGGTTCCCACGCCCAGACCGTGACGGTGCCGCCCTTCTCGAGGGCGGCCTGTAGGTCGGCCGAACCCACCGGCTTCTGGCTTGAGTTGTCGTCGTCGGAGCCGCCGCAGGCACTCGCCCCGAGGACGAGGGCGCAGAGGAGACCTGTGCCGCGCAGCAGGCGGCGGGAGCGCTTGGGCATGGCGATGCTTCCACTTCTAGGGGGTGCTTGGGGAAAAGGGGGACTACTCCTTGACGCTTCCTGCGGCGAGCCCGGACTGCCAGTACTTCTGGAGCAGCAGGAAGGCCGCGATCAGCGGCACGATCGTCAGCAGGGATCCGGTGATGACGAGGTTGAAGACGGCTTCGCCGCCGGCCGTGGACGCCTGTTTGTTCCAGGCGTCGAGGCCGAGGGTCAGCGGGTACCAGTCGGGGTCCTTCAGCATGATCAGCGGCAGGAAGTAGTTGTTCCAGGTCGCGACGGTGGTGAAGAGAAGCACGGTGACGGTGCCGGGCGCGAGCAGCGGCAGGGCGACCTGGAAGAAGGTGCGCAGCTCGCCGGCGCCGTCGATGCGGGCGGCCTCCATCAGTTCCTTCGGGACCGCCTCGGTCGCGAACACCCACATCAGGTAGAGGCCGAACGGCGAGATCAGGGAGGGCACGATGACCGCCCAGGGCGTGTCGGTCAGGCCCAGTTCGCTGAACATGAGGAACGTCGGGACCGCGAGTGCCGTGGTGGGCACCGCGACCGCCCCGATGACGACCGCGAACACGCCGCGCCTGCCGGGGAAGTCGAACTTGGCGAGCGCGTACCCGCCCAGGACCGCGAGGAAGGTGGCGCCGCCGGCGCCCAGTACCACGTACAGCAGGGTGTTGAGGAGCCAGCGGAGGAAGACGCCGTCCTGGTACGTGAGGGTCTCGCGGATGTTGTCCCACAGCGCGAAGTCCCCGTCGACCCACAGCCCGAACGAGCCGGCGAGGCCCTCTTGTGTCTTGGTGGCGCTCAGCAGCAGCCACACGAGCGGTACGAGGCTGTAGAGCAGCACGGCACCGGTGAGGACGGTCAGCAGGACACTGCGCCTGGGGCGGCGCGTCGCGCGGCGGCTCTGGACGCGCAGCCGCGGGGCGACGGCGGGCCGCTTCGTCGTGGGCCGGGAGACGGGGGTGGTGCTCAGGCCGGTCATGGGCTCACGCTCCCTTGCGCATGCCGCGCAGCTGGACGGCATAGGCGACGACCATGGTGATCAGGCCCATGACGATGGCGACCGTCGCGGAGTAGTTGTGCTGCTGGCCGGAGAAGGACAGCGAGTACGTGTAGTAGTTGGGGGTGTAGTCGGTCGTGATCGCGTTGGGCGCGAGCTTCTGGAGGATGGCGGGCTCGTTGAAGAGCTGGAAGCTGCCGATGATCGAGAAGATGGTGGCGATGACCAGGGCGCCACGGATCGCCGGCAGCTTGATCGCCGCTATGACGCGCCACTGTCCGGCCCCGTCGATCTGTGCCGCCTCATACAGGGAGTGCGGGATGACGCGGAGCGCGGAGTAGAAGATCAGCATGTTGTAGCCGACGAACTCCCAGGTGACGATGTTGCCGATCGAGGCGAGCACCAGGCCCGGGGAGAGCGGGTCGGGCAGGGAGACACCGAGGGCGGCGTTGATGTCGCCGACGAGCCCGAAGCGGCTGCCGTACATGAAGCCCCACATCAGTGAAGCCACCACGGCCGGCACCGCGTAGGGCAGGAAGACCGAGATCCTGAAGAAGTCCTTGCCGTACAGGCGGCCGCTGTCCAGGGCCAGGGCGACCAGCAGGGCGATACCGAGCATGATCGGCACCTGGACCGCGAGGAAGAGCGAGACGCGCGCCAAGGCCGCCCAGAACTGGTCGTCCCCCAGGGCCTGTTGGTAGTTGTCGAGGCCCACGAAAGTGGTGCCGCCGATGAGTTGCTCCCGGAAGAGGCTGAGATAGATGGAGTACGCGAGGGGCGCCAGGAAGACCAGGGCGAAGACGGTCACGAAGGGGCCGATGAACCCCCATCCCGTCCATGAGCGGCGGGAGCGCCGCGAGGGGGGCCGGGACGGACGCCGTCCTGCGGCCACCGGCGGTTGAAGCGTCGTCATGTCGTCGTTCCTCGCTCGTCCATCTCGGAACCGGCGTAGCCCACCACCGCGATGTTTGCGTAAACATCGCGTTCCGAAGGGGACAGCCGAGTAGGACGCGGAGTGATATGTTTACGTAAACATCTGGTGGCGGCATGTCTACACCGCCCCGCTGACGGGGGTCAAGGGAGAGCGTGGAAGCAGCGGACAGCACCTCGACGCGGAGTGCGGCACGGGCGCGGGAGAGCGGCCGGGCCCGGACCGGCCGGCGCACGAGCGCTTCCATGGCGGATGTCGCCCGTCTCGCGGGCGTCTCCTCCCAGACCGTCTCCCGCGTCTCCAACGGCTACGCGGGCGTGACCGAGGAGACCCGGCACGAGGTCCTCGCCGCCATGAAGAAGCTCGGGTACCGGCCCAACAGCGCCGCCCGCGCCCTCAAACGCGGCGAGTTCCGCACCATCGGCGTCATCACCTTCACGCTCTCCACCACCGGGAACGTCCGCACGCTGGAGGCGATCGCGACCTCGGCGGCCGAGGAGGGCTACGCCGTCACCCTGCTCCCGGTCGCCGTGCCCACCCAGGACGAGGTCCGCGGCGCGTTCTCCCGGCTCGGTGAACTCGCCGTCGACGCGGTCATCGTCATCATGGAGGTGCACCTGCTCGACGCGGCGACCATCGACCTGCCGCCACACGTGCAGGTCGTCGTGGCGGACTCGGACGCCGGTGACCGCTACACCGTGGTCGACACCGACCAGGCCGGCGGGACCCGCGCCGCCGTACGGCACTTGCTCGGCCTCGGCCACCGCACCGTGTGGCACCTGGCGGGGCCCGAGGAGTCGTACGCCGCGCAGCGCCGCGCCGACGCCTGGCGGGCGGCGCTCGCCGAGGAGGGGCGCTTCGCACCGCCGCCGGTGCGGGGCGACTGGTCGGCGGAGTCCGGCTACCGCGCGGGCCTCCAGATCGCCGAACGGGACGACTGCACGGCGGTGTTCGCCGCCAACGATCAGATGGCGCTCGGTCTGCTGCGGGCCCTGCACGAGCGGGGTCGCAAGGTGCCGGACGACGTCAGCGTGATCGGCTTCGACGACATCCCCGAGTCGGGGTCGTTCCTGCCGCCCCTGACCACCGTCCACCAGGACTTCGCCGAGGTCGGGCGGCGCTGCGTGGCAGGAGTGCTGCGGCAGGTCCGGCAGGGCGAGGCCGAGCGCGGCACCACGCTGGTGCCCACGCGGCTGGTCCTGCGCGACAGTACGGCGCCGCCCCCTGGATAGGGCGCCCCCGGACAGGCCCTAGCGTCCCTGGAGACGGGCCGCCGCCTCCCTGATCGCGGGCAGCCGGGCGGTCAGCGCGGCGCCGGGGCAGTGCGTGGGGTAACCGTCCGTGTGGCCCGCGACCGCCGGGAGGACCGCGTCGGTGCCCTCGGGGAACCGGCTCATGCTGTGGGTGGAGACCAGCAGCGCGGTGCCGCGCGGATCGATGCCCGCGAGGCCGAGCTTCCAGGCGGCCAGGGCCGCGAGGGCGTCGGCCATGGCCCGCGGCACCGGCGTCCCCGCGGTGAAGGTGCCGATCGCCGCGACGCCCGCCGAGCGCTGGTTGAACCCTTGCGTGTGCGCGCCCACCACCGGCCGTTCGGCGCCGCCCGCGCGCCCTTCGTACAGCGTGCCGCAGCGGTCCACCAGGAAGTTGTAGCCGATGTCGTCCCACTTCCGGCCGCCGGCCTGCCCCGCGTACAGGGAGCGGATGATGCGCGGCGCGTCGGCGCAGGCGTAGCGGTTCGGGGAGTCGGTGTGGTGGACGAAGAGCGCCTCGACCCGGTCGGCGTAGCGGGCGGGCGGCGGCTCGGGGGTGCCGGGGGCCAGCCAGGCCTCGCGCGGCACGATGCGGGGGCGCGTCGCCCGGAACTCCGTGGCCGCCCGGCGCGCCGGGTTCGCGGCGGCGGGCATCACGGAACGGTACCCGGAGACGACCGTCGGCGTGGACGCCCCGCCGTCACCGGCCGAGGCGGCGGACGCGGCGGGATCGATGCCCGCCGCGCACGCCAGCAGGAGCCCGAGGGCCGCCGTGCCCGGTATCCAGCACAGCACGACGCGCACGGCGCCGGGGACGCGGTGCGCGGCGGATGCGGGGAAGGCACGCATGGCACGACGCTCCCCCGGGACCGGCGCGGGTGCCCCTCGGGATACGCCACATGGGGGAATGGGCGACCGGGCCCGGGTGGCTCACGCCGGGGCGGCGGGGCGGTCGGCCGGGGGCAGCACGGCGGTGAGCCACGCCCCGGCGAGCAGCTCGTGCCCGAGCGCGCTCGGATGGACCCCGTCGGGGGCCAGCGCCGCCGCCCCGTGCTTCTCGGCCGCGCGGGCCATGACCAGGTCCGCGCGCACCACCGTCGCCGCGTTGGCGCGCGCCGCGCGCAGGACCGCTTCGGTGCGGGGGGCCAGGTCCTCGTGCCAGCGCTGCTGGTGCGGGGTGGCCGGGAGCAGGAAGGGGGTGATGACGACGAGGCGGGCGGCGAGCTTCTGCGCGGTGTACGCGAGGAGGCTGTCGAGGCACGCCTCGAACCGGGCGACGGGGCTGGCCAGTCCCCGGTCGTAGCGCCGCCAGGTGTCGTTGATGCCGATCTTGACCGTGACGAGGGTGGGCCGCGGGGCGATGACGTCGGTGGCCCAGCGGGCTTCGAGGTCGTATACGCGGTTGCCGTTGAGGCCCTTGTTGATGACGGCGGCGGGTGCGGCACCCGCTCGGGCGCGCAGGGCTCGCGCGATCCGGTCGACGTAGCCGTCACCGAGCGAGGTGCCGTCCGAGCGGTCGCGGCCCGCGTCGGTGATGGAGTCGCCGATGAACAGGAGTCTGTCGGCTGCCGTGACGTGCATGTCCTCTTCCTTGGTGCCTTGGTTGTTCCTTGTACGGCGGGTTCGTCGTCCGGCACGAACTCCAGGAGCGCGTCGGGGTTCAGGTGCCGTTCGTCCAGCAGCCGGAGCGTGGAGGTGGTGGTGTCCGTGAGGGTGCCCGTGTGGGATTCCAGGGCGAGGACGCCGCCCGCCCACACCCGCACCCGCGGCTCTCCGAGGAGCACCGCGGTGCGGGCGAGCGCGGGGAATGCGGCCATGTCACCGGGACCGGCACGGAAGTACGTCCCGTAGGAGCAGCAGGCGAGGCCGTGCCGCTCGCCGGGGGCGCGTGGACGTCGGGTGCCCCACTCGATCACGTCGAGCCCGGCCTCCGCGGCGCGGCGCGCGACCTCGGCGGCGGGCAGTTTCCGGAAGGTGACGGCAGGCCCGGTCTCCTCGTCGTCGGGGCGCCCGCGCTCATGAGGCGTCCGGGCCCACGTCCGCCGCCGTGAGGGGGCGGCGCAGCGGTGCCGCCGTCGTGTACTCGTCGGCGCCGATGTCGCGTGCGCTGCCGCGCGGGTGGCCGTCGATGTCGTCGGTGACGGCGGGACTCGTCAGCGTCGCCTTGCCGATCGCCGGGCTGCCCGCCGTCAGCCGGGAGATCCCGTCGGCGTCCTGGCGCAGCCCGGGGTCGCGCCGGGTGTAGCCGCCCGCGGGGATGTTCCCGTCGGCCGCCGCGCCCCAGAGCATGTTGCCCTGCCAGGTGAAGCCGGTGGTCGCGCCCATGTCGACCAGCTTGCCGGAGTCGCTCACCAGCAGGTTGTCGGCGACGACGACCTGCTGCGGCTCGTAGGTCCTGGACTCGCCGAGGAGCGTCTCGGCGTTGCTCACCAGGGTGTTGTGGACGATCACCGCGCGGTCGCAGGCGTCGTTGCCGCGCCGCTCCTCCGCGCTCTCGCCGCTGTGGTGGTCACGGGTGCTGCCGCTGCCGATCACCAGGGCCCGGCCGGTCAGGCCCGCCAAGTAGTTGTTGACGATGAGGTGGTCGTTGCCGTAGACGCGCAGGCCGTCCTTGCCGTCGAGCAGGTAGTTGCTCTCCACACGGGTGCGGTTGCCGTGGCGCAGGACGATGCCGCCGGCGCTGTCGCGGATCGTGTTGTACCGGACGGTGTTGTCCGAGGACTTCACGGAAATGGCCTCGGGGTCGCCGTCGCAGCGTTCGAAGAGGTTGTACTCCACGGTGGCGTGGGCGGCGGACAGGGCCCGGGGGCTGACGCCGAGCCGGATCGGTTCTCCTCCGTTGGCCCCGGCGAAGGTGTGGTCGGAGAAGTGGTTCCTGAAGATGTGCACCCGCTGGGCCATGGCCGTGCTGCCCGCGCCTTCGACGCAGAGGTAGACGCCGAGCGTGCTCTTGCCGTGGAAGTGGTTGCGGTCGACCTTGGTGTCGTCGGCGCGCACCATCACCCAGTGCAGGCCCTCGACGTCGGCGAGCTGGAAGTCGTTGCGGGTGAGGCGGATCCGCGAGCAGGTCGCCGGGATCTCCAGGGTCGTGCTCTGGCGGAACGAGAAGCCGGTGACGGTGATGTTGCTCGACTTGTCGAAGACGAAGCCGCGCTCGCCGCGGAGCACGACGCCGCCTCGGGACGCGGCGGTGATGGTGATGGGCGCGGCCTGGGTGCCGTTCTTGCCCGAGACCTTGACGGAGCTGCCGGGCGGCACGGTGTAGGTGCCGTCGGCCAGGACGATCCGCGCGCCGGGTGCCGCGCCGTCGATCGCCTTCTGGAGGTCGTTGAGGGAGCGGGCCGTCGCCGTGGCGGACGGCTCGCTCTGCGCTGCGCCGGCCATGCGCATGCTGCCGAGCGGCACGGCGGCGAGCGCCGCTCCGAGGGCCGTGCCGGTGAGGAACGTGCGGCGTTGCATGATGCCTCCGGGGGGGGGTGGGGTTCGAGGGTCGGGGCGGTACGTGGCGTCAGCTGTCCGCCGGGGTGTCGAGGAACAGCTCGATGACGGGGACGGGGGTGTCGGGACGCCGGACGGGGAGCTGGAGGGTGAGCGTTCCGGCGGGCTGGCCGCCCAACTCGGTGTTGAGCGCGGGCCGGCCGGGGGCGAGTTCGACGCGGGTGATCTCGGACGCGTCGTTCAGGAGCTGGGCGTAGCGCACCCGGCCTGCGAGGCCCGGCAGGTGAAGGTGGCGCAGCGGCCAGGAGAAGAGGTGGAGGTAGAGCCGGTCGCCGCGCCGGGTGTAGCGGCAGTCGGCGGGGGCGGTGAAGGACGAGGGGCCGCAGCCTCGGATCGACCGCTCGTGCAGGTCCGTCCACCGGCTCAGCTCGCCGAGGACGGCGACGTCGCGCGGGTCGAGGTCGCCGCGGCCGGTGGGGCCGACGTTGAGCAGGAGGTTGCCGCCCTTGGAGACGCCGTCGACGAGCATGCGGATCAACAGGTCGGCGCTCTTGTGGTCGAGGTTGTCGCGGTCGTAGCCCCAGCTTCCGTTGAGCGTCTGGCACGCCTCCCAGACCACGGGCCGGCCCTCGCCGTCGTACATCGGGCCGGCGGGCTGGTACTGCTCGGGGGTGATGAAGTCGCCGGGGAGGCCGGTGCGGTCGTTGACGAGGATGTGCGGCTGGAGTCCGCGGACCGTCTCCAGCAGCGTCGGCGCGTCCCAGTCGTCGGCGCCCTTGCCGCCCCACCAGTGGCGTCCGGCGTAGGAGAAGTCGAAGAAGAGGTAGTCGACGCGTCCGAAGCGCGTCAGCAACTCCCTTACCTGGCCGTGCAGATAGCGCCGGTAGTCGCGGATGTCCCGGTCCGCGGCGGCGGCCTTGAACTCCTCGTCGTCGCGCTGCGGGTGGGTGCCGTCCACGGGGAAGGAGGGGTGGTGCCAGTCGATGAGGGAGTAGTAGAAGCCGACCTTGAGTCCCTCGGCGCGGCACGCCTCGACGAAGGGCGCGACGAGGTCGCGGCCGCAGGGCGTGTTGGTCGCCTTGTAGTCGGTGAGGTCGCTGTCCCAGAGGCAGAAGCCGTCGTGGTGTTTGGTGGTCAGTACGACGTACCGCATGCCGGCGGCCTTGGCGGTCCTCGCCCAACGGACCGGGTCATAGCGGTCGGGGTCGAAGTGATCGAAGTAGACCTGGTACTGCTCGTCGGTGAGCTTCTCGCGGTTCTTGACCCACTCGTGGCGGGCGGCGAGGGAGTACAGGCCCCAGTGGACGAACATCCCGAACCGGTCGTGGGTGAACCAGGTCGTGTCAGCGCTCTGCGTCACGGGAGGGGGATCCTTTCGAGGTGGCGCCGCATGGATCTCGTACGGCCGTGCCGCGTTCAGCCCTTGAGGGCGCCGGACGACAGGCCGTGCACGAAGGAGCGCTGGAAGAAGAGGAAGACGATCACGGAGGGGAGCAGTGCCAGCAGAGAGGCCGCGAGGACCACGCCCGGGGTGACGTCGGGGTCGATGCGCAGGGTGCGCAGCGCCAGCGGCAGGGTGTAGGACGAGGAGTCGGTGGCGACGAGGAGCGGCAGCAGGTACTGGTCCCAGATCATCGTGAAGCCGAAGACCCCGATGACGCCCAGCGCCGGCTTGCACATCGGCAGGATGATCTGGGCGAAGATACGCAGGTCACCGGCGCCGTCGATGCGGGCGGCCTCCTCGAGTTCCTTGGGCACGTCCTTCATGAACTCGGTCATCACCAGGATGGAGAACCCCCAGGCGCCGAGGGGGACGATCATGCCGGCGAGGGTGCCGATGAGGTTGAAGTGGACGACCGGCAGATCGGCGAGGATCAGGGACAGCGGGAGGGCGAGGATTTCCTCGGGCAGCATCAGGGTCGCCAGGATCGCGACGAGGACCAGCGTCATCCCGGGGAAGACCTTGCGGGCCAGCGCGTAACCGGCCAGGACGGAGACGGCCACCTGGAGGAGCAGGCCGAAGCCGACGACGAAGAAGGAGTTCAGCAGGTACGCGAGCACGCCCTGGTCGAAGGCGATCCTGAAGTTGTCCAGGGTCGCGGCCGAGGGGATGACGCTCAGTTGGGTGGGGTCCTTGACCTTGCTGAAGGCGCTGACCAGCAGGGCGAGCAGTGGTCCGGCGAAGACGACGAGGACCAGCAGGTACGTGAGGGCCTTCAGGAGCCGCCCGCCGGGGCTCCTGCTCTCGGTCAGGCCGAGCGCGGTCTCGGTGGGGGCGTTCATTTGTTCTCCCTGCGTCGCACCAGGTGGACGACGATCGTGAGGAACAGCGTCATGAGGAACAGCAGGACGGCTCCCGCCGCTCCGACGCCGAGCCGGTTCTGTTCGAGGCCCAGCTTGTAGATCAGGGTCATCACGACCTCGGTGGAGCCGTCGGGGCCGCCGTTGGTGAGCAGGAACACCTCGGTGAAGACCCGTAGTCCGCGGATCGCGGCGAGGATGAAGAGGATCGAGAACACCGACCGCAGCCCGGGCACCGTCACGTGCCGCACGCGCTGGAACCGGGAGGCGCCGTCGACCTTCGCTGCCTCGTACAGCCCCCGGTCCACACTCGCGAGCCCGGCGAGGAAGATCATCATGTCGTAGGGGGCGCCCCGCCAGATGCCGGTGACCATGATGGAGACGAGCGAGGAGTCGGGGTCGTTGATGAACCCCGAGGGGCCGAATCCCACCAGTCCGAGGAGGGAGTTGACCATGCCGTCCTCGGTCGGGTGGTACATGATGCGCCACAGTTCGGCGACGACGGCGATGGGCACGACGACCGGCAGGAACGCGGCGGAGCGCACGAATCCCAGGCGGCGGCCCCGGCCCTCCATGAGCAGGGCGAGCGCCAGGCCGAGGAGCATGGAGCCGGCGGTCTGCCCGGCGGCGAGGACGACCGTGTGCCAGGCGGCGTCGCGGAAGCCGTCGGAGCCGAGGACGGTGGCGTAGTTCTCGGTGCCGACCCACCGGTTCCCGAGGTAGGGCTGGACCTCCTGGAAGGACATGGTCAGCGCGTTGGCCATGGGGATGAACTTGAAGTACAGGAAGAGGAGCAGCGCCGGTGCCAGGAACAGCCAGGGCGTCCACCACCGGCCCGCCCGACGGTCGCGTCCGCGGTGGCCTGCCGCGGCCCCGTCGGCCCCGCATCCCGCGGCGCGGTGGGCGCGCCGCTCGGGGAGCGGGGCCCGCTTCACCTGGTCGAGGCTCATGACGCGGCGATTCCCTGTTCCTCGAGGATGTCGGCGAGCTTCTTGTCGAGGTCGCGGAGTTCGCCGCGGGTGTCCAGGTCGCAGTCGGCCATCAGCGCGTTGACGGTCTCCGCGGTGGTCTGCCGCACGGCGGACCAGTTCGGGATGGAGGGGGCGTAGCGTCCGGAGGAGCGGTAGACCTCGGCGTAGGTCTTCCAGCGGGGGTCGGGGCGGACCTCGGAGATGTCGACCGTCTTGTTGACGGGCAGTTGCACGGTGAAGCCCGTCTCTCCGCGCATCCCGGTCCGCTGGCCCTCGGCGGAGACGGCGAAGTCGGCGAAGGCGTCCTGGCCCGCCTGGTTCTCGGAGCCCGCCATCAGGTAGATCGTGCCGCCCTCGGCGAGCACGGTCGCGTCCTTCGGGCCCTTGGGCATCGGGACGACCTCGTACTTGTCCTTGCCGAGCACCTCGTCGAAGCGGGGCAGCAGGTAGGGGCCGACGGCGAACATGCCGGTGCGTCCCGACTCGAAGGTCTCGTTGGTGGGCGGGGTGTCCATGGTGACCGCGCCCGGCTGGATGGCCTTGTCCTCGCAGCCGAGGTCGCGGAACCACTGCACGGCCTTCACCGACTTCTCGGTGGTCATGGCGGGCTCGTACGTGCCGTGCCCGGCCTCGGTGATGAAGTCGCCGCCCGCGGCCCAGAGGAAGTTGGAGAAGTACCAGGAGGCGTAGCCGCGTTTGGTGGAGAGCGGGGCGGCGAGGCCGAAGGTGTTCTTCTTGCCGTCGCCGTCGGGGTCCCCGGTGGTGAAGGCCTCGGCCATCGCCGTGAAGTCGTCCCAGTTCCGGGGGGTGTCGAGCTTCAGCTTCTCCCGCCAGTCCTTGCGGATGAGCAGCGCGGTGGCCTGCGCCGAGTAGGGCAGGCCGAACTGCTTGCCGTCCAGGCTTTTTCCGGAGCCGAGCCCCTGGGCGATGAGCTGCTTACTGTGCTTGATCTTGTCGAGGTCGATCTCGCGGAGCAGGCCCTGCTCGTGCATGGCGCCGAGTTGGGTCACGTCGTTCATGACGATGTCGGGGAGGTCCCGCTGCGCGGCCCGCTGCTGAAGCTTCGTCTCGAAGTCGTCGAAGATGGCGGTGACCTCGACCTTGTGGCCGGTGGCCTTCTCGAAGGCGGCGGCGAGCGCGAGTGTGCCCTTCTCCCCCGGGCCGCCGGGGGTGGTCCTGGTCCACAACTGGAGCGTCGCCTTGGAGTCCTGCTCGACGTCCGCTCCCGCGGGGCCTGATGTACAGCTGGTGAGGATCAGTGCCGATGCGAGGAAACCCGCACCGATCCACCGCGATCTCCGCATCACAACTCCCGTTTCGCCGCATCACGGTTGGCTCTAGTAAGCGCTTGCCGGGGACGGTAACGGGCTGCAAATCCCAGGGTCAATACTCCGATGAATACAAAATTTTCCCGGCGCCCCCGAAGGGCCGACACACACTTCCCTGTGCACCCCTCCCCCACGTGCCGCACCCGCCGAGGGGACGCCGACACGCGTGACCTGCCCGCCCTCGGCCCGATTCTGGCTGCACAGGGCAGTGATCGCCCGTGTTCACGTGGATCGCGTACGATGCCGCCGCCCCGCCGGGCCATGATCCGTCGACGGCAACTCCCCACCCCCTGCGGCTTTTTCAGACATCCGATGTATGGTCCACTACGGATGGTTCGTCCGAAATTTCGGACAGGCCGCGCCAAGCTTCGACACCCAGCCGGACTTTTCCGCACACACCCGATCGGCCGCCCGGCCGCGGGCCATACCGCTGACAGGGCGTCAGCGGTGTCAGCACAGCAGCCGAGGAGAGGCATCGACATGGCCGAGACGGCACCCCGAGCCACCGCACTGCTCGTCATGGAGGAGGCACGCAGGCCGGACGTCTATCCGCCCGAGGTGCTCGTCGGCATCGACCGGCTCGTGGACCGGCAGGGCCCGCCCCTCACCCGGGAGCGACTCGGCGACCACCCCGAGGCGCTGCGCCGTGCCGAGATTCTGCTCACCGGCTGGGGCGCCCCCGTCCTCGACGAGGCCTTCCTCGCCCGGGCGCCCGCGCTGCGCGCCGTGCTCGTCGCGGCGGGCTCCGTACGGCACGTGACCACGCCCGCCTTCTGGGCGCGCGGCATCCCGATCGTCTCCGCGGCGGCGGCCAACGCGACCCCGGTGGCGGAATTCGCTCTCGCGCAGATCCTCCTCGGGCTGAAGCAGGTGCACCGCGTCAGCCGCGAGGTGGCCGCCGGCCGCCGGTTCCCGCGCGACGTCGAGGTCCCGGGCGCCTACCGCTCACGCGTGGGGCTGCTGGGGCTCGGCCACATCGGGCGGCTCGTCGCGGCGCACCTCGGCCGCTTCGACGTCGAGGTCCTCGCCACCGACCCCCTCACCGGCGCGGACACCGCCCGGGAGATGGGCGTACGACTCGTCGGCATCGAGGAGCTCTTCGCCACCTCCCACGTGGTCAGCCTCCACGCGCCGCTCCTGCCGGAGACCCGCGGCGCGGTCGGGGCGCGGCTGCTGAACTCCCTGGCGCCGGGCGCGACGCTGGTCAACACGGCCCGGGGCGCGCTCATCGACGAGGAGGCGCTGGCGGAGGTCCTGCGGGCCAGGCAGGACCTCACCGCCGTCCTGGATGTCACGCACCCGGAGCCACCGGCGCCCGATTCACCACTGTTCACGCTCCCCAACGTCGTCCTGACCCCCCACGTGGCCGGCGCCCTGGGCGCCGAACGCCACCGCCTCGGACACCTCGTACGCGACGAGCTGGAACGTTTCCTGAGGGGCCGCCCCCTCCAGCACGCCATCGATCCGGGCCGCGCGGCGTCCTTGGCGTGAGGGCCCGGGGGTCGGCCCCGTCCCCGGCCCCGCGCTTACGCCCCTGGGCGGATGGCCCCGGCTCCACCCTCACTCCCAACACACCACCCCCCAGCCGACCAAACCGCACCCCAACCTCAACCCCGTACCGCCCTCACATACGCCTCGATCGCCGGGCGCGGCTCGCGGCCGAGCAGGGGGCGCAGGTCGTTGCGGCCGATCGATGTGCCGTCCAGGAAGCCCGCGGTGATCGCCGCGTACGTGCTCAGCAGCATCGGCACCTGGAAGGGCAGGGCCTGGCCCGCCTCGATGACGGCGGTGCGGGTGGCGGCCAGGGTGTCCGGTTCGTAGGAGCCGCCGAGGGCCGCGGCCAAGTCGGCGCCGCCCAAGGCGCGTTCGCCGACCAGTTCATAGGTACGGCCCACATGCTCGGCGGAGGCGAGCGCGACGCGTGCCGCGATCTCCGCGAGGTCCTCACGGGCCACGGCGGCCAGACGGCCGCTCCCCAGCGGCGCGGCGATCGTACCGTCGGGGCCGGGCGCGGCGACGGCGGCGAGGAACTCCGCGTACAGGCCGTTGCGCAGCACCGTCCACTCCAGCGAGGAGGCGCGCAGTCTGCGTTCGGTCCAGCGGTGGGCCAGCGCATAGGTGAGGTGGTCGCCGTCGCCGCTGAGGCTGGTGTAGACGAGGTGGCGCACGCCCGCCTTCTCGGCGGCGGATATCGCGGCGTCGTGACGGGCGATGACGACGTCGTCCTCGGCAGCCCCCGCGGAGATCATCAGGAGAGTGCCGACACCGGAGAAGTCCAGGGACGCCGGGTCGTCGAAGTCGATGCGGCGCTCGCCGGGCGCCGGGGCCCGGGTACCGACGACGAGATCGTCGCGGCCGGCGACGCGGGCGAGGCGGGCGGTGACGAGCTTGCCGAGGGCGCCCGTGGCGCCGGTGATCATGAGCATGGGATGGTTCCCCCGTCGAGAGTGGTTCCTCTTGGTGGAGCCGCTGGTCAGCGGCTCGGGGCCATCTTCATCGGTGGCAACCCGGCCGCGTAAGGAGGCACTTGAATGTCAGCAGGGCACACCGCGGTAACCACTCCCGCGGCCGGGGAGCCGGTGATCACCTGCGAGACGCCGCAGGACGAGTGCGGGGTCAGGGACGTCCTCGACCGGCTCGGTGACAAATGGTCGGTGTACGTGGTCGTCGAACTCGCCGCGGGGGTCCTGCGGTTCAAGGAGTTGCAGCGCAGGATCCACGGCGGCATCTCGCAGCGGATGCTCACCGTCACGGTGCGCCGCCTGGAGCGTGACGGCCTGGTGAAGCGCACCGTGTACCCGACGATCCCGCCCCAGGTCGAGTACGAGCTGACCGAGATGGGCCACAGCTTCACGCACCTCGTCAAGGCGCTCGCCGACTGGTCCATCGACCACCGGCCCGCCATCGCCGCCGCCCGCGCCGACTACGACTCGGCGCAGGGGGACGACGTCTGACGGCGCCGAGGCCGGGGAGAAATCCGTGCGGCCGGACGTGGCCGTGCCTGCCGGAATGGCCGTGCGGGCCCGAAAACGACCGAGCGGGCCGGTCGGGACGCTCCCCCGAAGGGGATGCCCCGGCCGGCCCGCTCGGCGCGAACCGCCGCGTGTCACCTGCCGACAGGCTGAAGCTCCCGGTCGGTCTCCGCCTCGGGCGAGGCCGTGTCGCCGAGGACCTTGTGCAGCTTCTCGCCCTCCACGTCGACGTTCGGCAGCGCCTTGTCCAGCCAGCGCGGCAGCCACCAGGCGGACTTGCCGAGCAGCGCGAGCACGGCGGGGACGATCGCCATGCGGACGACGAACGCGTCGAACAGGACCGCGACGGCCAGACCGAAGCCCATCATCTTGATCATGTCGTCGTTCTCCATGATGAAGCCGGAGAAGACGCTGATCATGATGATCGCGGCTGCGGCCACGACCCGTCCGCCGTGAGTGAAGCCGGTCACGACCGACTCGCCGGGGCTCGCCCCATGGACGTACGCCTCCCGCATCCGGGTCACGAGGAAGACCTCGTAGTCCATCGCGAGACCGAAGACCACGCCGATCATGAAGATCGGCATCATGCTCATGATCGGGCCCGGCTGGTCGACGCCCACGATGTCCGCGAGCCAGCCCCACTGGAAGACGGCGACGACTGCGCCGAGCGCGGCGGCCACCGAGAGCAGGAAGCCGAGCGCGGCCTTGAGCGGGACCAGGATCGAACGGAAGACCAGCATCAGGAGCAGGAACGCGAGGCCGACGACCAGGCCCAGGTAGGGCAGGAGCGCGTCGTCCAGGGTCTGCGAGAAGTCGATGGTCATCGCGGTCTGGCCGGTGACCAGGATCTCGGAGCCGGTGTCGGGCCCGATGTCCTGGGCGCTGGAACGGATCGACTTGACCAGTTCCTCGGTCTCGTGATCGCTCGGCCCCGTCTCGGGGACGATGTTCATGATCGCGGTGTTGTCGGCCTTGTTGGGCGTGGGGGGCGTCACGGCGGCCACGCCGTCGACCTCGGCGAGCTTATCGCCGACGGTCTTGGCGGCGTCGGCGGCCCCGGAGTCCTTGCTGACGGTGACCATCAGCGGGCCGTTGAAGCCCGCGCCGAAGGACTCGGACAGCATGTCGTACGCCTTGCGCTGGGTGCTGTCCGGCGCGGCCGTGCCCTCGTCGGGCAGGCCGAGTTCGAGGCTGGCGGCCGGGACCGCCACCGCACCGAGGCCGACGACCGCGACGAGCAGCACGGCGAGCGGGCGGCGCAGCACGAAGCGGGCCCAGCGGGTGCCGAGCTTGGGCTTGGCGTTCGGGTCCTGGAGTTCGCTGGTGGACTTCTTGCGGTCCTTGCGGCGCAGCACCTTGCGGCCGGCGAAGCCGAGCAGCGCGGGGATCATGGTGAGCGCGATGAGGACGGCGACGACCACGGTGCCCGCCGCGGCCAGGCCCATCTTGGTGAGGATCGGGATGTTGACGACGGCGAGGCCGGAGAGGGCGACGACGACGGTGAGCCCGGCGAACACCACGGCGGAGCCCGCGGTTCCGGTGGCCCGGCCCGCCGCGTCCTCCGGCGTACGGCCCTCGGCTATCTCCGCGCGGAAGCGGGAGACGATGAAGAGGGCGTAGTCGATGCCGACGGCGAGGCCGATCATCATCGCGAGCGTGGTGGTCGTGGCGGAGAGGTCGAGGACGCTGCCGAGCGCGCCGATGCTCAGTGTGCCGATGCCGACGCCGATGATCGCGGTGAGCAGCGGCATGCCCGCCGCGACCAGCGAGCCGAAGGTGAGGATCAGGACGACGGCGGAGATCGCGATGCCGATGAGTTCGGCGCTGCCGCCCATCTCCTGCTCGGCCATGACGGCGTCGCCGCCGGTCTCGACGGTCAGGCCGGCGTCACGGGTCTGGTCGGTGGCCTTGGTGAGGGCGTCACGCGACTTGTCCGTGAGCTCGGGGGCGGGGACCTTGTACGTCACCGAGGTGTAGGCCGTGGTGCCGTCCTTGCTGACGGTCTTCGCCTTGTACGGGTCTTCCACGCCCGCCACCTGCGAGCCCTTGCCGATGGCCGCGACCATCTCGGCGACCTCGGCCTTCGCGTCGGCGGAGGTGACCTTCTCGCCCTTGGGGGCACGTATGACGACGCGGGCGCTCGCGCCTTCGGCGCCGGAGTCGGGGAAGCGCTTCTCCAGGACGTCGAAGGCCTTCTGCGACTCGGTCCCCGGCATGGAGAAGGAATCCTCGGGCGGTGCGGGAGCGGTCGAGGCAGCGACGCCCGCACCGACGAGGAGCGCCACCCAGAGCAGCGCCACATATCGGCGTCGCCGGAAGGCGAGGCGGCCTAGTTTGTACAGGAACGTAGCCACGGCGAAAGGGACTCCCGTCGGGTTGGGCAGGCAGGAAACGACCCTCCTTACGCACGATCACCGCACGTCAGGGGGTCCAGCAGGATGCCTCTCCATCCTCACCGCCGATCCGGGGGCGGGAGTCCGCCTGCGAGCCGGACTATCGGCCCACGGTCGCTGTACTGCGTGCGGTGGAGTGTCATCCCCTGGGAGGAGAGCCGAGGGCCCCGTCTAGGCCACAGGGTGCAGTCACGTGTCAACAGTTTCGTCGTCATTGGCGCGGAACATTCGGCTCCCCTTCACCGCGTACCTGCATGATGTCCCGTTTCGCCCGGTGGCCCGGATGCCTCGCGCGTCCGCGTCAGCCGGCCACGTACTCCCGGAGATGCCGCGCCGTCACGGTCTCTCCCCGCATGACGAGTTCGGCCGGGGTGCCGGTGAAGACCACGCGTCCGCCGTCGTGACCGCCGCCGGGGCCCAGGTCGACGAGCCAGTCGGCGTGTGCCATGACCGCCTGGTGGTGCTCGATGACGATCACGGAGTTCCCGTCGTCGACCAGGCGGTCGAGCAGGGCGAGGAGCTTGTCGACGTCGGCCAGGTGCAGTCCGGTGGTCGGCTCGTCGAGGATGTATGTAGACGACTTCTCTGCCATGTGGATGGCGAGTTTCAGCCGCTGACGCTCGCCGCCGGAGAGCGTGTTGAGCGGCTGGCCGAGCCGCAGATAGCCGAGGCCGACGTCGGAGAGGCGGCCGAGGATGGTGTGGGCCTGCCCCGCGGGAAAGAAGTCGTGGGCCTCGGCGACCGACATCCCGAGGACCTCGCTGATGTTCTTGCCGCGCAGCCGGTAGGTGAGCACCTCGGCGGTGAAACGCTTGCCGTCGCACTCCTCGCACACGGACGCCACCCCGGCCATCATCGCGAGGTCGGTGTAGAGGAGCCCGAGGCCGTTGCACTTGGGGCAGGCGCCCTCGGAGTTGGCGCTGAACAGTGCCGCCTTGACGCCGTTGGCCTTGGCGAAGGCGGTGCGGATCGGGCCGAGGAGTCCGGTGTACGTCGCCGGGTTCGAGCGACGCGAGCCGCGGATGGGCGACTGGTCGGCGACGACCACGCCCTCGCGGCCCGAGAGGTAGCCGTGGATGAGGGAGCTCTTGCCGGAACCCGCGACGCCGGTGACGACGGTGAGCACGCCGAGGGGGATGTCGACCTCGACGTCCTTGAGGTTGTGCAGGTCGGCGCCCACGATGGAGAGCCGCCCCTTGGGGGTGCGTACGGTCTCGCGCAGCCGGGCACGGTGGCCCAGGTGGCGTCCGGTGAGGGTGCCGGACGCGCGCAGGCCCGCCACGTCGCCGCTGTAACAGATCTCGCCGCCCGCCTCGCCGGCGCCGGGGCCGAGGTCCACGACGTGGTCGGCGATCTCGATGACCTCGGGCTTGTGCTCGACCACCAGCACCGTGTTGCCCTTGTCGCGCAGCCGCAGGAGCAGGTCGTTCATGCGGCGGATG
Organism: Streptomyces sp. NPDC015345; assembly: GCF_043078805.1. NCBI lineage: Bacteria > Bacillati > Actinomycetota > Actinomycetes > Kitasatosporales > Streptomycetaceae > Streptomyces > Streptomyces sp. NPDC015345. The sequence continues at coordinate 470,491 of NZ_JBIBTX010000004.1, read as the reverse complement.
TCGTGCGGGTGCAGACCGATGGTCGGTTCGTCGAAGACGTACGTCACGTCGGTGATGCTGGAGCCGAGGTGGCGGACCATCTTGACCCGCTGCGCCTCGCCGCCGGAGAGCGAGCCCGAGGTGCGGTCGAGGCTGAGATAGCCGAGCCCGATCTCGGTCAGCGACTCCAGAAGCTCGCTCAGCCCGGCGATGAGGGGCGCGACACCGGGATCGTCGAGCCCGCGCACGAATGTGGCCAGGTCGCTGATCTGCATCGACGAGCACTCGGCGATGTTGAGCCCGTCGATCTTCGAGGAGAGCGCGGCGGCGGAGAGGCGGGTGCCCTCGCAGACGGCGCAGCGGGCGAAGACGACGGCGCGGTCGACGAAGGCCTTGATGTGGGGCTGCAAGGAGTCGCGGTCCTTGGCGAGCCAGGTCCGCTGCATCTTGGTGACGAGGCCTTCGTACGTGAAGCCGTTGGAGCCCGCCTTCACCTTGACCGGCTCCTTGTGGAGGAGGTCGGCCCACTCCTGTTCGGTGAAGTCCTTGAGCTTCTTGTCGGGGTCGTAGAAGCCCGAGTTGACCAGGATCTGCCAGCTCCAGGAGTCGACGGCGTAGTACGGGACGGTGATCGCGCCCTCGTTCAGCGAGAGTTCGCGGTCCAGGAGCTGATCGACGTCGACCGTGGAGACCTCGCCGGTGCCCTCGCACTCGGGGCACATGCCTTCGGGCAGATTGAAGCTGAAGGCGCCCGAGGTGCCTATGTGGGGGACGCCCAGGCGGCTGAAGATGATCCGCAGCATCGTGTACGCGTCCGTGGCGGTGCCCACGGTGGACCGTGAGTTGGCGCCCATCCGCTCCTGGTCGACGACGATCGCCGCGCTGAGATTGCGCAGCGCGTCGACGTCGGGGCGGCCGAGGCTCGGCATGAAGGACTGGATGAACGCCGTGTACGTCTCGTTGATCAGGCGCTGCGACTCGGCGGCGATGGTGCCGAAGACCAGCGAGGACTTTCCGGAGCCGGAGACCCCGGTGAAGACGGTGAGCCGCCGTTTGGGGAGGTCGACGGAGACGTCCCGCAGATTGTTCTCGCGGGCTCCGCGGACCTGGATGACGTTGTGGCTGTCGGCGGGGCTGGTCTTCACTGAGCACTCCTTGGCAAGGACGGAGAGGGAGAGGGAGACAGCAAAAGCGTACACCGTACCCAGTAAGAGTGCGGGTCTCTTTCGGAACGCGAACGCCCCCGCGGCCGGTGACCACGGGGGCGCTGGGCTCGACTCCGCCGAGGTCAGCCCTTGGCGCCGGCCGTCCTCAACGGGCGGAAGAACTCCCGAAGTTCACGCGCGACCTGCTCGGGCTCCTCGTACGCCATGAAGTGGCCCCCGTTGCGCGGGGTGCTCCAGTGGCGCAGATCGGTGAAGACGCGCTCGGCGAGGCTCTTGGGGTAGTTCAGGTTGGCCGGTTCATGGCTGAGGGTGACGGCGCCGGGGACGGAGACGGGCGGCACCGGCTTGTTGTGCCGTACGTAGTCGTAGTACTGCCGGAAGGACGAGCCGATGCTGCCGGTGGCCCAGTAGAGGGTGGCGACCGTGAGCAGGGTGTCCCTGTCCCATCGGGCCTCCAGGTCGCCGTCGCAGTCGCTCCAGTCGCGGTACTTGTCGATGATCCAGGCGAGCAGGCCCGCCGGGGAGTCCCGCAGCGCGGCGGCGATCGTGTCGGGCCGGGTGCACATGATCTCGCTGTAACCCTGGTCGTCGAGGTCGTACGCGGCGAGGTGGTCGAGGTAGGCCTGCTCCTCGGCGGTCGGCGGGTCCGCGTCGAAGTCGGCGGAGACCACCGCGGAGGTGATGTGCACGCCGGCGACCTCCCCGGGGAAGCGGGCGCCCAGCCACTGTGTCACCCCTCCCCCAATGTCGCCGCCGAAGGCACCGAAGCGCCGGTAGCCGAGGGCCTCGGTCATCAGTGCGTGCCAGATCCCGGCGACGCCCTCGCGGGTGAACGTCCCCGGGGGCGGCCCGGAGTGGAGGAAGCCGGGCAGCGAGGGCACGACCACGTCGAAGGCGTCGGCGGGGTCGCCGCCGTGACCGCCGGGGTCGGCGAGCCGCCGGGCGAGGTCCAGCATCTCGACGTAGCTGCTCGGCCAGCCGTGGGTGAGGATCAGCGGCAGCGGGGCGGGGCCGCCGTCGGTGCGCGCCGCGCGCAGGTGCACGAAGTGGACGGAGGTGCCCGCGACTTCGGCGATGTGGTGCGGGTGGGCGTTGAGCGCGGCTTCCGCGGCACGCCAGTCGAAGCCGTCCGCCCAGTGGGCGACGAGGTCGCGCAGGTAGTCCGGGTCGGTGCCCGCCGCCCAGTATGTCGGGTCGGTGGCCGTGGTGAAGAGGGTGCGTCGAAGACGGGTGCGCAGGTCGTCCAGGACGTCGTCGGAGACGCTGACCCGGAAGTCTCGGACAGGGGCCTGCAAAGACGTGGTGTTCACGGGTGTTTCGGTTCCTTCGCTCAGGAGTGTTCGATCGCGGTGGGCGCGGTTGCTCCTGGGCGGCGCGGTCTGTCGGTGTTCGGGAGGAACAGGCGTCAGGCGCGGACTGCGGTCAGGAGGGCCCGGCAAGAGTGCTGCGTGGTCATCGGGCTCACCTCCTGGGTCTCGCGTCGTGGCGCGTCCCGGCGGGACGCGTGCGTCACCGGTGACTATACACACGTACTGGCGTACGTCATCCGGCAATTGACGCGCGCGGGCGCGGGGGACGGAGAGGGCGAGGCGGGTCGTCCGGAGGTCTTAAGGCCGAGGTCGGGGCGGGGTGCGTCCGGTGGTCCCTGGCCCGGCCGTCGCCTGCCCGCCACACTGACCCCATGGACACCGAACAGACCGACGCCTACTTGCGGCGCATCGGCGCCGTGCGCCCCGCCGCCCACACCGCGCAGGCCTTGCGCGACCTGCATCTGGCGCATCTGCGCGCCATTCCCTTCGAGAACCTCTCGGTCCACCTCGGCGAGGAGATCGAGCTCACCGCCGGGGCACTGGTGACCAAGGTCGTGGACGCGCGCCGCGGCGGCTTCTGTTACGAGCTCAACGGCGCCTTCGCCGCCCTCCTGACGGCTCTCGGCTTCGACGTCACGCTGCTACAGGCCCGGGTGTACGACGACACGGGGCGGCTCGGCATCCCGTACGACCACCTGGCGCTGCGCGTGGGCACGCGGGACGGCGGCGACTGGCTCGCGGACGTCGGCTTCGGTGCCCACAGCCACCTGCCGCTCGCCTTCGGTGAGCGGGGCGAGCAGAACGACCCCGGCGGCACGTTCCGTCTCGTGGAGTCCGCGGAGGGTGATCCGGCGAGTGGTCCGTCGGGCGACCTGGAGGTCCTCAAGGACGGCAAGCGGCAGTACCTGCTCGAACCGCGCCCGCGCGCGCTCGCCGATTTCACGGTCGGCGCCTGGTACCACCGCACCTCGCCCGCCTCCCACTTCGCCCGCTCCCTCGTCTGCTCGATCGTCACCGATGACGGACGGCTCACCCTCAGCGGCCGCACCCTCACCGCCACCGTGGACGGCGAGCGGCAGGTCACCGAACTGTCCTCGGAGGCGGAGGTGCTCGCGGCGTACGAGCGGCATTTCGGCATCCGCCTGGAGCGGGAGCCGAGCGTACGGAAAACCGGGTGACCGGGTGGCGATGAGTTCCGGTCGGTGCGACGGTCACCCTGGAGACAGCGCATAGGTAAGACGCGCATAGGCAGAGACAGCTCGTACGCGACAGGAGAGTGCCATGCCCACGATCACACCCTGCCTCTGGTTCGACACCGAGGGCCAGGAGGCGGCGGAGTTCTACGTCTCGGTCTTCCCGAACTCGGAGATCAAGAACATCTCGTACTACGGAGAGGGCGCACCGCGCCCGGCCGGCACCGTGCTGACCGTGGAGTTCGGCCTGGACGGCAAGCCGTTCATGGCGCTCAACGGCGGCCCGGAGTTCACCTTCAGCGAGGCCATCTCCTTCACGATCGACTGCGCCGACCAGGAGGAGGTCGACCACTACTGGGCGAAGCTCTCCGCAGGGGGCTCGGAGGGGCCCTGCGGGTGGCTCAAGGACAAGTACGGCGTGTCCTGGCAGGTCGTGCCGGCCGCTCTCGTCGAGCTCCTGTCCGACCCGGACGCCGAGCGGGCCCAGCGCGCCATGCAGGCCATGCTCGGCATGAAGAAGCTCGACGTGGCGGCGTTGCGGGCGGCGGCCGACGGCAAGGCGTAAGGCAGACGGACGCGGGCCGCCACCCCCTGGGACGCCGGCCGCCACCCCCTGCGGGCCCTCACCCCTTGCGGGCCACCACCAGGCGCCACCGGGGGCTGCCGTCCGGGCGGCGGCCGAACTCCTCCAGGGGCCGCAGCGACACGTCGAACCCGGCGTCGACCAGGTCCTTTCGTACGTCGCCCAGGGCGAAGGTGCGGTAGTACATGACGAACCGGGGCCGCCACAGGAGGTTCCGCACGCGCATCATCCGGTCGAAGCCGAGCAGGGCCCAGTGCCACGGGGAGGTGACGGGCTGCGGCGCGCCGATCGGGAAGGCGAAGAGACCGCCGGGGCGCAGCGCCCGGTGGACGCCGCCGAACAGGGCGGGCCGCTCGGCGGGCAGGAAGTGGCCGAACGCCCCGAAGCTGACCGCGAGGTCGAAGCCCTCGGTGAAGGGCAGCGCCCGGGCGTCGGCGCGCACCCACTGGACCCTCGGGCCGCTCCCGCCCGGCCGCTGGACCGCCCGGTCGGCGACGGCCAGCATCCCCGCGCTGAAATCCACGCCGCAGAGCCGCTCCCGGCACAGCGGCAGCAGCGTCCGGACGCCAGCGCCGGTCCCGCAGCACACGTCGAGGCCGGCGTCGAAGGGGCCGAGCGGGCGCAGGGCCTCGGCGGTCGCCGCCAGGAACCGGTCAGGGGTGCGGAACGGCGTGTGGTCGAACTTCGGGGCGAGCAGGTCGTAACCGCGCTCGGTGGAGGAGAGCGCCTGGACGGCCAGCTCGCGCAGCGTGGGACCCTGGGAGGAGAACATCGGCTCCAGGGTAGCCAGGGAGGCGGCCTTCACACGACGCCGCAGACACGGCCGAGACGGCCGGACGGCGCCGTGGCCGGTTACCGCCAGGAGGCCTACCGGGGGGTGGCACGGGTCGGGTAGAGGTGCACGTCCGTCCCAGATCCGTCCCTCGTTCCCGGAGGTGCTCCATGGCCACAGATCGGCACAGGACAGCGACCCCGTCGGGCAAGACCCGGTTCGACGACATCTACGACCAGCCGGACCCGCGCGCCTACTTCCGGACGCTGGCGCCCTACGAGTACGAGATCCCGCACCACGCCCAGGCCGTCTTCCGCCGCACGCGCGAACTGCGCTCCCGGATGCCGGGCGGCGAGGGTCCCGTGACGGTCCTCGACGTGTGCTGCTCCTACGGCATCAACGCGGCGCTGCTCAACCACGACCTCACGCTCGCCGACCTGTACGCGCACTACACCTCCGCCGCGACCGCCGCGCTCACGCCGCAGGAACTCATCGAGTGCGACAAGGAGTTCTACGCCACGCGGCGGCGCCCGGACGCCACGCCGATGATCGGGCTCGACGCCGCGGCGAACGCCACCCGGTACGCGCTGGACGCGGGCCTGCTGGACGAGGCGTATGCGGAGGATCTCGAACGGCATCCGCCCAGCTCCGGGCTGTGCCACGCAGTCGCCCGCGTCGGTCTGATCACCGTCACCGGGGGGATCGGATACATCTCCCACCGTACGTTCGACGCGTTGCTCGACTGTGCCAGGACGCCGGTGTGGGTGAGCGCGTTCGCGCTGCGGACCGTGCCGTACCGGCGTATCGCCGCCACGCTGGCCGCGCACGGCCTGGCCACGGCCATGGACACCTCGCGGACGTATCCGCAGCGGCTCTTCACCAGCGAGCGGGAGCGGCGGGACGCCGTGCGGGAGGTGATCCTGGCCGGTGAGGACCCGACGGGGCACGAGTCCGAGGGCCGCTACCACACGTGGCTGTACGAGTCCCGGCCCCGCACGGACTGACCCGCGGCGCTCTCCGGCGGCATCCGGCACCTCGGGCTCGACCACAGGGCTCGACCACAGGGCATATACCGGCATATCGTGACATAAATGGCCGACTCGGACGTCAGGGGGGTCGCCATGGTTCAGGAGCTGCTGACAGCAGGCGCCGCGGCCGCCTCGGGCTGCCTCATGTACGCGATGGCGGCGGCCCGCGTGATCAAGCAGTACGAGCGCGGGGTGGTCTTCCGCCTGGGCCGGCTCTCGGGCCAGGTGCGCGGCCCCGGCTTCACCATGATCGTCCCGGGCATCGACCGGCTCCGCAAGGTCAACATGCAGATCGTGACGTTGCCCGTGCCCGCGCAGGACGGCATCACGCGGGACAACGTCACGGTCCGCGTGGACGCCGTCATCTACTTCAAGGTCGTCGACGCGGCGAACGCCGTCGTACAGGTGGAGGACTACCGGTTCGCGGTCTCGCAGATGGCACAGACGTCCCTGCGGTCGATCATCGGCAAGAGCGACCTGGACGATCTGCTCTCCAACCGCGAGAAGCTCAACCAGGGCCTGGAGCTGATGATCGACAGTCCGGCCATCGGCTGGGGCGTGCAGATCGACCGCGTCGAGATCAAGGACGTGTCGCTGCCGGAGACCATGAAGCGGTCGATGGCCCGCCAGGCCGAGGCGGACCGCGAGCGGCGGGCCCGCGTCATCAACGCCGACGCCGAACTCCAGGCGTCCAAGAAGCTCGCCGAGGCGGCGAAGGAGATGTCCGCACAGCCCGCCGCGCTCCAACTGCGCCTGTTGCAGACCGTGGTGGCCGTCGCCGCCGAGAAGAACTCCACCCTCGTCCTGCCCTTCCCGGTGGAGCTGCTGCGCTTCCTGGAGCGGGCCCAGCAGCAGTCCGCACCGGAGACGCAGGTGTCAGAGGCTCAGTACGTAGCTGGTCCCCGGGCGGCCGTCGAGCCGGATGCCGCCGGTGGCCACGAACCCGGCGCGGGCGAGCACGGCCCGTGAGCCCGGGTTGTCGCACGTCGTCACGGCGCGCAGTTCGGTGAGGCCGTACGCGGTGGCGGCCAGGTCGCGGGCCTGCCGGACGGCCCGGGTGGCGAGGCCCTGCCCGGTGGCGCGCTCCGCGATGCGGTAGCCGAGTTCGGCGCCGCCGTCCGCCACGTCGATCAGGTTGACCCGCCCGAGCACCTCGCCCGCGTCGTCCACCAGTACGTGGAAGAAGCAGAGCCCGGCCGCCTGCTCGGCGAGCAGGGCGCTGTGCCGGGCCGCGAAGTCGCGGAAGTAGGCGTCGCCCCGGTCCGGGACGGACGCGGCGAAGTAGGCGCGGTTCTCCTCCTCGAAGGCGAGCAGGGCGGGCGCGTGGTCGGGGCGCAGGAGTTGCAGTTCGGCGTTGATCACGTCTCTGGGCATGGCTGCACCCTACGTATGCCGTCGGCGGTGTCGGTCCGAAAGCGTGGAGAGGCGGTCAACCCGGCGCCCATCACGCCGAGTTGACCGCCCGTCCCGTGCTACCGGCCGCTTCGTGCTACCTGCTGTCCCGGACCGTGCCGGTGAACACCGGGCCCTCCTGCGGTTCCCAGTTCTGGTCGTAGACGAACAGCTGGGCCTTCAGGGACTCGTCCGGTTCGCGCGCGGTGTCCTTGATGGTGGGGACGCGCACATCGACGCTCTTCTTGCCGGCGGGCAGGGTGACGTACAGGGACTCACCGTCCGCCATCTTGGAGAGCGCACGCCCTGGCCGGGGCGACTGCCCGACTTCGTCCTCCAGCCAGCGCGGGTCCACGTCGAGCGTGGAGAGCTCGGCGCCCCTGTCGACCGGCAGGAAGGCGATGCCGGCAGCGATGTCCACGTCGACGGGTTCCGCGAGCGTCATCCGCCACTTCAGCGGCTTGCCCTCTGTAACGCGGTCGGTGACGGGCTCAAGGGTGAGTTCGGGCATCGGGTCGTCGTTGCGTGCCGTCACGCCACCGTGGTGGGAGCCGACGACGGCACCGCGCACCGCCTTGGCGAACGCGTCCTGCGCGAGGTCGTAGCCGTAGCGGGTGTCGCCCTTGACCTCCACCGGTACGTCGATGGCATGACCGCCGGGGCGGACCGTCACCAGCCGGGACGTGACCTCGTCGGAGCCGGGCCTGGGAGCGAAGAGCCGGACCTGGCCGCTGCCCTTGCCCGAGACGCGTACCGGGACGTGATAGGTCCGCACCCCGGAGTCTCCTTCGTCGACGGTCAGCCGGCCGATGTCGACGCGGGGCATGGCGGCCGCCTTGACTGCGGGGGTGCCGGGGCGCCAGCCCCAGGCGTCCATCAGCCAGGCCTTGCCGGAGCGGCTGCGCGGGGTGAGCTCCAGGGTCTTCACCCGTTTCAGGTCCAGCTCGTCCTTCGCCTGTGCCGTCAGCGGCACGCGGACCTCGCGGCCCCAGTACGAGGCGGTCCGGTCGCTGCCCGGCAGCCCGTCGATGCGGGCGGTGCCGAGCTTCGCGCGGTGGCCCGCCTTGTCGACGAGTGTCACGTCGAGCCGGGTGCCCTTGCTGTTGGGCGGCACGATCACCCGCAGCGCCACGTCCTTGGCGCCGGCCAGGGAGACCGGGCGGGCGGGGCTCAGCCGGGCCGGGGAACCCGGCCGGGTCCAGCGCATCGCCACCGCGTCACGGCCGGGCTCCGGGGAGACGTCCCAGCCGGCGAAGTGCGGTGACGCGCCTGCCGTGGCGGGCGGCAGGCAGGCGCGGGCGGCGTCGGGGGACACCTGCGCGCAGAGCCGGGCACCCTTGACCGTGGCGGAGGAATCCGGCAGGAAGGCCTCCGTGCGGCGGGCGCCGACGGCGTGGGTGAAGACCCGCGCGGGGTCCGCCGAGGGAGCGCGCCGGTTCGAGCCGTCGAGGAGGGGGCGCACCCGGTCGTCGCCTGCGACGAACAGCCGGGCCGCCGCGGCTATGTACGTGGCACCCGCGGCCTGCTGCTGCTTGGCGGTCAGGCGGGTCTTCTTGCCCGGGGAGCACACGGGGTCGTCGCCGGAGTGGAAGTCGTCCTCGGCGGGCGCCTTCGCCTGCCCCGGAGTCCATTCACTGTTGAAGAAGTTGTGGTTGGCGCCGACCATGTACACCGCGCTGTGCAGGGCGGTGCCGCTGCCGACACGGCGCGTCCCGTCGACGTGGATCTCGCCCTGGAGGTCGGAGACGTCTCCGTCGCAGCCGGGCAGGATCGTCGCCGAGGGGACGTCCGGGACCGGGTTCTGCCCGAAGATGGTGGGGCCTATCAGGACGTTGCCGCGTATCTTCCAGCGGACCGGGCCGTGGTAGCCGTCCTGGTCGGCGGGCGGCGCGTAGAGGCTGTCGAGCGCGGCCCTGTTGACGCCCTCGCCGCCGCGGGAGTGACCGACGAGGAGGACGCGTGACAGGTCGGCGGGGGCGACGGCGCGCACGGCCGCGGGGGCGTCGGCCGGCTTCTGCGCCCAGTCCGCCCAGTGGGCGAGGTGCAGCCTCACGAGCGAGGAGCGCGCCTGGGCACCGGCGTCCTCGGCGAGGTGGTCCTGGCCGTTGATGCCGTTGGCGGCGATGGACACGGTGACGTAGCCCTGGGAGGCGAGGAGCTTCTGGGCCTGCTGGTAGCCGTCCTGGCTCGGGATCGGCTTCATGCCTGCCCGGCAGGGCCAGTCCCCGCTTGCCTGGTCCCCGGTGCCGTAGCAGGTGTAGTGACGGCCGTGCAGGAACAGCGCGAGCGGCCGTTTCCCCGGCGCGTCGGCGGGCCCGACCACGTCGGCCCGCATCTCCACCGACTCCGGGAAGCCGGGCAGCCGCACGGACTTGAGGGTGTATCCGCCTCTGACGGTGCGGTAGCGGCCGGGCTTGCCGGGGTCGACCGCGCCCGCGGGCGGAAGGGCCCCGGGGGAAGCGGCGCGCGGGGCAGTCGGCTTCTGGCCACGGCCCGCCTCGTCCAGGCGGCGCCCGCCGGCCAGTACGCGCAGCTTCTTCGCCGGGCCGACACTCGCGCCGTTGAGCGGCAACCGGAACGAGCGGCCGTCCTGGGCGGCCACAGGCCTGCCGAGGAGCTTGTCGCCGGAGTAGAACTCGACCCGGGCGTCCCCCATCGGCACCGGCTTCGGCGAGGCCCACACCAGTTCCTCACCGCTTCCCTCACCGGCCAGTCGCCAGCCTTCGGGAAGGTCATCGTCGCTGCCGGGCCGGGCGGACGACGCGGGTGGCGGGGCATCGGTGGGCGGCAGCGCGTGGGCCGCCCCCGGGACCGCCGCCGCGATCGCGAGTACCGCGAGCGCCGTGGTCGCCACTCGTGAGACGCGTCTCAAAGTGGTCCTCCTCCTCATCACACTTCTCAGGACACGCAAACGAACTCATGTGCCCCTCTTGTCTCTTGGAGGACGGCAATCGGAGGCATCGCGTTGCCTCACGACGGACCCTCTGTCCGCGGCGGCGGACGACCTGCCAGGATTCGGTCATGCACATCTACGAAGAGCGGCTGAGTGTCCCCCGCTCCTGGTGGGCCCTGGTCGCGCTGGGCGGATTCGGACTGGGGCTCGGGGCCATTCCCTTCGGCGTGATGGCCGCGGTGATCACGGCCACGGCCGGCATCGCGGTGGCCGCCGCGATCGTGCACGCGCACGGCAGCGTGCGCATCCTCGTGACGCCGGGCTCGCTCGTCGTCGGCGGGCGGACCATCCCGATCGAGGCGCTCGGGGCCACCGAGATCCTCGACGAGCGGGAGGCCTTCGAGTGGCGCACGGTCAGGGCGAATCCGTACGCGCTGCTGCTCCTGCGTTCCTACGTCCCTACGGCCCTGCGCATCGAGTTGAGGAACTCCTACGGCGGCGCGCCGTACGTCTACGTGTCGACGCGGCAGCCGATGAACCTCGCGGCGGTGCTGGCCTTCTCCCGGAGCTGACCCCGCGACGTCCCGTCATCCGGCGGGCATGTCGGCCGCTTGACGGAGCGCCTGGCGGCAGGCGAGGACCGCCGGGTGGGTGCTGCGGCCCGCGCGGACGGCGGTGAACAGGCGACGGGCCCGCTGCCCCCGGGGCAGCGGCACCAGCCGCACCGCCGGTCGGCGCCCGCCCCACACCAGGTCGGGCAGGAGCGCCACGGCGTGGCCCTGCTCGACCAGACGCAGATGCAGCAGGAGATCGGTGGACTCGAAGCGCACGTCGGGCTCGAACCCGGCGGTGCGGCACAGCGTGGTCGCCCAGCGCCGGGCCGCGCTGCCGTGCGGTTCCATGACCCAGGGCCGCTCGGCGCAGGCGAGCAGCGCGGACCGTGCGCCCCTCATGTGCGGCGACGCGGCCTCGTCCGGCGGGGCGGGCAGGGCAAGGCGCAGGGGATCCTGGCGGAGGTCTTCCTGGTGGAGCTCGGCGGGGCGGGGGCCGGGGTCGCCGGGATACTCCTCGGCGACGACGAGGTCGAAGTCGCGGGCGAGCAGCGCGGGCAGCGCGGCCTCCGGTTCGGCCTGGGTGACGTGGACGCGCAGGGCAGGGTGCTCCTCGCGCAGCAGGGTGAGCGCGGTCGGCACCAGGGCGAGGGCCGCGGTCTGGAACGAGGCGATCCGCAGGGTTCCTGTCAGCCCCGAGAGCGAGGTGGCGATGTCCGCCTCGGCGCGTTCCAGGCGGGCGAGGACCGCCTCGGTGTGGGCGACGAGGATCTCGGCCTGTGGGGTCAGGCGCACGCGTCGGCCGATCGGTTCCAGCAGCGGGACGCCCACCTCCGTCTCCAGTTGGGAGAGCTGTTGGGAGACCGAGGACGGGCTGTAGGAGAGGGCCGTGGCGACGGCGGCGAGTGTGCCGCGGTGTTTCAGTTCGCGCAGCAGTCGCAGCCGGTGCAGATCGAACACCCTCGGGCCTCCCATTCATCGGTTTCTCCGACCATTATCGGTCGGAAAGAATCGCTGGACCGAAGGGAGCGCGGCGCCGCAGGCTGTTCCCATGATGGAACACGAGACTTCCCCCATGGCCGATTCCCCCGCCTTCCCTTCGTCATCGTCCGCCCGCTCCTCCCTCCCCCGGCTCCCCTGGTTCGCGCGGCCCGCCGCACGGTCCTGGACCTGCGCCGCGCCCGGGGCGGACGCCCACGCGTTCCATGCCGCGCTGCCCGGTTATACACCGACCGCCCTGCATGAACTGCCCGCCCTGGCCGAGGAGTTGGGGGTCGGGCGGGTCTTCGTCAAGGACGAGTCGGAGCGGCTCGGCCTGCCCGCGTTCAAGGCGCTCGGCGCGTCGTGGGCGATCCATCGGGTCCTTGCGGCGGCCTCGGACGACCGGCGGCTGTGCCTGGTCACCGCCACCGACGGCAACCACGGGCGGGCCGTGGCCAGAATGGCGCGGCAACTCGGCCTGCGCGCGCACGTCTTCGTCCCCGAGGGCGTCCACCCGGCGGCCGTGGTCGCCATCGGCGGCGAGGGCGCCGAGGTCACCACCGTGGCCGGGTCCTACGACGCGGCGGTGCGCAGGGCGGCGGACGCGGCCGGGGCGCCGGACGCGGTGCTCATCCAGGACATGGCGTGGGACGGCTACGAGGAGGTTCCGGCGCTGATCGTCGAGGGGTACGCGACGCTGTTCTCGGAGGTGGACGCCCAACTGGCCGCGGCGGGCGCGCCGTCGCCGTCCCTGGTCGCGGTCCCGGTGGGCGTGGGGTCTCTGGCCCAGGCGGCCGTGGCGCATTACCGGAGCCGGCGGTCCGTCACGACGGCCGCCGGTGAGGCGCCCGCCGCGCTCCTTTCCGTGGAACCGGAGGTGGCCGCGTGCGTCCTCGCGAGCCTCCGGGCGGGGCGGCCGACCAGCGTGGAGACCGGCGTGACCACGATGGCGGGGCTCAATTGCGGCACGCCTTCGACGCTCGCATGGCCCGCGTTGCGCGACGGCCTGGACGCGGCGATCGCCGTCCGCGACGCCGACAGTGCGGCGGCCATGCGTGACCTGGCGGACCTGGGCGTCTCGTCCGGGCCGTGCGGCGCCGCCTCCCTCGCGGGGGCGCGTGCCGCCCTCACGGGTGAGGGAAGCGCCGGGCGCCGGGCCGCTCTGGGCATCGGAGCCGCCTCGACGGTGGTGTTGCTCAGCACCGAGGGTGCGGCCGCCGTGCCCCCGTCACAAGCTCCGCAGGCTCGCAAGGACCTCGTTTAACCGCGCCTGAGCGATGATTTCCGGTCGATACAGGTGGTCGAAAAAAGAACCAATTTCATATAGTCGCAGGTCAGGGCGTAGTTAGCGTTTATACCAATGCCGCTTGTCCATATGCTGGACAAGCGCCGCGCGGCCGGGCCACCGCTCCTGAGCTGCCCGAACGCTCGTACGGGAACCGTGCACCGGACGCACACATCCGGAAATCGACCATCCGCCTGGCACTCACTCTCCGCACCGGCAAGACTCCCCACCGCAGTCACCAACCGCAACCAGCGAAGGAGAGTCCACCATGCGTCGCACCCTCAGGACGATAGGAGCAACCGCCGCGGCGGCCACCTGCGTCCTCGCCGCGACATCAGGCACCGCGCAGGCCGAGGCACCGAAGCCGACGAGCCTCTACGCGCCCTCTGCCCTGGTGCTCACGGTCGGCCAGGGCGAGGACGCCACCTCCGCGGCAGTCGAGCGTGCCGTGACACTGACCTGTGCGCCGCGCCCCGCCGGGACCCACCCGACGCCGGCCGCGGCTTGCGCCGAGCTCGCCGAGGTGGGGGGCCAGCCGACCCACCTGGTGCGCGACACGTCCAACGTCATGTGTACCAAGGAGTGGCAGCCGGTCACGGTGACCGTCTCCGGTGTGTGGAACGGCAAGCATGTCGGCTGGTCCACCACCTTCGCCAACCGGTGCATGATGAAGGCGGGTCTCGGGGAGGGTGCCGCATTGACCTTCTGACGAGATCTCACCCTGATCCACACTCAGGGGAGTCCCGGTGACCTTTCGTGGGGGAAGGCTGCCGGGATGCGGGGCGGCCCCCGGTGTCCTCGGGCACCGGGGGCCGTAGTGTTTCCCGAAGCCGCCGCCCGGCGCGGAGCCCGAGGAAGCCGAGGAGCCCATGGTGAATCCGTCCGACGCGCCCGCACCGTACGCAGGACTGCCCGGCGGCATCGGAGTGTCACGGCTGAGGGTGTACGAGTGGCCGGCCGCCGACGGGCGGCGCGGCGGAACTCCCCATGTGCACCTGACCTGTTCGGAGGGGTACGCGGTGACCAGCGGCCGCGGCGTCGTGCAGACCCTGACCGCTGCCGGCTTCCAGGAGACGCCCCTGTCGCCCGGGGCCCTGGTGTGGTTCACGCCCGGGACCATCCACCGCCTGGTCAACGACGGTGACCTGACCCTCCACGTCCTCATGCAGAACTGCGGGTTGCCCGAGGCGGGCGACGCCGTCCTGACCCTGCCGCCCGCGCTCCTCGCCGACGCCGGGGCCTATCGCGCCGCCGTCACCCTGCCCGCCGAGGGCGACGAGGCGGAGCTGGCAGCGGCCGCCCTGCGCCGCCGCGATCTCGCCGTCGAAGGCTTCACCGCGCTGCGCGAGGCCACCGAGGCCGGGGACCCGGAGCCACTGGCGGTCTTCCACCGCGCGGCCCTGGCACTCGTACGCCCCTTGGCCGCTCGGTGGCGTGAGCGCTGGCGGGCCGGGGCCGCCGCCGCGGCCGGGGCGACCGCCACGCAGCTGGACCGGCTCGAACGCGGCGAGGCCGACTACCTTGCGCACGCCGTCGTGCGGGCCGAACAGCCGTCAGCACGAGGCAAGTTCGGCATGTGTGGACGGCTGGACGTCTACGACGTGGCGTGAACGGCCGCCGTGGCACGCTCACGCGCCACCGCGTCGAGCCTGCTCGACACGCGTGTGCGCAGCAGCTCGTACTCCTCCCGGCAGTGGCGGATCTCCGGGGGTCTGACGACGGCGACGCCCTCCGTCACGGTCTCGCCCGGCAGGAACTGGCCCCGGGTGAGGTCGATCTCGATCCCCGAGGCGAGGCGGTTCCACCAGTGGTATCCCGTCCGCTCGCCCGCGACGTGGACCTCGCCGAGTATCAACTCGCCGCCCAGCAGGTCGTTCACGACGAGCGCGGTGACGCCGCACTGGTCCCGCGCTGGATTGTCCGGCGGCCAGGTCTCACCGGAACGCGGGTCGGCCGTGTCCGCGCCCCAACTGTCGCGCAGCGCCGCCTCGATGTCGCTCAAGAGCAGTGGTGTCATGCCGTTCACTCTCGCACCGACCACTGACAATCATGCGTCGCCGCAGCTCAGGGGTGCCTCGTCGGCATGCGAACTCGCCCACCGCACACCGCCCACATGTCTGACGCCCACAGGTCCGGCGCACAATGTGCCCATGCCCCCTCCGATCACCGCCGACGAGATCCGCACCGCCCGACTCGACCTCGTGCCGCTGCGCGTCGAGCACGCCGCCGAGATGGCCGTCGTGCTCGGCGATCCCGCGCTGCACGCCTTCATCGGCGGCTCCCCCGACGACGCCGAGGCGCTGCGGAACCGCTACCGGCGGATGCTCGCGGGCTCATCCGACCCCGGTGTCTCCTGGTGCAACTGGGTCGTCGGCTTCCGGGAGGGCTCTCAGGAGGGCGAGTCCGCGCCTCTGGTCGGGACGGTGCAGGCCACGGTCGTGCCCGGCGCGCAAGGCGCCCTCGCGGAGATCGCCTGGGTGATCGGAACGCCCTGGCAGGGGCGCGGCTTCGCGTCGGAGACGGCCCGGGGCCTGGTGGACTGGCTGGCGGGACAGGGTGTACGGACGCTGGTCGCGCACGTCCACCCGGACCACGGCGCGTCCGCCGCCGTCGCGATGGCGGCCGGTCTCGCCGCCACGGACAAGGTCCACGACGGCGAGATCCGCTGGGAGGCGTCCCTGTAGGGGCGGAAGTCGGTAGGGGGGCAGTCAGTAGGGGCGGTCGCCCGCTATCGCGACCCGTTCCGCCACGCGGCGGTGCGGGGCGTAGTCGTCGACGGCGTAGTGCTGGGTGGCGCGGTTGTCCCAGAAGGCGACGTCGCCCGCCTGCCAGTGGAACCGCACCTGGTACTCCGGCACATGTGCCTGGCGCACGAGGAGACTCAGCAGGCGGTCGCTCTCCTCCCGCTCCATGCCGACGATGTGCGTGGTGAAGGAGGTGTTGACGAAGAGCATCCGGCGCCCGGTCTCCGGGTGTGTACGCACCACGGGGTGGGTGACGGGCGGGAAGCGGTCCTGGAGCGGGGCGAGCCGTTCGGGCCCGTAGAAGCGGGCGAAGCCGGGGATGAAGTCGTGCACGGCCCGCGCGCCCTCGATGCGCTCCTTCACGGCGTCGGGGAGGTTGTCGTACGCGGCGGCCATGTCGGCCCACAGCGTGTCTCCGCCGTACGGCGGCACCTCGCGCAGCTGCAACACGGCGCCGAGAGCGGGGCGTTCGCGGAAGGTGACGTCCGCGTGCCAGACGTTCTCGTACGTCGGGGTGGCGCTGCCCCCCTTGTCGAAGCGGACGACGTCGTCGGCGGAGCCGCGGGCGAGCAGCGGGTTGGTCTCCAGCTCACCCCAGTTGAGGGCGAAGGCACGCTGCTGCTCGGCCGTGATGGCCGCGCCGCGGAAGAACAGCACCTTCCACTCCAGCAGCGCGCGGTTCAACTCCTCGCGCACGGCGGGCGTGAGGGGCCGCGCGAGATCGACGCCGCGGATCTCGGCGCCGATGAGGCGGCCCTGGGGCACGACGTCGATCAGTTCGTACGGCTGCTCCTGCCACCCATCGGGCAGCCGGCGCAGGGTGCGGCGGCCTTCGTACATGCCGTCGGCGGGGACGCGGGCTTCCCGCAGAGGGGCGTGGGGCAGGACGGTGGTGCGGTCCGTGGCAGTCATGGGGGAGACGATCCTTCGGGTGCGGAAGCGGGCGGGCCGGGCGGAGCGGACTCCGTACGGCTAGGGCCTGTCTGACGATTCGCGTCGTCGCCCGGAGGGCGGCCTCGCGGCGTCAGGTGCGTGCTCTCGGCGTGCCGGGCGTAGGGCCTCGTACTGGATGTACCTGGCTCTGCGCCCGGTGCGGCGAGAGTGCGTGCATGGCGCCGCGAGACAGGCGGGAATTGTCAGACAGGCCCTAGCGGCCCGATCGCTCGCACCCGCGCCGCCACGGGACGCCGAACGTCCGTACGGCGGCGGTCAGGTGCTGGATCATGGTCGTCATTGTGGGACGCCATGCGCCCCAGGTCAACCGCCCCCGGGCGGCTCAGCCCTCCTGGGGCCGCGCCCGCAGCACTCCCCCGTACTCGTAGATGCCCTTGTTGAGTTCGGTGGCGCCGAGGTAGGGCACGAGGTCGGGGTCGACGGGGGCGAGCGGCGGCTGCTGGGGGTCGGGGCGCCAGTCGACGAGGTTCACGAGGCCCGGCTCCAGCGGTTCGAAGCCGGCGAAGAGGGCGTCGACCTCGGCGGGGGTGCGGGTCTGCCACGGGACGCCGCCGCCGGAGATGTGCGCGGTCATGGCCGCGCCCCGGGCGGGATCGTCGGCGACGACCTGCGAGAAGCCGAGGAGGCTGCCGGGCGCGGCCCGGTCGATGACGGTCCGCAGGATGCGGGCCGGCCCGTCGGCGTCGGTGAGGTGGTGCCCCACGGAGAGGAAGAGCACGGCGAGCGGCTCGTCGAAGTCGATGAGTCGCACCAGGTCGGGGTGGTCCAGGATCGCCTTCTGGTCGCGCATGTCGCCGGTGATCACGGTGGTGGAGGCGTCGTCGGCGAGCAGCGCGCGGCCGTGCGCGAGGACGATCGGGTCGATGTCGACGTAGACGACGCGGGCCTCCGGGACGAAGCGCCGAGCGACCTGGTGGACGTTGTCATCGGTGGGCAGGCCGCAGCCCATGTCGATGAACTGGCGGATGCCCGCCTCGCGCGTCAGATACCGCACCACGCGGAAGAGGAATTCGCGGTTCTGCCGGGCGATGTCGACGCACTCCGGGAACGACGGCAGAGTGGAGAGCAGGAAGCTGCGGTCGACCTCGTAGTTGTCCTTGCCGCCCAGCATCCAGCCGTAGGCGCGTGCGGAGGTCGGGATGTCGTACGGAATCGAGGGACGGGATTCCGTCTCGGACCGGTTCTCGCTGTCCACAGTGCGCTCTCCACCTCTCCCGTGGGGTGCACGGAATGTGTGCCGTCGGAGTGACACTATCCGGTGATCCACGTTCGGGTGAACGGAAGGCGGAAACCGCAACAGGCGTGTGCCAGGGGGCGGTTGAGGCACCGACGGGGCGTGTGCGCGCCGGGACCCGCCGGGGCGGACAGTGGTGTGCGCCACCCGCCCGCCATCCTGGCAGCCGCATGGCGCATGATCGTGGCCAGAGCCATCCGTACCCAGAGAGGACCTTCCATGGAAGACCGCTTCGACGTCGTCGTGCTCGGAGCAGGACCCGGCGGCTATGTGGCCGCCATCCGCGCCGCCCAGCTGGGCAAGCGGGTCGCGGTCGTCGAGGAGAAGTACTGGGGCGGTGTCTGCCTCAACGTCGGCTGTATCCCGACGAAGGCACTGCTGCGCAACGCCGAGCTGGCCCATCTCTTCACGCACGAGCAGAAGACGTACGGCATCAAGGTCGACGGGCAGGTGTCCTTCGACTATGGCGAGGCGTTCAGCCGCAGCCGCACGGTCGCGGACGGCCGGGTCAAGGGCGTCCACTTCCTGATGAAGAAGAACGGCATCACGGAGTTCGATGGCCGGGGCACGTTCCTGGACGCGAACACCCTTCAGGTGGCGAAGTCCGACGGCACGAGCACCACGATCGGCTTCGAGAACTGCGTCATCGCCACCGGTGCCACGCCCCGGCTGCTGCCCGGCACGAGCCGCAGCGAGCGCGTGGTCACGTACGAGGAGCAGATCCTCGCCGATTCCCTGCCGCGCTCCATCGTGATCGCGGGCGCGGGCGCGATCGGCATCGAGTTCGCCTACGTCCTGCACAACTACGGCGTGAAGGTGACGATCGTCGAGTTCCTCGACCGTGTCGCGCCGCTGGAGGACGCGGATGTGTCGAAGGAGCTGGCGAAGCAGTACCGCAAGCTCGGCATCGACGTGATGACCTCGACGCGCGTGGAGTCGATCGACGAGTCGGGCGAGCAGGTCCGGGTGACCGTCACGGGCAAGGACGGCAAGCAGCAGACCCTGGAGGCCGACAAGGTCCTCCAGGCCATCGGTTTCGCGCCGAACGTCACCGGTTTCGGCCTGGAGGCGACGGGCGTGGCGCTCACCGAGCGCGGCGCGATCGACGTCGACGGCCGCTGCCGTACGAGCGTCCCGCACATCTATGCCATCGGTGACGTCACGGCGAAGCTGATGCTGGCGCACACCGCCGAGGCCATGGGCGTCGTCGCCGCCGAGACCCTCGCGGACGCCGAGACGATGGAGCTCGACTACCCGATGATCCCGCGCGCCACCTACTCGCAGCCGCAGATCGCGAGCTTCGGCTGGACGGAGGCGCAGGCCAAGGAGAAGGGCTTCGACGTCAAGGTCGCGAAGTTCCCCTTCCAGGCGAACGGCAAGGCGCACGGCCTCGGTGACACCGTCGGCTTCGTGAAGATCATCAGCGACGCGAAGTACGGCGAGATCATCGGCGCCCACCTGATCGGCCCGGACGTGACCGAGCTGCTGCCCGAGCTGACCCTGGCGCAGCAGTGGGACCTCACCGTCCATGAGGTGGCGCGCAACGTCCACGCGCACCCGACGCTGGGCGAGGCCGTCAAGGAAGCGGTGCACGGCCTGGCCGGACACATGATCAACTTCTGACGGCGCCGGAAACGGGCCGCGGGAGACCGGGGGCGTCCCGCCGCGACGCGAGTGACTCAAATCGAGTGGCTCGAGTGGCGGGGCCGCCCGGACCGGCCGATGCTGGTCGGAACACGACTGTGATGCCTCGGGGGCGAGGAGAGGCAGTAGCCGATGTTCTCTGGTCTGGGCCGTTTCGTGGTCCGCCGTCCTTGGTGGATCATCCTGGCGTGGGTGGTGGTGGCCGGCGCGGTGATCTCGCTGGCGCCCAAGCTCACCTCCAGCAGCGACGAGGCGAGTTTCCTTCCCGACCACTACGAGTCGATCCGCGCGACGGACGTACAGGAGAAGGAGTTCCCGAAGCAGCAGAACGTGGGCGCCATCATCGTCTTCGAGCGGTCCGACGGCGGAAAGCTGACGGCCGCCGACTCCGCCGACGTGGTCCGCGCCTCCAAGGATCTCCAGGCGAAGAAGATCGGGGAAGTGCAGGGCGTCGTGCCCGGCGAGGTCTCGCCCAACAAGCTGGTGCAGACGTCGGTCGTCGCGATGCCGAAGATCACCGACCCCGAGGACACCTCGCAGCAGGACGCGGTCGAGCAGTTGCGGGAGGACCTCAAGCAGGAGCTGAGCGGCACGGACCTGTCGGCCGGGATCACCGGTTCCGCGGCCCAGGCCCTCGACGAGCGGGACGCCTCCGAGCGCGCCGGCATGCTCGTGGGGGTCGGCACGATCGCGATCATCATCGTGCTGCTCCTGGTCATCTTCCGCAGCCCCATCATCGCGCTGCTGCCCGTCGTGCTCATCGGTCTGATCTCGCCGATGGCGACCGGGCTGATCGCCTCCGCCAACAAGGCCTTCGACATGAAGGCGGACTCCTCCATCCAGGAGCTGCTGACCGTCGTCCTGTTCGGTGTCGGCACGGACTACATCCTGTTCCTGCTCTTCCGCTACCGGGAGGCGCTGCGGGCGGGCGAGGATCCGAAGGGCGCCATGGTGCATGCCGTGGAGCGGGTCGGTGAGGCCATCACGTCGGCGGCGGGCGCCGTCATCGTCGCCTTCGCCGCGCTCACGCTCTCCTCGCTCGGCATGCTGCGCTCGATGGGTCCCGCGCTCGCCATCGCCGTCTTCGTGACGCTGCTGGCCGGTCTCACGCTCGTACCGGCGGTGGTGTCGCTGCTCGGCACGAAGGTGTTCTGGCCGTCGAAGTCCTGGCAGCGGGAGCCGCACGGCAGCGGTTTCGCCCGGCTCGGCGCGTCGATCGCCCGCAAGCCCGCCGTGTGGGCGGTGGTCTCGGCGCTGTTCATGGGCGCGTTGACGCTCGGCGCGCTCGGCTACAAGGCCAATTTCGACCTCGCCGGGTCCTCGCTGCCGAAGGACAAGGAGTCGATGGTCGCGATGCGGGACCTGGAGAAGGGCTTCCCCGCCGGTTCCACCGACCCCACCTCCGTCTACCTCTCCTCGACGGACGACGAGCCGCTGGCCAAGGCGCAGGCCGCCGGCTTCCGCGAGCGGCTCGGCGATGTCCCGGGCGTGGGCGAGGTCGCGGCGCCGCGCATGAGCCCGGACGGTACGACGGCGTCGTACTCGGTGATCCTCTCGGATCCGCCCGCCTCCGACAAGGCGCTCGCCACCCTCAAGGACCGGCTGCGCCCCACCGCCCACGAGGAGGCGCCGGCCGGCTCCGAGGCGCTGGTCGGCGGCGTCACGGCGGTCTACGTCGACATCAACAAGGCGGTGGACCGCGACTATTCGGTCGTCTTCCCCGTGGCGGCCCTCGCCATCATGGTGATCCTCGGCCTGCTGCTGCGCAGCCTCGTGGCGCCCTGGTACCTGATGCTGTCGGTCGCGCTCGGTTTCGGCGCGACGCTCGGCGCGACCTCGCTGCTCTTCCAGCAGCTCGGCGACCAGCCGGGGCTGATGTTCATGCTGCCGGTGATCATGTACTTGTTCGTGGTCGCGCTCGGCACCGACTACAACATCCTCATGGTGTCGCGCCTGCGCGAGGAGGCCCGTGAGGGCCGCGGTCCGCACGACGCGGCCGGCACGGCGGTGCGGCACTCCGGTCCGACGATCGGCTCGGCGGGCGTGATCCTCGCCGGTACGTTCGCGACGCTGATGCTGGCGGGCAACTCGACGCTCTCCCAGATGGGTTTCTCGCTCTCCTTCGGCATCGTCATCGCCGCCTTCGTCATGGCGGCGGTCTTCACGCCCGCCCTGACGGCCCTCATCGGGCACGCGGCCTGGTGGCCCGGCCACGGGGACGAGAAACGGGACGGAGGCGGCGGGACGGCCCCGCCCGGCCCGGAGGAGGAGCGGGTGGGGGACGCGTCGCGAACGGGGTGAGCGAGCGGAATCCGGGCGGGCGCTCCACCGCCGGCGCCCGCCTCAGCCGCGCGCGATGCCCGTGAGCGTCCCGCTCAGCGCCACGCACACCACGCCCACCCCCACCACCATGCAGACCTCCGCGACCCCGAACCCCGCCGCCGCCGCGGTGACGGCGGCGGCGCCCAGCGGGCCGAGGGAGTAGTGCGTGGTCCAGAACGCCGCGGTGACCCGGCCGAGGAGGTGACTGGGCGTCACTTCCTGGCGCAGGGACATCGAGCAGATGCCCGCGACACCGGTGGCGAGCAGCATGCCCGCCGAGAGCGCGCCGATGACCGGCACGTTCTCGGTCAGCCCGAAGCAGGCGACGACCACCCCGCCGAGTGCGGTGGCGCCGATCCAACTGGGCCCGAAACCAAGGCGCTTGCGTACGCGGGTGACCACGAAGGAGGCAAGGAAGGTGCCGATGGTCCCCGCGCTCAGCACATAGCCCACGGTGTCGTCCCCGTGGCCGAGGTCCTCCTTCACGCGGAAGATGATGACGTCGGTCATGCCGTGCGTGAGGAAGATGAAGAGGGACAGCAGCACGGTCAGCGGCCGCAGGACGGGGTGCGCCCACAAGAAGCGGATGCCGGCGAGGAACTCTCCTCGGACACCGCCTCGTTGGCCCTTGCCGCCCTCCTCGCCCGCTCCTTGCTCGTCGGTGGGCGGCGTCGGCATCGGCCGCAACTTGACCAACAGGAGCCCCGCGGCGGAGAGGGCGAACGTCGCGGCGTCGACCCCGATGGCCGCGACCGGCCCGGACGCGGCGGTGACGAAGCCCGCGAGGGTCGGTCCGCCGACCGTGGCGACGGCGTACGAGCCGAAGAGATGGGCGTTGGCCCTGGTGATCTGGTCGGGTTCGACGATCGCGGGCACCACGGTCACGTACGCGACCCGGAAGAGCATCGCGAAGCCGCCGGCCAGCGGGACGACCGTGTAGATCAGCCACATCGGCGTCGCGAAGAGCCAGACCAGCGGGATCGTGGCGTACAGCAGACACCGCGCCACGTCGGTGACCATGAGGAGTGCGCGCCGGTCCACGCGGTCGGCGATCACCCCGGCGAAGAGCCCGGTGACGATGGAGGCGACGCCCGTCAGGCCGGTGACCAGGCCCATCTGCACGATCGAGCCGGTGCTGTGCAGCACGAGCAGCGGTATCGCCACGAACGAGAAGGAGTCCCCGAGGGCGGAGAGTGTCTGGATGGCCAGGAAAGCGCGGTAGTTGGGGTTTGCCCAGAGGGAGGCCGTCGACTGGTCGCGGCCTCTCATCGAGCCGCGGCCTCGGCACGCTCGGCGGCCAGCGCCTCGGTGACCGCCTTGCGGCCCGCTTCCCGGAACACCCGTGGGTGCGCGTCGACTTCGTGCACCCACGCGCGACGCACCCGCACGGCACGGTCCTGCCCCGCGAGCCCGTCGCGCACGCCCTCCTCCAGGGCCTCGGCGAGGTCGCCGGGCAGGGCGTCGTCGCTGAGGGGGTTGACGAAGGCGTACGCGCCCGTCGCGCGTTCGACGTCGAGGGTGACGCGCGCCCATCCGCCGCAGCTCGTCTGGCTCCCCGCGGTGGCGGTCCGCCGGACCGGGAGGACGGCACGCGCCGACTCCATGGCGCGGGCGGCGAGTTCGTACTGCGTACGCCAGTCGGTGTCGGGGAAGCTGAGGACGATCCGGTCGGCCCCGGCCCGCGCGAATTCCACCAGTTGCTCGGCGGCCCGCTCCGGTGTCCCCTCGACGAGCGTGGCCGCGGCACGCTCGGCGTCGATGCCGTACCGGTGCGCCACCGCGTCGGCCTGCGCCTCCCGGCGCTTCCCCGTGCCGCCGGCGTCGAGGGTGGCCGGGACGGCGACGCTCACCCAGGGGGCCGTGTCGTGCGTCTCGGCGGCCAGCGCGGACAGGCGCGGGATCATCCGCTTCAGATACGCGGGAGAGGCGAGGTTCGGGAACCAGCCGCCGTGGCGGATCGCGCGCCGCAGGTCGGCCTCGGACTCGCCGCCGACCAGGAAGGGCGGCCATCCCACGCGGGGCCGCAGGCTCAGCTCGGCGGCACCGACCTGCGTCGGATACCCCACCAGCAGGCTCCGCAGCTGCTCCAGCGCCTGGTCGGTCCGCTGGTCCCGCTCCGCGTACGGCACTTCGGCGGCAGCCCACGCGGGCGTGTCCACCAGCCCGCCGCGCCACTGCGCCCAGGCGCTGCCGCCCGTGTCGGCCCCCACCAACAGCCGTCCCTGGGAGAGGTATTGGAGGCTCGCGAGCTGCTTCGCGAGGGGGACGACCGGGTGGAGGGGGAGGGTGAGGACGCCATGGCCGACCTTGATGCGGGTGGTCACCGCTGCGGCCATGGTGAGGGTGACCGTGGCGTCCAGCATCGGGGCGCGCCCCGTCAGGTGGTCGCTCGCCCACACGGACTCGAAGCCCAGCTCCTCCGCCCGGCGCGCGGCCTCGGCGAACTCCGCGGCCTGTCCCTTCCCGTCCCCGTGCAGCATCGGCAGGAACACCCCGACGTCGACAGCCACTGCCGCCCCCACTCCCCCATCGGTCCCGAGGTGCCCGCGGGGCGTCCGCGGGCACGGGATCACGCTAGTTCAGGGGGAACGGTCAGGGCGAGGCGGGCATCAGATGCCGGAGGTGTTCATGAGGCCGGCTTCCAGTCGCCGAGCCAGTCCGCCGTCTCCTGGGCGGCGGCCTGGGCGTCCGTCAGGTGCGGGCGGTCACCGCCGGCGGGTCCGGCGCCCGGGCCCTTGTTCTTGTACTCGGCGAACCGGTCGTCCTTCCAGGAGAAGCCGCCCATGTCGGTCCACGGAGCCGTCTTCACGGCCGCGCCGAGGGTGGTGTCGCGGACGGTCGTCTGCGGGTCGAGGCTCGCGTCGCCGCCCGCGTGCCAGGGGCGGCCGAGGTGGAAGCTCCGGGCGGAGACATCACCGTCGACGGTCGAGCGGGTGATGAGGAAGCCCTTGCGTCCGGCCGGGGTGCTGGGCGCGGTGACGTAGCCGGCCGAGGTGCCGTTCCACCGCTTCTTGAGGGTGAGTACGGACCTGTCGATCACGGCGGTGGCACGGCCGAAGACGAAGTCGGTGTTGCCGATCACGTAGGAGTCGGTGAGGTACACGCGGCCCGTCTTCTCCTTGGCGGCCGTGTCCAGGAGCAGCGTGTCCTGGTCGCCGCTGATGATGAGGTCGTCCAGGCGGACCCGGTCGGCGGCGGTGCGCAGCGCGACCGCCTGCTGGCCGTTGAGCTGCTGGTTCCTCGCCTCGTCGAAGTCGTTGGAGAAGGTGAGGTGGCGGGCCTGGAAGTCGTCCGCCTCCACGGCGACGGTCGCGCTGCCGCCGGTGCCGTACGTTCCCGAGCCGTCCGGCTTCGTCATGCCGGCGGCGTGGCCCTCGACGATGACGGTGTCCTTGCGGCTGCGGCCCGTGCCCTCGAACGTGACGTGGGGCTTGTTCGCCGGGACCTTGACCGTCTCGCGGTAGGTGCCGGGGGCGATCCGGATCACCACGCGCGAGGTGTTGCCCGCCGGGACGGCGTCGACGGCCTTCTGCACGCTGGTAAACCGTCCGCCGCCGTCCTTCGCCACCGTGAGGATGGTGCTCGCGGCGGCCGGGGCGCCGGCTGTCGTGCCGATGGAACCGCGCGGCCCCGCTCCGGACTTGAGGAGAGCGGGGACGTCGGCAGCCTTGTCCAGGCTGTACTTGTAGTACGCCTTGGGGTCGAACGCCGTGCCGCCGCTCTCGTTGCGGCCGCTGGTGCGGGAGAAGACGTTGCCGCGCTGGACCAGGGCGGCGGTGGCGTCCTTGATGACGGGGTTGTTCATTCCGTCGAAGTAGCTGTTCTCCAGGACCATCTTCGTCCTGCCGCGCGCGTAGTTGCCGTACGACGAGGTGATGTCCGTGCCCGGGGCGTCCTGGAGGTAGTTGTTGTAGAGGTGGGCGTGGGCGACGTTGTCGGTCGACGGGTTGCGCTGTTCCGTCTCGCGGAACCAGTTGTGATGGATCGTCAGGTCGGCGGTGGCGTTCTCGGTCCAGCCGATGCCGAACGTCTTGTTGTTGTCGCTGAGCCTGTTCCAGGACACGGTCACGCAGGTGGTGTCCTTGCGGCTGTCGATCAGGCCGTCGGCCATGTGCCGCAGGTCGTTGTGGTCGATCCAGACGTGGTGCGCGCCGTCCATCTGGATGGCGTCCCAGTCGTGCTCCTTGTCGTTCCAGGTGCCGTGGTACGAGTCCCGGATCGTGAGGTTCCGGATGATCACGTTGTGCACGCCCTGGCCGAGGAAGAACCCGCCGCCGACGATCTGCCCCGAGGTGCCCGCGCCCACGATCGTCTTGTCGGAGGCGACCTTGATCTCCTTGCCCTTGGGGTCCATCGAGATCGTCCCGGCCACCACGATGACGTACGGCTCCGGGGCTGTCGCGTACTTCTCCAGGTCGGCGAGGGTCCGTACGGTGACCGTCTTCCCGTCCCGCCCGCCGTACGTCCCCTTCTGGCCGAGCGCGTGGACCGAGGCGAAGCCGTCGGCGGTGTCCTTAGCCCATGACGGCGCGGCGGCGGCCGCGGCCCTCGGCTGCGCGTCATCGCCGAACACCCCGAAGGCCGTGCCGTAGGCCAGGGCCCCCGCGGCGGCCAGCGCCAGCGGGACACCTGCCAGCAGGGCCGTCTTCTTTCTGCGGTGCCGCGCCTTGCCGTGGCCGTGCAGCTCACTCATGCGTCGCTTCCCATCTGTACGTACGTGGGGGGTGCCCGTGGATCACGGGCCGCTGAGCAGTCGCCGCACGGCCGCAGAAGGTTGCCGCCCCTCTTCGATACGTCTCGCCATGAAGTCGCCGCCGTCCCCCGATAGCATGCTGGGGGCGGCCGGTTCCGCCGCGCTGCCGGAGAGAACCCCCGGGTTCCGGAAAAATTCTTTCCGTGACTCGTAGAGAACGCGCCGCCCGCTCCGACGTCCCCTGTGAGAGTCGCCCACGAGGGGTGACGGCGCAGCCGAGGAGCGAAGTCATGAAGTATCTGGTGATGGTCCAGGGCTCACAGGCCGACTACGAGGCGATGGCGGGCAAGCCCTCCGAGAACAGCCCGGTCTGGAGCGAGCAGGAACTCCAGGCGATGTTCGCCTTCATGAACGAGATCAACAACGATCTCGCCGAGTCCGGGGAGCTCATCGACGCGCAGGGCCTGACCGAGCCCGCGCGGGCCCGCTTCGTCAGCGCGGGCAAGGACGGGCGCCCGGTGATCACGGACGGCCCCTACGGCGAGACGAAGGAGGTCCTCGCCGGGTACTGGCTGCTCGACTGCGAGAGCCTGGAGCGGGTCACCGAGATCGCCGAGCGCGTCACCCGGTGCCCCGGCCCCGAGGGGCTGGTCGAGCCGCCCGTCGTCATCCGGCCCGTGCAGGAAGCGGGAGGCGGTTGTTGAGACGTACCACCGGTGGGACCGGAGTCGAGGAACTGCTGCGCCGGCACGCGCCGCAGGTCCTCGGCGCGCTCGTACGCCGGTACGGACACTTCGACGCCGCCGAGGACGCCGTGCAGGAGGCGCTGCTCGCGGCGGCCCGGCAGTGGCCGGAGCAGGACGTCCCTGACAATCCGCGGGGCTGGCTGATCAGGGTGGCCTCGCGCCGCCTGATGGACCAGCTGCGCGCGGACGAGGCGCGGCGGCGGCGCGAGGAGGACGCCGCGCTGCTCACGCCCCGTGACGCCTTCACCGCTCCCCCGCCGGGCGAGAGCCGCGCCCCCTCGGACGACGACACGCTCACGCTGCTGTTCCTGTGCTGCCACCCGGCGCTGCCCCCGGCGGGTCAGGTCGCCCTCACGCTGCGCGCCGTCGGCGGCCTGACCACGGCCGAGATCGCCCGCGCGCACCTGGTGCCGGAGGCGACCATGGCCCAGCGGATCAGCCGGGCGAAGGCGAAGGTCAAAGGTGCGCCGTTCCGGCAGCCGGGGCCCGAGGACCGTGACGCGCGGCTCGCGGTGGTCCTCCAGGTGCTGTACCTGATCTTCAACGAGGGCTATACGGCGACGTCAGGGGATGCCCTGCACCGCGCGGACCTGGCGCGGGAAGCGATCCGGCTGACGCGTTCCGTGCGCCGGCTGCTGCCCCGAGACGGCGCGGTGACGGGCCTGTTGGCGCTGATGCTGCTCACCGAGGCGCGCAGCGCGGCCAGGACGGGGCCGCACGGCGAGCTGATCCCGCTCGACGAGCAGGACCGCGCCCTGTGGGACCGCCGTGCGATCGCCGAAGGTACCGCGCTCGTCGAGGAGGCGCTCGGCCAAGGCCCTGCGGGGGCCTACCAGTTGCAGGCGGCGATCGCGGCGCTGCACGACGAGGCGGAGAGCGCCGGCGCCACCGACTGGCCGCAGATCCTCGCCCTGTACGACGTCCTCGTACGCCGCGCTCCGGAGCCCATGGCCGAACTGGGGCGGGTCGTGGCGTACGCGATGGTGCACGGCCCGAAGGCCGCGCTGGAGGAACTCGCCGCGCTGGAGGGCAGGTTGCGGGGACATCACCGCCTCGACGCCGTACGGGGGCACCTGCTGGAGGAGGCGGGTGACCTCGAAGGAGCCCTGGACGCCTACCGGTTGGCGGCCAAGGGCACGTTGAGCCGCCCTGAGGCCCGCTACCTTCAGATGCGCGCCGCCAGGCTGCTGCCCTGATCCTGCGGCGGGCCGAGCGGCGCGCAGCGCAGGACCGAAAGACCCGGGACGCGAACTGGGTGCCAGGCGGCGATCGCCGCGCTGCTCACCGCCTACCGGTACACCGCGAAAGGCACCCTGTATCACCCAGAAGCCCGCCACCTTCAGATGCGCGCCGCCAGGCTGCTGCCCTGAGCGGAGAGCTGGCCGAGCGGCGCGCAGTGTTCGACCACCGTGTCGGCGAAGGCGCGGGCCAGCGGGCTGAGCGCGTCCCAGCGGCGCACCGCCCAGCCGACCGACAGCGGCGGCAGCCGCGGGATCGGGACCATGCGGAGCCCGGCGGGAGCGTCGCCGCGCCCGGCCGGCAGCGCGGGGACGACGGCCTGGCCGAGGCCCAGCTCCGTGAGGAGGACGGCCGTGTCCCAGTCGGCGACACTGGTTCCGGCGGGCAACGTCACGCCCAGCTCTCCGAGATGGGCGTCGAGGTGGGCGCGGGAGGTCGAGTTCGCCGGTGGCGTGATGATCTGCCCGGCGGCGAGTTCGGCGGGCTCGACGCGGGGCCGGTCGGCGAGCGGGTCGTCGGCGCGGACCGCGAGGACCCACGGCAGGGCCAGGACGGTCCGCTGCTCGATGCCGCGCACGGGCTCGCCGAGGGTGATCCAGGCGAGGTCGAGGTCGTTGGCGGCGAGGGCGTCGAAGCAGCCGCTGCTGGAGGCCACGGTCTGGAACTCCAGGCTGACGCGCGGATAGCGCTGCCGGAAGCCGACGACGGCCTCGGCCATGAAGTGCCGCACGGTGGTGGCACCGGTGGTGATCCGCACCGAGCCGGCGTCCCCCCGCGCCTGCTCCCGCAGGCGCCGCACCGCGAGGTCGATGCCGCCGATGCCATCGGCCGCGGCGGCGTGCAGGATGCGTCCGGCCGAGGTGGGCACGACGCCGCGTGCGTGCCGTTCCAGGAGGCTCACGCCGAGCTCCCTTTCCAGCCGTTTGACGTGCTGGCTCACGGCCGACTGCGTACAGGTGAGGTCGCGGGCCACCGCGCTGAGGCTGCCCGCGCGGCACACGGCCACGAAGACACGGAGATCGTCCAGGGTCACGAGGGGTGAAGGTATCGCTTGGGGAGATGCAAGGAAACCCGAGGATTGACTTGGGTTTTCCCTGTGCCTCAAGATCGTTGTCGGCCCCGGGCGGCGACCCGGTGACGGGCGCCGACCCGGGGTGCGACCGGACCCCGGGGGCGGGCCACGATCGTGTGGGAAAGGTGACGTGTGGAAGCGCTCGAAATGGTGGCCGTCGGGGTCGCCGGTGTCGCGGCCGGCGGGCTCAACGCGGTGGTGGGGTCCGGCACCCTCATCACCTTCCCCACCCTGCTGGCCTTCGGCTTCCCGCCGGTGCTCGCCAACGTGTCGAACAACCTCGGCCTGGTGCCGGGCACCCTGAGCGCCGCGTACGGCTACCGCAGGGAGATGAAGGGGCAGGCGAAGCGCCTGGTGCGGTTCGGCACGGCCTCGCTCATCGGCGGCCTCATGGGCGCGCTGCTCCTCCTGAAGCTGCCTGCCGACGCCTTCCAGGCGGTGGTGCCCGTACTGATCCTGAGTGCGTGCGCCCTGGTACTGCTCCAGCCCTGGCTCAACCGGCGGCTCAAGGAACGCGGGGCCCGGGGGAAGCGGGACGGCGGTGTGCCGATGTGGTGCGGCGTCCTCGCCACCGGTATGTACGGCGGCTACTTCGGGGCGGCCCAAGGCGTGCTGCTCATGGGCCTGTTCGGCGCCTTCCTCCTCGAGGACCTGCAACGGCTGAACGCCGTGAAGAACGTCCTCGCCTCGATCGTGAACGGAATCGCGGCCGTCGTCTTCATCGCGGTCGCCGACATCGACTGGGCGGCGGCCGGGCTGATCGCCGCCGGTTCTACGGTGGGCGGACTCGTGGGCGCGCGCTACGGCCGCCGCCTTCCGCCGGTGGCGATGCGGGGCTTCATCGTCGTCGTGGGCGTCACGGCGTCGGCGGTCATGATCGCGAGGGCGTGAGCCCTCTCGTAACACGGCTCACACCAGCACGTCCGTGGCACGGGCACACCTCACGGTGGTTTATTATTGAACATGATGTGGCCCCGACCGCGATTCCCCCGTCCGGTCGGGGTCACTTCTCGTTCACGTCGCCGCCTTCCGTTGGTTTTCACGCGTTCGTGGGCGAATATGCCGAGCGCACCGCGTCACATCCGCCCGGACGGCATCATGCGTCCATGGACGGTGCCCAGCCTGTGCAGGTCTTGTTCACGCCCGAGGAGTACGCCTCGGTCCTGCTCCACGCGGACCGGCTCGGGATGCCGGTGGCGGAGTTCATACGCCGCGCGGTGACCGTCCGCGCCGAGGAGCGCCTCGACCCGTGCCGGATCCCGGAGGCCCGGCGCGGGGCGAGCGTGCCGCCGGTCCAGCGGAGCCTCGGGACGGACGGGAAGCCCGCGCTCCGTCGCTTCCTCGACACGCTCGCCGCCTCGGGTGAGCCCAAGGAGTGAGCGGGGCCGGGGAAGGCCCTGCGGCCACGTCAGGAGAGCGCGATGTCCGGCTGATAGAGGTCCAGCCAGAGCGCGAGGTCCAGGGTGCGCTCCAGGCCGCGCCGTGACGCCTGGGTGATCTGCGGCGCCTCCCGCTCGGCGGCCCGCGCCGCGCACTCCCTGTCCACCAGTTCGAAGACCGGGTGACCGGGCCGCGCGAGCAGGCCCTTGACGTGCCCCTGGAGGGCGCGGGCGTACTCGGGGTCCTGCGTGGAGGGGTAAGGACTCTTCACCCGCTCGTACACCGACCGCGGCAGCAGATCGGCGGTCGCCTCCCGCAGCAGGCTCTTCTCCCTCCCGTCGAAGGACTTCAGCGCCCAGGGCGTGTTGTAGACGTACTCGACCAGCCGGTGGTCGCAGAACGGCACGCGCACTTCGAGGCCGACGGCCATGCTGGCGCGGTCCTTGCGGTCGAGCAGGACGCGCACGAAGCGGGTCAGGTGCAGATGGCAGATCTTGCGCATCCGGTACTCGAAGTCGCTCTCGCCGTCCAGGCGCCGGATGCCGTCGACGGCTGTCGCGTAACTCTCCTTGATGTACGCGGGCAGGTCCAGCGCGGCGGTCAGATCGGGGCGCAGGACACCGGAGTCGTCCCCGAAGTGATCGGCGAACCGCACCAGCCAGGGGAACGTGTCGGTCGTACGCGCCTGTTCGTCGAAGAACTGGAGGTAACCGCCGAAGACCTCGTCGGCGGACTCTCCGGAGAGCGCGACCGTGGAGTGCTCGCGGATGGCCCGGAAGAGGAGATAGAGCGAGGCGTCCATGTCGCCGAAGCCCATGGGAATGTCCCGCGCGCGGATCATCTTGGCGCGTACGTCGGGGTCGGCGAGGGCATGCGAGTCCAGGACGATGTCGCGGTGCTCGGTGCCCGCCGCCTCCGCGACGTCGTGCACGAACGGCGTGTCGGGCGTGCCCCGCAGCTCGTCGGCGACGAAGTTGTCGGCCTGGCCGACGAAGTCGACGGCGAAGCTGCGCACCGTCTCCCCCGCCTCGGCCAGCTGTCGCGCGGCGAGGGCCGTCATCGCGGAGGAGTCGAGGCCGCCGGAGAGAAGCGTGCAGCGCGGCACGTCGGAGACGAGCTGGCGGCGCACGATGTCTTCGAGGAGTTCGCGCACCTTCGCGATGGTCGCGTCACGGTCGTCGGTGTGCGGCCTCGTCTCCAGCGACCAGTAGACGTGCCGGCGCAGCCCCGAGCGGTCCACGGTCACCACGGTGCCGGGCTCGACCTCGCGCATGCCCTCCCACACGGCGTGGCCGGGCGTCTTGACCACGGAGAACAGCTCCCGCAGTCCGTCGATGCCGACGCGCGGGCGGGCCAGCGGGTTGGCGAGGATCGCCTTGGGCTCGGAGCCGAAGAGGACGCCGTCCGGGGTCTCGTAGTAGTAGAACGGCTTGATGCCCATGCGGTCGCGGATCATGACGAGCTTGTCGTGCCGGGCGTCCCAGAGCGCGAAGGCATACATGCCGTTGAGCCGCTCGGCGAGGGACTCGCCCCACTCCAGATAGCCGCGCAGGACGACCTCGGTGTCGGACTCGGTGGTGAACCGGTGGCCGCGGCCCGCGAGTTCACGCCTTAGTCCGGTGAAGTTGTAGGTCTCCCCCGAGTAGACCAGGGCGACGGTTCCGGTCGGCGTCTCGACCGTCATGGGCTGGCGCCCACCGGGCAGATCGATGATCGCGAGCCGGCGGTGACCGAGCCCGGCGGGGCCGGCGGCCCACGTGCCGCGGTCGTCCGGACCGCGGCAGGACATCGTCTCCGTCATGGCGTCCAGGGTGGTGGACGCGGCCGTCAGGTCACGGTCGAAGGAGACCCAGCCGGTGATGCCACACATACGCTTCCTCCCGCTCGGCGAACTAGGTGTATCTAGCACCTATATGCCGATCGTGCGCCTGCGATTGCGTACCGTCAACATCCCGGAAACCGAGCGGGGACCACCACCCCCACACTTTCGGCCGCACTTTGCCAAGGCCAGAGAGCACGCCTTCGCGGAGATACGGCCCCCGCCCCAAGAAGTCGGGGCCGCCCAAGATCACAGACGGAAACACTCCGGCCACCGGCAAAGACTTGTCAACGGTCGACGGCGCCCGGCGCCTCGCCGGCCGTCAGCAGCCGCTCCGCGTCGTCCCTGGCCTGCTCGACCGCGCCGGGGAAGACGTGCAGACCGTGCGCGACGAGGCCGCCCTCATGCAGCAGCATCAGGGTCCGCGCCAGGCGGTCGGCGCCCTCCGGGGCGATCTCGCGGGCCAGGCCGGTGAAGAGCGCGAGCATCCACGCCTTCTGGCCGGTGATGATCGGATACGCGGGGTGCGAGGCGTCGCTGATCTCGGCGTGCGCATTGACCATGCTGCACCCCTTGGCGGAACGGTCCGCCGCCCAGTCGCGCGAGGCGTCGAAGACGGCCAGGATCCGGGCGCGCGGCGTGGGGGCCGCCGCCAGATACCCGGCGAGGAACGACCTCCAGCGCTCGTCCCGGTCGGCGAGGTACTCCACGACGATCTGCTCCTTGGAACCGAACCGGTCATAGAGGGTCTTCTTCGTCACCCCGGCCTCGGCCGCGATCAGGTCCACGCCGACGGCGTGGATGCCGCGCTCGTAGAAGAGCCGTCCCGCGGCGTCGAGGGCGCGGCGCGCCGCCGGCGTCATGGTGACGCGCCGCGGCGCGGCGACCGCATCCGGCGCCCCGTACGCCTTCTCACTCCCGGGCGCTTTCTCACTCCCGTACGCCTTCTGGCTCTCCTGCGCCTTCTGGTTCTCGTACGCCTTCTCAGTCATAAAGCCATAGTAGACCGGTCTGTATACTCGACCTCGGAAGTAAACAGATCGGTCTACTCTCTCGCGCCGGCTCTCTCCCCCAGGACCCGGGGCGGCCGTCGCGGGGAAGGAGAACCATGAACGTCCTGCTCTCCATCGCCTTCGTGCTGACCTGGAGCTCCGGGTTCATCGGGGCCAAGCTCGGTGCGGGCAGCGCCTCCGCGGTGACGGTGCTCATGTGGCGGTTCCTGCCGCTGGCCCTGGTCCTCGGGCTCGTCGCGCTGACTCTGACCCGCGCGTCCTGGCGCGGCCTGACGGCACGGGACGTCGGGCGGCAGGTGCTCGTGGGCGCGCTGTCGCAGAGCGGCTATCTCCTCACCGTGTACTACGCCATCCAGCTCGGCGTCTCCAGCGGCACCACCGCGCTGATCGACGGAACCCAGCCCCTGGTGGCGGGAGCGCTCGCCGGTCCGCTGCTGGGACAGTTCGTCTCCCGCACGCAGTGGATCGGCCTCGGGCTCGGCGTCGGCGGCGTCGTCATCGTCACGGCGGCCGACTTCGCGGGCGGCGGCGACACCGCGTGGTGGGCCTACCTCGTACCGTTCCTCGGCATGCTGTCGCTGGTGGCGGCGACGTTCCTGGACCGGCGCACGACGCGCCCGGTCGGCCCGGCGGTGTCGATGACCGTCCACTGCCTCACAAGTGCCGTCGTCTTCACGGCGCTCGCCGTCGCGGCGCGAGCCGCGACGCCGCCGACCGAGATGTCCTTCTGGGTCGCGATCGGCTGGCTCGTGACGCTCTCCACGTTCGGCGGGTACGGCCTGTACTGGCTGATCCTGCGGCGCTCCGGGGTCACCCAGGTCAATACGCTGATGTCCTCATGGCTCCGGTGACGGCCCTGTGGGGCGCCCTGATGTTCGGTGAACCCTTCGGCGCGCAGACGGTGCTCGGCCTGGCGGTGGGGCTCGCCGCGGTGGTCGTCGTACGGCGCGGCGAGCGCCCTCGGACGGCCGGCGTGCCGGCGGGGCGGGGCACTTGCGACGGCCGAGTTGACGGCCGAGGCCGTCGGGCACTCACCGATGAAGTGCATGGAAATTCTCCATAGCGGGTGAATGGGTATTCACCCGCAGGAAATTGACATGTGCCGAGCCACCTTGCCGCCGTCCGGTCCGTAAATGCGGGCCGTCGGCAACAGGCCATTGATGAGGGGGGTTTCTGCCGCGAGAAGCCCCTTTCGGACCGCTTCGGTCATACTGCCGCCCATGAACCGTCTCCGCATCGGCCTCGTGGGCACGGGCCCCTGGGCCACCGCCACGCATGCCCCTGCCCTCGCCCGGCACCCGGACATCGATCTCAGCGGTGTGTGGGGCCGCCGTCCGGAGGCCGCGGCCACACTCGCCTCCGCCCACGGGACGACGGCGTACGCGGACGCCGACGAACTCTTCGCGGCCAGTGACGCCGTGGCCTTCGCGGTCCCGCCCGACGTGCAGGCGCCGCTGGCCGCGCGCGCCGCGGCGGCGGGCTGCCACCTGCTCCTCGACAAGCCGGTGGCCACGACGCCGGACGCCGCACGCGACCTGGTCCGGGCGGCCGAGCGCGCCGAAGTGGCGTCCGTGGTCTTCTTCACGCTGCGCTTCGCCACCCTCAGCTCGGCCTGGGTGACCGAACAGGCCACCGTCGGCGGCTGGTTCACCGGCCGCGCCGACTGGTACGGCTCGTTCTACACCCCGGACGGAACCGCCCCGTTCTCCTCCCCGTGGCGCGCGAGCCGCGGGGGCCTGTGGGACGTGGGACCGCACGCCCTGTCGATGCTGCTGCCGATCCTCGGCGACGTGAGCGACGTGACGGCCGCTCCGGGGCCCGGCGACACGGCCCACCTGATCCTGCGGCACACGAGCGGCGCCTCCAGCACGGCGGCGTTGAGCCTGACGGCGCCGGCCAAGGGCTCGGGCCTGGCCGTGGAGCTGCGCGGCGAGAACGGCATCGCCGTACTGCCGCCGTGGGAGGGCGCCGACGAGGCCTTCGACACCGCGATCGGCGAACTGGCCACGGCCGTGCGCACCGGCACGGCGCACCCTTGCGACGTCCGGTTCGGGCTGCGGGTCACGGAGATCCTGGCGCGGGCCGAGGAACGGATAAGGGCCGCGTGACGTGGCCGGGGACAACCACGGGCGGTCGGTACCGTGGCCGCTACGTAATGGCGAGTGACGGCACCGACCGCAGCCGGTGGACCCATGAAACCGGACCTGGAGGAAGGTCCACGCGGTCCGGCGTTGCCCTGTTTCCGACCACACGGATCGGAATACGAACAACCGTCCCACGCGCTTCCCACGTCGGCCCGATGGGCCTAGGGGGTACCCAATGCCGGGGAATTTCAGCCATTCTCAAGCTCCCCGGACAAGATGCCCCACAGTTGTGCCCGCGCACCCGCCGACGATCAAATCCGCAGGTCGGCGAGGTCGCGCACACCATGATGCCGCAGCGGCTGATCGTTTTCTTCGGGCAATGTTTACTACCAAAGAAGATGTGAATATTTAGACTGATCACGCTCCAACTCGGCGTGTACCAAGAGGGATTACCCACCATGAACAAGACGGCGCTCCGCGCTCTGCTCCGCGAACGACGCGCCCTCATTGCCCCCGAATCGCATGGCTTCTCGCGGCCGAGCGGTCAGGGACGGCGGGCTCCCGGCCTGTCACAGCACCAGGTCGATCAGTTGCTGCACCGCACCTTCGGGACGTACCACCGTCTCGAATCCGGCAATTACCCCAATCCGCCGGCGGCATTGCTCCGTGACGTCGCGCGCCTCTTCGGGCTCAATGAGCAGGAGTGGGTGTCACTCTGCCGATACGCGCTCCTGCAGGATCCCCCCGGGCCGCTCCACCTGTCATCGGGGAAGGAGATCCCCGGTGTGTGGCAGGAGGCCGTGGAGAGCATCCGGCACATCGCCTATGTCTCCGACGCCTCCTGGGACCTGCTCGCCTACAACGAGCCTTTCGCGGCCCTGTTCCCGGGTCGGAGCGTCCCGGCCAACACGATGCGCTGGATGCTGCTCGAGGGCCGCGAGGTGCTGACGGACTGGCACACCGCTTGGGCGCCCCTGGTTCTGCCGCAGTTGCGTGCCGCCCTCGCGACCCGACCCGAGGACGAGGTCCTGCGGCAGATCGAGAAGGAGATCCTCGCCGACCCCGAGGCCGGGCCGCTCTATCTGGGCGGTGCGTCCTTTCCCCACCCCGACGGAGACGAACGCCCGTTGCTGCACGCCGAGTTGGGGCCGGGCTGGGTCACCATGTGCGCCGCGCAGCCCATGACGGCCCCCGGCGCGCGGCTCATCATCCTCGTCTTCCATCCCGGCCAGAAGCGAGCGCATACGCGGGCGCCCATGTTGCGGGCCTTCTGAGGACCGGGCTCTTCCGGTCTTCACCCCTTCGCACACAGCAGGCGACGGGCTCACCGCGGTGAAGTACGTTGTGCCGCACCCCCCACACCCGACCGAGCCCGCGGGAGCGCCACCGTGCCTGCTTACGTATCAAGACCTCTGACCGTCTTCGGTGACCACAAGGTCACCACCGGTGACATAGCCGACGACATCCGCGCCCACCACTCGGACCATCCCCGCCTCGGCGCGATCCTCCGTGTCGTACGCAACTGCGGTGTCAACACGCGTCATTTCAGCCGCCCCGTCGACGCGCCGACCGTGGCCGGGGCCGCGGGCATCGAGGACCGTGCCGCCGTCGCCTTCGAGGACGCGCTCGACATGGCCGAGCGGGCCGCGTCCGAGGCCCTGCACGCCTCGGGTCTGGTCGGCGAGGACATCGATGCGATCGTCACGGCTCACTGCACCGGCTGGGCGGTGCCCAACCTCGATGTCAGGCTCATGGACCGGCTCGGGCTGCGGCCCACCGCGCGGCACATCGCGCTCACCACCTTGGCCTGCGCGGGAGGCGTCCAGGCGCTCATCCGCGCCGCCGACCTCGTCGCAGCGCGGCCGGGCAGCAAGGTCCTGGTGGTGGCCGCGGAGGTCATCTCCAGTGTCTACAACCACAGCGACACGAGCATCGAGTCAATGATCTACAAGGCGCTGTTCGGGGACTCCGCCGCCGCGGCGATCGTCACGAGCGATCCGCTGGGACCCGGAATCGCGGTCGAGGACTCCCTCGAGTACGTGCTGCCGGACAGCCTCGACCGGTACCGCGGACGCATCGCCCCGGACGGATTCCACTTCGACTCCACGAAGAAGGCGCTCAGCGCGGCCGACGACGTGCTGCCCACCATCTTGGACTGGCTCGGTCCCTACCGCGCCGACTTCGCGGTCGTCCACCCCGGCAGCCCTCGCATCATCGGCGACACGGCCGAGGCACTCGGTCTCCGCGCCCACGCCGTGCGCCACTCCACCGCCACGCTCGCCGACGAGGGCAACCTCGGCGGCGTCAGTGTGTTCCGCGTCCTTGAACGCACCCATGGAGAACCCCCCGCCGACAACGCGCGGGGCGTGGCGGTGGCCTACGGCCCCGGTTTCACCACCGCCGCCCTCCGCTGCCGCTGGCAGTCCTGACCCCCGAACCGGCCCGCCGATATTCACTTGCCGCCCCGCACCGCCCCTGTTGAAGTGGCCGGATGGATCACGCAGCGGTTCTGGCCGCGTACGACCAACAGATTCGGCGCGACGCACGGAGTGAGGGATCCGGCACGCGGCTTGAGCGGATCGGCGGCGTCGTCCGCCAGACCGGCTCGGAGCACGACTGGAACGGCGTCCTGTGGGCGGACGTCGACGCGAGGACAGCGGACGACGTGATCGCGGAGCAGGTGCGTCACTTCACGGACGCGGGACGCGAGTTCGAGTGGAAGCTGCACTCCTACGACCACCCCGCCGATCTGGCCGAGCGGCTCCTCGCGGCCGGCTTCGTGGCCGATCCGCTGGAGACGGTGATGGTCGCCGAGTCCGACGGCCTGCCCGCCGGGCCGGAGCTGCCCGAGGGCATCCGGCTGCTCCCGGTGACCGACGCGGCGGGCGTCGAGCTCATGGCCGAGGCGCACCTCGCGGCCTTCGGCGAGGGCGACGTCGCGCTGAGCGAGCAGCTGGGCAAGCGGGTCCTCGCCCAGCTGACCGAGACGCCGGACGAGATCGTCGCGGTCGTGGCCATGGCGGGCGACCGCCCCGTGTGCGGCGCCCGGTTGGAGTTCCGCCCCGGCACCGACTTCGCGGGCCTGTGGGGCGGCGGCACCGCTCCCGAGTGGCGCGGCAAGGGCATCTACCGCGCCACGGTGGCCCACCGCGCCCGCATCGCCGCCGAGCGCGGCTACCGCTACCTCCAGGTCGACGCCTCCG
Source organism: Streptomyces sp. NPDC015345 (assembly GCF_043078805.1). NCBI lineage: Bacteria > Bacillati > Actinomycetota > Actinomycetes > Kitasatosporales > Streptomycetaceae > Streptomyces > Streptomyces sp. NPDC015345. Next base: position 431,211 of record NZ_JBIBTX010000004.1, on the reverse strand, counting down.
ACGACAGCCGCCCGATCCTGGACCGCCTCGGCTTCACCACGCTGTGCACGACCACGCCGTACGTGTACCGGCCGTGACGGCGTCGATCCGCCCCCGCCGCGTAGCGACGGGGGCGGATACGAGGACGGAGGTGCGGCCTAGGGCCTGTCTGACAATTCGCGTCGTCGCCCGGAGGGCGGCCTCGCGGCGTCAGGTGCGTGCTCTCGGCGTGCCGGGCGTAGGGCCTCGTACTGGATGTACTTGGCTCTGCGCCCGGTGCGGCGAGAGTGCGTGCATGGCGTCGCGAGGCAGGCGGGAATTGTCAGACAGGCCCTAGCGGATCGGCATCCCCGACAGGGTCCTCGCGATGACCAGGCGCTGGATCTCGCTCGTGCCCTCGAAGATCGTGTAGATCGCCGCGTCCCGGTGCATCCGCTCCACCGGGTACTCGCGCGTGAAGCCGTTGCCGCCGAGGATCTGCACGGCCTGGGCGGTGACCTTCTTGGCGACCTCGCTCGCGTAGAGCTTCGACATGGAGCCCTCGGCCGACTCGAACTTCTTGCCGGTGCTCGCCATCCACGAGGCGCGCCACACCAGCAGACGCGCGGCGTCGATCTGGGTCCGCATGTCCGCCAGCTGGAAGGCGACGCCCTGGTTGTCGATGATCGGGCGGCCGAACTGCGTACGCGTCTTGGCGTACTCCAGTGCCTCCTCGTACGCGGCACGGGCCGTGCCCACCGCCATGGCACCGACCGCCGGGCGGGACGCCTCGAAGGTGGCCATCGCGGCGTTCTTCACGCGCTCGCCACCGGCCTTGGCGCGCTCCCGCGCGCGGGCGAGGCGCTCGTCGAGCTTGTCCTTGCCGCCGAGCAGGCAGTGGCCGGGGACGCGTACGTCTTCGAGGACCACCTCTGCGGTGTGCGAGGCGCGGATGCCGTGCTTCTTGAACTTCTGGCCCTGGGACAGGCCGGTTGTGTGCGGCGGAATGATGAAGGAGGCGTGTCCCTTCGAGCCGAGCTCGGGGTCGACGACCGCGACGACGACGTGGACGTTGGCTATGCCGCCGTTGGTCGCCCAGGTCTTCGTGCCGTTGAGGACCCACTCGTCCTTGGCCTCGTCGTAGACGGCTCGGGTCCGCATGGCGGCCACGTCGGAGCCCGCGTCCGGCTCGGAGGAGCAGAAGGCGGCGACCTTGACGTCGTTGGCGTCGCCGTACATCTGCGGTATCCAGGTGCCGATCTGCTCCTCGGTGCCGTTGGCGAGGACGCCGACGGCAGCCAGGCCCGTGCCCATGATGGACAGGCCGATGCCCGCGTCGCCCCAGAAGATCTCCTCGGTGGCCATCGGGATGCCGAGGCCCGTGGGGTCGAAGAACTGCTGGGCGTAGAAATCGAGGGAGTAGATGCCGAGCTTGGCCGCTTCCTGGATGATGGGCCAGGGAGTCTCCTCGCGCTCGTCCCACTCCGCGGCCGCGGGACGGATCACCTCCGCGGCGAACCCGTGGAGCCAGTCCCGGACCTCCTTCTGCTCGTCGTTGAGCTCCATGGTGAACTCGGCCATGACCCCTCCAGGACCTGCGATCAATTGCGGCGTTACCAGCGGTAACCGAAGTCTGTTACCGGCCAGTAGTCCGTGTCAACTCCCGGCAACCCGTTCGATGCGCGCCACACCCCGGGTGTTACGTTGCGCGTGCGTCACGCAATCGCACGGGCGGGGAGAAACGCTTATGGGGACCACACAACCAGCCGATCAGCAGAGATCCGCGGACCATGGACAGCGCCGACGGGAGCTGCTGGAGGCCGCGGACCGGGTGGTGCTCCGCGACGGCCCCGGCGCCTCCATGAACGCCATCGCCGCCGAGGCGGGCATCACCAAGCCCATCCTCTACCGCCACTTCGGCGACAAGGGCGGACTGTACGCCGCGCTCGCCAAGCGGCACACGGACGCCCTGCTCGCCTCGCTGCGCGCCGCCCTGGACGCGCCCGCCGAGCGCAGGGAGCGGGTCGAGGCGACGCTCGACACCTATCTCGCGGCGATCGAGGCACGCCCGCAGGTCTACCGGTTCCTGATGCACCCCTCCGAAGCGCCCTCACCGGGCGAGCAGGGCTTCGACGTCGGCCTGCACTCCGCTCCCCTGCTGCGCCGCCTCGGCGAAGAACTGGCGGAGGTCATCGAGGAGCGCGTCGACCTCGGCCCGCAGAGCGCCGAACTCGCCCGCGTCTGGGGGCACGGCATCGTCGGCATGATGCACGCGGCCGGCGACTGGTGGCTCGGCGAACGGCCGTGTCCGCGCGAGCAGTTGGTGCGCAGCCTGGCGGATCTGCTCTGGGGGCGGCTGGCCGCCGCGGGCAACCGCGTCGGCGGGCCGGGGTTCTGAGCCGCCCCCGGCGGAGCTCAGTGGTTCCAGGGGGCCCTGGCGGCGGCCCGCAGCACCCTGCGGCGCCGCCAGCCGGTGACACGGTCGGTGTAGACGCCGCCCTCCACGTGGTCGCACTCGTGCTGGAGGCAGCGCGCGAACCAGCCCGTCCCGTGCACCCGCACGGGCTCCCCGCGCACGTCGAAGCCCTCGACCACGGCGTGGTCGAAGCGCGGCGTGCCCGCTTCGAGGCCGGGCAGCGACAGACAGCCCTCCGGCCCGCGCACGGTGACGCCGTCCGCCTCGACCAGCCTCGGGTTGACCACGTGTCCCAGGTGGCGGACATCGTCGTCGTCCGGGCAGTCGTAGACGAACACCCGCCGGGCGACGCCGATCTGGTTCGCGGCCAGGCCCACGCCCTGCGCCGCGTACATCGTCGCGAACATGTCCTCGACGAGCCGCGCCAGTTCGGGTCCGAAGTCGGTGACCTCCTCGCAGGCCGTGTGCAGCACGGGGTCACCGAGCAGGGTCAGAGGTCGTACGCGCCCCGAGGCGCCCGGGATCGAGCCGTGTCGCATGGCGGCAAGAGTACGGTCCATGGCAGGAGCGGCATCGACGTGGTGCCGCGGTTCGGGCTTGTCAGCGGATCTCGATAGGCTGAGCAACGAAACGATGCCGGGCAGGCGCGGCGCCGTACGCAAGGAGGATCTCGACAGATGTCAGGCAACACGGACCCGCTGTCGCCGCGGGCCAAGCTGGCCGTGACGGCGGGCAAGGCGGCCGCGGCGGTGTCGCGCGCGGCGGGCCGCGGCAGCGGATCGGTGATCGGCGGCAAGGTCGCCCTCAGGCTCGACCCCGAGCTGCTGGGCCGCCTCGCCACACACCTGGACGTGGTCCTCGTGTCGGCCACCAACGGCAAGACGACCACCACGCGCCTGATCGCGGAGGCCCTGCGCGCCAGCGGCCCCGTGGTCTCCAACGCCCTCGGCGCCAACATGCCCGCCGGGATCACCTCGGCGCTCGCCGGTGGCTCCGACGCCAGGTACGGCGTGATCGAGGTCGACGAGAAGTACCTCGCGGGCGTCGCCCGTGACGTGGACCCGAAGGCCATCGCGCTGCTGAACCTCTCGCGCGACCAGCTGGACCGCGCCGCCGAGACCCGCATGCTCGCCGAGAAGTGGCGCGAGGGCCTGGCCGGCTCCAAGGCCGTCGTCGTCGCCAACGCCGACGACCCGCTGGTCGTCTGGGCCGCCTCCTCCTCGCCGAACGTGGTGTGGGTGGCCGCGGGCCAGGAGTGGAAGGACGACGCCTGGTCGTGCCCGTCCTGCGGTGGCGTCATGCAGCGCCCCGGGGACGACTGGTTCTGCGGCGAGTGCGGTTTCCGCCGCCCGGCGCCCAGCTGGGTGCTCTCCGGCGACCACGTCCTGGACCCGCACGGTTCGGCCTGGCCGATCCACCTCCAGCTGCCCGGCCGCGCGAACAAGGCCAACGCCACATCCTCGGCCGCCGTCGCCGCCGTCTTCGGTGTGCCCCCGCAGGTCGCCCTGGAGCGGATGTACCAGGTGCAGGCCGTCGCCGGGCGCTATGACGTCGTGCAGTTCCAGGGGCGTGACCTGCGGCTGCTGCTCGCGAAGAACCCCGCGGGCTGGCTCGAGACGTTCTCGCTGATCGACCCGCCGCCGACCCCGGTGATCCTCTCCGTCAACGCCCGCGGCGCGGACGGCACGGACACCTCCTGGCTGTGGGACGTCGACTACACCCGTCTCGCCGGTCACCCGATCTTCGTGCTCGGCGACCGCAAGCTGGACCTCGCCGTGCGTCTCGAGGTCGCGGGCCTGGACTTCCGGGTCTGCGAGACCGTCGACGAGGCGGTGCAGCTGGCCCCGCCGGGACGCATCGAGACGATCGCGAACTACACCGCGTTCCAGGACCTGCGCCGCCGCGTCGGCAACTGACCCCCACCGGCCCTTCTAGACCATTCGTAGGGACACATGAGCATGAGCGACAACAGCCTGCGGCTGGTGTGGGTCTACCCCGACCTGCTCAGCACGTACGGCGACCAGGGCAACGCCCTGGTCGTGGAGCGCCGCGCCCGCCAGCGCGGCCTCCAGGTCGAGCGCTACGACGTGCGCAGCGACCAGCCGGTGCCCACCTCCGGCGACATCTACCTGATCGGTGGCGGTGAGGACCGCCCGCAGCGCCTCGCGGCCGAGCGGCTGCGCCGCGACGGCGGCCTCCAGCGCGCCGTGGGCAACGGCGCGATCGTCTTCTCGGTCTGCGCCGGCTACCAGATCATCGGCAACGAGTTCATCAACGACCTCGGTCAGCGCGAGCCGGGCCTCGGTCTGCTCGACGTGGTCTCCACGCGCGGCGAGGGCGAGCGCTGCGTCGGTGACGTCCTCGCCGACATGGACCCGCAGCTGGGCCTGCCCCCGCTGACGGGCTTCGAGAACCACCAGGGCGTCACGCACGTCGGCCCGAACGCGCGGCCGCTGGCCCGCGTCACCCTCGGCCGGGGCAACGGCACGGGCGACGGCACCGAGGGCGCGTACAACGGCACGGTCTTCGGCACGTACATGCACGGCCCCGTCCTCGCCCGCAACCCGCTCATCGCGGACCTGCTGCTGAAGCTGGCCCTCGATGTGAACGCGCTGCCGCCCACGGACGACCGCTGGTACGAGGCGCTGCGCTCCGAGCGCATCAACGCCGCCCAGCAGCCCGCGTAACCGCTGCCCGGCACTCGCCGCGGCAGCCCGCTTGACGCCCCGCCCGCACATGTGAGCGGGGGCGTCCAGCCCTCGGACGCCTGATGCGGTACGGCCCCCCGGCGCCTATAGGGTGGCGGGGATCCAGCCGGACGACGTGGTCCGGCCATTCGGCCCACGTTGCAAAGGTTTCCCGGGCTATGCGCATTGGTGTCCTGACCTCCGGCGGCGACTGCCCCGGCCTGAACGCCGTCATCCGCTCCGTCGTGCACCGCGCGGTGGTGGACCACGGCGACGAGGTCATCGGCTTCCACGACGGCTGGAAAGGCCTCCTGGAGTGCGACTACCGCAAGCTCGACCTCGACGCGGTGGGCGGCATCCTCGCCCGCGGCGGCACGATTCTCGGCTCCTCGCGCGTGCAGCCCGCCCATCTGCGGGACGGTGTGGAGCGCGCCCGGGGCCACGTCGCCGACCTGGGCCTCGACGCGATCATCCCGATCGGCGGTGAGGGCACGCTGAAGGCGGCCCGCCTGCTCTCCGACGCGGGCCTGCCGATCGTCGGCGTGCCGAAGACCATCGACAACGACATCGCGGTCACCGACGTCACCTTCGGCTTCGACACCGCCGTGGGCGTCGCGACCGAGGCCCTCGACCGGCTCAAGACCACCGCCGAGTCACATCAGCGTGTCCTGATCGTCGAGGTCATGGGCCGTCACACGGGCTGGATCGCCCTGCACTCCGGTATGGCCGCGGGCGCGCACGCCATCGTCGTGCCCGAGCGCCCCTTCGACATCGAGGAGCTGGCCGCGAAGGTCGGCGAGCGCTTCTCGGCGGGCAAGAAGTTCGCGATCGTCGTGGCCGCCGAGGGCGCCAAGCCCCGCGCGGGCTCCATGGAGTTCGACGAGGGCGGCAAGGACGTCTACGGCCACGAGCGGTTCGCCGGCATCGCCCGCCAGCTCTCCCTCGAACTGGAGCAGCGCCTCGGCAAGGAGGCGCGCCCCGTCATCCTCGGGCACGTACAGCGCGGCGGCACCCCCACGGCGTACGACCGCGTCCTCGCGACCCGCTTCGGCTGGCACGCCGTGGAGGCCGTGCACCGCGGCGAGTTCGGCCACATGACCGCGCTGCGCGGTACGGACATCACGATGGTGCCGCTCGCCGAGGCCGTCGAGACGCTGAAGACCGTGCCCGACGAGCGGTACGCCGAGGCGGAGTGCGTGCTGTAGCTGTAGTCGTTGCTCGTTGCACTACCCGCCCCCGGTCGCAGCAGCGGCCGGGGGCGGTTCTACTCTGGTGCCGACGCACGTCGCACAATCCGCACGAATCAGGAGCCACTGGATGGATCACAGCGGGCACGGCATGAACATGGATCTGCCGCCGTTCACGCTGGGGCGAGGCCTGGAACTCTCGGCCGACCCCTTCTTCCTCATCGGCTGCCTGCTGGCCCTCGCCCTGTACGGGTGGGGCGTGGTGCGGCTCGTGCGGCGCGGCGACAAGTGGCCGGTGGGCCGCACGATCTCGTTCGTGCTCGGCATCCTGACCGTGCTCCTGGTGATGTGCACCAAGCTCAACGACTACGGCATGGTCATGTTCAGCGTGCACATGGTGCAGCACATGGTGATCAGCATGCTCTCGCCGATCCTGCTGCTGCTGGGTGCGCCGATCACGCTGTCGCTGCGCGGGCTGCCGGTCGCGGCACGCGGCCACAAGGGGCCGCGCGAGTGGCTGCTGTGGGTGCTGCACAGCCGGTACATGCGGATCATCACGCATCCGGCGTTCACGATCCCGCTGTTCATCGCGAGCCTGTACGCGCTCTACTTCACGCCGATCTTCGACACGCTGATGGGCTCCAAGGCCGGCCACATCGGGATGATGGTGCACTTCCTCGCCGTCGGCCTGATCTTCTTCTGGCCGATCATGGGCGTCGACCCCGGCCCGCACCGGCCCGGCTATGTGATGCGGATGCTGGAGCTGTTCGCGGGCATGCCGTTCCACGCGTTCTTCGGCATCGCGCTGATGATGGCGACCGAGCCGATGATCGGCACGTACATGCATCCGCCGGCCTCGCTCGGCATCGACGCGCTGGCCGACCAGGAGGCCGCGGGCGGCATCGCCTGGGCGTTCAGCGAGATCCCCTCCGTGGTCGTGCTTGTGGCCCTGCTCTTCCAGTGGCGGCGCTCGGAGGACCGTGAGTCCCGGCGCAAGGACCGCGCCGCGGACCGCGACGGGGACCAGGAGCTGGAGGCGTACAACGCCTATCTGGCCTCACTGGCCGCACGCGGACGGTAGCGCGAGAGGGCACTCGCGGGTCACGATGGTCTTCGGACCGCGGTCTCGGCGCGCACGCGCCGCGGGCTGCCGGGAGGAGGCTGAGAGCGATGCCCGGTTCCACGAAGACCATGGGTGGGTTCACCGTCGGAGGCCTGGTCATGGTGACGGCCTACTCGGTGGCGCTCGGAAGCAACGGCTGGCTGTGGTTCGGCTGGGTCGTGCTCGGGCTGATCACGCTCGGGATGGTGCTGTCGCGCGCCACGTGAGCGCGATGCCGCGCGACAGCCGGGTGCACGGCGGGTCGGCCCGTGTCAGAACCGGAATACGTGACCGGTGTCGACATGCATCTCACAGGCGTTCGCATACGTCTTCCGCCACGCGATCAACCGGTCCCGATAGGTCCCGACCGCGGTCGCCGTGACCGGATCGAACTGCTTGGTGCACACGTGCGGGTCGTCAGCGAGGGCGCCGAAGTCCGCCTTGGCCCGGTGGATCGCCTCGCACGCCTTCCTCGCTTGCGGGTGGGGGCCCCTCGGCTCGGGCTCGCAGCGCAGCATCACGCCGCGCACCCAGGAGTTCTCGGCGCCCGAGACGGTGAGGAAGAACCCGCGCTCCCGTGTGGGGGCCCCGTCGGCGGCTTGGGCGGGGACGGCCGCGCCGAGGGCGATCAGCGCGGCGGCTGCGACGGTGAACGGACGCATGCGAAACCTCCGGGTGAGTGACGGTGACGTGCTGTGGCGTCGGCCCGTGGCGCCGGGGACGTCCGGGCGAGGCCAGCGGACCTCCCGTCCGCGCCGGGCGTCGAGCCGCCTCGCCGGTGGATCGCCCGTGCGGCGGCCCGGAAGAGCCCGAACGGGCTCTCGCGTCCGCGTCGCCGATTGGCTACTGTGCGTCGGCACCGGGATCAGGGGAAGGCGGCCGCCATGTTCTATCTACTGCTCAAGTACGTGATCCTCGGCCCGCTGCTGCGGCTGATGTTCCGGCCCAGGATCGAGGGTCTGGAGCATGTGCCGGAGTCGGGCGCGGCGATCGTCGCGGGCAACCATCTGTCGTTCTCGGACCACTTCCTGATGCCCGCGATCATCAAGCGCCGCATCACCTTCCTCGCGAAGGCCGAGTACTTCACGGGCCCGGGCCTCAAGGGCCGCCTCACGGCCGCCTTCTTCCGCAGCGCCGGGCAGATCCCCGTCGACCGCTCCGGCAAGGAGGCGGGGCAGGCCGCGATCCGCGAGGGCCTGTGCGTCCTGCGCAAGGGCGAGCTGCTCGGCATCTACCCGGAGGGCACGCGCTCGCACGACGGGCGGCTGTACAAGGGCAAGGTCGGCGTCGCGGCGATGGCCCTCAAGGCGGAGGTGCCGGTGATCCCCTGCGCGATGATCGGCACCTTCGAGGCGCAGCCGCCGGGCCAGAAGGTGCCGAACCTCCGACGCGTGACGATCCGCTTCGGCGAGCCCCTCGACTTCTCCCGCTACTACGGCATGGACGGCGAGAAGGCGGTCCTGCGGGCCGTGACCGACGAGATCATGTACGCGATCCTGGGGCTCTCCGGGCAGGAGTACGTCGACAAGTACGCGGCGGTCGTGAAGGCCGAGGAGGCCGAGCGTGCCGCGGCGAGGGCGAAGGAGTCCCGCAGGTTCCCCCGGATGCCGCTGCGCTGAGGCGACCGATCCGCCGCCGGGCCGGCGGCGCGGCCCCGCGACACTCTGCTGAGAGCAGACGTTCTCGATCGCGCCGGGGCCGCCACGTACGTTCCCTGCATGAGGAACGCAGTGGTGATCGGCGCGACGGGACAGACTGGGCGCGTGGCCGTACGGGCTCTCGCCGAGGACGGCTGGGCGGTGACGGCGGTCTCGCGGACCGGCGGGCGCGACGAGCAGTGGCCCGGTGACGTACGCGAGGCGCGGCTCGACCGGGACGACGACGCGGCGCTGGCGGAGGTGCTCGGCGACGGCGTGGAGCTGGTGGTCGACATGGTCGCCTTCCACCGGGGGCACGCGCGTCAGTACGCGGCGCTCGCCGACCGGATCGGGTCGGCCGTGGTGCTCTCCAGCGGAGCGGTGTACGAGGACGCGCGGGGCCGCAGCTTCGACACCCAGGACGAGCCGGACGGTTTCCCCGAGTACCTCGTGCCGCTCCCCGAGACCCAGCCGACGGTCGCGCCCGGCGACACCACGTACGGCGCGCGCAAGGTCGCCCTGGAGCAGGAGCTCCTGGCGCTCGGCGAGCGGTTGCCGGTGACGTTGCTGCGGGCCGGGGCGATCCACGGGCCGGGTTGCCGCACACCCCGCGAGCTGTACTTCGTGAAGCGGAATGTGGACGGCAGGCGGGTCCGGGTGCTCGCCCACGGCGGGCGCAGCCGCTTCCACCCGGTGAGCGCGCACACCCTCGCGGAGCTGGTGCGTCTCGCGGCGGCCCGGCCGGGGTCCCGGGCGCTCAACGCGGGAGACCCCGCCGCGCCGACCGTCGCGGAGATCGGCGCCGCCGTGGACGCGGTGATGGGCGTGGAGACGCGGACGGTGCTGGTGGAGGGTGACCCTCCGGAGCGCGGCGTCGGCCTCACCCCGTGGTCCGCACGGCACCCGGTGGTGTACGACATGTCGGCCGCGGAGCGGGAGTTGGGATACCGCCCGGTGAGGACGTACGCCGACTCCCTTGCGGAGACGGTCCATTGGCTCGTCGACCAGCTCGGCGACAGGGACTGGCGGGAGGCGTTCCCGAAGATGGCCGCGACCTATGATCCCAATGTCGATCTCTTCGACTACGCAGCGGAAGACGCCTGGTTGGCGCGACAGGAGGACTGAGTGAGCGAGCAGCACGCCCAGTACACGAAGCTGGTGGGACTGCTGGATGAGCGGGGGGCGGCCTACCGGGTCATCGAACACGAGCCGGAGGGCGCCACGGAGGCGGTGAGCGCGCTGCGCGGCAACACCCTGGAGCAGGCCGCCAAGTGCATCGTGGTGATGGTGAAGACCGGCAAGAAGACGAAGCGGTACGCGCTGGCCGTGGTGCCGGGCGACCGGCGCGTCGACCTCAACGCGCTGAAGGCGTTGCTCGGCGGTACGTACGCCGGCTTCGCGACGCAGGAGGTGGCAGAGCGGCTCTCGGGGAGCGTGAGCGGGACGATCCTGCCGTTCTCGTTCGACCCGGAGCTCGAACTCGTCGTGGATCCCGCCCTGTTGAAGCATGAGGAGATCTTCTTCAACGCGGCGCGGCTGGACCGCTCGCTGGCGCTGCGGACGGCGGACTACCGGGAGATCGCCTCGCCTCGGATCGAGACGATCTCCCAATAGGGGCGCCGCAGGGGGCTGTTACGGCTTCGGTGTGGCGTGCGGGCCGCACGTCACGTCGGAGGCGTCGAGCTTGCCGGTCAACAGGTAGGCGTCGACGCGGTCGTTGAGGCACGGGTTCGGGATGTTGGTGATGCCGTGCGAACCGGCGTCCTTCTCCGTGACCAGGCGCGATCCCTTGAGCCGCTCGTGCAGTTCGAGGGCGCCGGGGTACGGCGTGGCCGCGTCCCGGGTGGCCTGGACGAGCAGCGTGGGCGGCAGGCCCTTGCGGCTCTCGATCTCCAGCGGACGCTGCTGCTTGCTCGACCAGGTCGCGCACGGCAGATTCATCCAGGCGTTGCCCCAGGTGAAGAAGGGGCTCGCCCGGTGGATGCGGGTGTTGTCCCGGTCCCACTTCGACCAGCTGCGCGGCCACTTGGCGTCCGCGCACTCGACGGCCGTGTAGACGGCGTTGCCGTTCTCCTGGGCGGCGTTGCCGGCCTTGTCCGCCATGTCGGGGCTCGCCGCCTCGATGAGGGACTTGGGGTCACCGGCGGCGTACTTGCTCCAGTTCGTGGCGACCTCGACCCAGTAGGAGTCGTAGTAGGGCGCGTTCTGGAAGTAGGCGTGCAGCTCGGCCGGGCCGACGGTCCCGTCCAGCGGCTGCTTCTTCGCGGTGGCGCGCAGCTTCTCCCACTGGGCGCGGACCTCGCCGTAGGTGTCGCCGAGGTGGAAGGCGGCGTCGTTCTTCGCGACCCACGTCATCCAGTCGATCAGGCGCTTCTCGAAGGCGACGTCCTGGTCGAGGTTGACCTCGTACCAGATCTTGTCCGTGCGCGGGTTGACCACGGAGTCGAAGACCATGCGGCGTACGTGTGTCGGGAAAAGGGTGCTGTAGACGGCGCCCAGGTAGGTGCCGTAGGAGACGCCGAGGAAGTTGAGCTTCTTCTCGCCGAGGGCGGCACGGATGACGTCGAGGTCGCGGGCGGTGTTCGGCGTCGTCATGTGCGGCAGCAGCGCGCCGCTGCGCTCCTGGCAGCCGTCCGCGTACTCGGCGGCGAGCTTGCGCTGGACGCGCTTGTCGGCCTCGCTGTCGGGTACCGGGTCCAGCTTGGGTGCTTTCACGAACTCCTGGGGGTCCACGCAGGACACGGGCGCCGAGTGGCCGACGCCGCGCGGCTCGAAGCCCACGAAGTCGTACGCTTTCGCGGTCTTCTCCCACAGTTTGTTCTTGGTGACGACGCGGCGCGGGAAGCGGAGGCCGGAGGCGCCGGGGCCGCCCGGGTTGTAGAGGAGGGCGCCCTGACGCTCTTCCTTGGTACCGGTGTTGCCTATGCGGTCGACGGCGATCTTTATCTTCTTGCCGTCCGGCTTGGCGTAGTCGAGGGGGACGGTGACCCAGCCGCACTGGATGGGCTTCTCCAGACCCCAGTCGGCCGGGCAGTCCCGCCACTCGATACCGGCCTTGGCGGCCCGCTGGGCGGCGAGCGCGACGCCGCGCGCCTCACGGTCCTTGCCGGACCGGGCGTTCGCGTCGGCGCTCGCCGTGGGCGCGGCCATCGCACCCGCTATCAGCGTGGCGGCGACAAGGGCGCCCGCGGATCCGAGCACCGCCGTCCGCCTGGTCCCTCGGGTCCGTCTCAAGTGGGCCTCCCGCACGTCGAATTCGAGCAGTTTCGATCAGTACGGGGATCCTTGCGCCTGCGGGGTCCCTGGCAACAGACACGGCAGGTCTTCTTTACCAATCCGATAAACGGTGTGGCGGGCACGGGTTCCGTTGCTCATCGGGCAGGCGCAGGCCGACATGGACGCCGACGGCCTCGGCGTGACGCTCGTCCGTCTGGCCTCCGGCATCCTCGCCGAAAAGCACCGGCTCCCCCCGGACGACGCCCTGGCCCGCATGCGCGCCCACGCCATCCGCCACGACCAGCCGCTCCACCAGATCGCCGATCACGTCATGACCCATCAGTCCCTGGACCGACCGAACCGGCGCTCTCCCTGCCCGCCCCCTCCCAAGGGCTCGGCCCCGTGCCATCACGCCAGGCCTCCAGGGCCGCGCCGTCGACGCAGACTATGCCGCATTGCTGCGCGTACTCCAGGGCGGGAGCGGTGAAGTCGCTCGTCGTGACGAGTGCGGCCACGTCGGCCTCGTGGACCGTGAAACACGTCCCTCCGAAGCGCTGCAGGTCCTGCGAGCCGACCTTGTTCCCGTCGCCGTAACGCTTGCACTGGATGACGACCCGCCGACCGTCGGGCGTCACGGCTATGACGTCCGCTCCCAAGTCGCAAGCGCCGCCGACGACTTCCACGCCCCGGCACGCGTCACGGGCGCACAGTTCCGCGACGGCCTCTTCGAATCCGTCCGGGGCGAGCTCGGCGTAGTCGTACGCGCAGGTGTCGTCCTGGGCGAACGGCGGGTCGAGGACGGCGGTCGCCTCCTCGCCGCCCGGCGGCATGTACGCCGCATCGGCCGGCGCGCCGCGCGCCGTGCCCGCCTCCTTAGCGGCACCGAGGCTGTCGGCGGCCTGCTCCGCGGCTTCCTCAAGCACCTCGGCGGCGCGGCGCGCACACCTGGCGGCGGAGAAGCGGCGCCACCTGGACCGGCACAGCGGCACGGTCGAGAGCGCCACGATGACGAGCGCACCTGCCCACAGCGGGCGGCTCTCGACGATGCTCGCCGCGGTGCGGACCAGGAACACCACGACGCAGAGGATGATCGCGAGCAGAACGAAGAACACGGCGTTCGCGCGCAGGTCGAAACGCCGTTCGCCAGCCACGTGTGGCACCGAGCGCGAGGGCACGGTCATTCGGCCCCTTCCGGAGGAGGACTACGAAGATCACTTGTCTACGCGTGCCCTGGATCCAGGTCCGCAAAAAACCGCGCGCTCAGGTCGGATCGGTCAGATCCACGTCGGCGTGGAACATGTTGTGGTCCGAGTACCGCGTGAGATGCACACCGTGTCCGGCCGGGGCGATGTCCCGCAGGAAGATGTAGTCGAACTTGCTGTACCAGTCGGTCGTCACCTCGCAGGTGCCGGTGGCCCGGGAACGGCACTCAGGGTCGGCGTCCGCGGCCACCGCCCACATCTCGGCGAGTTCCGGGGCGTCCGGCACGGCGTTGAAGTCGCCGAGAACGATCGCGCGGTCGTGTCGCGCGACGGCCGCGGCGAGCACGTCGGTCTGTTCCGCGCGGACCGCTTCCTGGCGTCGTTGGGCGAGGTGGGTGTTGAAGACCCGGGTGGGCCGGCCGTCCACGGTGGTGGTGACCGCCATGTACCCGCGGTCCTCGGATCCGCCGTCGGGGTACTCCACGCTCACGTGGTCCGTCATCGGTGCCGCCGAGAGGATGGCCTGCCCGAAGCCCCCCGGACGCCACGGCAGCCCTCCGCAGCGGCTCCAACTGCGGAGCACTGACCCGTACTCGACCTGGTAGACGAGTCCGTACTGGTACTCCAGATGGTCCCGGATCCTCTCGACGTCCCGCACACATGCTTCTTGCAGGCCGATGACCTGGGGCGCGTACGTGGCGATGTCCGCCGCCCGGCCGATGTTCTGTCCGCTCTCGTTGCAGGGATTGCAGATGTTCCATGTCATGACCCGGTTCGGTACGACATCTTCGGGGGCGCCGGCGGGCAGCGGCCTGGCGAAGAGAGTGCCCTTGGGCGCACTGGGGCCGACGAGCGTCATGCAGACCACGATCATGGCACCCGCGAGCAACCGCACGCCTGTTCCGCTCACCATCGCCTCCTCGGAGTGGAGACACATCGCATCACATGGTGTCTCCTCGCATGAGGCTAACGGGACGGGTGTCAGGCACGGCAGCGCCCCCTCGGTGACGTCCGATTCCCCCGAATCCGATACGCCGTTGCCAGTGATCGGCACAATGTGAAGGCGCCGAGCTTCACCGAGTTCGCGCTTGCCGGCAATGGAGAGAGGCACTTTTTCAGTGGGCAGTGAACCAGCGGACCTCCACGACATAGACACGTCCCTTCCGCACAGCGCACGTGTCTGGAACTACTGGCTGGGCGGCAAGGACCATTACGAATCCGACCAGAAGGCCGGTGATGCCTACAAGGAGAAGTTTCCGCTGATCGTCCCGATGGCCCGGGAGTCACGCGACGTGCTGCGTCGCTCGGTGACCTGGATGGCGCGGGAAGGCGTCAACCAATTCCTGGACGTGGGTGCCGGGCTGCCCACGGCCAACAACACCCACGAGATCGCTCAGCGCATAGCGCCGGACAGCCGGGTGGTCTACGTGGACCACGACCCGATCGTCCTCATGCATGTCGACACGCTCCTGCACAGCACCCCTGAAGGCGCGACGGACTATGTGCTGGCGGACATGCGCGACACCGACACGATCCTTCGCGGCGCGGCCAGAACGCTGGACATGTCCCGGCCCGTCGGTCTCGTCATCAATGACGTGCTGGGCCATATCGACCCCTGGGAAGACGTTCTGACCCTGGTGCGTGGTCTGGTGTCCGGTCTTCCCTCGGGCAGCTACGTCTCGTTGACCCACGCCGACGCCGACGACGAACTGCACCGCAGCGTGCAGGAGGAGTACAACAACTCCGGCGCCATTCCCTACGTTCTGCGCGGCCCGGAGCAGACGGTCTCCCTGTTCGACGGCCTTGAGCTCGTCGAGCCCGGCTTCGTCCCCTGGCCGAAGTGGAAGCCGGACGCGGCCATGCCCGGTTCGCTGACCATGCGGGCCGGATGGGTCGGTGTGGCACGGGTGCCGTGACGTCACCCGAACAGATCGCGCAGGGCCTCGTCCAGCGTGCGGCGTACCCGCAGGGCGTCCGGGGCGACGGCGGTGACCAGGACGCCGGGTCCGGCCAGCGGCGTGAGCGCCGCCCACTCCCCCAGCGGCGCGGCCTGCGGGGTGCCGTGCTCGAACTCCGGTTGCACGACGAGCAGTTGCCCGACGGCGCGGTGCCCCGCGAGGACCGCGGGGCCGTCCCAGCCGCCGGGGGCTCCGGGGCCGCACGACAGTTCCTGGTCGAGCAGCAGGGTGCCCGCCCGGCGCACGGTGAGGCGGCTGGTCAGGCGACCGGAATCCTCGCCGGTGCGGCCGAGGACCTGCTCCTCGCGCAGCACCAGGCGGGCCCCCGCGGCGAGATCCGCGCGCGTCGTGACCCTTAGGTCGCTGTCGCGTACGGAGATCAACTGCTCCGGAAGCCAGCGCAGTTCGGCACCCTCGGCCACGGTGAGGCACACGTCGTAGCGCGCCGGTTCCTTGGTCTGGCCCGGTAGCGCGAGGGTCGCCGCGGCCGAGGCGATGTGCAGCGCGGCCCCGTCGTGCGCGGTGGCCTCGACGGTGAGGTGGTCGCCGCCGAGGGGGCCGCTCATCGCACCGACCAGCGTGACGCGTGCGGCGGGGCCGGTCGAGCGGGTGCGGCGCAGGGCGAGCGGGCCCTCGCCGTCGAGCACGGGCAGGACGGTGCCGCCACGGCCGTCCGCGCGGGCCTCGACGCGGGCGGTGGCCCGCAGGCCGGCGCCGCCCTGCCACTCCTTGCCGCCCCGCAGGGCTTGCGTGTCGCCCTGCGGGGCGAGGTCGACCGTCACGCCGACGCGGTCCATGCGGCGTACTGCTCACGCACCCAGGCGGCGACCGGACCGACGCCCTCCGCGGAACGCAACGACTGGAAAATCACCGGGAGTTCGGCGCGCTGCGCCTTGGCGTCCGCGGCCATCCTGGCCAGGTCGGAGCCGACGTGCGGGGCGAGGTCGGTCTTGTTGATGACGAGGAGGTCGGCCGTGGTGACGCCGGGACCGCCCTTGCGCGGGATGTCGTCACCGCCCGCGACGTCGATGACGAAGATCTGCGCGTCGACGAGTCCCTTGGAGAAGGTGGCGGTGAGGTTGTCACCGCCGGACTCGACGAGGATCAGGTCGAGCGGCCCGACCTCGTCCTCCAGGTCCTCCACGGCTTCCAGGTTGGCGGATATGTCGTCCCGGATCGCGGTGTGCGGGCAGGCCCCGGTCTCCACGGCGGTGATCCGCTCGGGCGGCAGTACGGCCTCGCGGAGCAGGAACTCCGCGTCCTCGCGGGTGTAGATGTCGTTGGTGACGACGGCCAGGGACAGCTGGTCGCGCAGCGCGTGGCAGAGGGCGGCGACGGTCGCGGTCTTACCGGACCCGACGGGCCCACCGAGCCCGATACGCAGCGCGCGCCGGCGCCCGTCGGGGCGGTGCGCGTCGGCGGAGACGGCGGCGGTGCCGGCGTGGGAGTGGTCGAGGTGCATGTGCGGCTCCAATGGTCGGGGCCCACTCGGCCCGTCCGGCGGCGCGGACGAGGCCTGTCAGGCCGTTGGGGGGCTGAGGGCCTGGAGGGCCTGGGGTCTGGGGCTTGCGCCGGGGGGCTTGGTTGGGCTGGGGTCTGGGGCGGGGCCCGGTTTGGGGTTTGGGGGGGGGGCTGGGTCTGGGGTCTGTGTCCGGGGCCGGGTCCGGGCGCTAGCGCCTCAGGGCCTGGGGCCTGGGGTCCGGGGCCTGGGGTCCGGGGTCCGGGGTCCGGGCCCTGAGTCTGGAGGGCTGGGGCCTGGGTCCCGGGTCTGGGCGCTAGCGCCTCGGGGCCTGGGTCTGGGTCTGGGTCCGGGGTCTTGGTTGGGCTGGGGTCTGACAGTTGGGGGCTGAGGTCCGGGGGCCGGGGCCCGATTTGGGGTCTGGGGGCGAAAGCCCCCGGGTCGGTACGGACAGTTCGGGGAGATGAGGGCCGCTACGACGCGAAGAGCCGTACCGGCCAGGCCGCATGCGCCTCCGCTCCGATTTCCAGGAGCGGAGCCGACGCCGCGGGCAGCGCGTCGACGCCCTCGGCGGCGGCGCGGGCCGCCGCCTCGGCCGCGGCCCGCGCGACCCGGTCGAGATCAGGGGCGAGCCGCGCCAGGACCGCCGTGGCGTCGAAGGGGTCGAGGCTCAGGAGCCGGACCGTGGCGGTCGCCGGGCCACTGACTCCTTCGTACGCCGAGCAGTACGCGGCGTCGTCGGGCCCGAGGCCGGCGGCGCGGGCGGTGAGTCCAAGGACGACCGGCTGATGGGCCCCCTTGGGGAACCGCCTGGCCAGGGCGTCGAGTTCGGGGTGCGGCCAGGTGGCGCGGGCGGCCCGCATCATCTGCCGCCCGAGCCGCCGCGCCGCGGCCCGCAGGGCGGGCGAGGGGGTGCGTGCGTCGGCCGCCTCGTCAAGGGCGGCCGGATCCACGCCGAGTGCGGCGGCCGCCGCGAGGGCCGCCGTCACCAGGCCGCTGGTGTGGAGCCGCCCTCGGCAGAAGGCCTCCAGGCTCTCGACCCCGGTGATCCGGCCCGCCTTGACGGCCGCTTCGGCGCCGCCGGAGTGCGCGTGCCCGCCGGCGGGGAAACGGCCGTCGGCCAGGACGAGGAGTGCTGCGCGTGACATGTGATCGTCGCCAGAGTCCGTCGGGGCCGTCAGAAGAGGAAGTACCGCTGGGCGAGCGGCAGTTCAGCGGCGGGTGACGGTTCGACCAGTTCACCGTCGATGGTGACGGCGAAGCTGTCGGGGGCGACCTCCACGCGGGGCAGCGCGTCGTTCTCGCGCATGTCCGCCTTGGAGCGGCCGCGCGTGGAGCGGATGGCCAGGAACTGCTTGTCCAGGCCGAGGCGCTCCACGAGCCCGTCGTCCAGCGCCGACTGGGTCACGAAGTTGACCGAGTTCAGCCCCGGAGCCTTGCCGTGCGCCCCGTACATGCGGCGCGGCAGGACCGGCTGCGGGGTCGGGATGGAGGCGTTGGCGTCGCCCATCTGCGCGTAGGCGATCTGTCCGCCCTTGAGGACGGTCTGGGGCTTGACGCCGAAGAACGCCGGGTCCCACAGCACGAGGTCGGCGAGTTTGCCGGACTCGACCGAGCCGAGCTCGTGGTCGATGCCCTGTGCGACGGCCGGGTTGATCGTGTACTTGGCGACATAGCGACGCGCACGGCGGTTGTCGGCGCGGGTGTCCCCCGGCAGGAAGCCGCGGCGCCGCTTCATCACGTGCGCGGTCTGCCAGGTGCGCATGATGACCTCGCCGATGCGTCCCATGGCCTGCGAGTCCGAGGACATGATCGAGATGGCGCCGAGGTCGTGGAGGATGTCCTCCGCGCCGATCGTCGTGGGCCGGATACGTGACTCGGCGAAGGCCAGGTCCTCGGGGACGGCCGGGTTGAGGTGGTGACAGACCATCAGCATGTCGAGGTGTTCCTCGACGGTGTTGACGGTGTGCGGCCGGGTCGGGTTCGTGGAGCTCGGCAGCATGTTCGGCAGCGACACCGCGGTGATCATGTCCGGGGCGTGCCCGCCGCCCGCGCCCTCGACGTGGAAGGCGTGCAGGGTGCGCCCGGCGACGGCGTCGAACGTGGCGTCGACGAAGCCCGCTTCGTTGAGGGTGTCGGAGTGGACGGCGAGTTGGGCGCCGGTCTCCTCGCACACGTTCAGACAGGCGTCGATGGTGGCGGGCGTCGCACCCCAGTCCTCGTGGATCTTGAAGCTGACGGCGCCGGCGCGGAGCTGGGCGTGCATCGACTCGGCGGAGACGGTGTTGCCCTTGCCGAGAAAGCCGATGTTGACGGGGCTCGACTCCATGGCCGCGAACATCCGCGCCAGATGCCAGGCACCCGGAGTGATCGTGGTCGCCTTGCTGCCCTCGGCGGGGCCCGTGCCGCCGCCGAAGAGGGTGGTGACACCGGAGGCGAGCGCCTCGTCGACGATGGTCGGCGAGATGAAGTGGATGTGGGTGTCGATGCCGCCCGCGGTGAGGATCTTGCCGTTGCCCGCGATGACCTCGGTCTCCGGGCCGATGACGAGATCGGGGTGGACCCCGTCCATGGTGTCCGGGTTGCCGGACTTGCCGATGCCGGTGATGCGGCCGTCGCGGATGCCCACGTCGGCCTTGACGATCCCCCAGTGGTCGATGATCACCGCGCCCGTGATGACGGTGTCGGGGGCTCCTTCGGCGCGTGTGGTGCGGGACTGGCCCATCGACTCGCGGATGACCTTGCCCCCGCCGAACACCGACTCGTCGCCGGAGCGGCCGGGACCGCCGGAGCGGTCCTCCTCGATCTCGATCAGGAGATCGGTGTCGGCGAGCCGGATCCGGTCACCGGTCGTGGGGCCGAACAGGTCGGCGTACGCGGCACGGGACAGCTCAGGCATCGAGGGCACCTCCGGTCTCACCGCGCAGGCCGGGCACGATGCGCCTGCCGGCCAGCGGGACGAGTTCGACGTCGACGGGGATTCCGGGCTCGAAGCGCACGGCGGTTCCGGCGGCGATGTTGAGCCGCTTTCCGTGCGCGGCGCCGCGGTCGAAGTCCAGGCCCGGGTTGGCCTCGGCGAAGTGGTAGTGGGAGCCGACCTGGACGGGACGGTCGGCGGCGTTGAGTACGGTGAGGCGGGTGACCTCGCGGCCCTCGTTGAAGGGAACGGGCTCGTCGGCGAAGAGGATCTCCCCGGGGACGGGCCCCTGACCTGTGCCGTGCGTGGCGGCATGCATGAGGCGCGCGACTCCCGTCAGACGATCGGGTCGTGGACGGTGACGAGCTTCGTGCCGTCAGGGAAGGTGGCCTCGACCTGGACGTCGTGGATCATCTCCGGGATGCCCGCCATGACGTCGTCCCGGGTGAGCACCTTCCGCCCCGACGACATCAGCTCGGCGACGGTGCGGCCGTCCCGGGCGCCTTCCAGGATGTGGGAGGTGATGAGGGCGATCGCCTCGGGGTGGTTGAGCAGCAGTCCCCGCGCCCTTCGCTTCTCGGCCACGTCCGCGGCCACATGGATGAGCAGTCTCTCCTGCTCGTGCGGGGTCAGTTGCACGCGTCCCACCTCACAGTCCTCGCTCCGAACCGTGCGGGGTCCGGCTGCCGCGGCCACCGCGACGGATATAGATGTAACACACAGCGAGTACGCATGATCTTGCGCACCCCCGGTTACGAAAACCCCTGGTGGCGTGGCACGGGAGGGTAGTTGGGAGGAGTTTCAACGAGGTTAACCAGCCGTTGACCGGCCCATGACCGTCAGCTGGGCTCCGTCATACCCAGCAATGCCCCGAGGCCCTCCCGCAGCGCCTCGACGCGCACCTCTTCGAAGAGGGCGTACTGCGCGGCGAATCCCTGCACCACGGCGATCATCGTGCGGGCGACGTGGTCGGCGGGTACGTCCGCGCGCATCATGCCCGCCTCCTGGTAGGCCTCGACGACCTTCACCCAGGCGGCGCGCACATCCGCATAGATCCGGGCCATGAGGGCCGCCAGCTCGTCGTTGCGGAGCGTCTCCGTCCAGACCTGGACCATCAGCCGGGGGAAGTACGAGGTCCCCTCCACCCGCATACCGGGCCTCAGGTCGAGGACCTGCGCGACCACGCGGCCCAGCAGGACGTCCGGCGGAGGCGGCGGACTCTGCCGGGCGACGACGTCGAAGATGCCTTTGATGTCCGTGAGCACCTCGGAGACGATCGCGGTGATCAGCTCGTCCTTGCCGGCGAAGTAGCGGTAGACGGCGCCCGCCGAGAGGCCCACTTCCTTCAGGACGTCCTGCATCGACGTGGCGTGGAAGCCGTTGCGCGCGAAGCAGAGTGCGGCGCCGTCGAGAATCTGCCGCCGTCGGGCGTCGAGGTGTTCCTGGGATACGCGAGCCATGCGCCCAACGTAAAACGAACATTCCTTCTTGACAACCGAACCGCATCGGCGGGACAGTGACCTCAAAGTAAAACGAACGATCCTTCTCTTTGAAACCCCGGCTACGCATCCCTGGTTTCGCAGCCCCGTTTTTGAATCCCGGACCTTGAAAACCTGGAGGCAGTCCCATGCCCACGCCACCGCCACCCGACAGCCGCTCCGGGCAAGGACCGCGCATCGCGATGGTGGCCGCCCTGGTTCCCGTACTCGTCGCGCTCGCGCTCTGGGCCTTCGCCTGGCCCGCCGCACGTACCGCCCCACGTGACCTGCCGCTCGGCGTCGCCGGGCCGGCCGCCGCGGCGGAGCCGGTCGCACAACGGCTCGAGCGGCGCGAGGGCGCGTTCGAGGTGCATCGTTACGCGGATGAGGCCGCCGCCCGGTCCGCGATCGAGGGACGGACCGTGTACGGCGCGGTCGTCGCCACGCCCAAGGGCCCCAAGCTGCTGACCGCGACGGCCGCGAGCCCGGTCGTCGCCCAGCTCCTGGAGCAGGCGGTGCGGGAACAGGCACCCGAGGGCACGCGGGTGCCGACCGTCGACGTGGTGCCCGCCCCCGCGGCCGATCCGAGGGGCTCGGCTCTCGGGTCGAGCGTGCTGCCGCTGGTGATCGCCGGGGTCGCCGCCGGCGCGCTCGTCACACTGGGCGGACTGCGCGGGCTCCGCGCGGCGGGGGCACTGGTCCTGGCCGCCGGGCTCGTCGGCGTCGTCGCGGCCACGCTCACCCACAGCTGGCTGGGTATTCTCACCGGCAACTGGTGGGCGGAAGCAGGGGTGTTGGGGCTCTCCACGCTCGCGGTGAGCGCCACGGTCGCCGGGATCGGAGCGCTGCTCGGCCCGGCGGGCATCGGGGTCGGCGCCCTGCTGATGGTGCTCCTCGGCAATCCTTTCTCCGGCGTGACCTCCGCACCACGGCTGCTGCCCGAACCGATCGGCGTCATCGGGCAGTTGCTGCCGCCCGGGGCCGGGGGCACCCTGCTGCGCTCGGTGTCCTTCTTCGACGGCGCCCAGGCCGCCGCACCGGCCTTGACCCTCGGCGTCTGGACCGCGCTCGGCCTCACCGGCGTCCTGCTCGGCGCGCGGCGCGGGCGGCGCGCACCGGCCTCGGATGAACCCTCGGCCGTACGGGATGCCGCACCGGTGGGCTGAGCCGGCACTGGACCGCGTCTGCCCCAACGGCGGTGCGGTTACGTCACGTTGGGCCCTCGGTGCTCCGCCGCGATGCCGAACCGCCGGTGCTCCGACCCCGCACCGGCGGGCGGCGCGGAACCGATCGAGGTCACGGTGCTGACCGTCCGCTCCTCCGGGGCCTCCGCGGCTTCGGCGAGCGCTTCGAGGCGCTCCAGATCAGCGGCGGAGACCAGCGCCACGAGCGGCTTGCCGTGGCGCGTGACGACGACCCGCTCGCCGCCGTAGACGACGCGGTTGATCAGCTCGGCGAGCTCTGCCCGGGCTTGCGTCACCGGAATCTCGTAGGCCATGCCGTCCAGCTTAGTAGCTGCTCCGCAGGGCGAGCCGTAGAGTGCAGCCGCCCGGGCGCATCGCCGCGGAACTGTTCGCGCCCTCTTCCTGCCGGGCAGAATCGGTGCATGTCTGGTGCCGGAACAGAGCTGCCGGCGGTCTGGCGACTGCCCTTCGCGTTGGCGTGGGAGGCGTTCGGGGCGGGCAGTCGGCCGATCGGAGCGGCGTTGCTCGACGCTGATGGCGCGGTGGTGGCCTGCGGGCGCAACCGCGGCCAGGAGGCAGCCGCCCCGCCCGGGCAGCTCGCCGGGGCGGCCATCGCGCACGCGGAGATCAACGTACTGGCGCAGCTGCCGTCCCGGCGCCGGTATGAGGACCACCGCCTCTTCACCACCCTGGAGCCGTGCCTGCTCTGTAGCGGCGCCCTCCTCCACGCCCGTGTCGGCACGGTCGTCTACGCCGCCGCGGACCCCATGTGGCGCGGAATCGAGCGGGTCCCCTCCGTGGGCGGCGCCATCGCGGAGCGCTGGGTGCGCAGGGAAGGGCCTGTCCAGGGACCTCTGGCTGTGTTCGGCGCGACGCTCCCGTACCTCTGGACGCTCCGCCACGCGCCGGAGACGCCGGAGTCAGGCGAACAGCCGCGCCGCGACGGTCCGCTGGGATTGGCGCGGCGCTGCCTGGATACGCCCGGCTTCACCGAAGCCGAGACGGTGGAGGCCGCCTATCGGCTCGCCCTGCCACGGATCGCGGAGGCCGGGCCTTGACGCCGGGGCCCGGCACGGCCGGTACCGCGCACCCCGCTCCTCAGGCGTCGAAGCGCAGGCGCGACGCCTCGATGTGACCGAGGTGGCGGTGGGTCCACTCGCACATGCCGTCGACCGTGGCGCGCAGGCCCCGGCCGGCCTCGGTGAGGGTGTACTCGACGCGCGGCGGCACGGTGGGGTGCACCTTCCGCTCGACCAGGCCGTTGCGCTCCAGCATGCGCAGGTTCTGCGTGAGCATCTTGTGGCTGATGCCCTCGACCCCGTCCCGCAGCGCGCTGAAGCGCAGGGTCTCGTCACCGAGCGTCTCGATGATCAGGAGCGCCCACTTGTTGGCGACGTCCGAGAAGATCTCCCGGGCCAGCGAGTCCGCGCGCCGCAGGTCCGCGTCCTCGGGCAGGCCTTGGAGCAGTTGTTTGGTCACCATCAGGTTCCCCAGTCACCGAAAAGTGCGTTCTTCCAGGTCAGGAGCCACTCTCCTACAGTTCCCGAGTAACCACAAGAGAGCACCTCGGGAGGGCGAACACCGTGACAAGCCTCGACGTCTTCAACCACGACATTCCGGCCGAGAGCGACTTCGGATACGCACAGGCGATCAGGTCCGGCGAACTGATCCACGTCTCCGGACAGCTCGCGTTCGACGAGACGGGCACCTTCGTGCACGCGGGCGATTTCGGCGCCCAGCTCCAGCAGACCTACACCAACCTGGACAGGGTCCTCGACCACTACGGCGCCACCCGTAACCAGGTGGTCTCACAGAACTTGTACGTGGTGAACCTACGGCAGAACGCCGCGGCGACGGCGGAGGGCAACCTGGCGTACTTCGGCGACCACCGCCCCACCGCCACGGTCCTCGGCGTCACCGAACTGACCCTTCCCGGTCAGGTCGTCGAGATCAGCTTCGTCGTCGACAGAAGGCTGCCTTGCTGAGCGCCCCCCAAAGAAACGTACGTCCTGTACATTTTTTACGGAGAGCTGGACCCTCCGTCGCCCCCTAGCAAGAGAGGCCTGCCATGCGCCGTCCGTCAGCCCGTCATGTCCTGCCCGAGTTCACCGAGCGCACCAGTTCGGGGGCGCGGACCATGGATCCGTACTCGCGACTTCTGGAAGAGCGGATCGTCTTTCTCGGCACCCCCGTCGACGACACGTCGGCGAACGACGTGATGGCGCAGTTCACGCACCTCGAGTACGCGGCGCCCGACCGCGACATCTCGCTGTACATCAACTCCCCCGGCGGCTCGTTCAGCGCGATGACCGCCATCTACGACACGATGCGGTTCGTCAGCTGTGACGTGGAGACGGTCTGCCTCGGGCAGGCCGCCTCGGCCGCCGCCGTCCTGCTGGCGGCCGGCACACCCGGCAAGCGGCACGCGCTGCCGGGGGCGCGGATACTGATCCACCAGCCCTCCTTCTCCGAGCCGATCCAGGGGCAGGCCAGTGATCTGGCGATCCAGGCCGACGAGATCCTGCGGACCCGGCGGCTCCTCGAAGAACTCCTCGCGCGGCACACGGGACAGAGCCCGGAGCGGATCGCCGCGGACATCGAGCGGGACAAGATCCTCGACGCCCCGGCCGCCGTGGAGTACGGGCTCGTGGACCGGATCGTCCAGAGCCGCAAGACCTCGCTCGGCGCGCGCGGGACGAGGTGACCCGCGGATGCTGCCGCCCGAGCTGCCGCCGCTGCCCGCGCTGACCCGCGCCGAGGCCGAGTTGATCGACCGTTACCTCGAAGTCGTCGATCTGGTCGGCCGGATCAACCCCGCCCGCGCCGAGCACACCTACGGCGGACTGCGTGCCGCCCAGGCCCTGGTCGGCCGGGCGACGGCCCTGCGGGACGCACTGGCCCTCATGCACCGGCGCGGCGAGAGCGAGGTGCACGCCGCCACGCTCGCCCAGGCCCTGCGCGTCCTCGACGGCGAGCGGCGGACCGGACGGGTGGGCGTGCCGCCATCGGCAAGCCAGTGAGCCGGTGAGTCCCTCAGCGGCCGCTGAAGGACGCGCTCCGCTCACCGGAACGTCTGGATCCGCTGTGCGAGCGACCAGATGGGCTACCTCAGTTGGCGTAGCAGGGGCTCCTTAATCACGCGTTCGAGAGTTGCACCGGATACGTACGGCGAAGGCGGAATGAGACGTTCCGGTGCTGGTCGAGCCATCGTCAGACGGGCCATTGGGAGTCGAATTCGGCAGCGTCCACCCGAACAGGTCAGTCGTGAGGAGCCTCACAAAACGTCGTTTCGACTCGGTTTTCGAGTGGTTTTCGGGTCAAGATCCCTTCCGACGACAAGACCCCGCCACAGCGGCGGGGCGATCCGGGCGGACGCCGAGTCCTGCCGCCGCCCGGTTGACCGGTCGACATCGGTGCACCGGCAGGAGTGGAGGACCCGAGCAAGGCGGGCCCGTCCGGGAAGTCCGGACGACGCCCTTGGGGTGAAGCCGCAGAGCATGACGCGGCCGGGCATCTTCGCCTGCCCGAACCCGACAGGTCATCCTTCACAGGCGGCTGACGAAGGGTTACGCATGACCGCGCTGAATCACGTTCCGTCGCTGCTCGGCAGGACCGGGGCCGTCTCGGCCCTCACCCTCGCCGTTGTGGGCGGCACCGTCGTGGCCCCCGGGCTCACATCGGAAGCCGAGGCAGCCACCCACGGAACGAAAGCGCTCAAGATCGCGGCGTCCAAGAAGGGCTCTCCCTACAGCTACGGAGCGGTTGGGCCCAACCGCTTCGACTGCTCGGGCCTGACGCTGTACTCGTTCAAGCGCACGGGCAAGAAGCTGCCGCGCACCGCCGCCGCGCAGTACAACAAGACGCGGCACATCTCGAAGTCCCAGCGGACCCGAGGCGACCTGGTGTTCTTCCACTCGGGCCGGAACGTCTACCACGTCGGGATCTACGCGGGTAACGGCCGCATCTGGCACGCACCGAAGAGGGGGACCGTGGTACGCCTGGACAAGATCTGGACCAAGAGCGTCTGGTACGGCCGGGTCCGCTGACCCGCCCGTCACGCCCGGCCGGACGCGGGGGTCCGTGGACCCGCACGCCGCGTCCGGCCGGAGCCGGGCCGCGCGGCGGGTGCGCGGCGTCAGCGGTGCCCCTGCTGGACCGGCGCTGTCCAGGGCAGTGCGATCCATACAGTTTTGCCGCCCTCCGCCGTGGGGCTGACGGATAGCTTGCCGCCGCATTCGGCGGTCAGCCAGCGGATGATGACCATGCCGCGGCCGTTGTCCTGCTGGACGGCGGCCGGCAGCCGCCTCGGATAGCGCGGGTGACTGTCGGTGACGCCGATCCGCAGCTGCTCGTCCCGGTCGAGCTCGACGTCCACCGTGAAGGTGGGCGACTGCCCTCTGGTGTGCTGCACGGCGTTGGTGGCGAGTTCGGAGACGATGAGTCTGATCGTGTCCGCCACCTCGGCCTCGCCCGGCAGGCCCCATTCCGTGAGTACGTTCGCCACGTACGCGCGGGCGGCCGAGACCGAGGCGGGATCGCTCGGCAGAGTGACGGATGCTTCCTGGTGATCTGCCATGGCGACGCTGTCCCTTTCCCACCGGGGTCGGTCTCCGACTCGGAGCGGATGACTCGAGGACGGCCCCGGACTGGTGCTTCGCGCCAGCGTCCCATTCCTTCGCCGGTCACGGGTGGCGATCCACCGAGATGTGCATATATCTGTCGCTCGAAGCGGTGAACTCTGCCAGGACCGACCGTATTTGGGCGCGGGGACGCCACTTCCTCTACTGTCGCCTCTGTCCCCCCGCTCTGCCGCCGGGATGCCCGACGGCTCGGTCCGGAAGGAGACGGACATGCAGTACGGCCCCGCGGTGCGCCGCCGCCGGCTCGGCGCCGAACTGCGCGCGCTGCGCGGCCTCGCGGGACTCACCAGCAGCCAGGCCGCCGCGAAGGTCGGCTGGCACCAGTCGAAGGTGAGCCGGATCGAGACGGGCCGCAGCGGTGTGAAGGCCACGGATGTGCGCCTCCTGCTCGACGCGTACGAGGTGAAGGATGCCCACCTCAGCGAGTTGCTCGTGGCCCTGGCGGGCGCCGACGACACCGGTGCCTCGGGGCGTCACCACTGGTGGAAGGCGTACCGCGACCTGCTGCCCGCCGCCTATCGCGACTTCATCAGCCTGGAGTCGCAGGCGAGTTGGGTACGCACCCTGGAGACCTCGGTGGTTCCGGGGCTGCTCCAGACCCCCGATTACGCGCGCGCCGTCACGCGGGCCGCGCTCGGCGGGCTGCCCGACGAGCAGGTGGACGCGCTGGTGGAGGTGCGTCTGGCCCGTCAGGACGTGCTGCGCGCGGAGCCTCCGGTGCGGCTGAGCGTGGTCCTGGACGAGGCGGTTTTGCGCCGTTCCGTGGGCGGACCGCAGGTCTTCGCACATCAGCTCGCACGGTTACAGGAGGTGGCGCAGTTGCCACAGGTGCGACTTCAGGTGCTGCCGTTCTCCTCCGGAGAGCATGTGGGCCTCATCGGGCCTTTCGTTATTTTCTCATTTCCGAACATTGCTGATCTGGATGTGGTTGTTCTCGACCACTTGACGAGTAGCCTCTATCTCGAACGGAAAGAAGACCTCCAGGCATACGTGGAGGCCTTCAACTCCCTTCAGGAACAGGCGCTTTCACCCGAGGACTCAGAGGATTTCATCGCCGGGCTAAGCGACGGCGCGTAAGGAGGCACCATGACCGCACTGCCTCGGTACGTACCTTCAAGCACCACCCTTCAGGGTGCGCGGTGGCAGCGCAGCAGCCGCAGCAACGGAATGAACAACTGTGTCGAGACGGCCACGCTCGACACGCTCCACTCCGGCACGGCGGCCCGCCTGCTGGCCGTGCGCGACTCGAAGAACACCGCGGGGCCCGCCCTGCTCTTCTCCCCCGGCCCCTGGGAGACGTTCGTCGACAGCCTCCGCTGACGGCGGTCAGCGGGGTGCGGTGCGGCTGATCACTCGTACGGCATCGGCGATCTGTTCGTCGGTGAGATCCGCGCGGGCGGTCAGCCGCAGCCTCGAAATACCGTCCGGTACCGACGGCGGGCGGAAGCAGCCGACCGCCAGACCCGCCGCCCGGCACTCGGCGGCCCAGCGCACAGCCGATTCCGGTGCCGGGGCGCGCACGGAGACGACGGCGGCGTCGGGACGTACCGCCGACAGGCCCTCGGCCGTGAGGCGCCGGTGCAGTTCGGCGGCGACCTGGCGGGCCCTTGCGGCCCGTTCGGGCTCGCGGCGCAGCAGCCGCAGGGCCGCGAGCGCGGCGCCCGCCGCGGCGGGCGCGAGCCCCGTGTCGAAGATGAAGGTACGCGCCGCGTTCACCAGGTGGTCGATGACCTTGGCGGGTCCGAGCACGGCGCCGCCCTGGCTGCCGAAGGACTTCGAGAGGGTGAGTGTGACCACCGTGTCGGCGGCCCCCGCGAGGCCCGCGGCGTGCGGTGCGCCCCGGCCGCCGTCACCGAGGACGCCGAGGCCGTGCGCGTCGTCGACGATCAGACCCGCACCGAACTCCCGGCATACGTCCGCCAGTTCGACGAGCGGCGCGGCGTCGCCGTCCACCGAGAACACCGAGTCGGACACCATGACGGCGGGGCCGTCGTGGGCGTCCAGCGTCTTGCGCACCGCCTCGGGGTCGCTGTGCGGCACCACCTGGGTGGCGGCGCGCGCGAGCCGGCAGCCGTCGATCAGCGACGCGTGGTTGCCCGCGTCGGAGACGATCAGCGAGCCGTGCGGGGCGAGCGCGGTGACCGCCGCGAGGTTCGCCGCGTAGCCGGAGGAGAAGACGAGCGCCGCCTCGAAGCCGCAGAAATCGGCGAGCTCCCGCTCCAGTTCGGCGTGGAGTTCCGTGGAGCCGGTGACGAGCCGGGAGCCGGTGGCGCCGCCGCCCCACCGCCGGGCCGCCGCGGCGGCGCCCTCGGTGACCTCCGGGTGCCGGGTCAGCCCCAGGTAGTCGTTGCTCGCCAGGTCGAGGAGGCCGCCCGCGTCGGCGGCGCGCGGGCGCAGGGTGCGGACGAGGCCGGCGTCGGCGCGCAGCCCGGCCTGCTCGTCGAGCCAGTCGAACGGCGCGCGCGTCGCACCCGTCACGGGGTGGCTGTTTGTAGACATTGCACAGACCCTAGCCGTCCTGCCACCTGGCCAGTATGTGGCAATACCCACACCTCAAACCGCTTCTGTTGTGCGAACTCTCCTTGGCCGGGGAGACTGCCGTGCGTAAGGATCAGCGCCATGGATCTCCTGAACACGCTGGTGGACAAGGGGCTTCGGCGCGAGCTGCCGAGCCGTGAAGAGGCGCTGGCCGTGCTGGCCACGTCCGACGACGATCTCCTGGACGTAGTGGCCGCCGCCGGGAAGGTGCGGCGGCAGTGGTTCGGGCGGCGGGTGAAACTCAACTATCTGGTCAACCTCAAGTCGGGGCTGTGCCCGGAGGACTGCTCGTACTGCTCTCAGCGGCTCGGCTCGAAGGCCGAGATCCTCAAGTACACGTGGCTGAAGCCCGACGAGGCCTCGCAGGCCGCTGCGGCCGGTGTCGCGGGCGGCGCCAAGCGGGTCTGCCTGGTGGCCAGCGGCCGCGGGCCGACCGACCGTGACGTGGACCGGGTGGCGCAGACCATCGCGGCGGTCAAGGAGCAGAACGAGGGCGTCGAGGTGTGCGCCTGCCTCGGGCTGCTCTCGGACGGCCAGGCGGAGCGGCTGCGGGGCGCGGGCGCGGACGCGTACAACCACAACCTCAACACCTCCGAGGCGACGTACGCCGACATCACCAAGACGCACACCTACGCCGACCGCGTGGACACGGTGCGGAAGGCACACGCGGCGGGGCTCTCCGCCTGTTCGGGGCTGATCGCGGGCATGGGTGAGAGCGACGAGGACCTGGTCGACGTGGTCTTCTCGCTGCGCGAGCTGGACCCGGACTCGGTGCCGGTGAACTTCCTGATCCCCTTCGAGGGCACCCCGCTGGCCAAGGAGTGGAACCTCACCCCGCAGCGCTGCCTGCGGATCCTCGCGATGGTCCGCTTCGTCTGCCCCGACGTCGAGGTGCGCATCGCGGGCGGTCGCGAGGTCCATCTGCGTTCGATGCAGCCGCTCGCCCTGAACCTCGCCAACTCGATCTTCCTCGGCGACTACCTCACCAGTGAGGGACAGGCGGGCAAGGCGGACCTGGAGATGATCGCGGACGCCGGCTTCGAGGTCGAGGGCACGGACCAGGTGACGCTGCCGGAGCACCGGGTGGACGCGGAGTCCGCCGCGGGCTGCGGGTCGCACGAGGGAGGCGGCTGCGGCCCCTGCGGGGCGGACGAGCCCCCGGCGGAACCCAACGAGGCACGGACGGACCTGGTGGCGGTACGCCGCCGGGGCGCGGGAACGGACCTCGCCCCCAATGCCTGAGCTTCCCCTGGGTGACCTCCTCGAACTGGATCGTCGCCATGTGTGGCACCCCTACGGCCCGATGCCGGGGCGCCAGGAGCCGCTGGTCGTCGAGTCGGCGACCGGGGTGCGGCTGCGTCTGGCGGGCGGCTCGACCGAGCTGATCGACGGCATGTCGTCGTGGTGGTCGGCCATCCACGGCTACAACCATCCGGTGCTGAACGAAGCGGTGCGCGGTCAGCTCGACCGGATGAGCCACGTCATGTTCGGCGGGCTCACGCACGAGCCCGCCGTGGCACTGGCGAAGCGTCTTGTCGACATGTCTCCCGAGGGTCTTGAGCATGTCTTCCTCACCGACTCGGGCTCGGTCTCGGTCGAGGTCGCGGTGAAGATGTGCCTCCAGCACTGGCGTTCGCTCGGCCGCCCCGAGAAGCGGCGAATGCTGACGTGGCGCGGCGGCTACCACGGCGACACCTGGCAGCCGATGTCCGTGTGCGATCCCGAGGGCGGCATGCACGAGCTGTGGCAGGGGGTCCTGCCACAGCAGGTGTTCGCGGACGCGCCGCCGGACGCGTACGAGGAGACGTACGCGGATCATCTGCGTGAGCTGATCGAGCGGCACGCGGGTGAACTGGCCGCGGTGATCGTGGAGCCGGTGGTGCAGGGCGCCGGCGGGATGCGGTTCCACTCCCCCGCCTATCTGCGTGTGCTCCGCGAGGCGTGCGACGCGCACGACGTGCTCCTGGTGTTCGACGAGATCGCGACGGGCTTCGGCCGTACGGGCGCGCTGTTCGCGGCGGACCACGCGGGCGTCACGCCCGATGTGATGTGCGTCGGCAAGGCGCTGACCGGCGGCTATCTGACGCTGGCGGCGACGCTGTGTACGCCGCGGGTCGCGGACGGCATCTCTCGGGGTGAGGTCCCGGTCCTCGCCCACGGGCCTACGTTCATGGGCAACCCGCTGGCCGCGGCGGTGGCGGGCGCCTCGATCGACCTGCTGCTCGGGCAGGACTGGCAGACCGAGGTCAAGCGCATCGAGACGGGTCTGCGCGCGGGCCTCGCGGAGGCGGCGGCCCTGCCGTCCGTACGGGATGTCCGCGTCCTCGGGGCGATCGGCGTGGTCCAGCTGGACCACCCGGTGGACATGGCCGCGGCGACGCGGGCGGCGGTGCGTGAGGGGGTCTGGCTGCGGCCGTTCCGGGATCTGATCTACACGATGCCACCGTTCATCACGGGTGACGACGACGTGGCGCGGATCGCGCGCGCGGTGTCCGCGGCGGCGAGGGAGGGCTGACATGACGGTGATCGTGGTGTCCGGGACGGGCACGGAGATCGGCAAGACGGTGACGACGGCCGCGGTGGCCGCGGTGGCCCTGGCGGGCGGGCGCAGCGTCGCTGTGCTCAAGCCGGCGCAGACCGGAGTCGCGCCCGGTGAGCCGGGGGACGCGCAGGAGGTGCGGCGACTCGCGGGCGAGGGTGTCACCGCGCTCGAACTCGCCCGCTTCCCGGAGCCGCTGGCGCCGGACACCGCGGCGCGGCGGGCCGGGATGACGCCGGTACACCCCTCCGCCGTGGCGGACGCCGCCGCGAAGCTGGCCACGGAGCACGACCTGGTCCTGGTCGAGGGGGCGGGCGGGCTGCTCGTCCGCTTCGACGAGGAGGGCGGCACGCTCGCCGACGCGGCGCGGCTCCTGGACGCGCCCGTCCTGCTGGTCGCCTCGGCGGGCCTCGGCACGCTGAACACGACGGCGCTGTCGGCGGAGGCGCTGCGGGCGCGCGGCGTGCGGCAGCTGGGTGTCGCCATCGGCAGCTGGCCCACCGCTCCCGACCTGGCTTCGCGCTGCAACCTGGCGGACCTTCCGAAGGCGGCGGAGGCGGACCTCCTGGGCGCGGTCCCGGAGGGCGCCGGCGCTCTCGGGAGCTCCGCGTTCCGCGCGGCGGCCGGGGGCTGGTTGGGTGCGGCGCTGGGCGGAACGTGGGATGCGGAGGTGTTCACGCGGCGGGAGGGGCCGGGGGTGTTCGGGGCCTGAGTTGCGGCGGGGCCTCGGGGGGCGGAGGGGGGCGTCGGGGTCCTGGTGCGGCGTCAGGCGCCAGAGACGTGGGCGTTCCGAGGCACGGCGTCAGGCACCGGACGGTCGGGCACAGCGGGAGACACCGACAGCGTTGAGGCGCCGAAGCGCAGCGGTAGACACCGGAAGCGTTGAGTTCCCGAGGCGCCGCGGAAAGCCCCTGGCCCGCTATCGGCCCGTGGCTCCGTGCGGCGGCCCGAGGCACGGCGGTGCGCGGGTCCGGCCGCCTCGTGCCGTCCCCGCCGGAAGGTTCCGAGCCCACCGGGAGACTCGGGGCCGCGGTCGGAGGGGAATGCCCCCCACCGGGGCACCATTGCGGTATCCGCTCACCTCTCCGAGGAGGGACCCGTGCCCCGACCGTCACACCTGCCGAAGTCCCGCGACGCCGTGCACCACCCCGTCTTCGCCCGCTTCTACGCGCGCCAGAGCGTGGCCGCCGAGCCCGTCATCTCCGGCCACCGCAAGGAACTCCTCGCCGGGCTCTCCGGCCGGGTGATCGAGGTCGGCGCGGGCAACGGGCTGAACTTCGCGCACTACCCGGGCGCGGTCAGTGAAGTCGTGGCGATCGAACCGGAGAGCCTGCTGCGGAAGTTGGCCCTGTCCGCCGCCCTGCGCGCGGAGGTCCCCGTCGACGTGGTGCCGGGCACGGCCGAGGCCCTGCCCGTCAAGAGCGAGGCGTTCGACGCGGCCGTCGCCTCGCTCGTCCTGTGCAGCGTGCGCGACGTGC
This sequence comes from Streptomyces sp. NPDC015345, assembly GCF_043078805.1. Taxonomy (NCBI): domain Bacteria; kingdom Bacillati; phylum Actinomycetota; class Actinomycetes; order Kitasatosporales; family Streptomycetaceae; genus Streptomyces; species Streptomyces sp. NPDC015345. Next base: position 397,615 of record NZ_JBIBTX010000004.1, on the reverse strand, counting down.
CACGGGCGCTGCGTGAGCTGCGCCGGGTCCTGCGACCCGGGGGCGAGCTCCGCTTCTTCGAGCACGGCCGGGCCCCGGGCCCGCTGATGTCCGCCACTCAGCGCGTACTGGACCGCACGGTGTGGCCGCCGCTGTTCGGCGGCTGCCACGTCGCGCGGGACACACTGGGCGCACTGCGCGAGGCGGGCTTCGAACTCGGCGCGCACCGCCGGGTCCTGGTGCCCGCGAAGGGACCGCGCCTGCCCACCTCGTACTGCGTGATCGGTACGGCACGCCGCCCGGACGCCCCGTGACGCCCGGGAGGCGTGGGTCTGCGGTCAGATCGCCTGGGTCAGGTTGACGGCATTGCCGTCAGGGTCGCTGATGTGGGCGACGCGCTGCCCCCACGGCATGTCGTTCGGCTCGCCCAGCACCGTCCCGCCCAGCGACTCCACGCGCCCCAGCACGTCGTCGACGGCGTCCACCGCCACGCTCAGCAGCACCCGCCCGGGCGGGCCCGTCTCGATCGCGGTGTTCGCGGCGATGCCGAACCCCCCGTCGCCGATCCGCAGTTCCACGAAGAAGACCGCGCCGTCCTGTGGGTACCGCTCTGTCACTTCGGCTCCGAGCAGATCGCCGTAGAAGGCCTGGAGGCGGTCGACGTCGGGAGTGATGACGATCGGCTGGACGGCGGTGGGCATGGGATCTCCTCCGGTTGCCGGTAGCGGGGCGGGTCCGGGCTGCGGCACGCGCCCCGGCCGGGTACCTTGCTGGTCACCCCTTATGACCGCCCTCAGGCCCAGAACTCATCGCCCAGAACTCATCGCCCATGACTCATCGTCCACGAGTCGTCGTCCAGAATTCATCGCCCGATACTCCGGCGACTGCGCCTCCTCACAGGCTCCACTCGCGCAGCCGGTCGGCGATCGCCTCCACGCTCGCACCCCCGTCCTTCACCAGACGCGCCAGGTCACGCACCTGTTCGGGCGAGGTGACCACCTTCATGCCGCTGGCGACGAGATAGGCGTACGCGACGGAGGCGGCGAAGAGGGCGTTGGAACGTTCCAGCGCGGGCAGGTGCAGCAGCAGTTGCAGGAGCGCCGCGGCCCGGTCGTGCGGGGTCTCGTAGACCGGCATGCCGAATATCTCCGCCTCGTGCCGGCTGATGGCGGCGACGAGCGCTCCCCAGTCGGTGACCTGGGGGTCTCCGGGCGTCTTGTGTTCGGCGATCATCAGGAGCCAGGCAAGATCGATTCTCAGGTTCAACGGCTCAACGACGACCTTCACCGAGCGGCAGCGCGGTCTCACGCGTACGGGACTCACGCGTACGGGACTCACGCGTACGGGACTCACGCGGCGCGCGTACGGGATGGGCCGCCTCGCGGAGCGGACGGGTGCCTTCGCGCTCCGTCCCGAACTCCTCGGCGAACACGGATTCGTACTGCTTCATGAAGTCGGCGGCCGCTTCGACGAACGTGTGGCCGATTTCCCCGGCGTCCTGCTTCACGAGTTCCTCGATGTAGCGGTTCACGCTCATGCCTCGGGCCAGGGCACGCTCCCGCGCGGCCCGGGCGGTGTCCTCGTCCACTCGCACGTTCAGCTGCGTCTTCGCCATTCCTTCAAGCTAGCGCCGGTGTGCTAGCGCGACAAGGGCCCCCGGACCGTGCCCCTTACATGCGTCTGCGGGCCCGACTTCGGGGGGATACCGCGGGCTCGGCCCCTCCCACTACTCTCGGCGCACACACCGGAGTTGGAACGGCCACAACCCAGGAGGCGGCCTTGCCCATACCTGCTTCGGCACCGTTCACCGGCCGTTCCGGGGCCGCCGGGACTGCCGCGCGCGCCCGGGGTCTGACCAAGGCGTACGGCTCGGGCGAGACGACCGTGCTCGCCCTCGACTCGGTCGACGTGGACATCGCGCGCGAGCGCTTCACGGCCGTCATGGGCCCTTCCGGGTCGGGGAAGTCCACGCTGATGCACTGCCTGGCCGGGCTGGACAACGTCTCGGCGGGCCAGGTGTGGCTCGGCGACACGGAGATCACGGGCCTCAAGGAGCGGGAGCTGACCCGGCTGCGGCGCGACCGCATCGGGTTCATGTTCCAGTCGTTCAACCTCATCCCCACGCTCAACGCCCTGGAGAACATGACGCTCCCGATGGACATCGCGGGCCAGCGGCCGGACCACGCGTGGCTGGAGCACGTGATCGACACGCTGGGGCTGCGGGACCGGCTGAAGCACCGCCCCTCTCAGCTGTCCGGCGGGCAGCAGCAGCGGGTGGCGTGTGCGCGGGCGCTGGCGTCGAAGCCCGAGCTGATCTTCGCCGACGAGCCGACGGGCAACCTCGACTCGCGGGCGGGTCTGGAGGTGCTCGGCTTCCTGCGCGACGCGGTCGACCAGCTCGGTCAGACCGTCGTCATGGTGACCCACGACCCCGGCGCCGCCGCCCACTCCGACCTCGTCCTCTTCCTCGGCGACGGCCGGATCGTGGACGACATGGAGCGTCCGACGGCGGACGCGGTGCTGGAACGGATGAAGCGGTTCGACGCCATGCACGCGACGGCGCCGCCGGGCGCGCCGGGCGGCCACTCCGACAGCGCGTCCGAGCAGAGCTGAACCGGCGGCCGCGGTGCTGAAGGCGACGCTCAGGAGCTTCCTCGCGCACAAGGGCCGGCTCGTGCTCTCCGCTCTGGCCGTCGTCCTCTCGGTGGCGTTCGTCGCGGGCAGCCTGATCTTCTCGGACACGGTGACGCGTACGTTCGACCGGCTGTTCGCCTCCACCTCCGCCGACGTGACGGTCGGCCCGAAGGAGGAACTCGACGAGTCGGTGTCCTCCGGGCGTACGCCGACCGTGCCCGCGAGCCTGAAGGAGCGGGTGGCGGGGGTCGAGGGGGTCGCGGGCACCCACATCGACGCGTCCGTCGAGAACATCACCGTCGTCGACCGCGACAACGAATCGGTCGGCCCGACCACCGGCGCGCCGACCGTCGCCACCAACTGGTACCCCACCGACCGCAGCCCCGTGGAGCTGACCTCGGGGCATGCGCCGCGCGGCCCGGGCCAGGCGATGCTGGACGCCGACACGGCCGACAAGAAGGGCGTGGAACTCGGCGACACCCTGACCGTCCTCGCCCGCCCCGGCTCGTTCGAGGTGGAGATCGTCGGCATCGCCACGTTCACCACCACCAACCCGGGCGCCGCGCTGGTCTTCCTGGACACCCCGACCGCGCAGCGCGAACTGCTCGGCGCCACCGACGCGGCGACGAGCATCTCCGTGACCGCCGCCCCCGGCGTCGACGACGACACGCTGAAGCGCCGCATCGCCGCCGAGGTCGGCGGGGGCTACGAGCTGGAGACCGCCGACGAACAGGCCGAGTCCGCCGCGGCCTCGCTCGGCGGCTTCCTGGACGTCATCAAGTACGTGATGCTCGGCTTCGCCGGTGTCGCCGTGCTCGTCGGCATCTTCCTGATCGTCAACACGTTCTCGATGCTGATCGCCCAGCGCACCCGTGAGCTGGGCCTGCTGCGTGCGCTGGGCGCCGACCGCAAGCAGGTGCGCCGCTCCGTGCTCTTCGAGGCGCTGCTGCTCGGCCTGGTCGGCTCGACGCTGGGGCTGGCCGCCGGCATCGGTCTGGCCCTCGGTCTCATCGAGCTGATGGGCCTGCTCGGGATGAACCTGAAGTCCACGGAGATGGTCCTCAAGTGGGTGACCCCCGTGGCGTCGTACGTCGTCGGCGTCGGCGTCACGTTCGTCGCGGCGTATCTACCGGCGCGCAGGGCCGCGCACGTCTCGCCGATGGCGGCGCTCGCGGACGCCGAGATCGCCGGCGTGGGGCGGCCGTTGAAGATGCGGGCCGTGGCCGGTTCCGTCGTCGCGGTGGCCGGGGCGGCGGCCCTGGTGGGCTGCGCGGCCGCCGACCGGACCTCCTCGGCGGCGTCGCTCCTCGGGCTCGGCATCGTCCTGACCCTGGTCGCCACCGTCATCGCGGGACCGCTCCTGGTGCGCCCGGTGATCCGGGTGCTCGGCGGGGCGTTCCCCGCGCTCTTCGGACCGGTCGGCCGGATGAGCCAGCGCAACGCCCTGCGCAACCCGCGCCGCACGGGTGCCACGGCGGCCGCCCTGATGGTGGGGCTGGCGCTGGTCGGCGGCCTCTCGGTGGCGAGCGCGTCGATGACCGAGTCGTTCGACCGGCAGATCGACGAGACACTCGGCGCCGACTTCGTCGTACAGAACGCCAACTTCATGCCCTTCTCACCGGAGATCACGGCGAAGATCGAGGACACCGGCGGCGCGGGCCTCGTCGTGCGCCAGCGCTTCACCCCCGTCGAGCTGGCGCTCCCCGACGGCGAGAAAGTCGAGTCGACCGCGGCGGGCTACGACCCGCGGCTCGACGACATCGCCGACATCACGTACGCCGAGGGCAGTTCGCGAGCCGCACTCGCGGCCGACCACATCGGCATGGACAAGGACTTCGCGCACGAGCACGGGGTGCGCGTCGGCGACGTGCTGGCGACGGCGTTCCCCGACGGCCGGGAGGCGAAACTGACGGTGGGGGCCTTCACCGATCAGGGTTCTCCCGAGGGCTTCGGTATCGAGGGAGGGCTCTTCCTCGGGCTGAAGACGGTCGAGAAGTACGTGCCGGACGGGCAGGACTCGGCGGTCTACGTCAACGCGGCCTCCGGCACGGACGCGGACACGCTGCGCGCGCGGCTGGAGAGGACCCTCGATCCGTATCCGCAGGTACAGGTGCGCGACCAGGCCGACTACAAGGAGCTGATACGGCAGCAGATCGCCGTGATGCTCTACCTCGTCTACGCGCTGCTCGGCCTCGCGATCGTCATCGCGGTGCTGGGCGTCGTCAACACATTGGCGCTGTCGGTGGTGGAGCGCACCCGCGAGATCGGGCTGCTGCGCGCCATCGGGCTCGGGCGGCGTCAGCTGCGCCGGATGATCCGCCTGGAGTCGGTGGTGATCGCGGTGTTCGGGGCGCTCCTCGGGCTCACGCTCGGCCTGGTCTGGGGTGTCGCCGTGCAACAGGTACTCGCGCTCCAGGGCATGAAGGAGCTCGCGTTCCCCTGGACGACGATCGTCGCCGTGGTGATCGGCTCGGTGGTCGTGGGCCTCGCCGCGGCGCTGCTGCCCGCCCTGCGGGCCTCCCGCATGAATGTACTGGCGGCCATCGCGCACGAGTGATGGACTGGGGCACTCGGTACGCCAACTTGCCCGTCCAGGAGGAGAATTCATGGCCCGGCCGTTCCGTTTCGGCGTCAACATGTTGACCCCGTCGGAGGGGGACGCATGGCGCGAGAAGTGCCGCAGAGCCGAAGCGCTCGGCTACGACGTGATCCTCGTCCCCGACCATCTCGGCATGCCCGCGCCGTTTCCCGCGGTCGTGGCCGCCGCCGAGGCCACCGAGCGGCCGCGCGTCGGCACGTTCGTCCTGAACGCCGGCTTCTGGAACCCCGCGCTGCTCACCCGCGAGGTGGCCACGGCGGACGCGCTGACCGGCGGCCGCCTCGAACTGGGCCTCGGCACGGGCTATGTGCAGGCGGAGCACGACGCCGCCGGGCTGTCGTGGGGTTCGCCCGGTGAGCGGGTGGACCATCTGCGGCGCACCGTCGAGGAGCTGGACAAGCTCCTCGGCTCCGATGAGCACCAGCCGCAGCCGGTGCAGAGGCCCCGGCCGCCGCTCCTGATCGGCGGCAACGGCGACCGCATGCTGGAGCTCACCGCCGAGCACGCCGACATCGCGGCGTTCACCGGAGCCAAGGCGGTCCCGGGCGACACCGGCGGCAAGATGCTCCACCTCACGCCCGAGGAGCTGGACGAGCGGGTCGCCGCCTACCGGCGGTTCGCCGCGGGCCGCTCGGCGCCAGCCGAGCTGAACCTGCTGATCCAGATGGTCGAGGTGACGGACGACCGCCGGGCGGCGATCCGGCCGGTCCTCGAGTGCATCCCGCACCTCACCGAGGACGCCGCGCTCGCCCTGCCGCTCCTGCTGGTCGGCACGGTCCGGCAGATCGCCGAGCAGCTGCGCGCCCAACGGGAGCGGTACGGCTTCTCGTACTTCACCGTCCTGGAGCCGTACTTCGAGGCGTTCGGCCCGGTCATCGAGGAGCTGAGCGGCAGCTGACGCGTACCCCCGACCGTCCGCATCCTGGAAAGCTCCGCCCGCGCGCCCCGGCCCGGTGATGGGATGGACCCATGGACGATCTTCGGATACGGGCCGCGGCGCCCGAGGACCTGGACGCGGTGCTCGCCTTCTGGAAGGTGGCCGCCGAGGGCACGAGCATCAGCGACGACAGCACCGGCGTGGAACGGCTGCTCGCGCGCGACCCCGAGGCGCTGATCCTCGCCGAGCGCGGCGGCCACCTCGCGGGCACGGTCATCGCGGGCTTCGACGGCTGGCGCTGCCACCTCTACCGCCTCGCCGTCCACCCGGACCACCGTCGCCAGGGCGTGGGGTCGGCACTGCTGGCCGCCGCGGAGGAGCGTTTCGTACGCCTCGGGGGGCGGCGCGGCGACGCGATGGTCCTGGACCGCAACGACCTCGCCCACCACACCTGGCGCGCGGCGGGCTATGCCCCCGAACCGCAGTGGAGCCGGTGGGTGAAGCCCCTCACGGACTGAGTCCGCCGTGCGTCCCGGCAGGGGTTCCAGAGTGGCTTTGCTGATCCTTTACCATGGACGCACTATTCGTATCCGAATGAAAGGTGTGAGCGTCCGCCCATGGGCGAGCCTCCTAGTACCCGACATCGCGCATTCCTTCCGCCCCTGCCCGATCATGGGACGGAGGTGACCCGATGACCGAAGTGCTCCTGCTCCTCGTGGCGGTGCTGCTCTGTGTGGCCTGCGGTGTCTTCGTCGCGGCGGAGTTCTCCCTCACGACGGTCGAGCGCAGCGAGCTCGAGCGGGCGGTGGAACGCGGCGAGCGCGGCGCCGCCGGCGCCCTCAAGGCCGTCAAGAACCTCACCTTCCAGCTCTCGGGAGCCCAGCTCGGCATCACGGTCACCAACCTGGTGGTCGGCATGCTCTCCGAGCCGTCCATCGCCAAGCTGATCTCCGGCCCGCTGCGCGACCTGGGCCTGCCCCGCTCGGCGGCGTCCTCGGTGGCCCTGGTCATCGGCACGGCGCTGTCGACGGTGTTCCTGATGGTCATCGGCGAGCTGGTCCCCAAGAACTGGGCGATCTCCTCACCGCTCACCATCGCCAAGCGGGTGGCGACGCCGCAGCGGCTGTTCAGCGCCGCGTTCCGGCCGTTCATCGCGCATCTCAACAACACCGCCAACCGCTCCGTACGCCGCTTCGGCCTGGAGCCCGCCGAGGAGCTCGCCTCCGCGCGCGGCCCCAAGGAGCTGATCGCGCTGGCCCGGCACTCCGCCAGGGAGGGCGCGCTGGAGGCGGACACCGCGGAGCTGTTCGTGCGCACGCTGAACCTCGCCGACCTCAGCGCGGAGAACGTGATGACGCCGCGCGTCCAGGTCATGGCCCTCGAAACGCACGCCACCTGCGAGGACGTCGCGAACGCCACGCGCGCGACCGGCCTGTCCCGCTTCCCCGTCTACCGTGGCAACCTCGACACGGTCGTCGGCGTCGCGCACATCAAGGACGTGCTCGCCGTGCCCGCCGAGCGCAGGCCGCGGGTGTCCGTCGCCGAACTGATGCGCGAGCCCCTGCTCGTCCCGGAGTCGCTGACCGTCGACCGTCTTCTCGACCGGCTCTCCGGCAAGCGCACGATGGCCGTGGTCATCGACGAGTACGGCGGCACCGCCGGAGTCGCCACCCTGGAGGACATCGTCGAGGAGGTCGTCGGCGAGGTGCGCGACGAGCACGACCCGCACGAGACGCCCGACATCGCCCTCACGGGCACGGACGACCACGGCAGGACGCTCTACTCCGCCGACGGTGCCGCGCGCACCGACCAGCTCGCGCGGGTCGGCCTGCGGGCCCCCGACGGGCCGTACGAGACGCTCGCCGGACTCGTCGCGACCGCGCTCGGCCGCATTCCGGCCGTCGGCGACAGCGTCGAGGTCGACGGCTGGCGCCTCGACGTCACGGACGCCACAGGGCGCCGCGCCGCGCGCGTACTGCTGCACGCCCCGCTGACCGAGAACGAGGCGGAGGACGCCCGATGACCGCCATCCAGTTGCTGATCGGTTTCGCGACCCTCGTGGTCAACGCCTTCTTCGTGGGCGCCGAGTTCGCCCTCATCTCCGTACGCCGCAGCCAGATAGAACCCCGCGCGGAGGAAGGCGACCGCCGCGCCAAGAGCGTGATGTGGGGCCTGAAGCACGTGTCGGCGCTGCTGGCGGCGGCGCAGCTCGGCATCACGCTCTGCACGCTCGTCCTCGGTGTCGTCGCGGAGCCCGCGATCGCGCATCTCCTGGAGCCCGTGTTCGACGGGGTGGGGGTGCCGCACGGCCTGGTCCACCCCATCTCGTTCGTCATCGCGCTGACCCTGGCGACGTATCTGCACATGCTGCTCGGCGAGATGATCCCCAAGAACGTCGCGCTCGCCGAGCCGGTGCGCACCGCGCTGCTCCTCGGGCCGCCGCTGGTGGCGCTCGCACGCGCGCTGCGGCCGGTGATCTTCGCGATCAACGCGTTCGCCAACGGCCTGCTGAAGCTGTTGCGGGTCGAGGTCAAGAACGAGGTCTCGGCGAGCTTCTCGGACGACGACCTCGCCCGCATGGTGAAGGACTCCGGTGACGCGGGCCTGATCGACGACCGCGCGCAGGAGCGGCTGCACGACGCGCTGGAGCTCGGCCGCCGGCCGGTCAGGGACGTCGTCCTGCCGCTGGAGGACGTGGTCTACGCGCGCGTGGGCGTCACCCCGGAGCAGTTGGAGAGCCTCTCGGCCGAGTCCGGGTTCTCCCGCTTCCCCGTCGTCGACGATGGCCGTCGCATCGTCGGCTACCTGCACGTCAAGGACGCCCTGGACCGGGCGCCGCGGGACCTGCCGTTCCGAGTGCCGGACATGCGGAAGATCGCCCAGGTGCGCGAGACCACACCGCTGGACGACGTGCTGACCGCGATGCGGGGCAGCCGTACGCATGTGGCGGCGGTGCTCGGCTCCGACGGCAGGCTCGCCGGGATGGTCACGATGGAGGACGTGCTCCGGGAGCTGTTCGGCCAGCCCGTGTGACCGGGGCTTCCGTACGGTGATGCCGCCCCCGTACGGAAGCCGCCGCCTCCCCGCGGCGGCCCGGTCGCGCCCCGGCCTCCGCGGGCCCCGCGCAGGCACCGCGCCTCAGGCCGCGGCCGACTCCTCGGCGCAGAGTTCCGCCACCGCGTCGAGGACGGCGTGGGCCCGCTCGGCGAGGCCGGGCGTGGCCACGAAGTGCCGGTCCTCGCCGACCAGGTCCTCGATGCCGGGCACCGAGAGGGTCGGCTCGGCCGGGCGGAGCCCCACCCGCCCGAGGACGGGCCGGAGCATCTCGATGGCGGGGGCGCCCCCTGAGGTGCCCGCGCTGTAGCTGATCAGGCCCACGGGCTTGCCCTGCCACTCCTGGTACAGGAAGTCGATGGCGTTCTTCAGCGGTGCGCCGAAGCCGCCGTTGTACATGGGCAGCACGAAGACGAAGCAGTCGGCGGCCGCGACGGTCGCGCTCCAGTCCTTGGTGTGCTGGTGGACATAGCGCCCCTCGGAGGGGTGCTCGGGCTCGTCGAGGAACGGCAGGCCGACCTCGGCGAGGTCGATCAGGGCGGTCTCGAACTCCTGGCGCCCGGCGGCGAGTCCGGCGACCCAGGCGGCCAACGGTCGCCCGGCCGAGGTGGGGCGGGTACTGGCCGAGACGACGTGCAGACGGGGCATCGGGCCGATCCTTTACGTGGTGACGGCATCGCTCTTGGACGCGACGCCGGTGGCGGTGACGGTGGCAGCAGCCGCAGCGCTCACACCGCGGCACCCCCAAGTAGTTGACGTGTCACGCATGACGGTAGGAGGCAGGTGAATGACATGTCAATCACTTCTCGGGTACCGTGAGCCGGGTGACCGAACGACCCCGCTGGCTGACCGATCAGGAGCAGCGCGCATGGCAGGCGTACCGCCGCATGTTCCTGCTGCTCAACGCCCAGTTGTCACGGGATCTCCAGCAGCACACCGGACTCTCCGACCCCGACTACGACGTGTTGTCCACCCTCGGCGCCAGCGCCGGCCACCGTCGCCGGGTCAGTGAGCTGGCGGACCGCATGCTCTGGTCCCGCAGCCGCCTGTCGCACCACCTGGCCCGCATGGAGCGGCGCGGCCTCGTCCTGCGCGAGGAGTGCGAGACGGACGGCAGGGGCGCGGTCGTCGTCCTGACCGGGGAGGGCCTGCGCACGATCGAGGCGGCGGCACCCCTGCACGTGGAGTCGGTGCGCCGGCACTTCATGGACCTCCTGACGCCCGAGCAGATCGAGGCGTTCGCGGGGGTGGGCGAGACGGTGGTGGCCCGCCTCACCGGCGCGGAACACGAAGCGGAACCCGGCACCGAGGCCAGCACCGCGCCCGCCGCCGGCCCCCATCACCGTCCCGGCACCTCCCCCACCCCTCACTGACGGCCACCCCTCACTGACGGCCGCGCCCGGCGCGTTACCATCGCTTTCGCCATGCAGATGAATGCCAACTACACCAGTCTCGTCGCGGTCGGCGACTCCTTCACCGAGGGCATGTCGGACCTGCTGCCCGACGGCAGCTACCGCGGCTGGGCCGACCTCCTGGCCGCGCGGATGGCGGCGCAGAACCCCGGCTTCCGCTACGCGAACCTCGCGGTGCGCGGCAAGCTCATCGGCCAGATCGTCGCCGAGCAGGTGGACGTGGCGGCCGCGATGCAGGCCGACGTGGTGACCCTGGTGGGCGGGCTCAACGACACCCTGCGCCCCAAGTGCGACATGAACCGCGTACGTGACCTGCTGGAAGAGGCGGTGGAGCGGCTCGCCCCCTCCTGCAAGCAGCTGGTCCTGATGCGCAGCCCCGGGCGGAACGGCCCGGTGATGGAGCGGTTCCGTCCGCGCATGGAGGAGCTCTTCACGCACATCGACGACCTGGCGTCCCGGCACGGCGCGATCGTCGTGGACCTGTACGGCGCCGCCGCCCTCGGCGATCAGCGCATGTGGGACGTGGACCGGCTGCACCTCACGGCCGAGGGACACCGCAGGGTCGCCGAGGCGGTGTGGCAGGCGCTCGGGTATCCGCCCGAGGACGACTGGCGGCTCCCCCTGTCGGCCGCCGTCCCGCTGAAATGGGCCGCGCGCCGCGTCGCCGACGCCCGCTTCGCCCGGCAGCACCTCGCCCCCTGGATAGTCCGCCGCCTCACCGGCCGCTCCTCCGGCGACGGCCGCCCGCCGAAGCGTCCGGAGCTGCTGCCTTACGACGGGCCGCTCCCGTAGCAACCCCTGGTGGGCTCTCGTAGCTTCCGACGAACGGGGGCGTGGCGCTGGCCTGCATGAATGGCCAGTAGAATCCGTACACGTGACTGCTGCGCCTGCAAAGCCCCGTATCCCCAACGTCCTCGCGGGACGTTACGCCTCCGCCGAGCTCGCCACCCTCTGGTCGCCCGAGCAGAAGGTGAAGCTGGAGCGTCAGCTCTGGCTCGCCGTGCTGCGTGCGCAGAAGGACCTCGGGATCGAGGTGCCGGACGCCGCGATCGCCGATTACGAGCGCGTCCTCGACCAGGTCGACCTGGCCTCCATCGCCGAGCGCGAGAAGGTCACGCGCCATGACGTGAAGGCCCGCATCGAGGAGTTCAACGCCCTCGCCGGGCACGAGCACGTGCACAAGGGCATGACCTCGCGCGACCTCACCGAGAACGTCGAGCAGCTCCAGATCCGGCTCTCCCTGGAACTGATCCGCTCCCGCACCGTCGCGGTCCTCGCCCGGCTCGGCAAGCTCGCCGGTGAGTACGCCGAGCTGGTCATGGCGGGCCGCTCCCACAACGTCGCCGCGCAGGCGACGACGCTCGGCAAGCGCTTCGCGACCGGCGCCGACGAGCTCCTCGTCGCGTACCGCCGCCTGGACGAGCTGGTCGCCCGCTACCCGCTGCGCGGCATCAAGGGCCCGGTCGGCACCGCCCAGGACATGCTCGACCTGCTCGGCGGCGACGCCGGGAAGCTGGCCGACCTGGAGCAGCGCATCGCCGCGCACCTCGGGTTCGAGACGGCCTTCACCTCGGTCGGCCAGGTCTACCCGCGCTCCCTCGACTACGACGTGGTGACGGCCCTGGTGCAGGTCGCCTCCGCGCCGTCCTCGCTGGCCAAGACGGTCCGCCTGATGGCCGGCCACGAGCTGGTCACCGAGGGCTTCAAGCCGGGCCAGGTCGGTTCGTCCGCGATGCCGCACAAGATGAACACCCGCTCCTGCGAGCGCGTCAACGGCCTCACCGTCATCCTGCGCGGCTACGCCTCGATGACCGGCGAGCTGGCGGGCGACCAGTGGAACGAGGGCGACGTCTCCTGCTCGGTCGTGCGCCGCGTCGCCCTGCCCGACGCGTTCTTCGCACTCGACGGTCTCCTGGAGACCTTCCTGACCGTGCTCGACGAGTTCGGCGCCTTCCCCGCGGTCGTCGCGCGCGAACTGGACCGCTACCTCCCCTTCCTCGCCACCACCAAGGTCCTGATGGCCTCGGTGCGCGCGGGTGTCGGGCGCGAGGAGGCCCACGAGGCCATCAAGGAGAACGCGGTCGCCTCCGCGCTCGCCATGCGCGAGCAGGGCGCCGAGCGCAATGAACTCCTCGACAAGCTCGCCGCGGACTCCCGCATCCCGCTGGACCGCGCCCAGCTCGACGAGCTGATGGCCGACAAGCTGTCCTTCACCGGGGCGGCGAGCGACCAGGTCGCCACGGTGGTGGCGCGGATCGAGGCCCTCCTGAAGGAGCACCCGGAGGCCGCGGCCTACACGCCGGGCGCGATTCTTTAAGACATGTCGTGAGCGGCGGCCCGGGTGCGATGCCCCGGGCCGCCGTTCCTTTGCCGACCCGCGCCCTAGGGCCTGTCTGACAATTCGCGTCGTCGCCCGGAGGGCGGCCTCGCGGCGTCAGGTGCGTGCTCTCGGCGTGCCGGGCGTAGGGCCTCGTACTGGATGTACTTGGCTCTGCGCCCGGTGCGGCGAGAGTGCGTGCATGGCGTCGCGAGGCAGGCGGGAATTGTCAGACAGGCCCTACAGGCCCACGTCCCTGCTGCGGAAGTCCTCCAGTGATTCCCGGCGGACCAGCAGCCTGGCGTGCCCGTCGGCCACCGCCACCACGGGCGGCCGGCCCACGAGGTTGTACCCGGACGCCATCGACAGGTGGTACGCGCCCGCGACCGGGACGGCGAGCAGGTCCCCGGGGCGTACGTCGCCGGGGAGCCGGACATCGGAGGCGAGGATGTCGCCCGCCTCGCAGTGCCGCCCCACCACCGTCACCGGTTCCGCACTGGATGCGGAGCGTCTGCCGATCAGGCGGGGCGCGTACCGCACGCCGTACAGCACGGGCCGCGGGTTGTCGCTCATCCCGCCGTCCACCGCGACGAACGTCTGCCCGGCCGTCCGCTTGACGGCGAGCACCCGGTAGAGCGCCACCCCCGCGGGCCCCACGATGGCCCGACCCGGCTCCACCACGAGCCGCGGCACGGGCAGGCCCGCCGCCGCGCAGCCCTCGGTCAGCTCGGCGCGCACCTTGCGGGCGAGGGAGGCGACGTCGAGCGCGTCCTCACCGGGGCGGTACGCGATGCCGTGCCCGCCGCCGAGGTCCAGTTCGGGCAGGGTGACCCCGTGCTGGTCCTTGATCCGGGCCATGAGCCCGACCAGGCGGCGCACCGCGCACAGGAACGGCTTCTCCGTGGTGATCTGCGAGCCGAGGTGGCAGTGCAGGCCGACCAGTTCCAGCGTGGGCTGGCCCAGGATGCGGGCGATGGCGTGCTGGGCCGAGCCGTCCGTGATGGACATGCCGAACTTCTGGTCGTCCGTGCCCGTCCGGATCTTGGCGTGTCCGCCGGCGGCGATGCCCGGCACCACCCGGACCAGCACCCTCTGGCGGCTGCCCGGCGGGACGGCGGCGGCCAGCCGCGCGATCTCACAGGCGCTGTCGATGACGATGCGGCCGACGCCGAGGCGGAGCGCGGCGCGCAGGTCGTCGGGGCTCTTGGCGTTGCCGTGCAGCACGATGCGCTCCGTGGGGAAGCCCGTGGTGACGGCGAGTTCCAGCTCTCCGGCCGAGCAGACGTCGAGGCCGAGCCCTTCCTCGGCGATCCAGTGCGCCATCGCGCGGCACAGGAACGCCTTGGCGGCGTACAGGACCTCGGCGCCCTCGAAGGCCCGCAGATAGGAGCGGCAGCGGGCGCGTACGTCGCCTTCGTCGAGGAGGTAGGCGGGGGTGCCGAACCGCTCGGCGACCTCGGTGAGCGGCACCCCGGCGACGGCCAGGTCTCCGTGGGCGAGCGGTGTGGTGCGCGTGGGCCAGACGGACAGGTCCGCACCGGGGACGGGGGCGGCTGCGGTCGGGGCGGCGGCCGAGGGTGACGCCGGGCCTGCGGGGCCCGGGAGCGGGGGTACATGCAGAGTGGTCATGACAGGTTCTCCCTTCACCTCGTCCTCAGCCGATCCCCAGGGCGCGGGCGCTCGCCGGGGCCGCCGCGCCGATGAGCCGCGGCGCGCCCACCGCCTTCGGGTCCCGCTCGTGCCACGCGGCGCCATACCGTTCGCCGGGCGTGAGGGGCGCCGCTCCGACCGGGTGTGCGGCGAGCCTCGGATCGAGGGTGAGGCCGCTGACGCCCAGCGGTGCGGCGAGGGCGCGCAAGGCCTGTTCGGAGAGTCTGATCCACGGCTGCCGGGCGCCCAGGGCGGCGCTCAGGCGCTGCGGGGTGGTGAACGCGACGGCGGTGCGCTCGCCCACGGGTGTGCGGAACAGGCGGGCCACGTAGCCCGCGGGTCCCGGCCGGACGGGGACGAACAGGGGCCCGGCCGGGCCGGGTTCACAGGGCTCGGGGTCGTCGTCGCACAGAAGCTCGGCCATGGGGCTCCTCCAGTGGAGCGAAGGGGAAGGGCAGAAAAAACCTGCGGTACGCGAAGACGTTATGCCCGGCACGGAGTGCCAACCGACCCCCCATAACGCGTCGTTGACGAATCGACGCCCTTCCCTGACGCGATACTGGCGGCGGGCGCGCGGGGTACCCGGCAGGGGACGGCCGGACGCCGCGCGCACGGCTCGTCCCACGGCGCGGCGCTTTTCACCCGAAGGTCTCACTCGAAGGTCTCACCCGAAGGTCTCACCCGGAGGAGCGTTCATGATCGAGCTTCCCCCGCACCGCCTGCCCGCCGCGCCCGGCTGGTTCACCGCCGGGGCCCCAGGGCCCGCGTCCCTGCACGAGCACGTCACGGCCACGGGGGTGGGCGCCTGGTGGGGCGACCATGCCCTGAGACCGCGCGCGGTGGCGGTCTCCTGCGCCGGCCGGGTCCTGCTGAGCGGGGATCCGGGGAGCGTCACCCCGGCCTTCCTGGCCCCTTTCGCGCACAGTCACGTCGAGGCACCCGTCCGCTTCCTGCCGGTGCTCGGCGCCGCCTTCGATCGGGTGATTCCGGTCGAACGCATGATCTACGTCCACCGTGAGTCCATGGCCCCGCCGCGTCTCCCGCGGGGTGTGACCGTCCGCCGCCTGGAGCCCGACGACGCCCCGGCACTCGCCGCCCTCTCCCCCGACGGGGCGTGGATACACGCCAGTTGGGGCGGACCCGCGGGGCTCGCCGCCTCGGGGCACGCCTGGGGCGCGGTCGACCGGGGCGGGCGGCTCGCCGCCGTCGCCTGCGGCTACTTCGTCGGCACGGCCTACGAGGACGTCGCCGTGCTCACCCTCCCCGAGCGCCGCCGCGAGCACCTGGCGTCGGCCTGCGTCACCTCGCTGTGCGCGGATATCACCGCGCGCGGCCGGACCGCGAGCTGGTCGTGCGGGCGGGACAACCGGCCCAGCCGCCTGCTGGCCTGGAACGCCGGATTCCGGCTGCATCGCGAGTACGTGCGGTACGCCACCGGAAATGCGGCGGCGCGGCCTCAGCGTGCGTCGCACGTCATCGTCTGAGAGTCGCCGGGCGGGCGCCCGCCGCCCGTCGGCGACCCTCGGCACTAGCCGCCCGCTCGTTCGAGATCAAGAGCGTTCAGAAGAGGGCAAGGTCACAGCCCTTGATGGCACCGCGTGCCATGGGTTGCGCCCTAGCATCAGGGCATGACGGTCCTGCCTGACGACGGGCTTTCCCTGGCCGCCGAGTTCCCTGATGCGACCCATGAGCAGTGGCAGCGCCTTGTGGAAGGCGTGCTGCGCAAGTCGGGTAAGGACGTATCGGGCACGGCCGCCGAGGAAGCACTGTCCACCGCGCTCGAGGACGGGCTCACCACCCGCCCCCTGTACACCTCACGTGACGCCGCGCCCGCTGTCGGCCACCCCGGTTTCGCCCCCTTCGTACGGGGCGCCACGCCCGGTGGCACCGCCCCCACCGGCTGGGACGTGCGCCAGCGCCACGCGAGCACCGATCCCGCCCGCGCGAACGAAGCCGTGCTCGGCGACCTCGAGAACGGCGTCACCTCGCTGTGGCTCGGCGTCGGCGTCCACGGCGTACCGGTCTCCGGTCTTGCGCGGGCACTGGACGGCGTCTATCTGGACCTCGCCCCGGTCGCGCTCGACGCCGGCGGCGAATTCGGCCCGGCAGCACGTGAATTGCTACGTCTGTACGAGGCGGCGGGCGTCCCCAAGGAGTCGGCGCGCGGCACGCTCGGCGCGGACTGGCTGGGTCACGAGGCCCGCTCGGGTGAGGAGCTGGACCCGGGGGAGGCCGTGGAGCTGGCCCGGCTGTGCGGGCGGGAGTACCCCGGGCTGCGGGCCCTCGCCGTGGACGCGCTGCCGTATCACGAGGCGGGCGGCTCGGCCGCGCAGGAGCTGGGCGCCTCGCTCGCCACGGGCGTCGCCTACCTGCGGGAGCTGACCGAGGCCGGGCTGTCGGTCGAAGAGGCCTGCGCACAGCTGGAGTTCCGCTACGCGGCGACCGCCGACCAGTTCCTGACCATCGCCAAGCTCCGCGCGGCGCGCCGCCTCTGGGCGCGGGTCGCCGAGGTGTGCGGCGTGCCTGCCGCCGGGGCGCAGCGGCAGCACGCCGTGACCTCGCCGGTGATGATGACCCGCCGCGACCCGTGGGTGAACATGCTGCGCACGACGGTGGCGTGCCTGGGCGCGGGGGTCGGCGGCGCCGACGCCGTCACCGTACTGCCGTTCGATCACTCGCTGGGTCTGCCGGACGCCTTCGCGCGCCGCATCGCCCGCAACACCTCCACGATCCTCATCGAGGAGTCGCACCTGGCCCGCGTGATCGACCCGGCGGGCGGCTCCTGGTACGTCGAGCGGCTGACGGACGAACTGGCCCATGCGGCATGGGAGTTCTTCCAGGAGATCGAGGGCGCGGACGGCCAGGCGGCGGCCCTGCGCTCCGGGATGATCCGCGAACGCCTCGCCGCCACCTGGGCGGCGCGCAACAAGAAGCTTGCCGAGCGACGCGAACCGATCACGGGCGTCAGCGAGTTCCCTAACCTGGACGAGCGGCCCGTGGAGCGCGAGACCGCACCGGCCACGCCCTCCGGGGGCCTGCCGCGGGTGCGTCGCGACGAGGCGTACGAAGCGCTGCGGGCCCGTTCCGACGCCCATCTGGCGGGGACGGGCGCGCGCCCCAAGGTGTTCCTTGCCGGGCTCGGTCCGGCCGCGGCGCACACCGCGCGGGCCGCCTTCGCCGCGAACCTCTTCCAGGCGGGCGGCATCGAGGCCGTGCACGAGCCGGCGACGGTGGACGCGGCGACGGCCGCCGACGCCTTCAAGGCCAGCGGTGCGACGGTGGCGTGCCTGTGCTCCAGCGACGCGCTCTACGCCGAACAGGCCGAAGCAGTCGCCCAGGCGCTCAAGTCGGCGGGCGCGGAGCGGGTGTTCCTCGCGGGACGCGGCGCGTACGACGGCGTCGACGCGTACGTCTTCGCGGGCTGTGACGCCGTGGCCGTCCTCTCCTCCACCCTCGACCGCATGGGAGTGGCGTAATGCGCATCCCCGACTTCTCCTCCGTCGACCTCGGCCCCGGCGCGGACGCCGAGGGCTCGCACGAGCAGTGGCGCTCCGCGGTGAAGGAGTCCACGGGCAGGTCCGAGAGCGACCTGCTGTGGGAGACCCCCGAGGGCATCGGGGTCAAGCCGCTGTACACGGGCGCCGACCTGGAGGGCCTGGACTTCCTGGACACCTATCCGGGTGTGGCCCCGTATCTGCGCGGCCCTTATCCGACGATGTACGTGAACCAGCCCTGGACGATCCGGCAGTACGCGGGTTTCTCCACCGCCGAGGAGTCCAACGCCTTCTACCGCCGCAATCTGGCGGCCGGGCAGAAGGGCCTTTCGGTCGCTTTCGACCTGCCGACACACCGCGGTTACGACAGCGATCATCCGCGCGTGACCGGTGATGTCGGCATGGCGGGCGTCGCCATCGATTCCATTTATGACATGCGTCAGCTCTTCGACGGCATTCCGCTGGACAAGATGACGGTGTCGATGACCATGAACGGCGCCGTGCTTCCCGTACTGGCGCTGTACATCGTGGCGGCCGAGGAGCAGGGCGTACCGCCCGAGAAGCTCGCCGGGACCATTCAGAACGACATTCTCAAAGAGTTCATGGTCCGCAACACCTACATCTATCCGCCGAAGCCCTCGATGCGGATCATCTCCGACATCTTCGCGTACACCTCGCAGAAGATGCCGCGCTACAACTCCATCTCCATCTCCGGCTATCACATCCAGGAGGCGGGTGCGACGGCCGATCTGGAGCTGGCGTACACGCTCGCCGACGGTGTGGAGTATCTGCGGGCCGGGCAGGAGGCGGGCCTGGACGTGGACGCGTTCGCGCCCCGGCTCTCCTTCTTCTGGGCGATCGGCATGAACTTCTTCATGGAGGTCGCCAAGCTCCGCGCGGCGCGCCTGCTGTGGGCGAAGCTCGTCAAGCAGTTCGATCCGAAGAACGCCAAGTCGCTCTCCCTGCGCACCCATTCGCAGACGTCGGGCTGGTCGCTGACCGCGCAGGACGTGTTCAACAACGTCACGCGTACGTGTGTCGAGGCGATGGCGGCGACGCAGGGCCACACCCAGTCGCTGCACACGAACGCCCTCGACGAGGCGCTCGCCCTGCCGACCGACTTCTCCGCCCGCATCGCCCGCAACACCCAGTTGCTCATCCAGCAGGAGTCGGGGACGACGCGGACGATCGACCCGTGGGGCGGCAGCGCGTACGTCGAGAAGCTGACGTACGACCTGGCGCGCCGCGCCTGGCAGCACATCGAGGAGGTCGAGGCGGCGGGCGGCATGGCGCAGGCCATCGACGCCGGCATCCCCAAGCTGCGCGTGGAGGAGGCCGCCGCGCGCACCCAGGCAAGGATCGACTCGGGGCGCCAGCCCGTCATCGGCGTCAACAAGTACC
Organism: Streptomyces sp. NPDC015345; assembly: GCF_043078805.1. Taxonomy (NCBI): domain Bacteria; kingdom Bacillati; phylum Actinomycetota; class Actinomycetes; order Kitasatosporales; family Streptomycetaceae; genus Streptomyces; species Streptomyces sp. NPDC015345. The sequence continues at coordinate 378,198 of NZ_JBIBTX010000004.1, read as the reverse complement.
GCGTTGACACCGACGAGCAGATCGACGTCCTGAAGGTCGACAACTCCTCGGTGCGCGCCCAGCAGATCGAGAAGCTGCGGCGCCTGCGCGAGGAGCGCGACGACGCCGCCTGCCGGGACGCCCTGCGCGCGCTGACCGCGGCGGCCGAGCGCGGTCCGGGCCAGGGCCTTGAGGGCAATCTGCTCGCGCTCGCGGTCGACGCGGCCCGCGCGAAGGCCACGGTCGGTGAGATCTCCGACGCGTTGGAGAGCGTGTACGGGCGGCACGCGGGCCAGATCCGTACGATCTCCGGTGTGTACCGCACCGAAGCAGGCCAGTCCCCGTCCGTGGAGCGCACGCGCGCCCTGGTGGACGCGTTCGACGAGGCCGAGGGGCGCCGCCCGCGCATCCTGGTCGCCAAGATGGGCCAGGACGGCCACGACCGCGGCCAGAAGGTGATCGCGAGCGCCTTCGCCGACCTGGGCTTCGACGTCGACGTCGGCCCGCTCTTCCAGACCCCGGCGGAGGTCGCCCGCCAGGCCGTCGAGGCGGACGTGCACATCGTGGGCGTCTCCTCGCTGGCCGCCGGGCACCTGACCCTCGTACCGGCGCTGCGCGAGGAACTGGCCGCCGAGGGACGCGACGACATCATGATCGTCGTGGGCGGGGTGATCCCCCCGCAGGACGTCGAGGCACTGCACGAGGCGGGCGCCACGGCGGTGTTCCCGCCCGGCACGGTGATCCCGGACGCGGCACATGACCTGGTGCGGCGACTGGCGGCCGACCTCGGCCACGACCTGTGAGCCGGTGAGCGCCGACCCATGTCTGTGACGATCGACATCGATACGTATGTGAAGGGCGTCCTCGACGGGAAGCGCGCGTACGTCGCGCGGGCGATCACCCTCGTCGAGTCGACGCGGCCGCAGCACCGGGCGCTCGCGCAGCAGTTGCTGACCGAGCTGCTCCCGCACAGCGGGCGGGCGCGGCGGATCGGCATCAGCGGCGTGCCGGGTGTCGGCAAGTCGACGTTCATCGACGCGCTCGGCACGATGCTCACCTCGCTCGGCCACCGCGTCGCGGTGCTCGCCGTCGACCCCTCGTCGACGCGCACGGGCGGCTCCATCCTGGGTGACAAGACCCGGATGGAGCGGCTTTCGCTGGACCCCGCCGCGTTCGTCCGTCCGTCTCCCTCCGCGGGGACGCTCGGCGGGGTCGCCAAGGCGACGCGGGAGTCGATCGTGGTGATGGAGGCGGCGGGTTACGACGTGGTGCTGGTGGAGACCGTGGGTGTCGGCCAGTCGGAGACGGCGGTCGCGAACATGGTCGACACGTTCCTGCTGCTGACCCTCGCCCGCACGGGCGATCAGCTTCAGGGCATCAAGAAGGGCGTCCTGGAGCTGGCGGACGTGATCGCCGTGAACAAGGCGGACGGTCCGCACGAGCGGGACGCCCGCTCGGCGGCGCGTGAACTGGCGGGGGCGCTGCGGTTGATGCACCCGGCCGACGCCGCGTGGACGCCTCCGGTGCTCACGTGCAGTGCCCGGGAGTCGAGCGGCCTGGACACCCTCTGGGAGCGGCTCGAACAGCACCGCACGCTGCTCGACTCCACCGGCCGTCTCGCCGCCAAGCGCCGCGACCAGCAGGTCGACTGGACGTGGACGATGGTGCGGGACGAGCTGCTCGGCAGGCTGCGCGCGCACGCCGAGGTGCAGCGGGTGACGCCGGACCTCGAACAGCGCGTCCGTGCGGGGACGTTGACCGCCACCTCGGCCGCCGAGCAGATCCTGGACGCGTTCCAGGGGCACGGCCCCAACGGAACGGAGCCCTCCGCACCATGAACGCCACCTCCGGCGCCACTCCATGCGCCGGCTCCGACACCGCGCCCGTCCTGCTCCGCCGGGAGGGCCGCGCCGGGCACCTCGTCCTGAACCGGCCGCGGGCCATCAACGCCCTGAACCACCCCATGGTCCGGTTCATGGAGGAGGCCCTCGACGCCTGGGAGGGCGACGCGTCGGTGGCGACGGTGGTGCTCACCGGCGCCGGCGAGCGAGGGCTGTGCGCGGGCGGTGACATCCGTTCCATCCATGACGACGTGCGGGCGGGCGGCAGGGCGGCGTCGGCCGCGTTCTGGCACGACGAGTACCGCCTCAACGCCCGTATCGCCCGCTACCCGAAGCCGTACGTCGCCGTCATGGACGGCATCGTGATGGGCGGCGGCGTGGGAGTGTCGGCGCACGGCAGCGTGCGGGTGGTCACCGAGCGCTCCCGAGTCGCGATGCCGGAGACCGGCATCGGGTTCGTGCCCGACGTGGGCGGCACCTATCTCCTGACGCGCACACCCGGTGAGCTCGGCACACACCTCGCGCTGACCGGCGCCGCGGTGGGCGCGGGCGACGCGCTGCTGTGCGGCCTCGCCGACCACTATGTGCCGTCCGAGCGTCTGGCGGAGTTCACCGCCGCCCTCGCCGACCGTGAGGCGTCCGAAGCTGTACGGCAGTACGCCGAAGCGGCCCCGGAGGGCGAACTGACCGCGCACCGCGAGTGGATCGACCACTGCTACGCCGCGGACTCCGTCGAAGAGATCGTCGCCCGGCTGCACGCCGTCGGTGACCGGCACGCGAAGGAGACCGCCGAGACGATCCTGACGAAGTCCCCGACCTCCCTGAAGGTCACGCTCGCCGCACTGCGCCGGGCGCGCGAACTGCCGTCCCTGGAGGCCGTCCTCGACCAGGAGTACCGCGTGTCCTGTGCGGCGCTCGACTCGCCCGACCTCCCCGAGGGCATCAGGGCCCAGGTCGTCGACAAGGACCGCAGGCCCCGCTGGTCGCCCGCGCGGCTGGAGCAGGTGACGGAGGCGGACGTGGCCCGCTTCTTCGAGGAAGCCGACGCCCAGGCCCCGGGCCGCGGCTGACGCGCCGTCCGCTGGGCACGTCTCAGGGCGGGTCGGTCTCCGTGACCACGGCGAGGAGCTGGAAGGGCAGCTCCTTGTCCCACTGTGCGACGCCGAGGGCTATCCAGCGGCCGTCCACCTGCCACAGGTGCAGGTCCGGCACGGACGAGCTGAGCTGGGCCCACGGCTCCGGTATCTCCTCGGCCTCACCGTCGCCGTCACCTCCGAGGGCCGCCTCCATGGTGCGCTCGAAGAGGCTCGCCAGGCTGAACCGCTGGGGCGGTCCCCAGCGGTCGCCGAGCAGGACCGTCAGACCGTCCCGCTCGGCCTCGTACTGTTCCTCGACGATGTCCCGCTGAGAGCCGTCGTCCTCCCAGAACGTGTCGCTCGTCATTAACTCGGCGATGTGGTACCCGGGTCCTTCGGAGCCGCACTCCGACCTGCCGTGCTCCGCCGGGAACTCCCGGGAGCGCAGCAGGTCGATCACGGCGAGATGCTGTGCGGTACTCATGACGTCCAGTAAAGCGGGCGCCACTGACAACCGGTCATGCCCCGCGGCCCGGCCGGGTCCATCGATGGCCGTGCGGCGCGGCCCACGGTCGGCAACTGGGTCCTCCTGCCGCTCCTGCCCGTGCCCTTGGTGGTGGCCGCCGCCATGGTGCCCGCGATGCGGCGCGCAGAGGGACTCCAGGCGTGGATGATGCTGTTCCCCGGCGCGCCCACGCGCGTGGCGGACGGCGCGGAGTACCCCGCCATCTCCGTGACCCCGTCCGCCTCCTGGCGGGACCGTGGCAGGACCGCCGTGTGGCTGGTGCTGCCCCTGGAGGCGGGCTGCGCCATGGCTCTGGCCGCCCACCGCCTCCTCGGCCCCTCCCCCGCCGAGCGCCTCGCCGCGTTGGAGGAGCGCACCGAACAGCTCCTCGAACGCAACCGCGTCGCGCGGGAGTTGCACGACTCCATCGGGCACGCGCTGACCGTGGCGGTCGTCCAGGCCGGCGCGGCCAAGGCCACGGCGGCCCCGGAGTTCACCGACCGGGCGCTGGACGCCGTCATGGAGAGCGGCGGGGCCGCGCTGGAGGACCTGGAGCGCGTCCTGCGCGTCCTCAGGGAGGACGGCCGTCCCTCGCTCACCGATGCCGAACGCCTCCTCGACTCGGCGCGTGCCTCGGGGGCGACCGTTGACGTGGAGGTGACGGGTCCGGTGGAGCGGTTGCCGGGGCCGGTGTCCCGGGAGGGCTACCGCCGCGCGAACGGGGGCAGTGGCAGCGGGCTGCGCGCTATCCGGGAGCGGGCGGCGCTGCTCGGTGGGCGGGTGACCACCGGCCCGTGCGACGGTGAGTGGCGGGTGCGCGTCGAGCTTCCGGTGGGGTGATCGGCGCCGGGGGCGCCACCGGTCGGGACCGGCCGCGGGCGTGCGTCGCCGCGCACGGATCCGGCCCCGTCCGGTGCGGGATGACGGCTGTGCGCAGGGTGAATGCGGGCCCGGCACTCGCCGCTGCCCGGTCCTACGAGTACGATCCGGCCATCATGCGCACGAGCTGGGAGGACGGACGTTGGGGCAGCTGACCGGCGGGGACCCCTCTCTGTTGCGGCGTATCAACTCCGCGGTGGTGCTGCACGCGCTGCGCGCCGCGGATTTGGCGACGCTCACGGAGATCACCCGAGTGACCGGACTCTCGCGGCCCACCGTCGAGGGGGTCGTCGAGGGGCTCATCGAGGCCGGGCTCGTGGTGGAGTCCGCGGCCGAGGAGAGCGGTGCCAGGCGCCAGGGACGGCCTGCCCGGAAGTTCCGCTTTCGGGCGGAGGCGGGCCATCTGCTGGGTCTTGAGATCGGACCGCACCGCGTGGCGGCCGTCCTGTCGGACCTGGACGGCACGGTGCTCGGGACGGCTTCGAAGGACGTCTGCGAGGAGGCCTCCGCGGACGAGCGGCTCGACCGCCTGCGCACCACGGTCGCCGAGCTGCTGCGCCGGGCCGGGATAGCCCGCAGTTCGCTGCGCGCGGTCGGTGTGGGCAGCCCCGGCATCCTGGAGGCGGACGGCACGGTGCGGTTGAGCACGGCGCTGCCGGAGTGGACGGGCCTCCAGCTCGGTGAGCGGCTGCGCCGCTCCTTCAAGTGCCCGGTCCTCGTGGAGAACGACGCCAACGCGGCGGCCGTCGCCGAGCACTGGAAGGGGGCGGCGACCGACACCGACGACGTGGTGTTCGTCCTCGCCGGGCTGAGCCCCGGGGCCGGGTCGCTGATCGGCGGGCGGCTGCACCGCGGCTTCGGCGGCGCGGCCGGCGAGATCGGCGCGCTGCATCTGCTGGGCCGCGAGGTCACTCCGGAGACGCTGCTCTCCACCACGGGCGAGCCGCTGCACCCACTGGACGAGCAGGCGGTCGCCCAGGTCTTCGCGGACGCCCGTGAGGGTGACGAGCGGGCGCAGGCGGCCGTGGAGCGTTTCATCCAGCGTCTGGTGCACGACGTCGCGGCCCTGGTGCTGGCCCTCGACCCCGAGCTGGTCGTGGTGGGCGGCTGGGCGGCGGGGCTCGACGGCGTCCTGGAGCCGCTGCGCCGGGAGTTGGCGCGCTACTGCCTGCGGCCGCCCCGCGTGGCTCTGTCGGTGCTCGGCGAGGCCGCGGTGGCGACAGGCGCGCTGCGTCTGGCGCTCGACCACGTCGAGGAGCAGTTGTTCGCCGTGCAGGGCACGGTCACCGCGCGCAAGTGAACGCGACCCCTGCCGTGCTCCGGCTGGGCAAGCCGCTCGGCGGCAGAGCCGCGCGCCCGGCACGTGGCGCGCCGGGCACGGTCTCCACGTAGGTCCGAGTGGCCCCCTTGGAGTCCGCGAGCGCCGCCGGTGACACGGCCGCTGCGCCCACGGAACGTCATTCGCCGGACGCATTCATCGCCTCGCGCACGCCAGTGAGGACACCCCGAACGCCTCGGCGACGACGGAAGCGCCACCCCGCCAACACGCCGCGGCGAAGACACGCGGCCGAAAACCGCGCGCCCGGCACATGGTGTGCCGGGCGCGGTCGACGCGTAGGTCCGGGAGGGCTCCCCGAAGGGAGCCGCCGCCGGGAAGGCGAGGTCAGGAAGCGCGGCGTTCCGGGCCGTGGTGGATCTCCACGCCGCCGGAGTCGCCGAAGGTGAGGCGGCAGGTGTCCGCGCGGTAGGTCGCCACGGAGACGGCGGCCGTGCCGCCCTCGGCGAAGAAGCGGGTCGTCACGAGGAGCACCGGCGCTCCGGGGAGCCGGTCGAGCGCCTTGGCGTCGTCCGCGCGGGCCGAGCCGAGCTCGACGGCCCGGTCCTGCCCCTCGAGGTCGTGCCGTGCCAGCTCCCGCAGGATGACCCGCGCGCGTGCGGCTCCGGAGGGTGCGTCCATGCCGGTCAGCTCGGCGACCGACGACATAGGGACGTACAGCAGCTCGGCGGCGACGGGCTGGCCCTGCGAGACGCGGGTGCGCCGCACCACGTGGACCTGCTCGTCGGGGCGGGTGCCCAGCATGCGGGCGACGGCCGCGGGCGGCGTCGCGGGCGCGCAGTCCGCGGGCTGCCAGGCGTCGCCGGCCGTGCCCGGCCAGGTGCCCTGCGCGGATCCGACGGCGACACCCATGCGCGGCGGGGCGACGGTCGTGCCGACACCGCGGCGGCGCTGGAGCCTGCCTTCGAGTTCGAGCTGTTCGAGTGCCTGGCGGAGCGTGGCGCGGGCGACGCCGAAGCGGGCGGCGAGCTCGCGCTCGTTCGGCAGGATCTCCCCCACGGCGAACTCGGAGTCGAGCGCCTCACTGAGCACGGTCTTCAGATGCCAGTACTTCGGCTCCGGCACCGTTTCGAGCTGCGTGGTCCCCACCCTGTCCTCCGCAATCGCCGTTCACCGGCGGCGTTTTAGCGCCCTTGTTTATTAAAGGTTCCTGCACTATCTCTGCGACCATAGGCCTGCACCCACCCTTGGTCAAGACCAATCCTCGATCCGTTACAGCCCGCACAGGAGTGATGCCACAGAGCATTCATGCGGAGTTCGCACGAGGCCAAGCAGGGGGAATCGGCCACGCGCGCGTGGGGGCGCGCCGGCATTCCATGGAAAGAAGCCCCCATCCGGCGGTGGGGGCTTCTTTCCATGGAATCGTGCGGTTCTGGTCGCCTTCTCTGTGCCGCCCCTATCGGGCGAGCGACACAAGCTTGTCCGGATTGCGGATGATGTAAATGTTCTGGATCAGTCCTTCGGCGGCGTCCACCTGGAAGACGCTGTCGGGCTTGCCGTCGACCAGCAGGAGCAGGCACTCGGCGCCGTTGAGTTCGACGAAGCGGAATTCCAGCTCGGCCCCGGGGGCCGCCACACCCTTGGCGGCGACGCCGCGCAGGAAGCGGCCCACCTTGTCGGCGCTCTCCAGGACGCGCAGCGGTGCCTTGGCCTTGCCGCCGCTGTCGCCGACCAGCCGGACGTCCGGGGCGAGCAGCGACACCAGCCCACTGAGGTCGCCCTCCGACGCGGCGGCGAGGAACCGCTCGGTCAGGTCGCGGCGCTCGGCGGGGTCCACCTCGTAGCGCGGGCGGCCCGCCTCGACGTGCTTGCGGGCCCGCCCGGCGAGCTGGCGCACCGCGGCCTCGCTGCGGTCCAGGGTGTGCGCGATCTCGGCGAACGGGAAGCCGAACGCCTCCCGGAGCACGAAGACGGCCCGCTCCAGGGGCGAGAGGGACTCCAGGACGACGAGGACCGCCAGGGAGACCGACTCGGCGAGCACTGCCCGCTCGGCGGTGTCGGGCACCGTGGGGCCGAAGTCGGTGACGTAGGGCTCGGGGAGCCAGGGGCCCACGTACGCCTCGCGGCGGGACTGCACCTGGCGCAGCCGGTCGATGGCGAGGCGCGTGGTGACGCGCACCAAGTAGGCGCGCGGTTCGCGCACTTGGCCGTGGTCGGCGGCGGACCAGCGGAGCCAGGCTTCTTGGACGACATCCTCCGCGTCGGCCACCCGGCCGAGCATGCGGTAGGCGACGCCCATCAGGACGGGGCGGTGCTCTTCGAAGACATCGGTCACGCTCTCGGTAGCCACCGTTCCATCCCAACTCACGGCGCACCCTCTGTCCAGCGGAAACGGGTGCGGCGCGCAGCACATGGACGGCGGGTCCCGACCATCGCGCCAAGGACGGACGGCCGGCCTCTTGAAGTGCCGCCTACTGAACGGTATTTGTTGCTGACAACGCGTCTAACACAGGTGAGCATTCCGTCGCCCCGCGGCGGGGACAGGAGCAGTCATGGCCGCAGAGGTGTCTTTCAGCGTCGCGTCGTCCGACGGCCCGCGCACCGTGACGATCGCCTATGAACGGGCGGGCGTCGGCGAGCCGTTGCTTCTCCTGCACGGCATAGGCCACCACCGGCAGGCCTGGGGCCCGGTCCTTGAGATCCTCGCCGCCGAGCACGACGTGATAGCGGTGGACCTGCCGGGCTTCGGCGCGTCACCCGCGCTGCCGGACGGACTGGCGTACGGCCTCTCGACGGTCGTCCCGACACTCGGCGCGCTGTGTGAGGCCCTGGAGATCGGGCGCCCCCATGTCGCGGGCAACTCCCTGGGCGGGCTGCTCGCCCTGGAGCTGGGCCGCGAGAAGCTCGCGCGTTCCGTCACCGCGCTCTCGCCCGCCGGTTTCTGGACGACGGCCGAGCGCAGGTACGCCTTCGGCACGCTGCTCGCGATGCGGCGGGGCGCCCGTCTGCTCCCCGTGCCGGTGATAGAGCGCCTGTCCACCAGCGCGGCCGGGCGCACGGCGCTCACCAGCACCATCTACGCCCGGCCCTGGCGCCGCTCACCGGAGGCGGTCGTCGCCGAGACGCTCGCGCTGCGCCACGCCGCGGGCTTCGAGGCGACCCTCACGGCCGGGCTCGACGTCCATTTCCGCGACGATGTGCCGGGCCTTCCGGTCACCGTCGCCTGGGGCACCCGGGACCGGCTGCTCCTGCGGCGCCAGGGGGTCCGCGCCAAGCACACCATCCCCGGCGCACGCCTCGTGCGGCTCCCGGGCTGCGGTCACGTCCCGATGAACGACGACCCGGCGCTGGTCGCCCGCGCCATCCTGGACACCTGCCGCTGAGCGGCGCCCGCGCAGGACGCCGGACCCGACGGCCACTCCCACCCCAGGGCGAGGCGTCCCCACTGGCGGCGCGGCAGCTGCCGCAGGGCGGCGGTCCCGCCTCTGCCGAGCCAGGGCAGGAGGAGCAGGCAGGCCAGTCCGTAGCGGACCAACTGGCCGCCGCTGTACGGGGAGTCGCCCAGCAGACTGCTGCCGGTGAAGGAGCCCCCGACGAGGAGGCAGGCGAGGGCCGCGAGCAGCGCCCCGCGTGAGGAGTTCGCGTTCATGCCCCGACGCTAGAAAGCGGGGCGGCCCCCATTAAGGTCCACTGTCACGCGCCTGCCGCCCGCCCGGATCGCCGAGGGCGTGCGGCTGCCGGCCGAAGCCGTTCCGGAGCCTTGCGGGGCTCAGGCGTTGGACCACGCGCGCGTGGAGAGCACCAGACGGTAGCCGTCGGGGTCCTCGACCGTGACGCCCCATTCGTTCCAGTACGGGTTCGGCGACTGGACCCGCTTGCCGCCGTGCTCCTCAAGGCGGGCGATCAACTCCTCGGGGACCTCGCCGTCGACGTACACGACGAGCAGGTCCTCCTCGGTGGGGCGCGGCTGGACCGGAGCGGCGGCTTCGTGGACCAGTTCGAGGTGCCAGGAGGCGTCCGGCCACCCCACCATGAGCAGGTCGTGCTCGCCCGGGGCGTCACCGCCTTCCGCGCGGTACACCACGCCGAGGCCGAGTCCGCCGACCCAGAAGCGCTCGGCCGCCGCCAGGTCGCGGGAGGGGCGGGCTATGCGGATGTGGCTCCGACCGTTGACAGGCATGTCGATCCCCCTTCTGTGCGGCACGCCCGTTCGCGTGCCCTGGGTCATGAGCCTAGAAGGAAGTGGATCACTTGGCATCGGCCTTACGTCCTGGTGCGCCGGTCCCTGGGCATCCGTCCGCGGACCTGCGACCTCGGGCCGAGGCCGAGTCCGGGACGCAAGTGACCCCCGCGCGCCCGTTCCCCCGGGCGCTGGGGAAGTTGTTCACTTGTGGTTCGTGTGGACGCTGTGGCGCGCCCCTGGTCAGGCACCCGCACACTGGTCGCACCGGTCAACTGGAGGCGCATTCATGTCACACCGTCAGCCGAGCCCGTCCCCCCGCCGCCGCAGCGTGCTGCGCGGATCACTGGCAGTTCCGGCGGCGCTCACCGTGCCGTCACTGGCCTGGGCGGCTCCCTCGTTCGCCCTTTCGGGACGTCCGAAGGCCGGGTGGGGCGTGCAGGCGGGCGACGTGAGCGCGCACGCGGGGCTCGTCTGGGTCCGGTCGGACCGTCCGGCGCGGATGATCGTGGAGACGTCGGCGACGGAGTCGTTCCGCAACCCCCGGCGCTGGCGCGGGCCGCTGCTCGGTCCCGACACGGATTTCACGGGGACGACACGGCTGCGCGGACTGCCCGCCGGTGAGCAGATCCACTACCGGGTGCTGCTCCAGGACCCCGACGATCCGCGGCGTACGGGAGAGCCGGTCGCGGGTACGTTCCGTACGTCGCCCAAGGGCCGCAAGGAGGGTGTGCGCTTCCTGTGGTCGGGCGACATCGCGGGCCAGGGCTGGGGCATCAACCCCGACCGGGGCGGCTTCCGCGTCTTCGAGGAGATGCGCCGCCGTGACCCCGACTTCTTCCTGTGCAGCGGCGACAACATCTACGCGGACGGGCCGATCCAGTCCAGCGTCACGCTGCCGGACGGGTCCGTGTGGCGCAACGTCACGACGGAGGAGAAGGCCAAGGTCGCCGAGTCCCTCACGGAGTTCCGGGGCGCGTTCCGCTACAACCTGCTGGACGAGAACCTGCGGCGGTTCAACGCCCAGGTGCCCTCCATCGTGCAGTGGGACGACCACGAGGTGCGCAACAACTGGTACCCGGGGCAGATCCTGGACGACGCCCGCTACACGGAGAAGGACGTGAACGTCCTGGCGGGGCGCTCCCTGCGGGCGTTCAGCGAGTACTACCCGATCTCCACGCAGGCGCCGGGCGACGAGGACGGCCGGATGTACCGCGTGCTGCGGCACGGCCCGCTCCTAGACGTGTTCGTCCTCGACATGCGCTCGTACCGCAACGCCAACTCCCCGAACAGGCAGCCCGACGACGCCACCGGCATCCTCGGTGCCCGGCAGCTCGCCTGGCTGAAGCGGGAGCTCTCGCGCTCCCGGGCGGTGTGGAAGGTCATCGCCTCCGACATGCCGCTGGGCCTTGTCGTGCCCGACGGCAGGACGAACTTCGAGGCCGTGGCGCAGGGTGACCCCGGCGCCCCGCTGGGCCGTGAGCTCCAGATCGCGGAGCTGCTGCGGCACATCAAGCACCGGAAGATCACCGGCACGCTGTGGCTGACCGCCGACGTGCACTACACCTCGGCACAGCACTACGACCCGTCGCGGGCGGCGTTCAAGGACTTCGCGCCCTTCTGGGAGTTCGTGTCCGGGCCGCTGGCCGCCGGTGGGTTCCCCGCGACGAAGCTGGACGGGACGTTCGGCCCCGAGCAGAAGTTCGTCAAGGCGCCGAGCCGCGCGAACACCTCCCCCGCCGAGACCCCGCCGTACTTCGGAGAGGTCGACATCGACGGGGGCAGCGGTGAGCTGACCGTGCGCCTGCGGCAGGAGGGCGGCGGCGTACTGTTCACGCAGGTCCTGCGGCCGGGGCGGGTCGGCCAGTAGGGGCGGCGCGCCGGGAGAGTGCCCGGGGTGAAAGGGCACGAAGAGGACAGATGGCCTCTTAACCCATCAGTCACAAGGCGTTCGTGATCACGCAACACCGGTCCCGCACAGTGGCCTTATGCGAGCTGAGATGTCTGACGTGACACGGACCAAGCACGGCCGTCCCGTTCACCACTGGCGGCGCGACGTCGTCGAGCTGGCCGCCCTGTTCACCGCCGTCGCGGTGGCGGACGCGGTGGCGAACATGATCGGGCACGGCCCGGACGGCCCCGCCCTCCTCGTGGTCTCGGCCGTGGTGCTGGTCGCCACGGCCGGGTTCCACATCTGGTGGGCACGGCACCACAACCACGCCCCGCCGCCGGCGCACGATACCGGCCCCCGGCCGCCCGCCACCGCGGAGCAGGCCGGGCCCACCCCCGCCGACCCCGCGGGGGCGACGACGCTGTGGCGGATGCGGACGACCGTACGGGACGAGCCGGGGTCGCTGGCGGCGCTGTGCGTGGCCCTCGCCGACCGGCGGGTGGACATCCTGAGCCTCCAGGCGCACCCCCTGGCCGAGGGCACGGTCGACGAGTTCCTGCTGCGCGCCCCCGATGCGCTGCCCGCCGCCGAGCTGACCCGCTCGATCGCCGGGGCGGGCGGCGCGGGCACCTGGATCGAACGCGCCGACGCCCACGACCTGGTGGACGCCCCCACCCGCATCCTGGGCCTGGCCACCCGCACCGCGCTCGACGCCGCCGAGCTGCCGCTCGCGCTGCGCCAGCTCCTGGGCCGCTGCACCATCCGGTCGCTGCCCGCCGCGTCCCGGGCGGTGTCGCGGCGGGACGGGACGACGCCCGCGGCCCCCGAGGACATGGTGCCGGTCGACGGCGTACTCGAAGGAACCGTGCTGCGTCTGAGGGGCCCCGAGGGTGAGGTGATCACCGTGGAGCGGCCCTATCTGCCGTTCACGCCCACGGAGTTCGCCCGCGCGCGGGCGCTGGTGGAGCTCGACACGCGGCTCGGTCCGCGCGTTCCGCTCAGCCAGGACACGCTGACGCTGCCCGAAGGCAACTCCATCACCGTGCGCCGCGCCGACACGGCCGATGTCGACGCGGCCAGGGCCATGCACGACCGTTGCTCGCAGCGCACCCTGAGCATGCGCTACCACGGGCCGGTGCGGGACGCCGACCGCTACCTGAACCACCTGCTCAGCCCCCGGTTCGGCCGTACCCTCGCGGTGCAGACGACCTCCGGCCGCGTCGTCGGCATCGGCCACCTGCTCTGGGACGGCGACGAGACCGAGATCGCGCTGCTCGTCGAGGACGACTGGCAGCGGCGCGGCATCGGCGGCCGGCTGCTCCGCCGACTCGTCGCCATGGCCGTGGAGGCGGGCTGCGAGAGCGTGTACGCGGTGACGCAGGCGTCCAACACCGGCATGGTCGCGGCGATGCGCGGCCTCGGCCTGCCGCTCGACTACCAGATCGAGGAGGGCACGCTGGTGATCACGGCCCGCCTCGACGCGACGACCGTCAGCCCACCGGCTCAGGGCGTCCACGCCGAACGGCATCAGCGGGCTGAGCGCTGACGGGTCCGAGGGCCCGGTCCAGGTCGCGCCAGAGGTCCTCGACGTCCTCAAGGCCGCACGACATGCGCAGCAGGCGGTCGCTCACACCGGACGAGTGCCGGTCCGCCACGTCCACGACGCGGTGGCTGATGGACGCCGGGTGCTGGATGAGGGTGTCGACGCTGCCGAGGCTGACCGCCGGGGTGATCAGCCGCACGCCGGCGGTCACCTCGTGCGGGTCGCCGAGGACCTCGAAGGCGACCATGGCGCCGCCGAGACGCGGGTAGTGGACGCGGGCCACGCGCGGGTCCGCGGCGAGGCGCCGCGCCAGCTCCGCCGCGTTCGCCGACGCCGCCCGCACCCGGACCGGCAGCGTGGCGAGGCCGCGCAGCAGCAGATATCCGGCCAGGGGGTGCAGCACCCCGCCGGTGGCGAACCGCACCTGCCGCAGCCGCCGCGCGAACTCCTCGTCGCACGCCACCACCCCGCCGAGGACGTCGCCGTGCCCGCCCAGGTATTTCGTGGCGCTGTGCAGCACGAGGCGCGCCCCGCTCTCCACCGGCCGCTGGAGGACGGGCGTGGCGAAGGTGTTGTCGGCGAGCAGCGGCACCTCACCGCAGGCGTCGGCCACGGCGGCCAGGTCGAGTTCGGCGAGCGTCGGATTGGCCGGTGACTCGACCATCACCAGGCCGGTGTCGGGGCGGATGGCGTCCGCGATGCCGGCCGGATCGACCCACGTCACCTCGGTGCCGAGCAGGCCCGCGGTGAGCAAGTGATCGCTGCATCCGTAGAGCGGCCGGACCGCCACGACGTGCCGCAGGCCCGCGGCGCCACGGACGAGCAGGACCGCGCTGAGGGCGGCCATGCCGCTCGCGAACGCGACGGCGCTCTCGGTGCCTTCGAGGCGGGCGAGGGCGGTCTCGAAGCGGGCGACGGTCGGGTTGCCGAGGCGGGCGTAGACGGGCGGCCCGTCGTCGAGGACGCCATCGGCGGCGAAGGCGTCGATGCGGGCGGCCTCGGCCCGGCTGTCATGGGAGGGGTACGTCGTGGAGAGGTCGATGGGCGGCGCGTGCAGGCCCAGTCCGGCCAGGTCGTCCCGTCCGGCGTGCACGGCCTCGGTGGCCAGAGCGCGCGGCACGGGGCGCGAGCTGTCGGTCCGCGGCCGCCGTTCCGTGCCGCCGTCGCGCGCCGCGTGGGCACCGGGGTGCGAGCCCTGCCGCGTAACCGTCCCCATGGCTGTCTCCGTGTTCGCGTCCATGCCCCACAGGCTGAACATCACACGGGGCTCCGACGGAAAACACCGTGCTACGTTCGCCCGATGGCCGACTCTGTCGCACTGGACCCGGTGGATCTCCATATTTTGCGCCTGTTGCAGAACGACGCCCGAACCACCTACCGCGATCTGGCGGCACAGGTCGGTGTGGCGCCGTCGACCTGCCTCGACCGGGTGACGCGGCTGCGGCGCTCGGGGGTGATCCTCGGACACCAGCTGCGCCTGGATCCGGCGCGCCTCGGCCGCGGCCTCCAGGCGTTGCTCTCGGTCCAGGTGCGGCCGCACCGCCGCGATCTGGTCGGGCCGTTCGTGGAGCGGATCCGGGCGCTGCCCGAGTCCCTGTCCCTGTTCCATCTGACGGGCCCCGAGGACTTCCTGGTGCATGTGGCGGTCGCCGGTCCCGCGGACCTCCAGCGGCTCGTCCTCGACGAGTTCACGGCGCGGCGCGAAGTGGCGCGCGTGGAGACGAGGTTGATCTTCCAGCAGTGGGAGTGCGGCCCACTGCTACCGCCCGACGCCACCGCCGAAGGGCCGCGCGATCCCGTCGGCGAATCCTGGTGACGCGCGCCCGCCGTTCGTACGAGGATGTCCGCATGTCAGCCACGAATAACCCGCAGCCGGACGCCGGCCCTCTGCCCCGCGAGGTCGCCGACGCGTACGTCGACGAGCTCATCGCCCTCGATCCCATCACCGGTACCTACCTCGGCGTCGAGGAGAGCAACAGCAGGCTCCCCGACACCTCGCCCGCGGGGCAGGACGCCCTCGCCCGGCTGGCGCGGACGACGCTGGACCGGCTCGACGAGGCGGAGCGCAGGCCCGGTGCCGACAGTGAGATCGAGCGCCGCTGCGGCCGGCTGCTGCGCGAGCGGCTCACCGCGGAGCTGGCCGTGCACGACGCCGGTGAGGGCCTGCGTTCGGTCGGCAATCTGCACACCATGCCGCACCAGGTGCGGGAGATCTTCACCGTGACCCCGATGGAGACCGAGCGGGACTGGGCGGCGATCGCGGAGCGGCTGCGGGCCGTACCGGCCGCGTTCGAGGGCTACCGCGCCTCGCTCGAACTCGGACTTGAGCGCAAGCTGTTCGCGTCGCCGCGCCCCACGGACACGTTCATCGGGCAGCTCACCGAGTGGGCGGGTCCCAAGGGCGGGCGCGGCTGGTTCGATGAGTTCGCCGCCCAGGGCCCGGACGCGCTCCGCGCCGACCTGGACACCGCGGCGCGGGCCGCCACCGCCTCGGTCGTGGCCCTGCGCGACTGGATGCGTGACGTGTACGCGCCCACGATCGAGGGCTCCCCCGACACCGTGGGCCGCGAGCGGTACGCCCTGCTGTCCCGCCACTTCAACGGCACCGACCTCAACCTCGACGAGGCGTACGCGTACGGCTGGTCGGAGTTCCACCGGCTGCTCGCGGAGATGCGGACCGAGGCCGAGAAGATCCTGCCCGGCGCGGCCACGCCGTGGGTGGCGCTCGCCCACCTCGACGAGCACGGGACGCACATCGAGGGTGTCGAGGAGACGCGCGTCTGGCTCCAGGAGCTGATGGACGAGGCGATCGAGGCGCTGGACGGCACACACTTCGAACTCGCCGACCGGGTGCGGAAGGTGGAGTCCCACATCGCCCCTCCCGGCGGCGCGGCGGCCCCCTACTACACAGCCCCCTCCGAGGACTTCTCACGCCCCGGCCGCACCTGGCTGCCGACCATGGGCGAGACCCGCTTCCCCGTCTACGATCTCGTCTCCACCTGGTACCACGAGGGCGTCCCCGGCCATCACCTGCAGCTCGCCCAGTGGGCGCATGTCGCGGATAACCTCTCCCGCTACCAGGCGACCGTCGGCATCGTCAGCGCCAACGCGGAGGGCTGGGCGCTCTACGCGGAGCGGCTCATGGACGAACTCGGCTTCCTGACCGACGCGGAGCGCAGGCTCGGCTACCTGGACGCGCAGATGATGCGCGCGCTGCGGGTCATCGTGGACATCGGCATGCACCTGGAGCTGGAGATCCCGGCCGACTCGCCCTTCCACCCGGGCGAGCGCTGGACGCCGGACCTGGCCCAGGAGTTCTACGACGCGCACTGCGGCCGTCCGACGGAGTTCGTGGCGAGCGAGATGACGCGCTACCTCACGATCCCCGGTCAGGCCATCGGCTACAAGCTGGGTGAGCGGGCCTGGCTCCTCGGCCGCGAGAACGCGCGCCGGCGCCACGGCGACGCGTTCGACGCCAAGGCCTGGCACATGGCGGCACTGTCCCAGGGTTCGCTCGGCCTGGACGACCTGGTGGAGGAACTGTCCAAGCTGTGAGGGCCGCGGGGGGGGCGCAGGCGTACGTGCGTGTCGCCGTCAAGGCACGTACGTACGCCTGTCAGCGGCGGAAGCCGCCCTCCGAGTCGATGACCTGCCCGGTGATCCACGCCGCCTCGTCGGTGGCGAGCCACGCGATGAGCCGGGCCGGGTCGTCGGGCATGCCCCAGCGGCCCGCCGGGAACCGGGTCCGGATCTGCGCGTACGCCTCACCCGTGAGGTAATCGGTGTCGACGGGACCGGGGTTGACGCAGTTCACGGTGGTGCCGAGAGCGGCGAGGGCGGTCGCGAGGGACCGGGTCACCGAGGCCAGCGCGCCCTTCTGCAGGCCGTAGGCGATCTCTTCCGGCATGCCGCCCGCGATGTCCTGTCCCGACGTCATCATCACGATGCGCCCGCCGCGGCTTTGCGGATCCGACTGGGCACGCAGCCGGGCGTACGCCTGGATGAGGAGGATCACGGAGCGGGTGTCGACCGCCCAGTGCGCGTCGAGCATGGCGGCGTCGACGGTGTCGAGCGGGCCGTCGCTGCCGCTCAGGGCGTGGTTGGGGACGAGGATGTCGATCCGCCCGCCGAGCGCGTCGGCCGCGGTGCGGATCAACTCGGCCGGAGCTGACGGCTCGGCAAGGTCACCGGGCCCCGCGCAGACCGTCGCGTCGGGGTCGCCGAGCGCCTCGCGCACTCCCGAGACGACATCGTCCGGGCGGTCGGCCCCCCAGGGCATGGCGGCGTCGTGCGGGACGTGGTGGTGCAGATACACCCCGGCTCCGTATGCGGCGAGGCGGCGCGCCACCGCATACCCGATGCCGCCGCGCCGGCTGGCCCCGGTGACGAGAGCGGTGCGGCCGCGCAACGGGAGCGGGTCGCGGCGGAGCTGGGCGGGAGTGGGCGGAGGGAGGTGTGGCATGACAACTCATGATGGGCGCTGAGATCGCGAGGCGCACGCGCTTTTCGTGGGCCACGACGTTGTCGGGGCTGTGGTGCGCAGGGGCCGGAGGGAGGCTCCCGGGCGCGATCGCCGGAAACAGCGAGGGCTCGGAACGCCCGCCGGGGACCGACGGGTTCGGCAGCCGTGGCACTCCGCTTCAGCAGCCGCAGTCCTCCGCGTCGACGGGCGCCGTGAGCGCGTCCGGGGCGCGCCGCTCGCGGCCCTCCCAGGTCTCGAACTCGAAGCCCTCACGCGCCCAGTACTCGAAGCCGCCCAGCATCTCCTTGACCTGGAAGCCGAGTTGGGCGAGGGCGAAGGCGGCGCGTGTCGCGCCGTTGCAGCCGGGTCCCCAGCAGTAGGTGACGACCGGCACCGACTTGTCGAGGAGCGCCTCGGCCTGTTCGGGGATGAGCGCGGTGGGCAGGTGGAGCGCGCCCGGCACGTGTCCCTGGTCCCAGGAGGCGGTGGAGCGGGTGTCGATCACGACGAACCCGGGGTCACCGCCCTCGGCGAGCGCGGACGCCACGTCGGAGACGTCGGCGTGGAAGGCGAGGCTCGCCCCGAAGTACGCGGCGGCCGCGGCCGGGGAGGCGGGCGGCACCCGCAGGACCGGATTCGAAGTGGCGGCGGCCGTGGTGCCCGAGATGGAGGAAGGGGCGCTGAGCTGCGGGTTCGTGGTGTTCATGGCAGAAAATCTATGGCCTGCGCCCGGAAGTCTGAAGCGGTGATCCCCGGCATCCCCCTTGATCGGCCGGGGATTTCCCTGTTACCTCTCGGGCATGACCGGTTATTCCACGGACGCCACCGACTGGCGCATCCTCGACGTCCTCCAGCGCGAGGGCCGCGCCAGCTATGCCGAACTGGCGCGCGCCGTCTCGATGTCCCCGAGCGCCGTCACCGAGCGGGTGCGGCGCCTGGAGGAGGCGGGCGTCATCCAGGGCTACGCGGCCGTGGTCGACCCGGAGCGGCTCGGCCTGCCCATTCTCGCGTTCGTACGACTGCGCTACCCGACCGGCAACTACAAGCCGTTCCACGACCTGGTGGAGGCGACCCCGGAGATCCTTGAGGCGCATCACGTCACGGGCGACGACTGTTTCGTCATCAAGGTCGCCGCGCGCTCGATGAGCCACCTCGAAGAGGTCTCGGGCCGGATCGGCGCACTGGGTTCGGTGACGACGAGCATCGTCTACTCCTCTCCCCTGTCACGACGGCCGCTGGGACGCTGAGGAGCGGCAGCCCCGGAAGGCCGCCCCCAAGGGTTGCTCCCCGAAGCCGGGCAAAGCGCCGCCAACCCTCATCAACCTCTGCGCCCCGGCCACCGGGAAATGACCGAAAGTACACCCCCTGGCCAAGTGGTCGCCAGGTCACCCGGCATGTGCTCACTTCTTACGGGCGACCGCCCCGTACATGGCAATGGCACGGTCCTCGATGCCGTCCTGCTCAGGGCCCGGCCGCCACTTGTGGACCTGGGTGACGCCCGGCTCCATCAGCTCCATGCCCTCGAAGAAGGAGGTGGCGGTCGGCAGGTCACGCAGCGCCATGGGCATGCCCTGCCGCGCGTACTCCTCCGCCACCCGGCCGATCTCCTCGGGCGCGAAGTCCGCGGTGCCGATGGTCAGCGCGAGGAAGCTGCCCGACGGCAGCGGTTCGAGCAGACGCCGCACCAGGCTCCGGTCGTCCGGCGGCAGGATGAAGTGCAGGATGCCGATGACCATCAGGCCGACCGGTTCGTCCAGGTCCACCAGGGCACGGAACTGGGGGCTGTCCAAGATGGCGTCCGGATCATGCATGTCCGCGTCGACGTACGCGGTCGCCCCCTCCGGCGAGCTCTGCAGGAGCGCGCGGGCGTGGGCCAACACGATCGGGTCGTTGTCGACGTAGACCACGCGGGACTCCGGCGCGACCGACTGCACCACCTGGTGCAGGTTGGGAGCCGTAGGCAGACCGGTGCCGATGTCGAGGAACTGGCGAACGTCCTGCTCCTCCGCCAGAAAACGCCCGGCACGGTGCATGAACCGCCTGTTCTCCAGCATGTGCACGGGCAGCGCCGGCCAATGCCGGCACATGGCGTCGCCCGCCTCGATGTCGACGAGGTAGTGGTCCTTGCCTCCCAGGATGTAGTCGTACACCCGCGCGGAATGTGCCGTCGAGGTATCGATCCGCTCGCCTGCGCCGTGCATGGGACAGCTCCGCTCTTCACTGCTGACTATGAGCCCCAGACGCTATGCCGTACCAACTCCTCGACAGCTCGATGTCGTCAAGGCGCCGGCACGCGCATTGCGGCCGTCGATACGCGCCTTGCGGCCGGCGACCCGTCGGCCTCAGGACGGCTCTTCCGACAGCTTCTTTCGCGGTAGGGCCGGCACCACCATCATGCGGTGGTACTCCGCCGACCGGTGCGGTTCGCCAACCGGAAGCCCATCGACCTCCACCCAGGCGTGCGCGCGGAACGGCGCCGTGCGCACTCCCGTGCACCAGTCCGGCCAGACTCCCCGCATCCGGCACAGCAGGGTCGTGGCCACGGAACGCTGAAGGCAGTTCTCCCCCGCGCAGCGCGCGCTGAGCGCGACGACGGCTTCACGTGCGGCGAGCACCTGAGAGGTGGTGGCGGGGGCGGCCCCGCGCCGGACCACGGACAGGACGCGGCGAATGCGGTGCGGTTTGAACGTGACGATGAGTCGGGCGGCGGCCGTGGCGACAAGGACGGCCGGACGCCGACGCCAGGGCACGTGGCCGCGGACGCCGGGCACCATCGGCCGGCTCATGCGGGCATCACGGCCCGGGCCTCGGTCGGCGCGCGCGTGTTCGATGCCGTGTCGGCGTCGGCGCGCTCCGCGGTGAGCGTGGGGCGGGCATCGCGGAGCGCGCGGGCCACGCCCGGTGGTTCCGCGCCGTCGAGGAGGCTGCGCTCTCCCGGTCGCAGGGTCGGGCTCACGGAACTCCTTCGGTGATCGTGGTACTCGGAGGGCCGGTGGGTGCGGGGCGGGCGCGCAGCCAGATCTCGTTGCCCAGAGTGGAGCCGAGGGAGCGCAGCGCCTCCGGGGTGGGGTGCACTCCGAGCAGGGACGCCCGGATCGCGCCGTCGTCGATCAGTCCGGCGCGGGCGAGCCGCGAGCCGTCGAAGAGCTCCAGCAGCGCAGGGAGGTTGCGGCGCAGGCTGACGTGGAAGTCCGTGCTGTACTCGCCCTTGGTGTTCCTGCGCAGGACGTCGTCGGGCACGATGCCGCGCACCGCTTCGGCGAGCACGGGTTTGTACCGGCCGGGCGTGCTGCGCTCGGCCACACGGATCGCCAGGGCTGCCTCGATCACCTGGTCGTCGAGGTAGGGCGCGGTCAGCGCGAGGCCGTTGCGGGATGTCACCTGGTCCAGTTGCCGCAAGCCGCGCCCACCGGTGCGTACGCATGCGAGTGCCGTGTGCTGTCCGCGCTCGGCTGCGAGGGGCTCGGCGGTGGCGGCGGCTTCCCGGAGCAGGTCCCGCACGGCTTCGACCGCCTCCCGGGTCGCCCACGTCGGCATGCGCAGGCCCACTCCCCATGCGGTCGAGGGGGCGCTGCGGACCAGGGCCTTCGAGGGGGGCGGTGCTCCGGTCAGGCTCTCCGCCCATGCGGACAGCCAGTGGCCGAACGTTCCCCGGTCCGCGAGCTGACGCAGCAGCTGCCCGAGCGGCCAGTTGTGGGCGGCGCGTTGCCTGCGGATACGGGAGTACGCCGCCAGCGGGTGACGTCGGACGTAGTCGTGCAGATACGGGGGAAACGTACTGAACAGCTCGTCTCCACCGCCTCCCATCAGGTGTGACCGTGACCCGCGATCGGTCATCAGACGGCAGAGCGCCGTCATCCTGGCACCGTCACGTACCCACGGGCCCGGCTCGTCGGTGGGGACGGCGTCCCCCGTGAGGGCCGTCAGGGCGCTGTACCAGGAGGGCCATTGGTCGGGGGCGGGCGTGATGTGCTCGCTGTCGGGAAGGTGGGCGGCGGCGCGCGCGGCCCAGGCCGCGTCGTCGTTCTCCGGGTCGATGCTCTGCCAGCGCAGTGTCACCAGCTTCGCTCCGGTCGACCGGGTCCGCGCCTGCTGCCGTGCGGCCAGGAAGCACAGGCTGGTGGAGTCCAGGCCTCCGGACAGGTCCGCGCTCACCGTTCCTCCGCCGGCCGTGCGGGCGTCCACCGCGGCGGTCAGCGCGGAACGCACCGCGGGCACGCCTTCCCGCCATGCGCGGTGCGGCTCCGGAGGGGTCCACCACGGCTGCATGCGGGCCCGCCCGTCCGCGTCGATCAGCAGACAGTCGAAGGACGGCACCGCTTGTACGCCCTGCCACACACAGAGGTCGTCCAGCGGGTAAGGGAGTGGGGAGGCCAGCAGATGCGCGGCCAGGAGCTGTTCGTCCGGGGCCGATCCGATCACGGCGGCGAGCCGGTCCGCCCGGTCGGCGGCCACGGACACCCCGGCCACTCGCGTGTGAAAGAGCCGCCGCGCCCCGGACACACTCCCCCTGGCCCGGACCGAACCGTCGACGGAGGCCAGGAGGTGAAAACTGCCGTGCAGGCTGTGGGCGATCCGCTCCACGTCCCCGATGTCCCGCAGCCGTCCCGCACACTCGGACAGCGCCGCGACGGTGACCGGGCAACGCCCGATCACCGCGATTCGCCGGTCCCCCGCCGCGCCCACCGTCATGTGTCCGGGCGGCCAACTGCCCAGCAGCCACGGCCGTCCGGAGTGGTGAGGGATGGTCTCGGTGCCCCAGGGGCGCAGGAGCCGCGCCGCGGCCATGCCGCGTTCACCGTCCGGGAGGACGGCGAACCACACATCACCGCTCATTGGCACGTCCCCCGTCATGTGCTGTCTGCTGCGGTCAGTTCACGTGCTGTGTGCTGCGGTCAGTTGGGGCCGAGGTACCACTCGTAGGGAGGGAACCCGCCCTCGTAGAACGCTCCCAGGGCCTCACCCCGGGTCAGCTCGGCGAAGTCACCGACCTCTGCCATGGCCGGTGGTTCGTACAGTTCGTCCTGCTGCATGAAAGTCCTCCTCGGCTGCGGCTGGTGGCGTGGCACCCACGCCCCGGCGGTACGTACCCACGGCGCTTCGGCACTACGTCCAACAGCGCCCGCTCTCACCCCAATCGGTGAACCGAGCGGATTCCGGCCCTCGACGGCAGCACGGAGGCGGCGCCATGTGAGCCGTGCACGCCCGGCTCACGGAGGGACCCGGCGGTACGGGGGTGACGGTCCGACCAGCCGCCATGGACCGTACTGGGCTGGTCTGGCCGGGGGGTTCATGGCGGGATGGGCGCGCTGACCCCGGCGACGATCCGTACCGGGGTCGGTGCAGACGGGGAGTCGGTCCCCCACCGCTGGACGTCGACCAGGTGTCCCGGCCGGGCGAGCGGCAGGTCGCCGAACAGCTCCCGGATCCCCCGTTCGCTGCGGATGTGGAACGCCCCGGACGACTGCCGGTATACGCCCTCGATCCGCCGCACCGCTTCCGGGTCGCTTCCGGTGCCACAGATGTGGGACACCGCCAACACGCTGCCGGGAGCCAGCAATTGCCGTATCCGCGCCATGATCGCGACCGGGTCCTCCTCGTCACTGATGAAATGCAGGACGGCGACGAGCAGGACCGCCACGGGCTCGTCCAGATCGATCAGCCTTCTCAGCGTGGGGGCGCCGAAGAGCCGCTCCGGTTCGCGCACGTCGCCCTCGATGAGAGCACTGGAGGCGCTCGACACCGACGTGGCCCCCTCAGCGAGCACCACCGGGTCGCAGTCGACCCCGACGACCTTCGCCTCCGGCGAGCAGGCCCGCGCGATCTCGAACACCGACGGGCTGGTGGGAATGCCGGTGCCCACGTCGATGAACTGGCGGATGCCCTGGGCGGCGCAGTACCGCACGGCGGCGAGAGCGAACGTACGGTTCGCGCGAGCCAGCAAGGGCGCCTCCGGGAGCGCCTCCAGCACCTTCGCGACCGCGTCCCGGTCACACCTCTGGTGGGCGTCTCCGCCCAGCATGTAGTCGTACATACGAGCGGGGCTGGGCACTCCCGGGCCGCTCAACGAATCTGTCACCGCCGCTACCTCTCTCCCCCGTACCTCTTCACGGGCACGCTCCGCAGCCGGGGCCCCGGCGCGGGCGGGCGTCCAACCGGCCTCGGCCTGAGCTTCAAGACGGCGAAGTAGCGGGGCCACCAGGCGCTCGGCCTCCGCCTCGATCCGCACCCAACACTCATCGGAACTGCCATGTCCCTGGACCGTTGCAGTGAATGCCGCATTGCGATTGTTCAGTGCGCCGGGGGAATGTAGCGTCGCGATCATGGAATCACTGACCGGAACCACCACCGATCAGGCGCCGGCGAACCCGGCCGCCACCGATGACACGCTGGCCACTCAGCCGGTCGGCTACTGGTGCGGCCTGACCCATACCACCGTCACCCGGCATCTGCGTGACGCCATGGCCAAGATCGACGCCACGCAGCCGCAGTACTGGGTACTCAACCGCGTGAACGGCGGCCCCTCGGCGCCGAGCCGGGAGGAGGTCGTCGCGCAGCTGACGCACCTTGCCGACGGGCCGCATGAAATTGCCAGGACCGTCGACCAGTTGCTCCACCGCGAATGGCTCCGGATCGACGACGGGCAGCGCCTGCACCTCACGGATGCCGGGGAGGCCGCCAGAGTGCGGCTTCGTGAGCTGGCGACCGAGATACGCGCCGTGGTCCACCGGGGCATCAGCGACGAGGAGTACGTGGCCGCGCTCAAGGTACTGCGCAAGATGGTGGCCAATGTGAAGGGGGACGGGACTCCTGGTAATCCGTCCTGATTTCGCGATTCTGTGAGGACCCGGCCGGCCAGAGCTGCTCCGTGCAATGGTGGGCCCGTGTCGCTACGGCTCCTCCTCAGCCCGGCAAAGCGCCGACAGAGAAGCGAGACCAGGGACGAACGATGTTCGGCTGAATGTGTCCTTCAGTAGGGCGTGGTGCGTTCGACTGGCCGATGGATCCCTGGATGTTTACGCCGATGGCCTGTTCCGGATCGCGTGGCGGGAGCGAACTTCCGTAGGCTCGGCAGGGCAGGACTCGCCTGTTTCACGAGTAGCCCAGGGGGTTGGCGTGTTGTACGCATTCGCCTTTGAGCGGGTCGGTGTCGTGCTGAGTGACCTCTACTTCCAAAATCCGAATCCGTTGCACGGACAGGAGTCCCCCGAGCGCGGGGTACGGCTGGAACTACGAGTCTTCGAAAGCGGCGAGCTGCCCGGCTCCATCTACTCGGCGCGCCCCATCACGATCGGTCGCCCGCTATGGCGGGTAGATCTCCTCCAGGACGCGGACGCCGCTCCGAACACCTTCGATCGGACACACCACCACCCGAATATCGTTGGCTGGGAACCCGGCCCGCGGACTTTCGTCGAGGAGCTGTCTGACGAGCCGCTGACGTGGCTGGCTGAGAAGTTCACCAACATCTCCAGTCTGCTGAGGGAGGCCGGCATCTCTCCGGACGAGATCTCGGCCGCGGACGCAGACAGCCTTCGTGCAGCGGCGCCTGAGATTGTGGGCACCGTTCGCCGGGTGCTTGAGCGGGTGTGGGCCGGTGAACTCGGACACCCGGAGGTCGACGTGGAGTCAGCATCGGTGACCAGCATCAGAGCCAGCTGGCTCTAGCTCACCTCCGCAGATCCACGGAGACGTACGATCAAGACGATCCGGCGAGGTTCGACCCGTGACCGCAGAAATGCACACATGCTTGCCTGCTACGGGCTCCAGCGGCTTCGCGCCAGCCAGTACGTCCCTCGGTGCCAGCTCGGAGGCCGAGGTATCGATCACGAGTACTTGCTGAACGAAGGCTCAGGACTCGTGCGGTCGGGAGCGGGTGGCTGGTGAGTTTCAGCCGCCCTAAAGGTTGTCCCGTATGGCGATGGGCCTCGTTGCAAGTCCCCATCTCCTGTTGGCTCCGCACCCGTTGGGCGTCGTGGCTGGCGATGAGAGGATCACTGCCTGTCCGGATCAGGACGTTGCTGAGTTCGAACGGCGGAGGTGTGCAGTGGGGCTGGGGACAGTGGTCGTCACCGGGGCGGCAGGGAACATCGGTTCGGTCGTGCGCCGGGTGTTGCGCAGCGAGGTGAGCCGCCTGGTTCTGCTCGACCGCGTTCCGCTTCAGGTCGAGGCCGCGAACGAGGTGGTCCATATCATCGATCTTCGGGACGCGGCCGCCGTCGAGACCGCGCTCGTGGGTGCGGACGCCGTGCTCCATCTGGGCGGCCTGCCGGACGAGGCGCCGCTTGAGCATCTGCTGGACGCGAATGTGCTGGGCACCCACCATGTCCTGGAAGCTGCCCGAAGGGCGGCGATTCCGCGGGTCGTGCTGGCCAGCAGCAACCGCGTGAGCGGGTTCTATCCCACGGCCCATCGCACTGGCCCACAGGAACCAGTGCGCCCCGACGGCCTGTACGGGGTGAGTAAGGCAGCCATCGAGGCCCTGGGGCGGCTGTATGCGGACAAGTTCGATGTCTCCGTGATCTGCCTGCGTATCGGCAGCTTCGAGGAGGTGCCCACCGAGTCGCGCCACCTGGCGACTTGGCTCAGCCCGCGTGATGCCGTCGGCTTCTGCCGCGCCGCACTAACCGCCCCGCTCTCCACGCGCTTTGCCACGGCGTACGCCGTCTCTGCCAACACCCGCCGCTTCTGGGAACTCCCCGCGGAATCCGAACTGGCCTACACGCCCATCGACAACGCCGAAACACATGCATCGCACATCACTGACGCCGATGTCCCTGCCGATCCCGAAGCCCCGCAGGCCGGCCCGTATGCCCTGCCCGAGTTCACGTTGAAACACATCCGGCCCTGACCTGACACGGGCCTGACCGACTTCCTGGCCCAGCGACCGACACCGGTCAGCGCCGGCACGCTGATCAAGGACACCGGCGCACTCCTGGACACCCTCCCCGACACCGAACGCGACGACGTCGCCCTGCTGGCTCTCTCCGTACCCTCCGCGGATGCCGCTCCTGCCGGCATCACCACCACCGCTCACAGCGCCGCCGCCCCGACCGCCGACGTCTCCGTCGGACAGGAGAACCGACGCCCATGACCGACACCTTCCACATCGACGTTCCGCACACCGACGGCGACCTGGCCGTGATCGCGCTCTTCGGCGAATTCGACATCACCGCCGCACCCGCCGTACGGACCCGGAAGCTCTTGGCGTTTGTGATGCGCCTTCGTGTACGCGTACTCGACCACTGCCGATTCAGCGGCGCGCAAGCAGCGGGTGAGGACGTGGTGGGCGGCAGGGCACGAGCTGGAATCGAGGATCTGAGAGCTCACCCAACGCCCCGCTGCCGTACCGATGATCCGGCCCGCCCCTTCACCACCTCCAGCTGCGCGTGCACCCGTCGTCGCAGGTCAGCGACGTGGCTGACGATGCCGACGCTGCGGTCCCGCTCGCGCAGCGAGTCGAGGACGTCGAGGACCTCGTCCAGGGTCTGGTCGTCGAGGGAGCCGAAGCCCTCGTCGATGAACAACGTGTCCAGGCGTACGCCGCCCGCCTCGTCGCTGACCACGTCCGCGAGGCCCAGCGCGAGCGCGAGTGAGGCGAAGAACGTCTCGCCGCCGGAGAGCGTCGCCGTGTCGCGCTCGCGGCCCGTCCACGCGTCGACGACGTGCAGGCCGAGGCCCGAGCGGCCGCGGCCCGTACGGTCGTCGGAGTGCACGAGGGTGTACCGCCCGGATGACATCTGCCGCAGCCGGACCGTCGCGGCCGCCGCCACCTGTTCGAGACGGGCGGCCAGGACGTACGACTCCAGGCGCATCCTGCGTTCGTTGTCCGCGGAGGTGCCGGCGGCCAGCCCCGCGAGCCGTGCCACGCGGTCGTAGGCGGCGCGCAGGGGGGCCAGCCTGCGTGTCCCGGCGACGGTCCGCGCCGAGAGCCTGTCGAGTTCGGCGCAGCGCCCCGCCGCGGCGTCAAGCGCGGACGACGCGGCCCGTAGGCGTCGGCCCGCGGCCTCGGCCGCCGCCCGCGCGCCCGGCAGGTCGGCGGGGGGCCGCTGCGCGGCGGCGGCCGTGTCCGGTTCGGCGAGGACGGAGCGGACGGCGGCTTCTTCGTTCCGCCAGTCGTCGATGCGGTGCTGGAGTTCGCGGTACCGGGCGTCGTCGAGCAGGGCGGCGGCCGCCTCTTCCGGCGTGTCGAACCCGGCGCGGAAGGCGGCGTCGGCGAGCCGCGCGTCCGCCGCCTTGAGTCGCTCGGCCGTGTCGTCCGCGGCGCGGGCGGCGTCCGCGGCCTCGGTGAGCAGCGCCGTCTGCCGCTCCAGCTGGGCGGCGCGGGCGGCGACGCTGCCGGCCGTCCCGCGCGCGTGGGACAACTCCGCGCCCAGGGAGTCCTGTTCCCGCTCCAGGGCTTCGCGCAAGGTGGCCCGTGACGCGGCGCGGCGCGCGGCCTCCTGCTGTCCGGCGACCCGGCGGTCGTATTCGCGCTCGGCCTGCGCGAGCGCTTCGCGTGCGGCGTGCAGCCCGGAGGCACGGTCGCGGGCCTCGGCGTAGGAGCGCCTCAACTCCTCCACGCCTGCGGCCAGTTCGTCGACGGTCGGCTCATCGGCGGTCAGTTGGTCGACGTCCCCTTCCGCGCCCGAGCCGCGGCGCGCCGCCTCCGTGGCCGCCGTCAGCGACGCCTGTACGTCGCCGAGCGCGCGCTCGGCGGCCGAGCGCGACTCCAGCGCGGCGCGGTGGGCGGCGAGCGCTTCCTCTTCGGCGCTCCGGTCCACGTGACCGGCGGTCTTGCGCGCGGGAGCGGGATGTTCCGTCGCTCCGCACACCGCGCACGGTTCGCCGTCCGTCAGATGGGTCGCGAGTTCGGCGGCGATGCCCGCGAGGCGTTGTTCCTTGAGTGCGAGCCAGTGTTCGTGGGTGGCGGTGGCGTGTTCGCGGGCGGTGAGAGCGCGCTCCCGCGCCGCCGCCGCGTCGTGCGCGAGCCGGTCGCGGCGGCGGGCCGCGTCCAGGCGGGTCTGCGCGGGTTCGAGACGGCCCGCCAGTCGCTCGGCGTGCGTGGCGGCTTCCTGGGCGGACGCGACGCGTTCCTGGAGGGCGGTCCGGGTCGCCTCCCAGCCGTCGAGCCAGCCCGATGCGTCCTGCAAGAGCTCGTCGTCGGCGTGCTCCTGCCGGTCCAGCGCGGCGCGCTCGGCGGCGATGTCGGCGAGCCGCTGCTCGGCGCGCCGGGCGGAGCCGAGGCCACCGAGCTCCTCGGCGGCCTTGCGCGCGGCGGCGGCGAGGCCTGCCGCGCCGGCGGCCTCGAAGGTCTCGGGCAGGTGTGCACGCGCGCGTGCCTCTTCCCGCGTCGCCCGGCGGTGCTCGGCCTCGGCGGCTTCGCGCAGCCCGAGCGCGGGGGCGACCGTCTCGGCCTTGCGTGCCCGCTCCAGGCGGTGCTCGCGCTCCCGCTGCTCCGCCTCGCGCGCGTGAAGCCGCGCGGCGCGCTCCCGCGCCTCGGCGAAGCGGGCCTGCAACCGGTCGAGTTCGGCCGCGTCGGCGAGGCGGCGCTCGGCGGCGGCCTGCGCGGATTCGGCGGCCGTGAGCGCGCAGTGCGCGATGGTGAGCCGCTCACGGGCTGCCGTGCGGGCGACGGCGGCCCAGGTCAGGACCTCCGTCGCGAGGCCCGGGTCGCCGGGCGCGAGGTCGGGCAGGGGCAGTTCGGTGCCCCGGCCGGCGTCCGCCGCGGCCTGCTGCATGCGGTGCGCGTCGGCGAGGAGCGCCGCGTCGCCCTCCTTGACCTCGGCCTCGGTGGTGCGCCGCTGCTCGGCGAGCCGCTGTTCGACGGCGGCGAACCTGCGCGTGTCGAAGAGGCGCCCGAGCAGCTTGCCGCGAGCTTCCGCGTCCGCGCGCAGGAAGCGCGCGAAGTCGCCCTGGGGCAGGAGCACGACCTGGCAGAACTGCTCCTTGCTCATGCCGAGCAGCTGGGTGATCTCCTCGCCGATCTCCTGGTGGGACCGGCTCAGGTCCTTCCAGCCGCCCGCCTGGGTGCCCTCGCGGAGCCAGCTCTGCGCCTTCTCCGTGGTCGTGCCCGTGCCGCGCTTCTTGGGCCGCTCCCACGGCGGCTGACGGGTGATCTCCAAGCGGCGCCCGGCGACGGTGAGTTCGAGGCACACCTCCGTGCGCGTGCCCTGCGGGGCGTGGTCGCTGCGCAGTGTCATGCCCTGTCCGCTGCCCTGCCTCGCGCCCGGCACCGATCCGTACAGGGCGTAGCAGACGGCGTCGAGTACGGAGGTCTTTCCCGCACCCGTCGGGCCGTGCAGCAGGAAGATCCCGGCGGCGGAGAGGTCGTCGAAGTCGATGTCCTGGGTGGTGCCGAAGGGCCCGAAGGCGGTGATGCGGAGCCGGTGCAGTCTCATCGGGCGACCTCGCGCAGGGTGTCCTCGGTGCGGACCGCGTCGAAGGCGGACCGCAGGACCGCCTGCTCGTGCGTGTCGGGTCCCGCGCCGCGCACATGGGCGACGAAGTCCTCGGCGATCTCCTGGTCGCTGCGGCCCTGGAGCCGCTGGGCGTACGAGACGTCCGGGTCGTCGGGTGCCCTGTCCGGGTCGAAGACGAGGCTGAGGGTGTGGGGGAAGCGCTCGCAGAGGCGCGCCATGGGGTCGTCGGGCCGTACCGCGTCGGTGAGGGTGGCCTCGACCCACGCCTCCTCGTGCCGGGCGAGGGCGGGATCGCCGAGCAGGTCGTCGAGGGTGCCCCTGAGACGGGCGAGCGCGCGCGGCACCGGGCAGTCGACGCGCTGGGCCTCGATCTGCCCCTCGGGGCCGAGGTCGACCAGCCACATGCTCTTGCGGTGGTCTGCCTCGGAGAAGGAGTACGGCAGGGGGGAGCCGGAGTAGCGCACGCGCGGGCCGAGCGTCTGGCTCCCGTGCAGATGACCGAGCGCGGCGTAGTCGACGCCTTCGAACACGCCGGCCGGGACCGCCGCGACGCCGCCCACGGTGATGTCCCGCTCGCTGTCGCTGACCTGGCCGCCGCTGACGAAGGCGTGCGCGAGCACGACGGAACGGGTGCCGGGGGCGCGGCCGGCGAGATCGGCCCGCACCCGCTCCATGGCGGCCGCGAGGACCGCCTCGTGGCCCGCCTTGGCCACGCCGAATTCGTCCTTGACCAGGGCGGGTTCGAGGTAGGGCAGGCCGTAGAAGGCCACGTCGCCATGGCGGTCGGCGAGGATCACGGGCTCCGCGCAGGCGGCCGGGTCGGTGCGCAGGTGGATGCCGGCGCGGTCGATGAGGCCCGCGCCGACGCCGAGGCGGCGCGCCGAGTCGTGGTTCCCGGAGATCATCACCGTCGGCACGCCGAGGTCCGCGAGCCGGTGCAGCGCGTCGTCGAACAGCTCGACCGCCGCGAGCGGCGGCACCGCCCTGTCGTACACGTCGCCGGACACCACGACGGCGTCGACGTCGCGCTCGCGCACGGTCGACTCCAGGTGACCGATGAAGGCGGCCTGGGCGTCGAGCATGTTCACGCGGTGGAACGATCGGCCCAGATGCCAGTCGGACGTGTGCAGCAGCCTCATGATCCCCGAGACTAACGGGCGGGTCGGACATCACGGGCGGCTACTCCTGTATCCGTCCGTCTCCCCGGGCCCCAGCTCCCCGGGGCTCCGCTCGTCAGGCGTCTCCGTACGCCTCTCCGCCGAGTTCGAACTCCGCGCTGCCCGCGGTGGCGTCGGCCAGCCAGCCCCGGAAGGCGTCCACGTCGGCGTCCGGGAGACCGATCTCGATGGTGACGGCGTCGCCGTAACGGACGTCACGCACCTCACGGCCGGCTGCCCGCAGATCGTTCTGGACCTTGCCCGCGCGCTGGTGGTCGACGGTGACGGTGGCGAGGCGGAAGCGGCGCCGGGTGACGGTACCGAGCGTGTCGAGCGCCTCGCCGACCGCTCCCCCATAGGCGCGGATGAGTCCGCCCGCGCCGAGCTTGACGCCTCCGTAGTAGCGCGTCACGACCGCGGCGACGTACCGGATGTCGCGGCGCATCAGCATCTGGAGCATCGGGACGCCCGCGGTGCCGCCGGGCTCGCCGTCGTCACTCGCCTTCTGGATCGCCGCGTCGGCCCCGATGACGTACGCGAAGCAGTTGTGGCTGGCTGTCGGGTGCTCCTTGCGGATGCGCGCGACGAAGTCCTGGGCCTCCCGCTCGGTGGCCGCGGGCGCGAGGGCGCACAGGAACCGCGAACGGCTGATCTCGGTCTCGTGCACGCCCTCGCGGGCCACTGTGCGGTACTCGTCCTGCATCACGCCAGCGTAGGCGCTCGCCGGGCACCGCCCACGCCGGGAGCGGCGCCGGGTGGCACAGGTCACTGTCCGCCCGCGCGCGGCGTCCGCCGGGTACGGTGATCCCTCGTGACGTCACCCTCGATACCCGTGCGCCAAGTCCCGGGTTCCTCCGGCCCCTTGGCATCCCTGCTGTCCGCCGTGCCCGTCACCGTCGTCGAGACCCACGACGACCCCGCCGACGCCGTCCTCTTCCCCGAGGAGGAGGCGGTGGTGGCGAACGCGGTGGCCAAGCGGCGCAACGAGTTCACCACCGTGCGGCACTGCGCGCGGGCCGCGCTGAAGAGCATCGGCGTGCCGCCCGCCCCGATCCTGCCGGGCCAGCGGGGCGCACCGCGCTGGCCGGCGGGGGTCGTCGGCAGCATGACGCACTGCGCCGGCTACCGCGCGGCGGTCGTGGCCCGTGCCGACGAGGTGACCTCGCTCGGCATCGACGCGGAGCCGGGCGAGCCGCTGCGGGACCCTGACGTCCTTGGGCTGATCGCCGACGAGGCGGAGCGTGCGGCGCTGGCCGACCTGGGTGCCCGGCATCCGGGCACGCCGTGGGATCGGCTGCTGTTCAGTGCCAAGGAGTCCGTCTACAAGACGTGGTTCCCCCTGACCGGCCGCTGGCTCGGCTTCGAGGAGGCCCGGGTGGAACTGGACCCGGACGGGACGTTCACGGCGCGGCTGCTCGTGGAGGGGCCGGTGGTGGAGGGCGTCGAGCTGAAGGTGTTCTCGGGCCAGTGGATCGTCCGCGACGGGATAGCCGCCACGGCGATCGTCCTGCCGCTGGGGACGCCCGCGGTCCGGTCGTAGGCGGCGTCCGCGCAGCATGCCCGTACCCCTCACTCCGTACGGGCATGCTCGCCTCTCAGTGCCCCACGAGTCTCAGTGCCCCACGAGTTCCTCCCGCGACCTGACGTCCTGATCCGTCAGGATGTGGAAGTGCCGCCCATGCTCGGTCAGCACCTTCAGGAACCCGGGCTCGGCCTGCATCACGTACCCCCGCAGATCCTTGCCGTCACGCATCTCGATCCGTTCCAGCGGGACCCACGGAGTGGTGATCGTCGCCGCTCCGAGCAGCATCGCGAGGCCAGCCAGCGCCACGAGGTGCCGTGTGGCCCAGAAGGCGGCTCTGCGCAGCTGTCCCCCGGCCCGTACGCCGTAGCCGATCCCGAGGACCAGTCCGCCGACCGCGGCCATGACCAGCAGGACCCACCAGCTGTGGAAGGTCCCGACGTACGCGACGACGGCCACGACCGCGATCAGCAGCAGCATCGCGCCTGCCAGGTCGGGCCGCTCGGCCGGCCTGCCCTCCACCAGCGCGCGGTTCCTGGCCTCCCGCATGGCCCGCGCCTCCATGACGAGCCGGAGGACGGCGACCGGCAGAAGGAGCGTGAGGAAGAGCACCGAGGCGAACGAGTCGGCCATCACGGTGCCGAGGACGAGGCCGATGGTGTCGTCGAGGTCGAGGGTGTGGAGAACCGCGAAAGCGGTGTGCCAGTCGTAGCCGGACACGGCGAACAGCCGCAGGAGGAGAAAGGCGAACGCGGCGGTGGTCACCGCGAGCCCCGCCCCGTGCCCGTCCGTCTTTTCCGTCTCATGGGATGCCATGTGTGCCTGAACGGGGCGGGGGCTCTCGGCGTGTTCCGTCACGGTGCCATGATGATCACTGCTCCGGTGATCGGCGAGGGGACCGGCGCCGACCGTGGGATCAGTCGTCCACCGCCTGGTACAGCGTCGTCCAGAAGTCGTGGATGAGCCGTGCCGCGTCCGGGGTGGACATCCCCACCTGGGTGAGCAGGACCCCGGTGAGCTGCTTGTCCGGGTCGGCGTATGCCGTGGTGCCGGTGCCGCCGTCCCAGCCGAACTGGCCGACGGGCGCGTAGTCGCCGCGGTAGGTGCGTACCGCCATCCCGAAGCCCCAGCCGCCGTGCTGCCCTTGGCCGAACGACACATGGACGTTGTCGCGGGCCAGCGTCTCCCGGGCGGTCTGCTGTTCGGGCGTGAGGCGGTTGGTGGTCATCAGCTCGACAGCGGGGCGCGACAGGATCCGGTCCCTCCCGTGCATTCCCTGATTCAGCAGCATCCGGAAGTACGCGTGGTAGTCGTCGACGGTGGAGACCAGCCCGCCGCCGCCCGCCGGGAACGCCGGAGGCCGGCTGTACCGTCCGTCCGCCGCCTCGTCCCACACGATGAACTCGCCGGTCTGCGGATCAGGGACGTAACTGGGCGGCAGCCGGTCGATCTTGTCGGCGGGCACATGGAAACCGGTGTCCTTCATCCCCAGTGGATCAAGGACGCGTTCGCGCAGGAACGCCTCGAACGGCTGACCCGTGACCCTGGCGACCAGCACGCCGAGCACGTCATGGCTGATGTGGTACTGCCAGCGCTCTCCTGGCTGGTACATCAGCGGAAGCGTGCCGAGGCGGCGCATCCACTCGTCCGGCTCGGGCGCCGGCTCCCCTCCCTGGGTCCAGATCGCCTGCTCGAATATGGCGGCCTGGATCGGGGTGCCGAGCGTCGTCACGTCCATTCCGAGCCCGAACGTCGAGGTCAGCAGGTCCCGTACGGTGATCGGCCGCCTTGCCGGCACGGTGTCGTCCAGCGGACCGTCGACCCGCTTGAGCACCTTTCGACCGGCCAGTTCGGGCAGCCACGGTTCCACCGGGTCGTCGAGGCGCAGCCTGCACTCGTCGAGGAGGATCATCACCGGCGCGATCGCGACCGGCTTGGACGTGGACGCCATCCGGAAGATGGTGTCCCGGCGCATCGGCGCGTCGCCGTCATGGCGCATCGTCCCGATCGCTTCGACGTACGTCTGGTCTCCCCGGCCGGCCAGGGCGACGAGCCCCGGGATCTTGCCGGACTCGACATGCCGTGCCAGCACGTCCCGCACTCTGCGCAGCCCGGCTTCGGAGAAGCCGCTGTTGTTCTGTCCCATCATGAATCTCCTTGCGTACGGGGGTACGGCGATACGGCGGGCCCTGCGGGGCCTGCCCTCACGCGGCGTCGAGGGCTCCGGTGATCTTGCGGGTCATCGCGGCCATGGCGGGGGTGGGCTCGCCCTTGTGGGCGCGGGCGGCCGCTTCGATGGCGACATCTATGGCGTCGCGGAAGTTGTCCGCCTCTGCCGGGGCCTGGTTCTTGAGCAGGCCCATGGCCGCGGTGAGGGCGGGCAGCACCTGGTCGGCGAGCGCGGCGACGGACTTGCCGTTCAGGTTCTCGATCTTCGCCTTCTCGGCGAGTACGTGCCCGACCAGGCCGGTCGCGGAGCTCAAGGCGAGGGAGCCGTGGGTGGCGACCTTGTGGGGCGAGCCGGCGGCGTCGGCGGCGGCCAGCAGTGAGACGGCGCCGTACGCGGCGGTCCGCAGGGTGTGCTTGTCCTGGACGGTAAGGGTGACGGACATGGTGGTGTGCCTTTCGGTGCGACGGGCGGCGGGTGGGTGGTGAGTGCGGTCCCGTGGGGCCGATGTCTCCAAGATGTCCGCCGGGCCTGTCAGCCCCCTGTCACGCCACTGACACGGCCGCTGACACCGGGTTCCACCACGTTTGCGCTGGTCAGGTCGGTGGCCAAGTTCCGGACATGAGCCGGCGTCCGCGAACTGCCGTGGCCCCGCACCCTTGCGCCGGACGGTGCCCGTGTAGTCCGCTGACCCGCATGAGGAAGAGGAGCATTGCCGCAATGACCGCCGCCCTTGTCGCGGGGTCCCTTCTGACGGTCGTACCGCATGCCGGTGCCCAAGTCGCCGGGCATCGCACCGACAGCTCGTCGCCGGTGACCGGGCCACCGCTGGTTCCGGGGGTCGACCTGGACACGGTGACGATTCCGGAGTTACAGGCGCGCATGGCGGACGGTTCGCTGACCTCGTCGGCGCTGACCCGGGGCTACCTGCGGCGGATCAAGGACATCGACCCGAAGATCCGCTCGGTGCTGCGTACCAGCCCGACCGCGCTGCGTCAGGCCGCCGCCAGCGATGCCAGGCACCGGCGTGGCACGACCCTTGGGCCACTGGACGGGATCCCCGTTCTGCTCAAGGACAACGTGAACACCCGTGACATGCCGACGACGGCAGGATCGCTCGCGCTCGCCGGGAGCCCGCCGAGCACCGATGCCGCGCTGGTGACCCGGCTACGCGAGGCGGGAGCGGTGATCCTCGGCAAGACCAACCTGTCCGAATGGGCCAACTTCCGGGCCGCGAAGCCGACATCGGGGTGGTCGGCGGTAGGTGGGCAGACCAACAACCCCTACGTCCTCGACCGGAATCCGTGCGGCTCGTCGTCGGGCTCCGGCGCCGCGCTGGCCGCGTCACTGGCGCAGGTGGCGATCGGCACCGAGACGGACGGCTCCATCGTGTGCCCGGCAGGGATGAACGGCGTCGTCGGCCACAAGCCCAGCCTCGGCCTGGTCAGCGGGTCGGGCGTGGTGCCGATCTCCGCCGAGCAGGACACGGCCGGCCCCATGGCGCGCAACGTGACCGACACCGCGCTCACGCTGTCGGTGCTGAGCGGCCGCGAGGGCTCGCGTGGTGGCGGCGCCCGCCCTGGCGGCCCGCAAGGTCTCCCGGGCCTCCAGAGCCGCCCCGGTCTGTCGGGCCTCCCGGCCAAGGGCACGGCGGCGGACCGGTGGGGCACCAGTCTGCGCGGCAAGCGGATCGGCCTGTGGCGCCTGCCCTCGCTCGGGCCCGATGTGGACGCGGTGATGACCCGTACGGCGAAGAAGCTCCGCAAGGCCGGAGCCGTGGTCGTCGAGGTGACACCCCCGTACCAGGCACGGCTCGCCGAACTCGAATTCCCGGCGCTGCTCAGCGAGTTCCACCGGGACCTCGACGCCTACCTCAGCACACGCGAGGGCCCCCGAGACCTCGCCGAACTGATCGAGTTCACCCGCGCCCACCCCGAGGAACAGAGCTGCTTCACCGGCCAGGAACTCTTCGAACAAGCCCTCGCCGCACCGCCCACCACCGATCCCGGCTACCGGGCGATGCGCGCCGAACTGAAGGACCTCTCCCGACGCTCCATCGACGAGACCATGACCGCCCACCGCCTGGACGCCATCGCCGCCCCCACGAACCCGCCCGCCTGGACGACCGACTGCGCACGCGGCGACAACGACGTCATCCCGTCCTCCACACCAGCGGCGGTCGCCGGGTACCCGTCGCTCTCGGTGCCCGCCGGGACCGTGAACGAACTGCCGGTCGGCCTGCTCCTGATGGCCGGCGACCACCAGGACGCCGAACTCCTGTCCCTCGGGGCGGCGGTGGAGCACCGCCTCAAGGCCTGGCGAGCACCGCGCTACCTGCCGACCATCGACCCCAAATAGGTCGCCGTATGTAGCGGCATGATTACATGCTGTAGTCTCTCGTGTTCGGTGCAAGCGCACCTCCCGGAGCAGGTGAACACGGAGGAGCAGACGTGCGGATGTGGAAGACGACGCTCGCCGCGGCGTCGATGACGGTTCTGGCACTCATCGGCAGTACGTCGCCCGGGGCGGCACGAGGGGCGGGGCCCGACCCGTCCGCTCCGGCCGCGGTGCCCGCCGGGCAGGGGCCGAGCGATGGCCGAGTGGAAGCGGGGCGGTCCGGCTCGGATGCCGACGCCTCGGCGGTGATCCGGTGCGAGGGGCAGGTGCAGCGTCCGCACAACTCCACGCACGTACCCGGCACGGTCAACGTGGTCGTGACGGTCTCGTGCACAGGCGCGGTGCCGGAGATCACCACGCGGGCGGCCCTCTACAAGAACGGACGGCTCGTCAATCAGTCCCGGCTGAGGACGCAGAGGAACACCCGAGGCGGCCAGAACAACGCGGCCGTGAGGTGCAGCCCCGGCAACTACCGCGGCTGGATGTACTTCAAGGTCGTCTTCCCGCCCGGTTACCGGCCGCCGACCGGGTCCTCCAACGGCTTCGGCCAGGAGGTGGCTCTCTCCTGCTGATCCGCGGCCGCGTCGGAAGAGCGGCGCCCGCCGCACGGGGCGCCGCCGGGGAAGGAGTTCCAGCGTGCGCCCCACCTCAGCCCGGATTCTGAGCCGGCGAGTGAAGCAGCTCGACGCGGCCGACGACCTGACCACCGGCACCGACGCCGCGCTGCGCCATTTCACCTCCGTCATGACTAGCTGGACCGAGCCCGAAATGGCGGCCCTGGCGGGCGGGCCCGCGATCCTTGCTCCCTCCGAGACCAAGGAGGCGGACGAGATGGCCGACGGCTGCCGCCTGCTGGACCGGCTCCGCCGGGACGAGGAGAGCCTGGTCCGCGGGCCGCTCGACCGGGGCCGCCAGCACTGGATCGGCACCAGTCCACACACCCTGGTACCGGACCGGCGGCCCGCCCTGCACCCGGATCGGTTCACCGCGCCCGGCGAGCATCCTGGTCCGCCCAGTACGAAACCGTTCCATCTGGGGCTCTTCACGTCCACGGCACGGCGTGACGGTCCCGGCATGTGGCGCATCTACCTCGACCTCGGGTCGAGCCTCCACCCCCGGCCCTGGCAGACGTGGCACCTGCCGGTCACCGCTCCCGCCGCCGTCCTCGAGATCAACGGCGCGGGCGACTGGGCGGCTTTCGTCGGGCGCTATCCCCTCGCCCACGGCGACGACGTCCACCCCGACTGGGCCGGGGTGGCCCGGGACTACGCCGGGGTGCACATGACGCTGCGTGCGATCGTCGCGGTCCAGGGGTTCCGTATCCCGGTGCGGGACGGCCTCGCGGCGGCACCGTTCTGGGACATCGAGTCCGTGCTGTGGCTGCGCTGGTGCTTTGCCGCCCCCCGCCTGGTAGAGGTCACGCCATGAGCATGGCCATGACGGCGAGATGACCGCGGTGCGAGGTCCCCCCGGTCAGGACAGGACGATCTCCAGCCAGGGACTCATCATGGTTCCGGTCGCGCCGCGCGGCTGCTCCTGCAGCTCCGCCTGGGCGACTTGCAGGTTCTGGCCCGGTCCCTGCCAGAACGTGTACGGCCCGCCACCGCTCTCGGACGGGATCAGCGCCCAGTACTGGTAGTGCGTCAGAGTGAGGTAGACACGCTTGTTGATGTAGTCAAGCACCACCTTGACATTGTGCTCCCAGTCGCTGCCCGTGCCGGTGTACTCGGCGAAGCCGCGGGGGGCCGTGGCCGCGTTCTGGACCGAGGAGCCCGCGCCGGACTGCGAGTGAGCGGTGTAGTGGGCGTGCAGCGGCTGGGCATGCGCGGGGACGGCCGCGGGGTCGAACTGGTTGTCGGGGAGCCTGCCGTAGTCGTCCTGGTGCCAACTGCGCAGCGTGCCCGGCTGGTTGGGGCTCTTGTCGCGGACCGCCTTCTGGGCCTCGGTCCGCTCGTCGATCACCGGTTGCCGCTGTCCCGTGTCCGGTGTCTCCAACTGGTAGCGCACATCGAAGATGAGGTTGAGCAGCGGGCGCGGCAGCATCTCGACGGCCTGCCTCAGCGTGAGCCGCGTCAGCGGCAGGTTCGCCCCGCCCCGGGCATGGTTCTGGAGCCTCGGCTGCTCCTGCGGGGCGCCCGCGGCGACGACCGGGCCGAGTGCCCGGCCGGTCTTCTCCCTCATCGTGTCGTCGTTCCCCCAGTACGGCTCCGTCTGGCCGGAGAGGGACGTGTGGTAGTACCCGGTTTCCTCGGTGCTCGGCGCCGTCGCGTACCGGGTGGCGGCGTTCGGCACCGGAACCATGGCGCCCGGCCCCTCCGCGTGGTCCGGCGGGTTGTGGTCGGAGACGTAGGTCTCCTGGCTCTCCAGGAAGGTGTTCACCTCACTGACGAGTGCGGTGGTCAGCCGGAGGGCCTCCGGCATCCCGAGGGTGGTGCCCTTGAGCCCTCGCTTGATCTTGTTGAGTTTCGTCTGGAACTCGCTCTTGGGGCTGAGGTTCTGGGCGCGGCTCACCTCGTCCTGCACGGCGATCGCCAGATACCGCATGAGCTGGGCCACGGTGAAGGTCTCTTCGGTGGCGTCCACTCCCCGCATATACATGCCGGGAGTGACCTTGACGATCCGCTGCACGGCGGCCGGCCCACCGGCCCCCGCGCGCGCGGGGGAACCGGCGTCGTGCACCGCGGTCGCCTGCCCCGTCATGACGCGCCGCGCGGTGGCCTCGGCCTCCCGTTCGAACCGGTCGGCGGGGTCGGAGACCTTCAGACCGGTCCCGTTGTCGGTCCCGGCGACGGGGCCCCGGCGCTGCTGGATCACATGCACGAGCTCATGGGCCAGGGTGTGCCGGTCCGCGCCGCCGTCCCCGACGACGACGTGACTGCCCGAGGTGTACGCCCGCGCTCCCACCTCGGCCGCGGAGGACCGGGCCGCCGAGTCGCTGTGGATCCGTACGTCGGAGAAGTCGGCGCCGAGCCGGGCCTCCATGTCGGCACGGGTGGCCTCGTCCAGGGGACGTCCAGGGGCACGCAGCACGTCATGGACGGCTGACCGCTGCACCTCGGGCTGCTGGTGCCCACAGCCGGCACCGTGTTGGTGCTGCTCCGCGGACAGGTGCCCGGCCTGGCGCAGCATCTGCACCACGGCCTCGTTCCCGGCAGCCGCCTGGAGAGCCGTGAGGCTCCCCGGAGCCGCCCGTGGTCCGGCGGGCTGCTGGGACGCTCGGCTCGTATCGGCGGCGGTCGTCCGCGCCCTGTCACGGTCGTGCACGTGTTCCCCATCTGACGGCGGATCTCTTCTCTCCCTGGATACAGGGCGAGCGGTACCGGCACCAGAGGCGTCAGGGCAGCCCGAAGGGCCGAACGGCTGCCTCCCTGTGCCCTCGGAAACACCCCGGAGCACGGCCTGGCCCGAATACCGTGCTCGCCGCCACCCGTCCCTACAGCTCGATCTCGATCTCCTCCACGTCGGTGAACTCCACCATCAGGTCCCGCGCGCGGCGGCCGTCGTCGCGGAAGTACATCTGGCCCAGGCCCTGGGCGGCGATGTCCAGGAGCTGCTGTTCGGTGGCGCCTTGGTCGCGGGCGTCGAAGAGCTGCTGGGCCCACCGCGGTGGCAGGGCCTGGGTGATGTGCCGGATACGGGCGTCGTCGGTGGTGCCGGGGGCCGCGGTGAACCCGAAGCGCGCCCTGGTGGAGACGACGATGCCGTCAGTGGTCGCGGCCTGCTTCTTCGCCCTGGCTCTGACCTGCGGCTGCCATCGCTTCTTGACCTCGTGCTCCATGCGGGCGGCGAGCTCCTTGCGGGGCCGCTTGAGCTTTCCGACGACGTACCGCTCCACGGTCCGCTGGGTCACCCCGAGCGCCTGGGCGGCGGCCTTCGTACCCTTGAACTGCTTGACCAAATACTTCATCTGCGCCTGCGCGGACTTCGGGACCGGCCGGGTGAACGCGCTCTCCACCGCCCGGTCCAGGCTGTCCCCGAGCTTGTCCGGCATCGTCTACTCCCCGTCGTCGGCGGTCCTGCCGCCGTCCTTGATGATGCGGGCGATGTTCACCAGGCCGTGCTTCTCGTACTGCTCCTCGGCCCACAGGGTGGTCTGGGTGCCCTCGTGCTTGACCATCCCGGGGCTGACGCCGAGCCGGAAGCCGCCGGGCACCGGCTTGCCGTCCGGGGTGCGCGGCAGGAAGTCCAGCGGACTCGGCCCGGGCGAGGGGTAGACGACGCAGTCCGTGCCGATCGCGACCGGGTAGATGTCGGCGGCGGCCGCGACCTTCATCATCTTGCGGTGCATGTTGACGCGGGTCGTCGCCAGCACGGCGGCCCGGATGTCGGGGCGCCACTCCTTGCGCCCCAGGGCCGGCCACGGCTCGAACATCGGTGTGCCGCGCGGGCGTTCGCGCAGCTTGCCGATGCCGCCCTTCGCGGTCGCCTTGATGGCCTTCAGTACGAGCGCCATCTCCGGGTCGACGCTCTTGGAGGCGGCCATCGCCTCCAGGAACGCGTGCTCCTCCATGCCGGAGACCACGCCGAGGTCGGCCATCGTCTCCATGTAGGCGTCGCGCAGCCGCTGGTACCAGGCATCGAGGTAGCCGCCGTGCTCGTGGCGGACGTACGCCTCGACGGGCCGCACCTCGAAGCCGAGCTCCACCGCGTACGCCACCGTGGGCGTGGCGTACCAGGCCGGGCCCTCCGGGCGCTCTCCCCTGGCCGTGAACGGCGACGGCAGGCGCTCGTCCAGGGCGATGTGGGAGAGGTCGACCAGCCAGGACCCCGGCAACTTCGGGTCGAACACCGGGCGTCGGAGGTGGGTGGGTCCGCCGAGGCCGACGGTGAGCCGGTTCGCGGCGGCGGCGAACGCCATGTTGACGTCGATGCCGACGACGTACGGCTTCATGCACTCCGCGTCCGTCAGCGGCCGGCACCAGTCGTACGACTCCTCCATCAGCATCTCGGCGGGCGTGCGCTGATGGTGGCGCGGGAACTTGCCCTTGAGGACGGGGTGCCCGTCGGGGACCTCGCACTCCACCGGCTCGTACACGGCTGTCAGCGCGCCCGGCGCGGGGGCGCTGTGCCACTCCCCCGTCCTCTCGTCCCTCACGGCCCTGGTCGGCGGGTGCAGCGCCACCATCAGCTCAAGGCCCGTGACGGCGGTGGTGCCGCGCGGTGTCATCACGCGTGTCGCGTACGTACCGAGGAACCTGGCCAGGTCGGCCGCGCTCATCGTGGGCAGCAGCGGAGCCTCGCGGTCGTCCCATTCGCGGACGTCCAGGGCGTTCCAGGCCGGGACGCACAGCTGGACGCAGTTGCGCTTCGCCCCTTCGGCCGGGCGGAAGATCCTCGCCCACGGACCGAATCCGCGCTGGGTGAGCTGCCACTCGGCACGCTCCAGCTGCTTGAGGACCGCGTGCCCGGCCGGGAGACGGCCGGCCCTCCGCTCCTCCTCCGACAAGGCGGCGGGCAGGCCGTAGCGCTCCAGCGCGGACGGCATCAGGACCAGGACCGGGTCGGCGTCCTTGCCGTTGCGGTGCAGCCGCGGCTGCCCGAGGCGCGCCTCCTTCAACGTCCACTCGACGAGGGCCGGGATGGACTTGGCGGGTACGTCCAGGACAAGGCCGCCGACGCAGTACGCCGAGACGTGGCCGTCCTGGTCGCAGTCGATGACGGCGAGCGGGCCGTTCTCGAAGCGGGGGTCGACGGCGGCCGCCCCGGTCTTCTTCGAGGCTGTCTTCGCGAGGGTCTTCTTCGCAGGAGCGCGTCGCGGCGCCGCAGCCGGCCCGGTGGTGTCGCTCGCCGCCGCGGAGCGGGAAGCCGGTACGACCGAGGGTGCCGGAAGCGGTTCCGGGGGCGCGGGGGCCGCGGCGGGCTCGTCGGCGGCAGGTGCCGGGAAGCGGGCCGCGAGGCCCTCCAACAACCGTGCGTAGGCGGCCCGCTTCGGCGGCCGCGGCTCGGTCCTGCCGCTCTCCCAGTTCCC
Source organism: Streptomyces sp. NPDC015345 (assembly GCF_043078805.1). Classification (NCBI taxonomy): domain Bacteria; kingdom Bacillati; phylum Actinomycetota; class Actinomycetes; order Kitasatosporales; family Streptomycetaceae; genus Streptomyces; species Streptomyces sp. NPDC015345. The sequence goes on along the minus strand of NZ_JBIBTX010000004.1, from coordinate 334,957 downwards.
CACCGCCTCGCGACGCGCGTCCAGCGCCTGGGCGACCTGCGCCTGGCTCAGCCCCGCCGCCTCGCGCAGTCGCTTGCGTTCCGCGGGGGGTGGCAGCTCGTCCTGCGCGACTTGCTCCAGCAGCGCGTCGACGGCGCCGAAGAGATCGTTCTCAGTGGACACAGAGGTCACCTCCACGAGCCACCCTATAGTCATCGCTCATCGGATCCGGCACCGAACCGCGCCTCAAACCGCTCGCCGATCACTCAGATGCGCGCCGGTATCACCCCACCGGGTCGGCCCCCGCCCTGTACGTGGGCCGGCCGCCCAACCACGTGCCCCGTACGCGCGCGTGGCGGATCGCCATCGGATCGACCGCGCGGGGGTCGGCGGAGAGCAGGACCAGGTCCGCGGGAGCGCCCGGCGCCACGTGCAACCGGTCGTCGGCACCCGCCTGGTGGGCCACTCCGGAGGTGGCCGCCGTCAGTGCCTGTTCGACGGTGAGCCGCTGGTGGGGGATCCAGCCCTCTTCCGGCTCACCCGTGAACGTACGCCTGGTGACGGCGACTTGGATGCCCTCCAGGGGGATGTGGGAACTGACCGGCCAGTCGCTGCCGAAGGAGAGGCGCACGCCGTCCCGTGCCAGCTCGCCCATGGGGTACTGCAAGCCCGCCCGGTGTGCGCCGATCCGCGGAATGGACAGCTCGGTCTGGAGCGGGTCCGGCTGGGCCCACAGGGGCTCGAAGTTGGCGATGACGCCCAGCGCGGCGAAGCGGGGCAGGTCGGCGGGGTCGACCAGTTGGACGTGCGTGATCACCGGGCGCCGATCCCACGCGGGGTTGCCGACGACCGCGGACTCGATGGCGTCGAGCGCCGCCCGTACGCCCGCGTCGCCGATCGCGTGGATGTGGGTCCGGAAGCCCGCGGCGTCGAAGGCGCGCACGGCCTCGGCGAGCGCCTGCGGCTCCCACACGGGCATGCCGCAGCTGTGCGGCGCGTCCAGGTACGGGGCGAGCATGGCGGCCGTACCGCCTTCGATGACACCGTCACTGAAGAACTTCACCGTCCGCGCGGACAGCAGGTCCCCGCCCTCCGCGGACACACGCGCGCGTGCCTCGGCGAACGGCTTGAGCTGCGCGCGCCACCGGTCGGGGTCGGCGCGCTGGGCGAGGTCGGCGCGGACGGCCAGGGCGTCGCGCCGGGCGGCGGCGAGGTACGCGTCCACCATCTCCGGTTCCACCCAGGCGTCCTGGACCCAGGTGATGCCCGCGCGCGCGTACGCGTGGCCGGCGCGGCGCAGCGCCTCGACGAGTTCGTCCACCGAGCGCGAGGGGACCTGGTCGAGCACGAGATCGCAGGCATGCCATTCGCGCAGCGTGCCGAGGGGCGAGCCGTCGGGACGGCGCACGATCCAGCCGAGGCGGGGTTCCGGGGTCGTCTCCGTCACGCCGGCCCTGTGCAGGGCCTCGGTGTTGCACCAAACGGTGTGGTAGTCGTAAGCGCGCAGGACGACGGGCCGGTCGGGCACCGCGGCGTCCAGCCAGCGCGCGTCGAACTCCCCCTCGGGGGCGAGCGCGGGGTCGTAGGAGGCGCCGACGATCCACTCCGCCTCCGGGTGCGCGTCCGCCCACCGTCCGACCTCGGAGACGATCGCGTCGACGGATTCCAGCTCCTTGATCTGCGGCCCGAAGCTCTCCAGGCCGCCGAAGAGGGGGTGGGCGTGGCCGTCTCCGAAGGCGGCCATCAGCAGGCCGTCCCCGATGTCGACGACCTCGTCCGCCGTGGCGGCGAGGCTTCGGGCCTCGTCGCCGATCGCGAGGATCCGGCCGTCGCGCACGGCGAGTGCCGTGGTGTCCGCCCGGGGGTCGCTCCCGGTGCGGATCGTGCCGAGGAAGACCAGGGTCGTCGTCGCCATCATGGCCATGCTGTCGCCTTCTCCTTCTCGCGTGCGCTTCATCGTGGGTGTTCGCCAGGACGCCGCGCCGCGTGGCGGGGCTGCGCGGTGTCGGCGCGCCGGGGTCTCAGACGCGCTCGGCGTCCACGGTCGTCAGCCGCTCGTACGCCGCCGGATCCTGCCCCTTGACCCGCAGCGCCAGTCCCATGCCCGCCCCGAACAGCACCGGCAGCGGCAGGATCAGGGCGGCGTTCACGCCCGCCGAAGCTCCGGTGAGGAGATCGAGGTGGACGCAGACCAGGACGATCATGACCGCGAGTCCCCCGCAGGCGAGCACAGGCGCGGCGACGACCCGCCAGGCCGGCATGGCGCGCCGGTCGCGGCGGAAGAAGCCGTACACGGCGAGCGCGGCGAGCGCCTGCATGAGCATCACGCCGAGGATGCCGGAGCCGCTGCTCCACAGGAACGTGACGCTGTAGGGATCGGCGCCGCTGATCACCGTCACGACGATCACGGCGAGCGCGATGGCCGACTGGGCGACGACCGCGGCGGCGGGCGCTCGCGTCCTCGCGGAGACGGTGCCGAGGCGGGCCGGCAACAGGCCCTCCCGGCCGAGCGCGTAGAAGTAGCGGGCCGCGCCGTTGTGGAAGGCCAGCGTGGCGGCGAAGGCGCTGGTGATGATCAGCACGTGCATGCAGTCGGCTGCCCACGCCCCGGTGAAACGTTCGGTGGCGGCGAACACCATGTCGGCGCCGCCCTGCCCGTTCGCGACCTCCTGGGCGCGTCCGCCGCCGTACGCGTTGCTGATCATCCAGACGGTGAAGGTGTAGAAGAGCGCGAGGAACGCCACGGCTACGCAGGTGGCGCGCGGCACGGTCCGCTCGGGTCGGCGGGCCTCTTCCGCGTAGATCGCGGTCGCCTCGAAGCCGACGAAGGCACCGATGGCGAGGACGAACATGCCGCCGACCCCCGACTCGCCGAGATGGGCGGGCGAGAGCGCGCCGAGGTCGAGGCCCTCGGGGCCGCCGCCATGCGCGAGGACGCCCGCCTCGAAGGCGAGCAGCACCAGGACCTCCAGGACCAGGGCGACGCCGAGGACCTTGGCGCTCAGGGTGACCTTGAGATAGCCGAGCACCCCGATGGCGGCCAGGCCGGCCGACGCCCAGAGCCACCAGGGCACGTGAGCCCCGGTCAGGCCCTGGAAGCCGGACTCCGTGAACCACCCGAAGGCCGTGAGCAGGCCGACCTCGATCGCGTTGTACGAGAAGAGCGCGACGTACGCGGCGCCCGCTCCCGCGGGGCGGCCGAGGCCTCTGCCGATGTAGGCGTAGAAGGCGCCGGCGTTGCGCACGAACCGGCTCATCGCGGTGAAGCCCGCCGCGAAGACGACGAGCAGCAACCCCGAGAGCAGGTAGCCGAGCGGGGCCGCCCGGCCCGCCATGCCGATGGCCAGCGGGGCGACGCCCGCCATGACCGTCAGTGGCGCGGCCGCGGCCACGACGAAGAAGACCAGGTCTCCGGTGCCCACGGCGCCGTCGCTGAGGCCGTGGGAGGGGGGAGCGGGACGTGGGGGCGGTACGGAGGAAGGGGGTGCGGTCACGCGCGTACTCCCGAGGTCACAGACGCCGACGGGCCCGAGACGCGATCGCCGAGCAGGCAGGCCGCAGGCCGAAATCGCGGAAAACCAAACCCTCTGGTCCGAGCTGGCAGGACCGTACTCTGCGGGAGAAGCGTCTGGGAAGAGGGCCCTGGAGAGGGCATGAGGAGAGGTCGCGAGGGGGTGGGCCGGGGGCGCGGGGGCCTTCAGCCTGCCGCGACTCGCCGGGCGGCTCGGCGCGAGGACCGCCTCGCCGTACGCCTTCGAGGAGATCGACGTCTCCGCGTTCGCCGTGCTGTCCTCGCCCGACGCCCTCGCCGCGTGGGCGCGTTCGTACCGCGACGCGTTCGCCTCGTACATCGCGAGGGTGGCCGGGGATCGGTGGTGGAGGCGCTCGGCGGTCGGCCGGCCGAGCGCCTGGTGGTGGTCACGAGCGTCGAGTCCTTCCTCCTCGGCTCCGCGCTCGACCTCGCCGGTCTCCCGCTGACGGTCGCCCCCTCGGGTCACGCGCCCCGCGGGTGCCGGTCCTCGCCGCGGCCGTGCGCGCCGCGCACCACGGCAGCAAGGCGGCGCGCGCGGAGCAGGCCTTCGCCTCGGGGCTCGACGCGCTGGTGCGGGGCCTTGTCGCGCAGTTGAACGAACTGCGGGCTCGGCCGGCCGGTGCCTTGCCCCGCACCGCCACCCCCCTCACCCACCCCGCGCCGCCTCGTCCCCGCTCGCCAATGTCTGCCAGAACATCTCCTCGTAGCGCTGCACCAGCCGTCCATAGCGCAGGTGAGCGGCCGTGACCCGGCCCCGGTCGAGGCCCGCCTGCACCGCGGCGAGCGCCTGCCGGTCCAGGTCGGGGGCGGGCTCGGCGAAGAGTTCGAAGAACCCGCGGGCCTCGTCGCCGAAGCCGTAGCGGTCGCGCAGCGCCTCGGCGATCGTGGCGCAACATTGGCCCCAGGAGGCGAAGTTGGCGGTGAGCGCGAGGACGACGTCGGCCGGTTCGCCGTTCAGTGCGAGCCAGGCCGCGTAGGCCGGGTAGGCCTGACAGCCGGCCTGCGGCTCGTACGCCGCCGCCTCGTCCCGGCTCACCCCGCAGGCGGCGAGCAGCGGGACGAGGCGTTCCCGCGCGAGCGCCTCGCCGTCGGCCAAGGCGTCGAAGAAGGCGGCGGACTCCGGGTCCTTGGCCTCCTCCGCCCGCCGGGCCAGGTGCTGGAAGGAGCGCCGGTCGGCGGGAATCACGTGGCGCTGCTCCAGGGCGAGAACCGCGAGGGTGCGGAGCGCGGCCGTGCCGTCCGCGATGCGCGGGACGAGCGGGTTCGCCTCGGGGTCCAGAGCGAGCCGGGCGGCCGTGCTCCGCAGGAGTTCATGTGCCGTCGGCGTCATCGCGCGCACCTTCCGCTGGGCGGGAACTTCTCGGTCCGACTGCTAGTTTCTACTCTGTTGTAGAAATTGGCGAGGCCACGGACGCGCGCAAGGCGTCCGGGACCCGCGCCGACACCCTGGTACACCCGATACATCGATACGTTTATGGAGTCCTGAAATGGCCCTGTGGGACCGCGTCAAGGAATCGGCATCGACGATGCAGACCCAGCTGATGGCGAAGAAGAACGACCTCAAGAGCGGTGCCTTCCGCGACGCGAGCATGGCGATGTGCGCCCTGGTGGCGGCCGCCGACGGCACCGTGGACCCGGCCGAGCGGCAGCGCGTGGCCCAGCTCATCGGCACGAACGAGGTGTTGCAGAACTTCCCGGCGGACGACCTGCGCAGCCGCTTCGACGCCTACGTGGACAAGCTGACCGCCGATTTCGCGTTCGGCAAGGTGAGCGTCCTCCAGGAGGTCGCCAAGGCGAAGAAGAAGCCGGCGGAGGCCCGCGCGGTCATCCAGATCGGCATCGTCATCGGCGGCGCCGACGGCGACTTCGACAAGGACGAGCAGGCCGTGGTCCGCGAGGCATGCTTCGCGCTCGACCTGCCGCCGCACGAGTTCGACCTCTAGCCCGAGGCGGGGGCGGCCCGGAGCCGCGCGGCAGCTCAGAGTGGCGTCGCCGCGCGCAGGATGAGGACCATCGTGACCGCGGAGTTCGCCGACGACATCGCCGAGACCACGGTGCCGAACGCCGCGCACCACAGGGCCAGCCCCACCGCCGTGAACAGGGAGGGCCGGGTGCGGGCCGCGGGCGCCGGGGCGAGCAGCGCGGCGACGCGGCGCGGCACCGGTCCCGGCGCGGCGAGCCCCGCGAAGGTCGGCGCGGGGACGCCCCGCGAGACCAGGGCCGCCTTGCCGATCGCGCGGGCGACGACCCGGCGGTCCCGCACGGCCCGCGCCGCCGCCTCGTCGGCCCACCGCTCCGCCGTGAAGGCGACGGAGGTGCGCAGCGGCCGCAGGAACGGATTGGCGCGGGCCGCCAACTGCGTGACCAGCAGATGCCGGTGGTGCCGCGCTGCCAGATGGGCCCGCTCGTGGGCGAACAGCGCGCGGCGCTCCGGCGCCGCGAGCCGGTCCAGCATGCCGGTGGTGACCACGACCCGGCCGCCGCCCCGCATGGGCAGGGCGTAGGCGTACGACGCCTCGTCGCGGAGCACGGCGACGGACGTGCCGGGCAGCTTCGCGAGGGCGCGGCGGCCCCGGTGGCGTACGCGCGCGTGCCGCCAGAGGGTGCGCGCGGCCGCGGCGCACACGGCGAGCAGCGCGGGGATCGCGGCCTTCCCGGCGACCTCGTCGTAAGGGACGGCGGCCCGCACCTCGGGGTCGGACCAGCCGTCCGGCAGGGGATTTCCCGGCAGTTGGGCGGTCCCGACGACCATGAGGAGCGCCAGGCAGAGCGTGCTGCACACAGCCATCACGCCGGCGACGGCGGTGAGCACGCGCGTGGCGGTACGCGGGTGGAGGTGCTGCTCGGCGAGGCGGGCCACGGGCCAGGCGGTCAGCGGCAACACGAGGGGCAGGAAGACGAAGACGCCCATCAGGCAGGAGCTCCCATCGGCGTCAGTCGTCCGACTCGGCGCCCGCCCGCCCGAGCAGCTCGCGCAGGAGCTGCTCGTCGTCGGGCGTCAGCGTCGTGACGAAGCTGGCGAGGACGGCCTCGCGGTCGCTCTCGCCGTCGAGCACCTTGCGCATGCGGAACGCCGCGAGCCCCGCTTCGTCGGAGGCAGGGGTCCACGCGAAGGACCGGCCCGCGCGCTCCCGGGTCACCACGTCCTTGGCGAGGAGGCGGGTCAGGATCGTCATCACGGTCGTGTACGCGAGGTCGCCGCCGATCCGCTCCTGCACCCAGGCGGCGCTGACCGGGCCGCGCGCGGTGTGCAGCGCGGCGAGAACCTGCTGCTCCAGTTCGCCCTGCGCGCGGCGGCGCAGCCGTGGCCGGCGCTCCTCGCGGTCGTCGTGCTGCTCCATCCCCGGGCTCCCTCCAGCCTCCTGGTGCTCCGCGGCGGCCGGGAGCGCCACATCGTAACGGGCCCGACCCGCCCCACCCTCTTCTACATTCCTGTAGATTTTACGGAACCGGCACCCGGTACCCGGCACCCGGCACACCGAGAACTCGAACATCAGGAGGACATCGTGGGAGTTTCCCTGGCCAAGGGCGGCAATGTCTCGCTCAGCAAGGAGGCCCCGGGCCTCACCGCCGTGCTGGTCGGCCTGGGCTGGGATGTGCGCACCACGACCGGCACGGACCACGACCTGGACGCCAGCGCGCTGCTCTGTGACGACTCCGGGAAGGTCGTCTCCGACCAGCACTTCGTCTTCTACAACAACCTCACGAGCCCGGACGGTTCGGTCGAGCACACCGGCGACAACCTCACCGGTGAGGGCGAGGGCGACGACGAGGCCGTGAAGGTGGACCTCGCGCGGGTGCCCGCCGAGATCAAGAAGATCGTCTTCCCGGTGTCGATCCACGACGCGGAGAACCGCGGCCAGAGCTTCGGCCAGGTCCGCAACGCCTTCATCCGCGTCGTGAACCAGGCGGACGGCGTAGAGCTCGCGCGCTACGACCTCTCCGAGGACGCGTCGACGGAGACCGCCATGGTCTTCGGCGAGCTCTACCGCCATGGCGCGGAGTGGAAATTCCGCGCGGTCGGCCAGGGTTATGCCAGTGGACTGCGGGGCATCGCGTCGGACTTCGGCGTGAACGTCTGACCGAAGTCCCTGACGGCATCCGGCCGCGACTTCTGAGGAGGCAGGTCATGTACGGCGACCAGGAGACGGTGCGCAAGATCCTGACGGAGCTGGGCGACACCTGGGCCGTCGTGGGCCTGTCCGCCAACCGCGACCGGGCGGCGTACGGCGTCGCGGCCGTCCTCCAGCGCTTCGGCAAGCGCGTCGTGCCGATCCACCCCAAGGCCGAGACGGTCCACGGCGAGCAGGGCTATCCGTCCCTGTCCGCCGTGCCGTTCAAGGTCGATGTGGTCGACGTGTTCGTCAACAGCGGCCTGGCGGGCCAGGTCGCCGACGAGGCCGTGGCGGCCGGGGCCGCCGCGGTCTGGTTCCAGCTCGGCGTGATCGACGAGGCGGCGTACGGGCGCACGCGCGCGGCGGGCCTGGACATGGTCATGGACCGCTGCCCGGCCATCGAGATTCCGCGGCTCGGCTAGGGCCTGTCTGACAATTCCCGTCGTCGCCCGGAGGGCGGCCTCGCGGCGTCAGGTGCGTGCTCTCGGCGTGCCGGGCGTAGGGCCTCGTACTGGATGTACTTGGCTCTGCGCCCGGTGCGGCGAGAGTGCGTGCATGGCGTCGCGAGGCAGGCGGGAATTGTCAGACAGGCCCTAGGAGCCGGGCCCACGCGGCCGGGGTTCAGAACGGCTTCGCGGGCCAGTCGAGCAGGCGCGCGCCGATCACCGCCGTCTGAAGCGTGTAACGGTGCACGGGGTCCGTCGGGTTGGCGCCCGTGAGCCGGTGGATGCGTGCCAGACGGTAGGTCAGCGCGCGCACGCTCAGCGCCAGCCGGCGGGCGGCCTCCGTCGCGACGCAGCCCGAGTCGAAGTAGGCGGCCAGCGTGTCGATGAGCGGCTGCGCGCCGCCCCGGGCCTCGCACAGCGGGCCGAGGGTGTTCACCACCAGGTCGGCCATGGCCTGCCGGTCGCGGGTCAGGACGGGATAGACGAGCAGGTCGGCGGCGCGCAGTACGGGCTCGTCGATCTCCAGGCGCGCGGCGAGGTCCAGGGCGTTCAGCGCTTCCTCGTACGACTGGACGACGCCGCCGGGGCCCGGCTGCGGGCGGCCGATGGCGACGCGTCCGCCGTCGGTGGCGGCGTACGCCTGCTTGGCGAAGAACGTCAGGACCTCGTCCTGGTCACCGGGGGCGACGCACACCAGGCGGCCGTCCTTGGTGGTCAGCAGGATGCTGCGGTCGCCGAACCGGCCGATCAGGGCGCGCTCGACCTCGCGGGGCACGGGGTGCCCTTCCTCGTAGCCGCTCGGGCCCTCCGCGACGGCGACCGCGTGCTCGTAGGACAGGCGCAGCCCGAAGCGTTCCGCGCGCTCGGCGAGCAGGCCGAGGTCACTGCGGCCGTAGAGCAGGTCGTCGATGAACTCCCGCCGGACGGCCTCCTCTTGGCGGACGGCGAGCCGCTGGGCGCGTTCGTACCCTTCGGCGAAGGCGTCCACGGCCTGTTCGGCGGCGGCCAGCACGCTGTCGGCGGAGACCGTCCGCGAGGCGGGCCAGTGGGCGCGGGTGGCCGCGAGGTGTGCGCCGACCAGGGACCGCAGACCGTGCCCCGCGTCCGCCGCGCGCTCGCCGAGCGCGCGCCGCGAGTCCAACTCCTCGCGGGTCAGCCGCCGCCCCGTCGACGAGGCGGCGGCGAGGATGCGGGCATAGCCGTCGAGATACTCCTCCGGTATGTCCTGCTCAGCCATGCCTGCCCCTGTCACCTTGATGAATCGTTGATGCCTTTCTAACGCATGACGGGGAAGCCGAGGGACACGGAACAATCCGCGCCCGCGCGTGGTTGGGTACGGCATGCCTCTGACTGGAGATTACGAACCCGGTACGTGGGACTGGGCGAGCAAGCAGGCCGAGCTGTACGAGAGCTCCGGCGGCACCGAGGGCACGACGTTGATGGGCAAGCCCGTCATCGTGCTCACGTCGCTCGGCGCCAAGAGCGGAAAGCTGCGCAAGAACCCCCTGATGCGCGTCGAACACGAAGGGGAGTACGCGGTGGTGGCCTCCAAGGGAGGTGATCCCGCGAACCCGTCCTGGTACCACAACCTCGTGGCGCATCCGCACGTGGAGTTGCAGGACGGTCCGGTGAAGAAGGACTATCGCGCGCGGGTCGTCACCGGCGCGGAGCGGCAGCTCTGGTGGGAGCGGGCGGTCGCGGTGTGGCCGGACTACGGCGACTACCAGAAGAAGACGACCCGTGAGATCCCGCTCTTCGTCCTGACGCCCATCGAAGCCTGACGCTACCGCGAGCCGTCGCGTCAGGCTTCTTCCTGTTCGCGGCGGCGCGCGCGGTACGCCCGGAGGTTCGCCGCGTTCCCGCAGGTCTTCACGTCGTGCCAGACGCCGCTGTTGTTGCGGGAGCGGTCGTAGAAGGCGACCCGGCAGAGCGGGTTGCGGCAGGTCTTGAGACGGCGGGCGGTGTCCGCGCGCTGCCCTTCGTACACCGCGGAGAGGGTCAGCGCCACGAGGTGGCGCCAGCCGGTGCCGTGCGGCTCCAGGCGTACGACGCCGTCCTCCCCGAGCCGCAGCGCGGCTTCCCCGGAGTACGGCGCGACCGGCCCGGGAGCCTCCGTGTCACCCTTCCCCTCCGGTGCGGCGAGCCCGTCGAGCGCCTCGCGGAACGATCGCAGTTCACGCAGGCCCTTGGCGTCGAGGGTGACGCGCGGCGCGGGCTGCCCGGTCGCCGTCGCCCACTCGGCGACCGCCTCGTCCGCCCAGGCCCGCGCCTCCGGCAGTCCGTCGAGCAGGTCGGGCCAGGGGGGCGAGCCGGCGGAGACGGTGTTGAGCAGGTCCTGGACGAGTCCGAGGCCTCCGGGAGCGGGCTCCAGGCGGTACCGGGCGGTCGCGGACCAGGTCATGGTGGATCACTCTCCGGGGATCGAGGGGGACGCCGCCCACTCTTTCACGCGGGGCCGCGCCCCCTCTCACGCCAGGGGCCTCACACCGGGACTCTCGCACCGGGGCTCTCACATCAGGGCTCTCACACCAGGGCTCTCACACCAGCGCGTCGAGAAGCGAGGCGTCATACGGCAGCGCCTCGTGCAGGCGCCCGGTGAGCGCCTTGGCCGGCCAGTCGGGGTCGGCGACCAGCGCGCGGGCGACGGCGACGACGTCGAACTCGTCGCGCTCCAGGCGGTCGAGCAGCGGGTCGATGCCGGTGACGCCGGACCGCTGGGTGCGCCCAGGCGCCCCAGCGAACTGCTGGTCGAGGCCGACGGAACCCACGGTGATCGACGGCCGGCCGGTCAACTTCTTCGTCCAGCCCGCGAGGTTCAGGTCGCTGCCGTCGAACTCGGGGAGCCAGTAGCGCCGCGTGGAGGCGTGGAAGGCGTCCACGCCCGCTGCCGCGAGGGGCGCGAGCAGCTGCTCCAGTTCACCCGGGTCCTCGGCGACGCGCGCGTCGTAGTGGTCGGTCTTCCACTGCGAGAGGCGGAACAGGACCGGGAAGCCGGGCGAGACCGCGGCGCGTACGGCGGCGACGATCTCGGCGGCGAACCGGGCGCGGGAGGCGTGGCCGCCGCCGTAGGAGTCGGTGCGGGTGTTGGTGCCGTGCCACAGGAAGGCGTCGATCAGATAGCCGTGGGCGCCGTGCAGTTCTACTCCGTCGAAGCCGATGCGTTCGGCGGCCGCGGCGGCTTCGGCGAAGGCCTCCACGACCGCGTCGATGTCGTCGAGCGTCATGGCCCTGCCGTGCGGGCGCCCGTCGAGGCCGACCCCCGAGGGGCCCTCCGCGGGGACGCCGAGCGGCGGGACGGCGTCGGTGCGGACCACGCCCGTGTGCCAGAGCTGCGGCATGATCCGGCCGCCCGCCGCGTGCACCCGCTCGGCCACCCGCGCCCAGCCGGCCAGTGCTCGCGCGCCATGGAAGTGCGGCACACGGTCGTAGGCGGCGGCCGCGTCCCGGCCGATGTAGGTGCCCTCCGTGACGATCAGCCCGGCGCCTCCCTCGGCGCGCCGCGCGTAGTACGCGGCGACGTCCTCGCCGGGCACACCGTCCGGCGAGAAGCGCCGGGTCACGGCGGCCATCGCGATGCGGTTGCGCAGCGTCAGGCCGCCGAGCGTGAAGGGCCGCCCCAGCAGGTGTGCGGCACGGGACCGCGGGTCGGCGTGGGTCGGGCTCGAAGGGATCTGCATGCCTTGCTCCTCTGGACGCGCGGAGATCAACGACATAAGCGTAAGTCTTTTACTTCTGTCGTTCGCGCGCGGGGTGGGCGGTCCCCCGGATCCGGTCAGGCCGCGTCCACCTCGCGCACCAGCTCGATCACCCGGCCCAGCGCCGTGAGCCGCGCGTCGAGCGTGCCGCCCGCCGGATAGAGGCGGACCGTGTCGACGCGACCGGGCTGCGGGTGGCGAGCTGGATGATCCCCGAGCCGAGCAGCATCCGCTCGGTGCGGGCGGCCAGGCAGCCGAGGGGCGAGGGCGCTCCGGAGCCCCAGGCCTCCGCCACCCAGCAGATGTCCATGCCGAGCTTCTCGGCCTCGGTGACGAAGCCGTCCGTCTCGGCGCGCCCTCGGCCAGCCGCTTGATCGCGTCGACCGTGGCGGCCGTGCCGGCGGAGCGTCAGGCGTCGAACCGCGCCCGTACGTCCGGGCGTTCGGCGAGGTGCGGCGGGTAGCCGGGGCCGAGGCGCGCGGTCGTGTTCGACGCCGTCATCGGTTCCTTGCAGTCGGCGCAGACGACTTCGGCGTGGCTGTCGTGGCCGCATCGGTCGTGGTGGAAGACGACCGGGGCGCCCTCGTCGCCGCTGAGCCAGCGGTCGCCCCAGCTGCTCATGGCCGCGAGGACGCCGAAGAAGTCGCGGCCCTTCTCCGTGAGGACGTAGTCGTAGCGCATCGGGTCGCGCTGGTAGGCCCGCTTCTCCAGGAGCCCTTCGTCCACGAGGCGGCGCAGCCGGTCGGTCAGGGTGTTGCGGGCGATGGAGCAGGGCCAGTTCGCGAAGGAGGTACGCCTCATGACGCCGGCGTACGAAGGTCTCACGATGAGACCCAGCAGTCCGGCCGCGCGGTGAGGGGAACGTGACGTGCACCGCAAACAGTGTGTGCCTGTTGTCGGCGGCGGCCGGAACTGATCGGGTACCGGTGACGGATCAAGGCGAGGACCACCAAGACGACCAGGCCACCAGAACCACGAGGGCCAAGACCACCAGGACCAGGAGAACTCCCCATGACGACCGGGTACTTCGCCTCCGTCGACGATGTCGCGGCCCGGCTCGCCGGGAGCGGCTATCTGGCCTCCCCCGCGGTCGCCACCACCGTCTTCCTCGCCGACCGGCTCGGCAAGCCCCTGCTGGTGGAGGGACCGGCCGGCGTCGGCAAGACGGAGCTGGCCAAGGCCGTCGCCGAGGTCGCGGGGGCCCGGCTGGTCCGCCTCCAGTGCTACGAGGGCGTCGATGAGTCCCGGGCGCTGTACGAGTGGAACCACGCCAAGCAGCTGCTCCGCATCACCGCCGGGCGCGACGAGTCGTGGGACGAGACGCGCACGGACATCTTCGGCGAGGAGTTCCTGCTCTCGCGCCCGCTGCTCACGGCGATCCGCGGCGGCGACCCGAAGGTGCTGCTGATCGACGAGACCGACAAGGCCGACGTCGAGGTGGAGGGCCTGCTGCTCGAAGTCCTCAGCGACTTCCAGGTCACGGTGCCGGAGCTGGGCACCATCAGCGCGGAGCGCCGCCCCTTCGTCGTCCTCACCTCCAACGCGAGCCGGGAGCTGTCCGAGGCGCTGCGCCGCCGCTGCCTGTTCCTGCACATCGGCTTCCCCGAGGAGGAGTTGGAGCGCCGCATCGTCCGGGCGAAGGTGCCGGGCCTGGACGAGGCACTCGCCGAGTCGGTGGTGCGGGTCGTGGGCGCGCTGCGCGCGATGGACCTGCGGAAGGTGCCCTCGGTCGCCGAGACCATCGACTGGGCGCGCACCCTGCTCGCGCTCGGCGCCCGGAGCCTGGACGAAGCGGTCGTGCGCGACACCCTCGGCGTCCTCCTCAAGCATCAGGACGACGTGGTGAAGGCGGCGGCCAAGCTGGACCTGGACGCCGTGTGACCGCGCTCCCCGACGGCTTCGCCCGGCCGGTCACCGAGGAGGGGCTCAGCGGCCGGCTCACCGGTCTCGTCCAGACGTTGCGCTCCCACGGGCTGCGCATCGGCACGGGCGAGACGGTCGACGCGGCGGCGGCCCTGGAGGCGCTCGGCCTCGCCGACCGTGAGCGGGTCAGGGAGGGGCTGGCCGCCGCGCTGCTCCACCAGGAGGGCCAGCGGGCGGTGTTCGACCCGGTCTTCGACCTCTACTTTCCGCTGGGCGTCGGCGCGCCCGAGGGTACGACCACCGGGGGCGGCGACGCCGAGCCCGATCGGGACGCGCTGCGCGAGCGCCTGGTCGCCGCGCTCGCCACCGACGACCGGGCGCTGCTGGAACAGTTGGCGCGCGAGGCGGTGGCCGGCTTCGGCGGGTACGGCTCGGGGCAGGGCGGCTCGGACGGCTGGTCCTCCCACCAGACCCTGAGCCGGCTGCGGCCGGAGACGCTCCTCGCGCGCGTACTCGCCGCCCTTCGCGCGGGCCCCGCCGCGGCCGGGGACGCCGCGTTCACGGACCGTCTGGAGGCCGACGAGATCCGGCGCCGCATCGAAGGGTTCCGTGAGCGGGTCCGGACCGAGGCGCGCCGCCGGGTCGCCGAGCGGCGGGGCACGGAGGAGATCGCCCGCCGGGCCGTGGCGACCACCGCCGACCGCGTCGACTTCCTCGTCGCGGGCCGCGCCCACCTGGACGAGCTGCGCAGGACCGTGCACCCGCTGGCCCGCAAGCTCGCGACCCGCCTGGCCGCCCGCCGCAGGCGCGCCGCGCACGGCGCCGTCGATCTGCGTCGCACGCTGCGCGGCTCCCTCTCGACGGGCGGTGTGCCGATGCGGCCGGTGCTGCGCCGCCGCCGACCCGCGCGTCCCGAGCTGGTGCTGCTCTGCGATGTGTCCGGCTCGGTGGCGGGTTTCGCGAGCTTCACGATGCTGTTGGTGCAGGCGCTGCACGACCAGTTCAGCAAGGTGCGGGTGTTCGCGTTCGTCAATCGGGCGGACGAGGTCACCGGGCTGCTGACGCACGGCTCCACGGACCCGGCGGGCCTCGGTGCCCGCATCCTCGGTGAGGCGGTGGTCACCGGATGGCACGCCGGCAGCGACTACGGCACGTCCCTCGGGGAGTTCGCCGAGCGTCACTTCGACGCGGTCGGCCCGCGGTCCACGGTCTTCGTCCTCGGGGACGCCCGTACGAACATGAGCGACCCGAACGTCCCGGCGCTGCGGCGGATCGCCGGGCGGGCCCGCCGGGTGTACTGGCTCAACCCCGAGCCGCGCTCGCAGTGGTCGACGGGTGACTCGGCCGCGTACGCGTACGCGGAGCTGGTCGAGATGCACGAATGCCGCAACGCCCGGCAGCTCGGCGAGCTGATCGCGCGGCTGCTGCCGGTGTGACGCCGAAGCCTTCCCACGAGCCCGGAGTCATGACCTGTCGGGGTCCGCGAGCAGTTCCTCGGCGATGCTCTTGTCCAGGGCGGCGCGTACGAGGGCCGCCGCCAGGGCCGCGGGGTCGCTGTCCCCGGCGAGGCGCACCAGTTCGTCCGGGTCGTCGGGCAGGCCGAGCCGCCGCGCGCCCTGCAAGGCCTTGTCGCCGAGGCGCGGCGCCACGCCCGGCCATACCCGCTGCGCCTCGCGCAGGAAGATGTCGGCGCCCATGGGGCCGAGGCCTGGCACCTTCTGGAGTTGGCGGCTCAGCTCCTTCTCGTCGTCGCCCGCCGCGTCCCGCAGGCGGCGCAGATCGCCTCCGTAGTCCCGCAGGACCAGCTCGGCGCCCTCCCCGAGCTGCGTGGAGGTGCGCTCGTCGTAGCGCCGGTAGCCGCCCCGGCCGAGCGCGTCGACGCGGGCCTGCCACGACGCGTCGGCCATGCGCCGCGCGTCGCGCATTCCGGCGTCGAAGAGTTCCCTGGCCGCGGCGACCGCCACGGTGGCGCGGATGCGGGCGCTCAGCAGGACCGACAGGACGAGCAGCTGGTACAGCGGCTGCGGCGTGTCCCGCAGCCGGATGCCGGCGTCCTCGGCGTAGGTGCTGCCGTGGGCGTCGAGCAGCGCCCGGACGACGGAGGGGGCGCGGCGGCTTCGGTCGGCCATGGTTCTCCTCATGGTGCACGGTCTGCACGGTCGGGATGCTCCCTGCCCATGATGGCCGACGTGTGCACCTCTGGCCTGCGGGTACACAGCCGCTCTGACCCCGGCAGAAGGAGCAATTGTGGCTGTACGCCAGAAGAACGTGTTCGTGATCGGTCTGGACGAGGCCAACCTCCCCACGTTGCACGCCGTCCCGCACGCGCAGGACTACCGCTTCCACCCGCTGCTCACGATCGAGGAGCTCCAGGGCGGCGAGGTCTCCGTACCGGAGCTGATGGAGAAGGCGCAGAAGACCCTCGACGCGTTCGACGGCAGCATCGACGCGATCGTCGGTTACTGGGACTTCCCGGTCAGCACGATGGTCGCGATGCTGGGCGACCGGTACGGCACCCGCAGCACCAGCCTGGAGTCGGTCGTCAAGTGCGAGCACAAGTACTGGAGCCGCCTGGAGCAGCAGAAGGTGATCGAGGAGCATCCGCGCTTCGGCCGGGTCGACCTGGAGGCGAGTACGCCGAAGCCGCCGGAGGGCGTGCGCTTCCCGATGTGGCTCAAGCCCGCCCTGTCGTATTCCTCCAAGCTCGCGTACAGCGTGAAGAACGAGGAGGAGTTCGACGCGGCCGTGGCCAGGATCAAGGAGGGCATCGGCACGGTCGGCCGGCCCTTCGAGCACATACTCGACCAGATCGAGGTGCCCGAGGAGATGGCGGGCATCGGCGCGCAGGTCTGTCTCGCCGAGGAGGCGCTCTCCGGCATCCAGGTCGCGGTCGAGGGATACGTCCACCGGGGTGAGGTCACCGTCTACGGCGTCCTCGACTCCATCAATTACCCGGACTCCTCGTGCTTCCTGCGCCATCAGTACCCCTCGACGCTGCCGGAGCCGGTGGTGCGGCGCCTGCACGACGTGTCGGAGCGGGTGATGCGACAGATCGGCATGGACGACGCGACGTTCAGCATCGAGTACTTCTACGACCCCGGTACGGACGAGCTGAACCTGCTGGAGATCAACCCCCGGCACTCCCAGTCGCACGCGGAGCTGTTCGAGTACGTCGACGGTGTCCCGAACCACCACTGCATGGTCAGCCTCGCCTTCGGCGAGGACCCGAAGCTCCCCCACCGCGAGGGGCCCTGCGCGACGGCTGCCAAGTGGTACTACCGGTGGTTCGCCGACGGCGTGGTGCACGACGTGCCGACGCGCGAGGAGCTCGACCGCATCGAGCGCGAGATCGGCGACGTCCGGATCGACGTGCTGGTCGAGGAGGGCCAGCGGCTGTCCGACGCCGGTCACCAGGACAGCTACAGCTACGAGCTGGCCCACTTCTCCATCGGAGGCGACGACGAGGAGGACCTGCGGCGCAAGTACGACCGGTGCGTGGCCGCGCTCGGCCTCACCTTCGACGAGACGGAGCCCGGCGGCCGCGACGTCACCAACGACTAGCACGGCCGACGCGACACAGGCACCAGAGAACCGACCGAGAGGATGGCACGGCCCCATGCGTTACGTGGGCAATCTCCCGTACGCGACAAAAGAGGAAGAACACGTCCTCATCCCGATGTCCGACGGCGTCCGGCTGTCGGCGCGCGTCTGGCGCCCCGCGTCCTCGGACGACGCGCCGGTACCGGCCGTCCTCGAGTACATCCCGTACCGCAAGCGCGATCTGAGTTCCGTGCGCGACTCGATCCACCACCCCTACATCGCGGGGCACGGCTACGCGTGCGTACGCGTGGACGTGCGCGGCACGGGCGAGTCCGAGGGCGTCCTGCGGGACGAATATCTGGAGGTGGAGCAGACCGACGCCGAGGAGGTGCTCGCCTGGCTGGCCGAGCAGCCCTGGTGCGACGGCTCCACCGGCATGATGGGCATCTCCTGGGGGGCGTTCGCCGCGCTCCAGGTCGCCGCGCGACGGCCGCCGAGCCTGAAGGCCATCGTCATCTCGTCGTTCACGGACGACCGGTACGCCGACGACATGCACTACATGGGTGGCGCGATGCTGTCGGACAACCTCGCCGAGGCGGGGACCATGTTCGCGTACGCCACCTGTCCCCCCGATCCGGCCGTGGTCGGCGACCGCTGGCGCGAGATGTGGCACGAGCGTCTTGAGAACGCGCGCCCCTGGGTCCTGGAGTGGCTGCGCCACCAGCGGCGCGACGACTACTGGAAGCACGCCTCGGTCTGCGAGAACTACCAGGACGTACGCTGCCCCGTCCTCGCCTCCAGCGGCTGGGCGGACGGCTACTCCAACGCCGTGACCCGGCTGCTCGGCAATCTGGACGTGCCGCGCAAGGGGCTGATCGGCCCCTGGTCGCACAAGTATCCGCATCTGGGTGAGCCGGGCCCCGCCATCGGCTATCTCCAGGAAGTGGTGCGCTGGTGGGACCACTGGCTCAAGGGCGAGGACAACGGCGTCATGGAGGGCCCGATGCTGCGGGCCTGGATGCAGGACAGCGTGCCGCCCTCAACGGCGTACGAGGAGCGCCCGGGCCGCTGGGTCGGTGAGCCGGACTGGCCGTCGCCGCACATCGAGGAGGTCAGCCGTCCCCTGACCCGGCACCGCATCGCCTGGGACGGGGAGGTGGCCGACAAGGACGGCTCCGGCTCCGGTGAGGCCATGACCGTGCAGTCCCCGCTGTCGGTCGGCCAGTTCGCGGGCAAGTGGGCCTCCTACAACGCACCGCCCGACCTGCCCTACGACCAGCGCGAGGAGGACGGCGGCTCGCTGGTCTTCGACTCCCCGCGGCTGACCGAGCCGGTGGAGATCCTCGGCTCCCCCGCCATCGACCTCGACCTGTCGGTCAGCGAGCCGGTGGCCACGGTCGCGGCCCGGATCTCCGACGTGGCCCCCGACGGGCGGGCCACCCGTGTGACGTACGGCGTGCTCAACCTCACCCGCAGGGACGGCACGGGCGAGCCCGAGCCCTTGGAGCCGGGGCGCCGCTACCGCGCGACGCTCCAGCTCAACGGCGTGGCCCAGTGCTTCCCGCCGGGCCACCGCATCCGGCTCTCGCTGTCCACGTCGTACTGGCCGCTCGCCTGGCCACCGCCCCGGCCGGTCCTGCTCAGCGTGTACGAGGGCACCAGCGCGCTGCGGCTGCCGGTGCGGCCGGTCTCCGAGCCGGACAACGCGCCGCTGCGCCCCTTCGGCGAGCCCGAGGGCGCGGAGCCGCTGGCCACCACCCGGCTGACGCAGCCTGACCAGCGCTGGGAGGTCAGGCGGGACCTGATCGGCTACAACTCCGCGCTGGAGATCGTCAAGGACCGCGGGACCGTGCGGTACGAGGACATCGGGCTCGACGTCGGCTGCCGCGCCTTCGAGCGGTACACGTCCACGGGCGAGGACTTCACGTCGGTGACCGGTGAGTCGGCCTGGACCATGAGCTTCGCGCGGGACGACTGGGACGTGAGCGTGCGCACCCGCACGGTGCTGCGCTGCGACGAGGACGGTTTCCTCGTCGACGCGACGCTCGACGGCTATGAGGGGGAACGCCGCGTCTTCTCCCGGACGTGGAACGAGACCGTGCCCCGGGACTGGCTCTAGCGGGCCGGTCACCCTCACCCCACGGGCGCGTTATGCACCTTTTGCGTAGCCTGTGGGCAAGATCCGCAGCCCGGCCGCCCCACCGGATTGACCCGGTGGGGCGGGGGAACCCGCAGGATCGACGAACACCGAGCATGAGAACCATGAGAACAGGGAGCCGCCATGGCTGTCACACCTCGTACCGGGCCGCTGCCGGGCCGGCCGGAGTCCTACTGGATGGACAGCACCGGGCCGACGTCCTACCCGCCGCTGGCCGAGGACATCGAGGTGGACGCCGCCGTGGTGGGCGGCGGCATCGCCGGGCTCAGCACTGCCTGGGAGGTGGCCCGCACCGGGCGGACGGTCGCGGTCCTGGAAGCCGACCGCATCGCCGCCGGGGTGACCGGCTACACCACCGCCAAGCTGTCCGCCCTGCACACCCTGGTGTACGAGCGGCTGCGCGGTACGCGCGGGGCGGAGGCCGCCCATCTGTACGCCCGCTCCCAGCAGGAGGCGGTGGACCATGTCGCGGCCGTCTGCGCGGAGGTCGGCATCGACTGCCACTTGGAGCGCGCGCCCGCCTACACCTACACCGTCCGCCCCGAGGACACCGACGAACTGCGGGCCGAGGCCGCGGCGGCCCGTGAGGCGGGGCTGCCCGCCGAGTACACCGAGGTCACCGGTCTGCCCTTCGACGTGGCGGGCGCGGTGCGCGTGGAGGACCAGGCGCAGTTCCATCCCCGCGCCTATCTCCTCGCGCTCGCCGCGGACCTGCTCGCGCAGGGCGGCGTCATCCACGAGCGGACCCGCGTGACCGGCCTGCGCGAAGGCTCGCCGTGCCGGGTGACCGCCGAGTCCGGGCACACGGTGACCGCGAAGTCCGTCGTTGTCGCCACGCACTACCCCGTCTTCGACCGCGCCCTGCTCTTCGCCCGGCTGTCGGCCCAGCGCGAGCTCGTCGTCGCCGCTCCGCTGGCCCCCGGGCAGGACCCCGGCGGCATGTACATCACGCAGGAGGAGGGCAAGCGTTCGGTGCGCACCGCGCCGTACGGCGACGACGGCGGGCGGCTGCTCATCGTCACGGGCGAGGGCTTCACCCCCGGCACGGGTGACGCCGCCGCCGGATTCCGGGCACTCGACGCGTGGATGCGGGAGCGCTTCGACGTCGGGGAGACGGCCTACCGCTGGGCGGCCCAGGACAACTCCGTGACCGACGGAGTGCCGATGGTGGGCCCCTTCCACCCCGGCGCCCGCCACACCTACGTGGCGACCGGGTTCGGCGGCTGGGGGATGAGCGGCGGTGTCATGGCCGGCACCCTGCTCGCCCGGCTGATCCAGGGCGAGAAGTCCCCCTGGGCCGACCTGTACGACCCGCGACGGCTGCTGACCACCGTCCGGGAGGTGCCCGCGCTGCTGGGCCAGCAGGCCGAGGTCGCCAAGCACTTCGTCGGCGACCGGCTGCGCAGTCACGTCGATTCGGTGGACGAGATCCCCGCCGGCTCGGGCGCCGTGGTCCGGGTCGAGGGGCGCCGCTGCGCGGTGCACCGCGACGTGGACGGTGCGCTCCACGCCGTCTCGGCCCGCTGCACCCACATGGGCTGCCTGGTCGCGTTCAACGAGGCGGAGACCACGTGGGAGTGCCCCTGCCACGGCTCCCGCTTCGGCACCGACGGCGAGGTCCTCCAGGGGCCCGCGACGCGTCCGCTGGAGCCCCGGGAGCTGCCCGGCTCATAAGGTCCCCCGAGCCATAAAGCCCCGAGCCATTAGGCCCTGAGCCATGAGATCCCCGGACCATAGGTGCCCGGGCCCGTCACAAAGGCCAACTTCCGCTCTTCTGCTCCTTCGTACCCTCTCGTAACGTCAGCACGGCTTGTTCTGGCCATGACGAAGAAGAGGGTGCCCATGCGCAGACGCCTGCTTCATCTGGTCCTCGCCCCGCTCGCGGGCGTCGTCCTCCTGGCAACTCCACCGGCGGGCGCGGCGCCGCCAGGACCGGGCGATGTCTACCGCCCGGTCCGCGGCCCCGCCGCACCGGCCGAGTACCGCTACCTGCAGAAGACCGTGCCGGGCGAGCCGATCCCCCGGCACGCCCACGAGAACGCCGCCGCGCAGGCACGCGAGCTGCCCACCACGGGCGGCCGCTGGAAGGCGCTCGGCCCCACCAACATCGGCGGCCGGATCGTGTCGCTCGCCCTGGACCCGAAGCGGGCCGACACCCTGTACGCCGCCGCGGCCAGCGGCGGTATCTGGCGCAGCACGGACGCGGGCCGCACCTTCAAGTCCGCCTGGCCCGACAGCTGGACCCAGGCCATGGGCGCGGTCGCCACCGGGCCGGACGGCGCCTTGTACGCGGGCACCGGCGAGCCCAATCCCGGCGGCGGCAGCATCACGTACGAGGGCACCGGTCTCTATCGCAGCGCCGACGGGGGCAGGAACTGGCGGCGGATCGGGCTGCGGGACTCCGGTGCCATCAGCGCGATCACGGTGGATCCCCGCAACCCGCGCCGCATCTACGTGGCCGCGGCGGGTTCCCTCTACAACGGCGGCGGTGACCGCGGCGTCTACCGCTCGGAGAACGGGGGGAAGACCTGGCGGCGGATCCTGTCCGGCGCCAACGAGTTCACCGGGGCCACCGAGATCGTCATCCGGGGCAAGCGGCTGTACGCCGTGCTGTGGGACCACCGCCGTACGCCGGAGCTGCGCACCTACGGCGGCGTGGGCTCCGGGATCTTCCGCAGCGACGACGACGGCAAGAGCTGGCGGCGGCTCGGCGGCGGACTGCCCGAACAGGGGCCGGACGTGGGCCGGATAGGCCTCGCGGTCGCGGGCGAGAAGGCGTACGCGATCGTCAACAAGACCAGCGGCTCCTTCGAGGGCTTCTACGCGTCCACCGACGGCGGCGACCACTGGCGGCGCACCCCGGCCGACCAGAGGCTGACCGACTCGCAGTCGTCGTTCGGCTGGTGGTTCGGCAAGGTGTGGACCGACCCGAAGGACGCGGACCACGTCCATGTGGCGGGCGTTCCTCTGCTGACCACGAAGGACGGCGGCGCCACCTGGAGCGCCGACGACACGAGCATCCACGTCGACCAGCACGCGATGGTGTGGGACCCGCGCAGGCCGGGCCGCGTCTACCTCGGCAACGACGGCGGCGTCTACCGCTCCGAGGCGAACGGCGACGGCGGCTGGACCAAGGCACGGCACGAGCCGTACACCCAGCTGTACAGCGCGGCCCTCACCCCGCAGGACACCGGCCGGATCTCGGGCGGCTCCCAGGACAACGGCTCACTGCGCTCCTGGGGCGGGCCCCGCTTCAACGAATACCTCGGCGGCGACGGCGAGGAGAACCTCATCGACCCGACGGACGTGAACAAGGTCTTCGCCTGCTACCAGTACGGCAACTGCTTCCGCTCCACGGACGGCGGCGACACGCTCACCTACTTCGCCGACAAGACGACGTTCAAGCGCCGCAACTGGTTCACGCCCGTCGTCTTCGACCCGAAGGACCCGAGCGTCCTCTACTACGGCTCCGAGGTGGTCAACCGCTCCACGGACGGCGGCGTGACCTGGCAGCCCATCAGCCCCGACCTGTCCGGCGGCCCGGGCCCCGACCCGCTCTACACCAACTACGGCACGATCACCTCGATCGCGCCCGCGGGCGACGGCCGCACGCTCTACGCGGGCACCGACGACGGCCGGGTGTGGGTCACCAAGGACCTCGGCGCGCACTGGACGAAGCTGGTGGAGGGCCGCTCCTGGGTGACCCGCGTGGTGGTCGACCCGCATGACCCCGACCGCGTGTACACCACCCACTCCGCCTACCGCTCAGGGTCCGACAAAGCCCATGTGTACGGCAGTTCGGACGGCGGCAGGACCTGGCGGAACCTGTCCGGCGACCTCCCGGACGCACCCGTCAACGATCTCGTCCTCGGGCACGGCGGGCGGCTGCACATCGGCACCGACCAGGGCGTGTTCACCTCCCGTTCCGGCAAGCCGGTGTGGTCGCGCCTCGGCCGGGGCATGCCCGCGGTCCCCGTGGACGACATCGAGTACGACGCCGGGCACCGGCGCCTGCTGGCGGCCACGTTCGGCAGGGGGTTCTACGAACTGGCTACGAACTGACCACCCGCTGAGGGCGGTTCACGGGCGCCTCGTGGTGGATCGGCGTCCGTGAACCGGTGAGCGGCAGACCCGTGCCGCCCTGTCTGGCCGCGACGATCTCCGCCGCGATGGACAGGGCGGTCTCCTCGGGCGTGCGGGCGCCGAGGTCGAGGCCGATCGGCGAGCGCAGCCGCAAGCGTTCCTCCTCGGTGACGCCGACATCGCGGAGCCTGCGGTCGCGGTCCTCGTGGGTGCGGCGCGAACCCATCGCGCCGACGTACGCGACGGGCAGCCGCAGCGCCGCGGCGAGCAGCGGCACGTCGAACTTGGCGTCGTGGGTGAGCACGCACAGCACCGTGCGCTCGTCCGTCCCGGTCCGCTCCAGGTAGCGGTGCGGCCACTCGACCACGATGTCGTCCGCCTCGGGGAAGCGCAGCCGCGTGGCGAAGACGGGGCGGGCATCGCAGACCGTGACGTGGTAGCCGAGGAACTTCCCGGCGCGGACCAGGGCCGCCGCGAAGTCGACGGCTCCGAACACGATCATGCGGGGCGGCGGCACGCTCGACTCGACCAGGAAGGTCAGCGCGCTCCCGCAGCGCGAGCCGCTCTCCGAGACGGTGAACTCCCCGGTGCGGCCGGCCGCCAGGAGGGCGCGGGACTCCCCCGCCGCCGTGCGGTCCAGTTCCTGGTGCCCGTCGAGGCTGCCCTCGTACGTCCCGTCGGCCCGGACCAGGAGCGCCTTGCCGAGGAGGTCGGCGGGGCCCCGGGTGATCCGGGCCAGGGCGGCCGGCTCACCGTGGGCGGCGGCCGACAGGGCGGCGGCGAACACCGCCCTGTGCGGCGCGTCCCGGGTCACCGGGGTGACGAGCACCTCGATGACGCCGCCGCAGGTGAGGCCGACCGCGAAGGCGTCCTCGTCGCTGTAGCCGAACCGTTCGACCGTGGCCGTGCCGTCCTGGAGGGCCTCGGCGCACAGGTCGTACACCGCTCCCTCCACGCAGCCGCCGGAGACCGAGCCGATCGCCGTGCCCTCGCTGTCGACGGCGAGGGCGGCGCCGGGACCGCGCGGTGCGCTGCCGCCGACGTCCACGACGGTGGCGACCGCGAAGTCCCGGCCCTCCTGAACCCATTGGTGCAGGTCGGCGGCGATGTCAAGCACCGCTGCCGCCCGCCTCGGTCACAGCCCCCTCGGGCCGGCCGTCCTCGATCACGCGGTCGGGGCGGATCGGCAGGTTCCGGTGGCGGACGCCGGTCGCGTGCCAGACCGCGTTGGCGATCGCCGCGGCGGCGCCGACGATGCCGATCTCGCCGATACCCTTGATCCCCACGGGGTCCTCGGGGTCGGGGTCATCCACCCAGTCCGCCTCGATGTGCGGCACATCGGCGTGCGCGGCGACGTGGTAGCCCGCGAGGTCGGGGCCGACGGGAGCGCCCGATGCCCGGTCCCTGACCGCCTCCTCGTGCAGCGCCATGGACAGGCCCCACGTCATGCCGCCGACCAGCTGGCTGCGCGCGGTCAGCGGGTTGATGATGCGGCCGGCGGCGAAGATGCCGAGCATGCGCCGTACGCGGACCTCGCCGGTGGTGACGTCCACGGCGACCTCGGCGAACTGCGCGCCGTAGGAGTGACGTTCCTTCTGCGACAGTGTGCCGAGGAGGGCGCCGGTGTCGAAGCGCGCGGTGATGCCCTCCGCCGGGATGTCGCCGCCGGGGACCAGCTTCTCGCGCAGCTCGCGCGCCGCGCCCGTGACCGCCCAGCCCCAGGACCGGGTGCCCATGGAACCGCCCGCGATCATGGCGGGGCCGAAGTCGCTGTCGGCGATGTGAACCTTGACGCGGTCCGGCGCCACCTCCAGGGCGTCGGCGGCGATCAGCGTGAGCGCGGTCCGCGCGCCGGTGCCGACGTCCGCCGCGGTGATGCGCACCGTGAACGTCCCGTCGGCCTGCGCCGTCACGGCCGCCGTGGCCGGGCCGACGAGCACCGGGAACGTGGCGGCGGCCGTGCCGGTGCCGATCAGCCAGCGGCCCTCGCGGCGCGCGCGGGGGCGCGGGTCGCGGCCGGCCCAGCCGAATCTGCGGGCGCCCTCGTCGAAGCAGGCGGTGAGGTTGCGGCTGCTGAACGGCAGCCCGGAGACGGGTCCCACCGCGGGTTCGTTGCGGGCCCGCAGCGCGATGGGGTCCATACCGCACTTCTCGGCGAGTTCGTCGAGCGCGGACTCCAGCGCGAAGGACCCGGGGGCCTCGCCGGGCGCGCGCATATAGGTCGGCGTCGGCACGTCCAGGCGTACGACGCGGTTGACGCTGCGGTGTGCGTCGGCGGCGTACATCGGACGGCCGAAACCGGCGCTGGCCTCGACGAACTCGTAGATGGTCGAGGTCAGGCTCTGGCCCTGGTGGTCGAAGGCGCGCAGCCGCCCGTCGGGCTCCGCGCCGAGCCGCACGCGCTGCGCGGTGGGGCTGCGGTAGCCGACGAGGGAGAACATCTGACGACGGGTCAGCACGACACGGACGGGGCGGTCCAGGACGGTCGCCGCCATCGCGGCGCAGACCTGGTGGACCCGCAGCCCCTTGGAGCCGAAGGCGCCTCCGACGTGCTCGGAGCGCACGCGCACCGAGGCCGGGTCGAGGGAGAACAGCTTCGCCAGCTCGTCCACGATCCAGGTGCTGCCCTGGTTGGAGTCGACCACGTCGAGACGGCCGCTGTCCCACCGCGCGGTCGCCGCGTGCGGCTCCATCGGGCTGTGGTGCTCCTCCGGCGTGGTGTACTCGGCGTCCACGACGTGCGTGGAGGCGGCCAGTTCGGCCTCCAGGTCGCCCTTCTCCACCAGCATGCCGTCGGTGTCCGGCGTGTACGTGCCGGGGCGTCCGTGGGAGAACTCTATGTCGTGCTGTTCCTGGTCGTAGTGGACGACCAGGGCCTCTGCGGCCTCCCGCGCCTGTTCGGAGGTCTCGGCGACGACGAGCGCCACGGGCCAGCCCGCGAAGGGCACCTGGTCGTGCTGGAAGACCGCGATGAGCGGGTCGGGGCGGCCCAGCATGCCTTCGTAGTCGATGTCGACGCGCGGCGCGTTGCCGTGGTGCAGGACGGTCAGGACGCCGGGCATCGCGAGGACGGGCTCGGTGTCGACGGAGCGGATACGGCCGCGGGCGATCGTGGACAGCACAAGCCAACCGTGGGCGAGGTCGGTGAAGGGGATCTCGCCGGCGTAGCGCGCCGCGCCGGTGACCTTGTCGAGGCCCTCGATGCGGGTGTGCGCGGTGCCGACGGAGCCCGTCACCGCGGTGGGTCCGGTCGTCGTGGTCATCGGGCAGCCTCCTCGGTGAGTTCGGTCAGCAGGGCCACGACGAGGTTGCGCAGCAGCGTCACCTTGTACGCGTTGTGGGGCAGCGTCCGCGCGGCGGCCAGTTCGGCGTCCGCGGCGGCGGCGAACGCCTCGGCGTCCGCCGGGCCCCCGGTCAGGACCCGCTCGGCCTCCCGCGCACGCCACGGCCGGGACGCGACCGCCCCGAAGGCGAGGCGCACCTCACGTACGACACCGTCATGGACGTCGAGCGCGCCGGCGATGGAGCCGATGGCGAAGGCGTAGGAGGCACGCTCGCGCACCTTGCGGTAGCGGGAGTGGGCGGCGACCGGGGCGGGCGGCAGGATGATGCCGGTGATCAGCGCGCCGGCCGGCAGCGCGGTCTCCAGGTGCGGGGTGTCGCCCACCGGGAGGTAGAACTCCGCGAGCGGCAACTGACCGGTGCCGTCGGCCGATTCGTACGTGACGACGGCGTCGAAGGCGGCGAGCGCCACCGCCATGTCGGAGGGATTGGTTGCCACGCAGTGCTCGGTGGCGCCGAGGATGGCGTGGTTGTGGTGCTCGCCCTCGATGGCCGAGCAGCCGGTGCCGGGGGCGCGCTTGTTGCACGGCTTGCTCAGGTCGGTGAAGTAGCCGCAGCGGGTGCGCTGGAGGAGGTTGCCGCCGACGGTGGCCATGTTGCGCAGCTGACCGGAGGCGCCCGCGAGGACGGCCTGCGCCAGCGCGGGGTAGCGGCGGCGGACCTCGGGGTGGGCGGCGAGGTCGCTGTTGGTGACGGTCGCGCCGATGCGCAGGCCGCCTTCGGCGGTGGACTCGATGCCGTCCAGGGGCAGTTCGCGTACGTCGACCAGGCGCGCGGGCCGCTCGACGCCGGTCTTCATCAGGTCGACGAGGTTGGTGCCGCCACCGAGGTAGCGGGCCTCGGGGTCGGCGCCGAGCAGGGCGACCGCGCCGCTCACGTCGTGGGCGCGCTGGTACGCGAAGTCCCTCATATCGCTTCCTCTTCTGCGCGGGCGGCCTTCGCGACGGCCTGCACGATGGACACGTAGGCACCGCAGCGGCAGAGGTTGCCGCTCATCCGCTCGCGGATCTCCTCCGCGGTGAGCTCGGGCACGCCCGCTTCGGGCCGCACCTCCTCGGTGGCGGCGCTCGGCCAGCCCGCCGCGTGCTCCTCGATCATGGCGAGGGCCGAACAGATCTGTCCGGGGGTGCAGTACCCGCACTGGAAGCCGTCGAGGTCGAGGAAGGCCTGCTGCACGGGGTGGAGCCGGTCGCCGTCGGCGACGCCCTCGATGGTGGTGATCTCACGCCCCTCGGCGGCGACCGCGAGCTGGAGGCAGGAGACGGCGCGGCGGCCGTCGATCAGCACCGTGCAGGCGCCGCACTGACCCTGGTCGCAGCCCTTCTTGGTGCCGGTGAGATCGAGCCGCTCGCGCAGCGCGTCGAGCAGGGTGGTGCGGTGGTCGACGGACAGTGTGTGCTTCTCGCCGTTGATGTTCAGGGTGAGGGCACTGGTCGTCGATGGAGCCATGAGCAGCCTTCTTTCGCGGATGGCGTCGAACGAGGCGGTCCCGGCGGGAGGTTCGGGAGACGGTGGCGCTGTACAGGAGAAGGAGAAGGGTGTCTCGGGGCGCGGGCTGTCCCCAGCGGCCGGATCTGGCGCTATGGTTGCCCTAAGTGGACAGTTGTCCAGTTGCCCATCAGTCGTCGAACTTAGTGGACACCTGTCCGCTTAGCAAGGCCGTATCGGCCGCGAGGCGCGGAAGGAGAGCGAGTGGGGCACCACAAGGACGCGCCCATGCGCTCGGACGCGCAGCGCAACCGCGAACGCATCCTGGAAGTCGCCCTGATGGAGCTGACGCGGTCGAGCGACGCGCCGTTGAGCGCGATCGCGAAGAAGGCGGGTGTGGGCCAGGGGACCTTCTACCGCAACTTCCCCAACCGCGAGGCGCTCGTCCTTGAGGTCTACCGCTACGAAGTGCAGCAAGTGTGCGACGCGGCCTGCCAGTTGCTCCACTGCCGCACCCCCGACCAGGCCCTGCGGGAGTGGATGGACCGTCTCGCCCAGTACGCCATGGCCAAGGCGGGCCTGGCCGACGCCATACGCCGGGCGACCAGCGCGCTCGGCAGCCTGTCCGGGGTGGGCCACGGCCCGCTGACCCAGGCCGTCGCACACCTCCTGAGGGCGAACGAGGAAGCGGGCACCATCCGCCCGGGAGTGACCCCCGACGACTTCCTGCTCGCCATCGCCGGGCTCTGGCAGATCGACCCGCAGAGCGACTGGCAGACGCGCGCGGGGCGCCTCATGGATCTCGTCATGGACGGACTGCGGGCCGGCGCTCCCGGGCGCTGAGCCCCTCAGGAGGCGTATTCCGCGCGGCCCCATCGGATTTCCGATGCCTCCCATTGGTTTCCGCATTGGATAGTTATGTCCGATCGATCTACCTTCGAGATGTCGCCGTACTGACGATCTGCGCACAGAACGTCAGACCCCGGACTCTCGGAGTGAGACCACACCATGTCGAAGATCCTTTTCGTTGTCACCGGCGCCGACCACTGGACGCTGGCCGACGGCAGTCGCCACCCGACCGGCTTCTGGGCCGAGGAGGCCGTGGCCCCCTACGAGGCCTTCAAGGCCGCCGGGCACGAGGTCGTCGTCGCCACCCCGGGCGGCGTCGTTCCCACCGTCGACCGCGGCTCCCTCGCCCCCGAGGCCAACGGCGGCCAGGAGGGCGCCGACAAGGTCGCCGCCTCGCTCGCCGCCTTCACCGAGCTCCAGGGCCCGGTCAAGCTGGCGGAAGTGGACCTCGCGGACTACGCCGCCGTCTTCTACCCCGGCGGTCACGGCCCCATGGAGGACCTCGCCGTCAACGCCGACTCCGGCAGGCTCCTCGCCCTCGCCCTGGAGATCGGCATGCCGCTCGGCGTGGTCTGCCACGCCCCGGCCGCCCTGCTCGCCGCCACGAAGGACGACGGCTCGAACGCCTTCGCCGGGTACCGCCTGACCGGCTTCACCAACACCGAGGAGACCCAGGCGGGCTTCGCCGAGCGGGCCAAGTGGCTGCTCCAGGACCGCCTCGTCGAGGCCGGCGTCGACTTCCAGGAGGGCGAGCCCTGGGCCCCGAAGGTGGTCGTCGACCGCAACCTCGTCACGGGCCAGAACCCCGCCTCCTCCGCGCCGCTCGCCACCGAGCTGCTGAAGAAGCTGGCCTGAGCCATGGGCACCGACCGGCTCGACGAGGTCCTCGACGCCGCCTACGCCTGCCTCACGCGGTACGGCGCGCGGCGCACCACGATGGACGACATCGCCTCCGCCATGGGCGTGTCCCGGTCAGCCGTCTACCAGTACGTGCGCAACAAGGACGACGCCTTCCGCCGGCTCGCCGGACGACTCCACGAGGAGGCGCTCCGGCGGGCCCGGGCGGCGGCCGCGTCCGACGCCCCTTACGACGAGCGGCTGCACGGCGTACTGGCCGCCAAGCTCGACCTGGTGCTCCAGCTGGCCGGCGACTCCCCGCACGCCACGGAACTGCTCGACGGCAAGGCCCGGCTGTTCGGCGAGATCTGTACGGCGTTCACCACCGGCCTGCGTGATCTCCTGACCTCGCTGTTCACCGAGGCGGGCACCACGGAGGGCGTCGAGCCACGTGAGGCCGCCGACATCTGTGTGGCGATGGTCATCGGCCTGGAGTCGATGCCCGGTGCCCGGGACCTGCTGGCCCCGGCGACCGCCACGCTCGCGACCGGCCTGCTCGGCGCCCCGGGCGCTCCCCACGCTTCCCGCACTCCTCCCCCCACTCCCAGCAACCCCCGAGGAACCCCCTGATGACCACCGCCGTCACCCCCACCGAAGACACCGCGGCCCTCGTGGCCCGGCTGCGCGCCACCTTCGCCACCGGCCGCACCCGGCCGCTCGCCTGGCGCATGGAGCAGCTGGCCCGGCTGCGCGCGCTGTTCACGGAGAACCGCGAGGCCATCGCCGACGCGCTCCACAGCGACCTGCGCAAGCCACGCCCCGAGGCGTACGCCGCCGAGGTCGACTTCCCCGTGCGCGAGATCGACCACACGCTGGCCCATCTGGAGCGTTGGCTCACCCCGACGCCGCTCGACCGGGAAGCCCTCGCCGGCCTTCCGGAAGGATCCACGGCCGGTACGCAGTACGAGCCGCTGGGCACCGTCCTGGTCATCGCGCCCTGGAACTACCCGGTCCAGCTCTCCATGGTCCCCGTGGCGGGCGCGCTCGCCGCGGGCAACGCCGTCGTCCTCAAGCCGAGCGAGCTGGCCCCCGCCACCTCCGCGCTGATGGCCCGCCTCGTGCCGCGCTACCTGGACCCCGAGGCGGTCGCCGTCGTCGAGGGCGCCGTCCCGGAGACCACGGAGCTGCTCGCCCAGCGCTTCGACCACATCTTCTACACCGGCAACGGCACGGTCGGCCGCATCGTGATGCGGGCCGCCGCCGAGCACCTGACCCCCGTCACGCTCGAACTGGGCGGCAAGTCACCGGTGTTCGTGGACCGGGACGCCGATGTCGCCACGGTCGCCAAGCGCCTGGCCGACGCCAAGTTCCGCAACGCCGGACAGACCTGCGTCGCGCCGGACTACGTCCTGACCGACCCGGCCACCGCCCGCGCCCTCGCGGCCGCCCTCGCCGAAGCCGTGGAGGGCATGTTCGGCGCGGACCCGCAGAGCGGCGAGGGTTACGGCCGCATGGTGAACCAGCGGCACTTCGACCGCGTCGCGGCGCTGCTCGACTCCGGGACGGTGGCGTTCGGCGGACAGACGGACCGCGACGACGTGTACATCGCGCCGACCGTCCTGACCGGTGTGACGGGGGACGACCCGGTCATGCGGGAGGAGATCTTCGGCCCCGTCCTGCCCATCGTGGAGGTGGCGGACCTGGACGAGGCCATCGCCTTCATCAACGACCGCGACAAGCCGCTGGCCCTCTACGGCTTCACGGAGAACGAGACCACCCGGCGGCGCCTCGCGGACGAGACTTCGTCCGGCGGGCTCGGCTTCGGGCTGCCGATGGCTCACCTGCGCGTGCCCGACCTGCCCTTCGGCGGCGTCGGCGAGAGCGGCATGGGCAGCTACCACGGCCCGCACTCCATCGCCACGTTCAGCCACCGCCGCGCCCGTCTCGACGTGCCCCTGGCCTAGGGCCTGTCTGACAATTCGCGTCGTCGCCCGGAGGGCGGCCTCGCGGCGTCAGGTGCGTGCTCTCGGCGTGCCGGGCGTAGGGCCTCGTACTGGATGTACTTGGCTCTGCGCCCGGTGCGGCGAGAGTGCGTGCATGGCGTCGCGAGGCAGGCGGGAATTGTCAGACAGGCCCTAGGAGGAGACGCCCCGGCCGCCGTTGCGCGCCGCGAAGGCCGCAGGGCCGTAGCGGGCGGCGGGCGTGCTGGTCTGGTGGGCCCAGTAGCGGTCGCCGTAGGACCAGTGCCACCACTCGGTGGGGTAGTTGACCAGGCCCGCCGTGACCAGGGCCGCGCTCAGCGTGCGGCGGTTGCGGCGGGCCGCCGCGGAGATGCGGTCGGTGTCGGTGTAGCAGGCGCCGTCGCTCTCCTCGGGGCTGGCGTTCACCGGTGTGCCGAGGTCGAGTTCGTCCCCTGCCGTGGTGCACAGGGTGACGTCGACGGCGGCGCCCGCGACGTGGGGGCCCACTTCGGGCGGCGAGAGGGAACGGCTCGTCTGGCGGCGAAGGTGGTCGGCCGACCACTCGGGGTGCGCGCGTCTGAGTTCGGCGGCGTACTCCTCGAAGTACTTGATCTGCAGGTCGAGCGGGCGGTAGCCCTCGGTGACCAGCAGCCGCAGCCCCTCGGGCAGCAGCCGGGCGGCGCGGGCCAGGCGCCAGACGACGCCCTCGCGCAGCTGGGCGTAGGCCCCCGCCGGGTCGGCGAGACGGTCGTCGACGTCGACGAAGGGGAGATGGCGCAGGTCGACCAGGGCCTCACCGCATTCGTGGACCGGGATGTCGACGATCCGTGGATCGTTCATGAGGATGATCGGCGGCATGCTCGGCCCCTTCGTGCCAGGAGTGACGGGCACAGCGCCGGGGGCGGGCTCCCACCCGCCCCCGGACTCCCCCTTGTGCAGTGGCCCCATGTCGTTCCCTGTGGCTCCACGCGGCAACGGCCCACACGGCCGACTGTCGCGGTCGTATGGGCCGTGCGAGGCAACAGTGGCCTTTCCCCCGTTGGGTCCCCCGTTGCTGCCGGCCCCTTGGTGCCGCCGACAGGTAGAGCATGGCGCGGGGCGCTGCAAGTTCTCTGCAAAACCGCGGCAAGTGTTCCGCAGCCACGGTGGCGGGCGTCAGATGCCCGGTTCGTCCCGCTCCCGTGCCTCGTACGCGGTGAAGACCTCCCGTGCCTCGGCGCGCAGCGCGAGGGCCTGTTCCCGGTCGCCCGCGGCCTCGCGCGCCGCGGCGAGGTCGCGCAGGGTACGGGCGCGGGGCAGCGGCAGTTCGAGGGCGGCCCAGAGGGCGGCTGCCGCGGTCAGGTGCTTCTCGGCGGTGTCGGGGCGGCCCGCGGCCAGCTCGCACTCGCCGAGGGTACGCAGGGCGAGGGCCTCGCCGAAGCGGTCGTGGTGGGAGCGGCAGGTGTCGAGGACGTCCCGCAGATCGGCCGCCGCCTCCTCGCAACGGCCCAGGCGGAAGCGGCACTTGGCGCGCGCCTGCACCGCGTACGCCGACATGAGCGGGTCGCCGATGACGCGCAGCAGACCCACCGCTTCGTCCGCGAGCCTCTCCGCCTCCTCGTACGCCCCGAGCGCGCGGTGCACGAGGCTGAGGGAGCGCACCGTGAGGGCTTCGCCGCGGCGGCTGCCGAGCCTACGATAGGCGCGCAGGGATTCGTCGAGGAGACCGAACGCCTCCCGGTGCTCGCCAAGTTCGAGGTGGACGGTGCCCGCGAAGCGGCAGGAGAGCCCGAGCCCCGGGTCGTCGTGGAGCCCGCGGAAGCCTTCGACCGCCTGGATGAGCACGTCGAGCGCGGCGCGCAGGCGGCCCGCTTCGCGCAGTGCGCTGCCGAGCCCGGCGAGGGCGGCGGCGCGGCCGCGCGCGTCACCGAGCTCGGCGCAGAGCCCGGCCGCCTGGCGGAAGTATTCCTGCGACTCGGCGAACCGGTCCTGTTCGTAGCGGAGTTGACCGAGGCCGATGAGCAGCAGGGCCTCGCCGGAGTGGTCCTCGGCACGCCGGGCGGCGGCCAGGGCGGCGTCATGGCTGCGCCACCAGGCCTCGAAGCGGTTGCCGACGGCGTACGCGGACGAGCACAGGGCGGCCGCGGCCTCGCAGGCCAGGGTGTGCAGGTCGTAGGCGGCGGCCCGCTCGACGGCGGCGGCGAACGCGTCGGCCTCGGCCTCGAACCAGGCGGAGGGGTCGGCGAGTGCCCGCCGGGTGGCCTCGGGCCCGACGGGCCTCACGAGCCGGCGCATGGCGTCGGAAGCCGCGCTGACCGGGCCGCCCGAGTCCAGGAAGCCGCGGTGCAGTTCGACCGCGCCGGACGGCGTGGCGGACGCGACGCGGCCGGTGAGCCAGAGCCCGGCGCCGAGGGCCCTGCCGACGGCGCCGGAGCGCTCGGCGGGCGTGTCCTCGGCCTCGGCGCGTTCGGCGGCGTACACCTGCACGAGGTCGTGCGGTCGGTAGCGGGGCTGTCCGGCGCGGTCGACGACCGTGCAGTGCAGCAGCTGGGCGTCGATGAGCTGCTCCACGACGCGTTCGGCCTCGGTCTCGCTCACGTCGAGCAGGGCCGCGACCACCCAGGAGGCGACGTCGGGCGCGGCGAGCAGGCCGAGGCGGCGCAGGGCGGTGCGGGCGGGGGCGTCCAGGGCCTGGTAGCTCAGGCTGAGTCCGGCCCGGACCTCCAGGTCGCCGACGGCGAGTTCGTCCAGGCGGTGGCGTTCGTCGGCGAGCCGTTCGGCGAGTGTGCGTGCCGTCCAGTGCCTGCGCGTCGCGAGGCGGGCCCCGGCGATGCGCAGGGCCAGCGGGAGGCCGCCGCACAGCTCGACGATGCGGCGGACGGCGTCCGGCTCGTCGCGTACGCGCCGCTCACCGGCGACCCGGGCGAGAAGGTCGGCGCCGCGCTCCGTGTCGAGCACGTCGAGGTCGGTGCGGTGCGTGCAGGGCAGGGCGGCGAGGCGGGGGCGTGCGGTGATCAGCACACCGCAGGTGGCGCTGCCGGGCAGCAGCGGGCGGACCTGCGACTCGCTGCCCGCGTCGTCGAGCACGAGCAGGAGCCGGCGCCCCGCCACCAGGCTGCGGAAGAGGTCCCTGCGCTCGGCGTCGCCCTCGGGCGGGTCGGCGCCGAGGGCGCGCAGCAGGCGGCCGAGGACCTCACCGGGGGCCACGGGGTCGGTGGCGCCGCGCAGTTCGGCGTAGAGCTGCCCGTCGGGATAGACGTCGGCGACCCGGTGCGCGGCGGTGACGCCGAGGACGGACTTGCCGACGCCGCCGGGTCCCGTCACGGCGACGACGGGCATGGCCTCGCGCGCCCCCGCCCCCGTACCTGTATCCGTCAGCGCGGCCCTGATCTCGCTCAGCTGCGCCTCGCGTCCGGTGAAGTCACCGATGGCGGGCGGCAGGAGGGCGGGAGCGGGCGAGGCAGGCGCCGGGCCGACGTCGTGGCCGCGCGGGCGTTCACCACCGGCCACTGGCACGTCACCGGCGGCCGGCGTGCTCCGGGGGGTGGGCAGCAGCTCCTCGTCGCCCCGCAGGATCGCCTCGTGCATGGCCCGCAGCCCCGGGCCGGGGTCGATGCCCAGCTCCTCGGCGAGTACGTCGCGACCCTCCGCGTAGACCGCGAGGGCGTCGGCCTGGCGGCCCAACCGGTAGAGGGCGAGCATCAGTTGGCCGCGCAGGCGCTCTCGCGTGGGGTG
This sequence comes from Streptomyces sp. NPDC015345, assembly GCF_043078805.1. Classification (NCBI taxonomy): domain Bacteria; kingdom Bacillati; phylum Actinomycetota; class Actinomycetes; order Kitasatosporales; family Streptomycetaceae; genus Streptomyces; species Streptomyces sp. NPDC015345. Next base: position 299,415 of record NZ_JBIBTX010000004.1, on the reverse strand, counting down.
GGTGGCGACGAGGGCGGTGAGTTCTGCGACCAGTTCCGTCTCGCGGCCCGCCTGGGCGAGGTCGGCGGCGATCCGCTCCTCCAGGGCCGCCTGCCGGGCCTCCTCCAGCTGGTCGGCCATGGCCCGCAGGGTCTCGCCGATGCCGCCGAGCGCGGGGCCGCGCCAGAGGGCGAGGGCCTCGCTCAGGAGCCGGGCGGCACCAGCGTGATCGCCCGCGGCCGCCGCCTGCCGGCCCTGCGCCGTGAGCCGCTCGAACGCGGCACGGTCGACGACGTCGGCGTCCGCGTGGATCAGATAGCCGGGCGGCTGTGTCTCGATGACGTCGGGTGACAGCGCGCGGCGCAGCGCCGACACGTACGACTGGATCAGGGACCGTGCCGTGTCGGGCGGTCTGTCGCCCCAGATCGCGTCGATCAGGGCGTCGGCGGAGACCACCCGGCCGGGTTCCAGGAGCAGCGCCGCGAGCAGCGCTCGGGGCTTGGGGCCGCCGAGGGCCAGGCGTCTGCCCTCGCGCCACGCCTCGACCGGTCCGAGCAAGCGGAAGTGCATGTCCGTGTCCACGCCCGTCTCCATGGGTCCCTGCCCCGCACCGCCCCCGCTCGCTGTTCTCTGTCCCCCGGTTCCCTGTCTCCTGTCTCCTGCCCCCTGTCTCCTGTCCCCCTGTTCCCTGCTGCGCCCCTTCGCCCCGAGCCTCGCCCCCGATCAACTGGACATGGTACGTCCGCGCGGCTCCAACTCTCCGCTGAGCAGCGGGAACCAGCCATGCGCGCCGCGTGCATGACGCAGAGTGGAGGCCTACAGGAAAGGCGGGAACCGATGCGCAGCTTGTACGTCATCGCCCACCCGGAGGCGACCCACCATGTCGAGCGCGTGGTGGGCGGCTGGCATGACTCGGACCTCACGGCGGCCGGGCTGAGCGCGGCGGCCTCGATCGCCGGGGCGTTGCGGAAGCAGATCCCCGAGGGCGAGGAGGTGGAGGTGATCTCCTCGGATCTGCGCCGTGCCCGGCGGACGGCACAGGCGGCGGCCGAGCTCTTCGGCGTGCCGGTGGTCGTGGAACGCGGCCTGCGCGAGAAGTCCTACGGCGAGGCGGAGGGCCGCCCGCAGGAGTGGCTGGACCGGCGGTTCGTCCCGCCACCGGCGGCCGGGGACCGGATGGGGCACCACGAGGGCGTGGCGGGCGCGGAGACCAGGGGCGAGTGCGCGCGGCGCGTCTATGACGTCATGGAGGGGCTGCTGCGCCGCCCGTGCGCGCACCAGATCGTCGTGACGCACGGCTTCGCCCTGACGTTCGTCGTGGCGGCCTGGATCAAGATGCCGTACGAGACGGTGGGCTCGGTCAGTTTCCGGGCGCCCAGCGGGAGCATCACGGTGCTGCGCGAGGACGACTTCTTCCACAACCGGCAGGTCGTCAGCCTCGGCGACACACGTCACCTCGGCTGACGACCCGGGCCGGGAAGGTCAGGCGCCGCTCGCGTCCAGCATGTCCTCGCGCTCGACGATCTTCACGCGCTCGCGGCCCTGGGGCTCGCCGAGCGCCTTCTCCGCGGCGTCGAGGCGGTACCAGCCGTCCCACGTGGTGAAGCGGATGTTCCGCTCGTTGAGGAAGGCGTCCACGGCTTCCGGGGCGGGCGCCTCGGGAGTGAGCAGACGGCCGTTCTCGTGGTCGTCGATCAGGCTCGCGACCGTCTCGTTGGCGTCGCCCTTGGTGTGGCCGATGAGACCCACGGGACCGCGCCGGATCCAGCCCGTGACGTACGTCGACGGCAGGTGCTCGCCGGTCTCCTGGATGACCCGGCCCCCCTGGTCGGGGACCGTGCCCGAGGCGACGTCCCAGGGCAGCTTGGGCAGTTCGTCGGAGAGGTAGCCCACGGCGCGGTAGACCGCGCCGAGGTCCCAGTCCTTGAACTCGCCGGTGCCCTTGACGTTGCCGGTGCCGTCCAGGGCGGTGCGCTCGGTGCGCAGGCCGACGACCTTGCCGTCCTCGCCGAGGATCTCGACGGGCGACTCGAAGAAGTGCAGGAACAGCTTGTGCGGCCGGTCGCCGACGTCGCGGATGGCCCAGTTCTCCAGGGTCTTGGCGACCATGTCGGCCTGCTTGTTGCCGCGCCGCGTGGCGATCGAACCGTCGTCGTAGTCGATGTCCTCGGGGTCGACGATGACCTCGATGTTCGGGGAGTGGTCCAGTTCCCGCAGCTCCATCGGGCTGAACTTCGCCTGGGCGGGGCCGCGACGGCCGAAGACGTGGACCTCCAGCGCCTTGTTGGCCTTCAGGCCCTCGTACACGTTCGCCGGGATCTCGGTGGGCAGCAGTTCGTCGGCGGTCTTGGCGAGGATGCGGGCCACGTCGAGCGCGACGTTGCCGACGCCGAGGACGGCGACCTTCTCCGCCTCCAGCGGCCAGGTCCGGGGCACGTCGGGGTGGCCGTCGTACCAGGAGACGAAGTCGGCGGCGCCGTGGGAACCGTCGAGGTCGATGCCGGGTATGTCCAGGGCGCGGTCGGCGGTCGCGCCGGTGGAGAAGATCACCGCGTCGTAGAAGGTCCGCAGGTCGTCCAGGCTGATGTCACCCGGGTAGTCGACGTTGCCGAAGAGGCGGATCTGGGGCTTGTCGAGCACCTGGTGCAGGGCCGTGATGATGCCCTTGATCCGCGGGTGGTCGGGGGCCACGCCGTAACGGATCAGGCCGAAGGGGGCCGGCATCCGCTCGAAGAGGTCGATCGACACACCGGGTTCGACGGCCACCGCGGACTTCAGCAGCGCGTCGGCAGCGTAGATCCCGGCCGGGCCGGCTCCGACAATGGCTACCCGCAGAGGGCGAGGCATGTTCAGGTTCCCTTCGAGCGGTGATGGGGGTACTCGCCGGGAAGCCTAAACTAAGGCAAACCTAAGTAAGTAGCCGGGTCGAATTTATGACCCCATAAGGCAGCCTTATGAGTATCCCATGCCGGTGCCGGGCCTCCACGGCCGGGGGGAAGCCGGGGGAAGCCGGGAGGAAAATGCCTCGCCCGTCACGCCTCCGGACGCTACGCTCACCGGCGATGACCACTCACTCGTCTCACTCGACGCACTCTGTAGACCGATTGGGGGTCCCGTCCGCGCAAGGTGAGCGCTGATGCTCACTGACACCGCGTATGGGAATTCCCGCCTCTCCTTCTGGCTGCGCGCGCGGCGGTTCGCCGTGCCGCTCTCCATGATCGAGTCCGCGACCGCCCGTCGCCGTGCGGGCGACTGGGCGGGGGCCTGCGCCGCCGCGGGCTTCGACGTCGACTTCGCCCCGCGTGCCGTGGCACGCACGTACGGCGCGGATGTCGCCGCCCGCCTCCGGGCCGATCTGCGCCACCTGGCCCCCGACCTCCTGCGCTGGCACATGCCGAGGATCGCACCCGACGGGCTGTTGCGCCCCGGGCTGACCATCGCCCTGGCCGGTTACGCCGATCCGGAGCGCGGCGACAGGCGCTCGCTGCACCTCGTGGCCAGGACGGCGCCCGCGTGGGCGGAGTCCGGGCAGCGGATCAGCCTCGCGCTCTGGGACGGATCCCGCTCCGGGGCCGAGGGCTCGCGCCACCCGCACCCGCGGCCGAGTCGGCGGTTCCGTCTCGACCTGCACCGTCACCTGTGGGACGCGCGCAGGACCGACGAGCTGCGGCTGCGGTCCTCGGCCGACCGGCCCTCCGGTGACAACCGCCCCGTCGTGGTCGGCGCTGATGTTCTGGAGACGCTGCCCGAAGGGCAACAGTGCGCCACCGGCCGGTGGGCGGCCGAGGCGGACCTCCTGCTCCGCGCCGAGAAGCGGCCCGCCGACCAGCCTGTCCTGGTACGGATCAGTGCCCGGCAGCGGCTGGTCCTGACACCGGCCGCGGACGGGGGCGAGGACGCGGCCGACGCCCGGCCGCCCGGATCGCGGCGCGCGTCGGTGTGCGGGGACCCCGCCGCTTCCGCGCTGCCGGTCCTGCCCTACGCGGCGACGTGGACACCGCCCGACCTGGAGCTGCTCCGCTCCGGTTCGATCGAGGCCGAACAGCTGCACCCGCTGGTCGCCTCCGCACTCGTACCGGACTGCTCGCCGACCGGCCCGCCGCCCGTTCTGGACCTGGCGGAGCGGCCACGGCCGGTGGAGTGCCGGGGCGCCGTGCACCACATCGCCCTGGTGGGCGGGGTGTTGACCGCGCTGGACCACGACGCCGACGAGGTCCGGCGGGAGGATCTGCTGGCCGCGTTGACCGGCACGCCTCTCCCTTGCCTACAGGCGATCGACACGGCCCACCGTCGTCCGGCCTGTCTCACCGACGTCCGCGAACGCCTGAACCACGGCGACCTCACCGGAGCGCTGACCGTCGTCGAGAACCTGCTCGGCCCCGAAGCGGTGCTGCGCGACGGCGCCCTGCGGGACGAACTGGAGAAGGCCGCGCTCGGGCGGATCACCTACGGGCTGTACAGGGCCGGCCTGTTGGGCCCCTCCCCCGACCGGGTCCGCGCTGACCGCCACCGCCCCCGCGACCGCCGCACGCGCCGACGGGGCCGCGCCACTCGATTCAGCTCGGAGCTCTGACCTCGCGGGTCTTCGGCCTCCGAGCCAACTGACCGCTGCTCGGCGCCGGCCACCGGCCGTGCCGAGTCTCCACATCACGGACCCAAAGGTGATCACCCATGCCCACGTACACCCCGCCGACCGACACCGCCTCCGACGCCGGGCCCGTCACTCAACTCGGCGTCGCCGACGAGCTGTTGGACCTGCTCCGGGACACCACCACCGAGCCACGTCCCGACACCCAGCTGGAGGCGCTGACCCTGGCCGTCGCCGCGGATCTGCCCGTGCTCCTGTGGGGCGAGCCCGGCATCGGCAAGACCGCGGCCCTGACCCAGCTCTCCGTGTCGCTCGGCCTTCCGCTGACCACGGTGATCGCCAGCGTGCACGAGCCGTCCGACTTCTCGGGCCTGCCCATCGTGGGCGACGACCCGGCGGAGCACGGCGTCCCGATGGCGCCGCCGGACTGGGCGGTGCGCCTGGTGCGGGCCGGCCGGGGACTGCTGTTCCTCGACGAATTGTCCACCGCTCCCCCGGCCGTCCAGGCCGCCCTGCTCCGCCTCGTCCTGGAACGGCGGATCGGCGCCCTGCGGCTGCCGCCCGGCGTGCGCATCGTAGCCGCCGCCAACCCCCGCTCCTCGGCGGCCGACGGATGGGAGCTGAGCCCGCCCCTGGCCAACCGGTTCGTCCATCTCCAGTGGACCCATGACCACGACGTCGTCGTACGCGGCCTCGGCGGCGTCTGGCCCCGCGCGACCCTGCCGCGGCTGGACCCGCGGAAGCTGCCCGAGGCCGTGGACTTCGCCCGCCGCGCGGTGTGCGGACTCCTCGCCGCCCGCCCCCGGCTCGTCCACCAGATGCCGGGCAACGAAGCGCGCCGGGGCGGTGCCTGGCCCTCCCCCCGCAGCTGGGAGACGGCGCTGCGCCTGATCGCCTTCGCGACCGCCGCGGGCTCCTCCCGTGACGTGCTTGCCCTGCTCGTCCGGGGCGCGGTGGGGGACGGCCCCGGACTCGAACTGCTGGCGAGCCTGGACCGGATGGACCTCCCCGATCCCGAGGCGCTGCTCGCCGACCCGGCGGGTGCCGCCCTGCCCGAGCGGGGCGATCTGCGCCAGGCCACGCTCGACGGGGTCGTCGAAGCGGTGCGCAGGGATCCGTCGAAGGACCGATGGGACGCGGCTTGGGCGCTCCTGGTGCGGGCGGTGGAGACCGGGGCGCCTGACCTGGTCGTCGTGCCCGCGACGACGCTCGCCTCGCTGCGTCGCACGGACTGGGACGTGCCGGCGTCGATCGAACGGCTCACCGGAACGGTGTCCTTGTCCCTGCGGGCCGACCGCGCGGCGGCCCGGGCCGCGGTGGCGACCAGGGCCAAGGCGGGCCGATGACCCCGGACGCGTCCGGGGCGCTGGACCTCGACAAGCTCTTCGCCGCCCGGCTCCAGGCCGCGCGGGCCCGGCCCTACCTGGCGACGGCCCTCTTCGCCCTGCACACCGTCGAGTCCCGGCAGGTGCCGACCATGGGCGTGGACCGGCACTGGCGGTGCTACGTCTCACCGGTGTTCGTGGACCGGACGCCGGTGGAGGAGCTCGCCGGGGTGTGGGTGCACGAGGTGTCGCACCTGCTGCGTGACCATCACGGGCGCAGCGACCGGGTCGCCCGGCAGCGCGGACTGACCGGGCCCGGCGAACGGCTGCGGATGAACATCGCCGCCGACTGCGAGATCAACGACGACGTGTTCGGCGACGGTCTCGTACGCCCCGAAGGAGCCGTCGGACCGGCGGACCTGCGGCTTCCCGAAGGGCAGCTGATGGAGGACTATCTGCGCCAGTTCCGGCTGGGGCCGCGCACGCAGCACTTGGCCTGGCTGGACTGCGGAAGCGGCGCCGACGGGCTGGCGAGGGAGTGGGAGCTGGGCCCGGAGGGCGCGCACGGACTCAGCGCGCAGGAGCGGGACGCGGTCCGGTTCCGGGTGGCGCGAGGCATCACCGGGCGGCCCGGGAGCGCCCCGAAGGGCTGGCAGCGGTGGGCGGAGGAGGCGTTCCATCCGCCGCAGCCGTGGCGGGAACTGCTGGGGGCGGCCGTCCGCTCGGCGGCCTCCGGGCCGGGCGTGGGCGAGGACTATACGTACGGCCGGCCGGCTCGGCGCTCGGCCGGCGTGCCCGGCATGGTGCTGCCGAGCCTGCGGCGCAGGCCGCCGCGGGTCTGCGTGGTCGTCGACACGTCGGGCTCGGTCAGCGACGCCGAACTGGGCGGCGCGCTCCTGGAAGTCGCCGCGATCGGCCGTGCCGTGGGCGGCCGTCGCGACCTGGTGACGGTGGTGCCGTGCGACGCGGCGGCGCGGATCGTGCACCCGCTGTGCCGGGGCGAGGGGATCCCGCTGGTGGGCGGTGGGGGGACCGATCTCCGTACGGGCTTCGCCAAGGCGCTCGGGGTCCGTCCGGGCCCCGATGTCGTCGTGGTCCTGACGGACGGGCAGACGCCGTGGCCGAACAGCCGGCCGCCGTGCCGGACGGTGGTGGGCCTGTTCCCCCGGCCGGGGGCGGACGACGCGTGGGACGAGGACGACCCCGACCACGTGCCGGATGCGCCGCCCGAGTGGGCGCGTGTGGTCGAGATCCGGTGAAGGTGACGACGATGTCCGGGGCGGCCGGGCGGCCGCCCCGGACATCGTCACCGAGGAAGAGCGGAGAGGAGGAGCGGAGACAGGATCAGACCAGGTCGAACCGGTCGAGGTTCATGACCTTGTCCCAGGCCGCGACGAAGTCCCTCACGAACTTCTCCCGCGCGTCATCGCTCGCGTACACCTCCGCGACCGCCCGCAGCTCGGAGTTCGAGCCGAAGACGAGGTCGGCACGGGTGCCGGTCCACTTCACCTCGCCCGTGGCGACGTCGCGGCCCTCGAACGTGTCCTGGGCCTCGGACGTCGACTTCCACTCCGTACCGAGGTCGAGGAGGTTGACGAAGAAGTCGTTCGTCAACGTCCCGGGCGTGGCGGTGAACACGCCGTGCTGTGACCCCTGGTGGTTCGCGCCGAGGACGCGCAGGCCACCGACGAGGACCGTCAGCTCGGGGGCGCTCAGGGTGAGCAGGTTCGCCTTGTCGAGCAGCAGGTACTCGGCGGGGAGCCGGTTGCCCTTGCCGAGGTAGTTGCGGAACCCGTCGGCGCTCGGCTCCAGCGCGGCGAACGACTCCACGTCCGTCTGCTCCTGCGTGGCGTCCACGCGTCCCGGCGTGAAGGGCACTTCGACGTCGAAGCCCGCGTCCTTGGCGGCCTGCTCGACGCCGGCGGCACCGGCCAGCACGATCAGGTCGGCGAGCGAGACCCGCTTGCCGCCGCTCTGCGCGGCGTCGAAGGTGGCCTTGATGCCCTCCAGGGTGCGCAGCACCGTGGCCAGCTGGTCGGGCTGGTTGACCTCCCACCCGCTCTGCGGCTCCAGGCGGATGCGGGCGCCGTTCGCACCGCCGCGCTTGTCGCTGCCCCGGAAGGACGAGGCCGCGGCCCACGCGGTCGACACCAGCTGGGACACCGACAGGTCCGAGGCGAGGATCTGGGCCTTGAGGGCGGCGACGTCCGCCGCGTCGACGAGTTCGTGGGTGCGGGCGGGCAGCGGGTCCTGCCACACCAGCGTCTCCTGCGGGACCTCGGGGCCGAGGTAGCGGGCGACCGGGCCCATGTCGCGGTGGGTCAGCTTGAACCAGGCGCGGGCGAACGCGTCCGCGAACTCGTCGGGGTTGGCCAGGAAGCGGCGCGAGATCTGCTCGTAGGCCGGGTCGAAGCGCAGCGACAGGTCCGTCGTGAGCATCGTCGGGGCGTGCGTCTTCGACCCGTCGTGGGCGTCGGGGACAGTGCCGGCACCTGCGCCGTCCTTCGGCCGCCACTGGTGCGCGCCCGCCGGGCTCTTGAAGAGCTCCCACTCATAGCCGAACAGGATCTCGAAGAAGCTGTTGTCCCAGGTGATCGGGGTGTTCGTCCAGATGCCCTCGAGGCCGCTGGTGATCGTGTCGGCGCCCTTGCCGGTGCCGTACGTGTTCTTCCAGCCGAGGCCCTGCTGCTCGATCGGGGCGGCCTCGGGGTCGGGCCCCACGTGATCGGCCGGGCCCGCGCCGTGGGTCTTGCCGAAGGTGTGGCCGCCCGCGATCAGGGCGACGGTCTCCTCGTCGTTCATGGCCATGCGGCGGAACGTCTCGCGGATGTCGCGGGCCGCGGCGAGCGGGTCGGGGTTGCCGTTGGGGCCCTCGGGATTGACGTAGATGAGGCCCATCTGGACGGCGCCGAGGGGGTTCTCCAGCTCGCGGTCGCCGGTGTAGCGCTCGTCGCCGAGCCAGGTGGTCTCGGGGCCCCAGTAGACGTCCTCGTCGGGCTCCCAGACGTCCGCTCGGCCACCGGCGAAGCCGAAGGTCTTGAAGCCCATGGACTCCAGGGCGACATTGCCGGTGAGGATCATGAGGTCGGCCCACGAAATGCTCTGGCCGTACTTCTTCTTGACCGGCCACAGCAGGCGGCGGGCCTTGTCGAGGCTCGCGTTGTCCGGCCAGCTGTTGAGGGGCGCGAAGCGCTGCTGACCGGCGCCCGCGCCGCCGCGGCCGTCGCTGATCCGGTAGGTGCCCGCGCTGTGCCAGGCCATGCGGATCATGAACGGGCCGTAGTGGCCGAAGTCGGCGGGCCACCAGTCCTGCGAGGTCGTGAGGACCTCCGCGATGTCCCGCTTGACGGCCGGCAGGTCGAGGGACTTGAACGCCTCGGCGTAGTCGAACTCCTCACCGAGCGGGTTGGCCACGGCGGGGTTCTTGGCGAGGATCTTCAGGTTGAGCCGCTCCGGCCACCACTGGCGGTTTCCGCCGCCCTGGGTCGGGTGCGGGGCGCGGTTGTGCGCGACGGGGCAGCCGGTCACCTCCTCGGGCTTCGGGTCGGTGACGATCGCGTCGTGGTTCTCGGTCATGGGAATCCTTCCGGACGGGGCGGATCACAATGCTCGGGAACTGCGGACGGTCGCACCGCCGCAGCACAGGCCCATGGCTGACCTCGGCCCCGCCGGCACGGAAGCCTCGGTGGTCGCAGGTCATCGGGACGGGGCGGGCTGCTCGCCGCATGGATCGCCCGTGAGCGGGGTACCCGGCTCCGCGGCGAACGGACCCGGCTCCTGAAGTCACGTACTTTTCCCTGCTGTTGCCCTGTCCCTTGGCTACGGCCGGAACCGATCCTACGATGGACCAAGTCCAAGTCAATACGGCAGACAAGCCCATGAGAAGTCAGTTGTCGGACGACGCACACTAAGGCTGGTGGCAATGAGTGACCTGCTGGAACGGCTGCGGGGGCGCGGCTGGCGGCTGACCGCTCAGCGCCGGGTGGTCGCGGAGGTGCTCAACGGCGACCATGTCCATCTCACCGCCGACGAGGTGCTCGCGCGTGCCACCGACCGGCTGCCGGAGATCTCCCGGGCCACGGTTTACAACACCCTCGGCGAACTGGTCTCGCTGGGCGAGGTCCTCGAGGTGGCCACGGACGGCCGTGCCAAGCGCTACGACCCGAACGCCCACCGCCCCCACCAGCATCTGATCTGCTCGGACTGCGGCGCGATCCGGGACGTCCACCCCACCGGCGATCCGCTGAGCGCGCTGCCGGATTCGGAGAGGTTCGGCTTCACCGTCTCCGACGTCGAGGTGACGTACCGGGGCCACTGCCCGGACTGCGCCCGCGCCTGAAGCGCGGGCGCACCCCGGTTCCGTTACGGCGCCATCTCGTACGCCCCGGCCAGCGACTCGACGGTCTCCCACACCCGCGCCGACCGGGCCTCGTCGACGACCGGACGGCGCACCGCGCCCAGGGCCCAGCGCTGCTGCTCCTCGGTGGCGGAGTCCTTGCCGTGCAGTTCGACGGCGTGCGCGGAGAAGTCGCGTACGAGGACGGCGAACAGTTCGTCGAGGACGTCCTCGTCGAGCCCGGTCAGACGCGCCTGCTCCAGGATGAGCTGGCCGTGCACGACCAGCGCGAACAGCTGACCGACGGCGAGGAGGAGGTCCAGGTCCCGGCTCTGCTCCTCGTCGGGGGCGGCGGTCGTGACGAACTCGCACAGGGCGTCCGCCTGCTCCCGGAAGCGGGCCACGTTCGCCACCGAGGCGTACGCGTCGTAGGCGGCGCGCCAATCGTGGAAGCGCACGGAGCCGAGCCCGCGGGCCGGTCCCTGCCGGAAGAGGAACGCGTCGTCGGCCGCGTCGAGACGGGTCGGCACGGGGGCGTACTCGGCCGGGTCGAGCAGGTGGTTGCGCATGAACTTGAGGATCAGCGCGAGGTTGACGTGGACCGTGCCCTCCAGCTTGGGCAGCCCCCGGATCTCGATCGCGGCCTGGGCGAAGTAGTTGTCCTTCTCGAACCCCTTGGCGGCGATGACGTCCCACATCAGGTCGATGACCTTCTCGCCCTCGGTGGTCACCTTCATCTTCGTCATCGGGTTGAAGAGGAGGTAGCGGCGGTCGTCGGGCCCGGCGGAGCGGAAGTAGTCGACGGCGCGGTCGCTGAACAGCTTCATTCCGACGAGACGGACGTACGCGTCGGTCAGCTCGCGGCGCACGTGCGGGAAGGCGGTGACGGGGCGCCCGTAGAGGATGCGGTGGTGGGCGTGGGTCACGGCCTCGTACATCGCGTGCTCGCAGATGCCGATCGAGGCGGTGCAGAGGTTGAACTTCCCGACGTTGACCGTGTTCAGCGCGGCGTCGAAGGCGGCGCGGCCGGTGTGCAGGACGTCCTGGGGGCCGACCGGATAGTCCTCCAGGCGGAACTCACTCACGTACTTCGAGGAGTCGACGACATTCTTGACCAGGTGGTACGCCTCGTGGCGGCTGTCGGCGGCGAAGAAGACGTACCCGTCGGGTCCCTCCACGTCGGTGCGGCGGCCGAAGACGGAGACGAGCCCGGCGGCGTTGCCGTTGCCGATGTAGTACTTGGAACCGGTGGCCCGGAAGCCGCCGGCACCGTCACTGTCCGGTTCAAGGAGCATGTCGGTCGAGTAGATGTCGGCGCCATGGGCCTTCTCCGACAGACCGAAGGCGAACACCTCGCCCTGGGCGAGCAGTTCGGCCGCCCGTTCACGCGCCACCGCGTTGTCGCTCTGCCACACCGGGCCGAGGCCGAGGACGGTGACCTGCCAGGCGTACCAGTAGTCGAGCCCGTAGAAGCCGAAGATCTCGTTGAGGGCGGCGATGCGGGCGGTGTCCCAGCGCTTGTCGGAGCCGTCCTCGGCGGCCGAGGCGGGGGTGAGGAAGGTCGCGAAGAGCCCCTCCTTGGCGGCGAACTCCAGGAAGTCCGCCAGCCAGACGCGGGAGCGGTAGTCCTCGATCAGCTTGCGCTTGCCGCGGGCCTCGAACCAGTCGACGGTGGCGCGCAGCAGCCTGCGGGTCTCCGGGTCGAAGTGCGTCGGGTCGTAGGTGCGGGGGTTGAACAGCAGCGCGTCGGCCATGGGGGTTCGCCTATTCCTGAGGGAGTCGAGGTACGGGTGCGGCTCAGCCCTGGGGGCCGAGCCGGTGGAGGGTGTCGATCACGTCGTCGAGCCAGGCGAGCGTCATGCGTTCGTACGCGATGCCACCGCGCAGCACGACATGCTGGAGCTCCTGCCCGGCGTCCGGCGGCGTGGGAGCCTCGGGGCCGGTGAAGTCGCGCCGCTCCCCCGCGAGGTAGCGGGCGAGCCGGTCGGCGTGCTCCTTGCGGTGCCGCTCGACCTCGCGGATCAGCGCGACCGGGTCATCGAAGGCGGCACCGCGGATCTTCACCGCGAGTTCGTGCCGGACGCTCTCGGGCGCGATGGGTTCGTGCAGCCACGCGGACAGGACGGAGCGCCCATGGGCGGTGACGGAGTACTCCTTCTTGTCCGGCCGCGCCTGCTGCGCCACCTCACGGGCGTCGATCCAGCCGTCGCCCTCCATGCGCTTGAGGACGCGGTAGATCTGCTGGTGGGTGGCGGTCCAGAAGTACCCGATGGACCGCTCGAACCGCCGGGCCAGCTCATAGCCGGAGCCCGGCTTCTCCAGCAGCGAGACGAGGATCGCGTGCTCTAGCGCCATGCGCCGATCCTTCTATGCAATTCGTTGCATAGACAAGAGCCGCCGACTCGGTGAGACGCGCCTCACCCCTTGCCCCCCACTCCCGCGGAACCGCTCCGTCCGCGGGCTCGCTCAGCCGAGGAAACTCAGGCGGACCTGCCGGTCGGGATTGTCGACGTTCGTGTCGACCAGGCACACCGACTGCCATGTGCCGAGCTCCAGGCCGCCGCCCACCACCGGCAGCGTGGCGTGCGGGGGGACGAGGGCGGGCAGGACGTGGTCGCGGCCGTGGCCGGGGCTGCCGTGCCGGTGCTGCCAGCGGTCGTCGGCGGGGAGCAGGGTGTGCAGCGCGGCGAGGAGGTCGTCGTCGCTGCCCGCCCCCGTCTCCAGGATGGCGATGCCCGCCGTGGCGTGCGGGACGAAGACGTTGAGGAGGCCGTCGCGGCCGGCCGCGACCTCACGCAGAAAGGCCTCGCAGTCACGGGTGAGGTCGAGGACCCGCTCGCTCGAACCGGTGGCGACCCGCAGGACTCGGGTGGTGAACGCATCGGACATACCCCCATCCTCTCTCATGCCGCCGCCCAGCGGGCGATACGGGGCGTCCGGCTTTCGAGACGCCATTGACCCTGCGTACGCGATCTCGCTACGTTCTGCGGCATGTCGCGTTCAGCTCTGCTCACCACGCGCGGTCACATCGACCTGCTGCGGGTGGCCTCTTCCGCGTGTCGCCGCGGCTGCTGACGCCCTCTCACCCGCTTTCCCCTCTCCGTAGGCCGTTCGGTCCGCCCCCTTTCGCCTGATCTCGCTCGGGTCGCGGACGCACGCCCCACCTCTCCACTCTTTCCCTTCCTTTCACCTGCCATGGAGCGCCTATGAGCGTCAGCCATGCCTCTCCGCATGCCTCGACCGACATTTCGCCTATATCCGGTACTTCAACCGCCGACGGTGACCCCGGCCTCAGCGTCGATCCTGGCCCCGGCCCCGAACTCGAAACCCTCGCCCCCTCCTCCAGCCGCCGCGTCCGCTTCCCCCGCTGGCTGCGCCGCACCTCTGGGCCGGCCCTCCTCCTCGCACTGTGGCAACTCCTCAGCGCTACAGGGGTGTTGAACAGTGACGTCTTGGCCTCGCCAGGAACCATCGCCCGTGTCGCCGGTGATCTGATCCGGGACGGCTCGCTGCCCTCCGCCATGGGGGTCTCTCTGCAACGCGTCGCCGTCGGACTGCTGTTCGGCATCGCCGCCGGTACGGCACTCGCCCTCGTCTCGGGGCTCTCCCGGGTCGGCGAGGACCTCGTGGACGCCGGGGTGCAGATGCTGCGCACCGTGCCGTTCGTCGGGCTCATCCCGCTGTTCATCATCTGGTTCGGCATCGGCGAGACGCCCAAGATCGCCATCATCGGGCTCGGCGTCTCCTTCCCGCTCTACCTCAACGTGTACGCCGGGATCCGGGGCGTGGACGCGCGGTTGATCGAGGCCGGGGAGTCCCTCGGCCTGTCGCGGTGGGGGCTCGTGCGACATGTCGTCCTGCCCGGCGCGCTGCCGGGGGCCATGACCGGGCTGCGCTATTCGCTGGGGATCGCCTGGCTCGCGCTCGTCTTCGCCGAGCAGGTCAACGCCGATTCCGGCATCGGGTTCCTCATGGTCCAGGCCCGCGATTTCCTGCGGACCGACGTGATCGTGGTCTGCCTGATCGTCTATGCCTTCCTCGGCCTCGTCGCCGACCTCGTCGTCCGCACCCTCGAAAGGCTCCTGCTGCAATGGCGACCGACGTTCACCGGCCGATGACCTCCGCCGACGCCACCGCTCCGATCCCCGCGCCCGCCGACGCCGCCACCTCGGCCCCCGCGTCCGCCGTACGTGTCGACGGGCTCACCCGCTCCTTCGACGGGCGCGCCGTCATCGACGACCTCCACCTCGACGTCCGGCCGGGCGAGTTCGTGGCGCTCCTCGGACGCAGCGGCTGCGGCAAGTCGACACTGCTGCGCATCCTCGCGGGGCTCGACCGCGACATCAAGGGCACCGTGCTCGTCCCGCGCCGCAAGGCCGTGGCCTTCCAGGCACCCCGTCTCATGCCGTGGAAGCGGGTGTGGCGCAATGTGCTGCTCGGGCTGCCGGGCAAGCCGGGGCGGGACGTCGCCGAGCAGGCGTTGGCGGAGGTGGGCCTGAAGCACCGCACCGGCGCCTGGCCCAAGACGCTCTCCGGCGGTGAGGCCCAGCGCGCCTCCCTGGCCCGCGCGCTGGTACGGGAGCCCGACCTGCTCCTGCTGGACGAGCCGTTCGGCGCGCTCGACGCCCTCACCCGCATCAAGGCACAGCGGCTCGTCGACGAGCTGTGGCAGCGGCGCGGCTGCGCGGTACTGCTCGTCACGCATGACGTGGAGGAGGCGGTGCTCCTCGCCGACCGTGTCCTCGTGATGGACGCCGGCGTCATCGCGTACGAGAGGCGGATCGACCTGGAGCGGCCGCGCGGCATCTCCGACCCGCGCTTCGCCGAACTCCGCGAGGAGCTGCTCCGCCGCCTCGGCGTGGAGGCGCCCGCCGAGAGCGCCACCGCCTGACCCCGCCCCCTCCCAGTCGGCTCCCCCACCCTTCACGCACCGATCGAACGGAAACCCCATGCGACGACCACCACACCCCGCCCCGGCCACCCTGCTCCTCCCCCTGGCCCTGCTCCTCGCCGCCTGCTCCGGCACCTCGTCGGCCGGCACCTCGGTCGGCGGCGCGGTTGGCGGTACCGACGGCAGAGGGTCGCTCACCCTCAACGTCGGTGACCAACGCGGCGGTTCCGAAGCCGTGCTGCGCGCGGCCGGGGAGCTCGACGACCTCACATACAAGATCCGCTGGTCGACCTTCACCTCCGGGCCGCCCCTCCTGGAGGCCGTCAACGCCAAGGCCGTCGACATCGGCGCGGTGGGCAATACCCCGCCGGTGTTCGCGGCGGGCGCGGGCTCGAAGATCTCCGTGATCGCCGCGAGCCATGGCACGGCGGCGGGCGAGGCGATCCTCGTCCCGAACGGCTCGCCCTTGAAGAAGCCGCGAGACCTCAAGGGCCGCTCCGTCGCCGTGGCACAGGGTTCGTCCGCGCACTTCCAGCTGATCGCCTCCCTTGAGAAGGCGGGCCTCGGCTTCAAGGACATCAAGGTCAAGTACCTGCAACCGGCTGATGCGCTCGCCGCGTTCACCAGCGGCAAGGTGGACGCCTGGGCAGTCTGGGACCCGTACACCTCACAAGTGCTGCGGGCGAAGACGGGCCGCGTCCTGACCGACGGTGACGGTGTCGTGAACGGCCTCAACTTCCAGGTCGCGGCGCCCGGCGCGCTGAAGGACAAGAAGAAGTCCGCGGCCGTCGCCGACTACCTCAAGCGCCTGCGCAGGGCGCAGGACTGGGTCCACGACCATCCTCAGGCATGGGCGAAGGTCTGGGCGAAGGACACCGGCCTGCCCTACGAGGTGGCTCTCGACGCGGTCAAGCGCACCAACGGCACGCGGATTCCAGTGGCCGTGGACAAGAACGTCGTGACCTCCGAGCAGGAGATCGCGGACACCTTCACCGCGCTGAAGCTGATCCCGCGCCGCATCGACTTCGGCGATTTCGTCGACACCCGTTTCAACGGCGGCCTGCCGCCCTCCACCACCAAGCCGCGTACGTACCGCGCGCACACGAACGGCGAGGAGTCCTGACCATGACCGTCCACCTGCACTGGTTCCTGCCGACCGGCGGCGACGGCCGCACCCTCGTCGACCGGCACGCGTACACCGACGGCGGCATCACGCGCTCCCGTGTCACCCCGGTGAGCGGCATCCGCGCGCCCGACATCGAGTATCTGGCGCAGATCGCCAAGGCCGCCGAGCAGCTGGGGTTCGAGGCGGTGCTCACGCCGACCGGCACCTGGTGCGAGGACGCCTGGCTGACGACGGTCGCGCTCGCGCAGCACACGGAGCGGCTCAAGTTCCTCGTCGCCTTCCGGCCCGGCGTCCTCTCCCCCGTGCTCGCCGCGCAGATGGCGGCCACGTACCAGCGCATCACGCGCGGACGGCTGCTGCTCAACGTGGTCACGGGCGGCGACGCGACCGAACAGCGACGGTTCGGCGACCACTTGGGCCACGATCGCCGCTACGCCCGTACCGATGAGTTCCTCTCGGTCGTACGGGGGGTGTGGAGCGGCCGTCCGTACGACTTCGACGGTGAGCACTACCAAATCGAGGGCGGGCTGACCGCGCTGCCGCCCGATCCGCTGCCGGAGATCTTCTTCGGGGGTTCCTCGGCGGCGGCCGGTCCGGTCGCGGCGCGGCACACGGACGTGTATCTGACGTGGGGCGAGCCGCCGGAGCAGGTCAAACAGAAGATCGACTGGATCCGGGGGCTGGCCGAACGGGAGGGGCGTACGGTCCGCTTCGGCATCCGGCTGCACACCATCTCCCGTGACTCGTCGGCCGAGGCCTGGGCCACCGCGCACCGTCTGCTCGACGACCTCGACCCGGACACGATCGCCGCGGCCCAGGAGGCGCTCGGCCGCAGTGAGTCGGTCGGTCAGCAGCGGATGCTCGCGCTGCACGGCGGCTCCCGCGACAAGCTGGAGATCGCGCCGAACCTCTGGGCCGGGGTCGGCCTCGTGCGCGGCGGCGCGGGCACGGCGCTCGTCGGCAGTCACGCGGACGTCGCCGACCGGATCGAGGAGTACCACGCGCTCGGTGTCGAGCACTTCGTGCTGTCCGGCTATCCCCACCTCGAAGAGGCGTACTGGTTCGGCGAGGGCGTCATCCCGGACCTGGCACGGCGCGGGCTGCTGCCGCGCGTCCCCGCGTCACCGCTCGCCGGGGTGCCGGCGGCGAACGGCCGTCCGGCGTCGGCTCCGGGCGGTGCTCCGCTGCTGGTGGCGGGCGGACGCTGAGCCCCGTGGGCCCGCCGGGAAGATTTCACCCCCTGACGCGGTTAGTGGAACCGTGAACTACATCGGGGTACGGGACGGAGCCGCCGCAGAGGCGCACGACGTGGACGTGGTGGTCATCGGCGCGGGCCAGGCGGGCCTCTCCAGCGCCTACCACCTGCGGCGGGCCGGTTTCGAACCGGGCCGGGACTTCGTGGTCCTCGATCACGCGCCCCGGCCCGGCGGTGCCTGGCAGTTCCGCTGGCCATCGCTGACGTACGGCAAGGTGCACGGCATGCACGCTCTCCCCGGCATGGAGCTGACGGGCGCCGACCCCGCGCGTCCCTCGTCGGAGGTCATCGGGGAGTACTTCACGGCGTACGAGGACCGCTTCGACCTGCGGGTGCGGCGCCCCGTCGACGTACACAAGGTGCGTGAGGGCGAGGGCGGGCGGCTGCTCGTGGAGACCTCGGCGGGTACTTGGTCGACACGGGCGCTGGTCAACGCTACGGGCACGTGGGACCGGCCGTTCTGGCCGCGCTACCCGGGCCAGGAGACGTTCCGTGGACGGCAGCTGCACACGGCGATCTACCCCGGCCCCGAGGCTTTCGCGGGGCAGCGGGTGATCGTCGTCGGCGGTGGCGCGTCAGGCACGCAGCACCTCATGGAGATCGCTCCCTACGCGGCGGAGACCACCTGGGTCACCCGTCGCCCGCCGGTGTTCCGCGAGGGGCCGTTCGACGAGAACTGGGGGCGCTCCGCGGTCGCCATGGTCGAGGAGCGCGTACGCCAGGGGCTGCCGCCGCGCAGCGTGGTGTCGGTGACCGGCCTGCCCATGAACGACGCGATCCGCCGGGCACGGGCGGACGGGGTCCTCGACCGGCTGCCGATGTTCGACCGGATCACGCCGTCCGGCGTCGAGTGGGACGACGGGCGGCGCGTCGACGCCGACATCATCCTGTGGGCCACGGGCTTTCGAGCCGCGATCGACCACCTGGCTCCGCTGCGGCTGCGCGAGCCGGGCGGCGGCATCCGTATGGAGGGCACCGGGGCGGCCGCCGACCCCCGCGTCCACCTGGTGGGGTACGGGCCTTCGGCCAGCACGATCGGGGCCAATCGCGCGGGCCGCGCCGCCGTGCGCGACATCCGCAGGCTGCTGGCGGGGGCGTCGGCCACGGTGTGATCCGACGC
Source organism: Streptomyces sp. NPDC015345 (assembly GCF_043078805.1). Lineage (NCBI taxonomy): Bacteria > Bacillati > Actinomycetota > Actinomycetes > Kitasatosporales > Streptomycetaceae > Streptomyces > Streptomyces sp. NPDC015345. Next base: position 280,795 of record NZ_JBIBTX010000004.1, on the reverse strand, counting down.
CCCGAGCGGCGGTCAGGACCGCTGGCTGTGCCGGGTGTTCTTGTCGAACTCCGCGACGTTCCTCTGGTGCTCTTCGAAGTTCGCCGTGAAGCGTGTGTCACCCGGCTTCACCGTCACGAAGTACAGCCAGTCCCCTGGAGTCGGGCTGGTCGCCGCCCGCATCGCCGCTTCGCCCGGATTGCCGATCGGTGTGGGCGGCAGGCCCATGCGCGCATAGGTGTTGTAAGGGCTGTCGATCTTCGTGTCACGGTCGCTGGTGGCGAGCGTGGAGCGGTTGAGGGCGTAGTTGATGGTCGAGTCCATCTGTAGCGGCATGCCCTTGTCGAGGCGGTTGTAGATGACCCGGGCCACCTTGCCCATCTCCGCCTTGGAGCCGGCCTCCGCCTCGATCATGCTGGCGATGGTGACGGTCTGGTAGACGTTTACGGCGTTGCGGTCGGCACCCGCCGTCACATGGCTGCCGCTGAACTTCTTGTTCGCCGTGTCCACCATGTACGACAGGACCGATGCCGGGGTCGACTGGGAACTGATCGGATATGTCGCCGGGAAGAGATAGCCCTCGGGGTTGCCCCCGGCGTCACCGGGAAGCTTCAGGTCAGCCTTGGGCAGAGCCTTCTTCGTGGTGCCCGTCGGCACCTTCAGGGCCTTGTCCACGGCCGCGTACACCTGGCTCGAGCGCCAGCCCTCGGGGATCGTCAAGGACTCTGGCCGCGCATTGTCGTCCGGAAGCAGCAGCGGCACCGTCACGGCGGTGGCCGCCGCGAGGGCTCCGGTCGCGATCAGGGCGATCCGGCCCCGCCGCGTCAGTCGAATCGTGCCCCGTCGCGGAATCTTGGTCTGCATGGGGGCACGTTAACCCGTAAATAAGGTTATTTCCGGCATATCTTCATGGCGTCGGCTCCAGTTGGGCGTCTCTGCGGACCAGGGCGGCGTAACGCCCGTCGCGCGCCATGAGCTCCTCGTGCGTGCCGCGCTCGGCGATGTGCCCGCCGTCCAAGACCACGATCTGGTCGGCGCCGCGGACGGTGGAGAGCCGGTGGGCGATGGTGAGGGTGGTCCGGTCGGCGGACAGGGCGTCGATGGCTTCCTGCACGGCCCGCTCGGTGCGGGTGTCCAGGGCGCTGGTCGCCTCGTCGAGGATGAGGACCGGCGGATCGCGCAAGATGGTGCGGGCGATGGCCAGGCGCTGCTTCTCGCCTCCGGAGAAGCGGTGGCCGCGCTCGCCGACCACGGTGTCGTACCCGTCGGGCAGGGAAGCGATGTGGTCGTGGATCTGGGCGGTACGGGCCGCGGCCACGAGCTCCTCGTCGGTGGCGTCGGGCTTGGCGAAGCGGAGGTTGTCGGCGACCGAGGCGTGGAAGAGGTACGTCTCCTGGGAGACGACGCCGACGGCGCGGGCGAGGGTGTCGAAGTCGAGGTCGCGCACGTCGACGCCGTCGAGGGTGACGCGGCCGCCCGTGACGTCGTACAGCCGGGGGACGAGGTGGCTCAGGGTCGACTTGCCGGAACCGGTGGATCCGACGACGGCCAGACTGCCGCCGGCAGGTATCGCGATGTCGATGCCCTGGAGCGTCGGTCCCGACTTCTCGTCGTAGCGGAACTCGACGTCCTCGAAGCGGACCTCTCCCTTGATCGCCTCGAGGCGCACCGGCTTCTGGGGCTCGGTGATGTCGACGGTCAGATCGAGGTATTCGAAGATGCGCTGGAAGAGTGCGAGCGAGGTCTGGATCTGCACGCCGGTGGAGAGCAGGCTCACGGTCGGCCGGAAGAGGCCCTGCTGGAGCGAGACGAAGGCGACGAGCGTGCCGATGGAGACGGTGGGGCCGCCCATCTGGAAGGCGAGGCCCGCGCTCCAGTAGATGACGGCGGGCATGGCGGCCATCACGATCGAGATGACGGCCATCCGCCAGCGACCCGCCATGTTCGACCGGATCTCCAGGTCGACCAGTCGCTCGGACTCGTCGGCGAAGGATGCGGTGAGGGAGTCGGCGCGGCCCATCGTGCGGCCGAGGACGATGCCGCTCACGGAGAGGGATTCGGTGACGGTCGCGGCCATCACCGCCATCTGCTTCTGGCGCTGCGTGGCGATCTTCTTGCGCTCGCGGCCGACCCGGCGGCTGATCCACACGAACACCGGGAGCAGGAGCAAGGAGACGACGGTCAGGCGCCAGTCCAGAGCGAGCATGGCGACGACGGTCGCGATCACGCTCGTGAGGTTCGAGACGAGGGATGTCGCGGTGGAGGTGACGGTCGCCTGCATGCCGCCGATGTCGTTGGCGATGCGGGACTGGACCTCGCCCGTGCGGGTGCGGGTGAAGAAGGCCAGGGACATGCTCTGCAACCGGCCGTAGACGGCCGTGCGCAGGTCGTGCATGACGCGCTGCCCCACGGAGGTGCTGATCAGGGTCTGGAGGACACCGAAGACGCTCGTGACCACCGCGCTGAGGATCATGCCGAGCGCGAGCAGGCTCAACAGGCCCGTGCGCCCCTGCGGGATCGCGGTGTCGAGAATCTCCTTCAGCAGGAAGGGGGTCGCGACCGAGACCAGGGACGCGGCGCAGACCAGCAGGCCCACGAGCGCGAGGCGGCCTCGGTAGGGGCGGAAGAGGCGCAGGATGCGGCGCATCTGGCGCGGCTGCGGCTCCTCGCCCGGCGCCAGGGCGGGCGGTGTCCAGGTGGGTTCATCGTGACGCATGGGCTCCTACGGCATTTGCGGGGTCTGCGGGGTCATCAGTGGGGTCCGTGGGATCTGGGTCTGTGAGGTCGGTTGCGCATCGACTGCGGGGTCCTGAGACGTCCGGGATCTTTGGCGACGATGACTCAGGGAGCATAGCTCACTGTTACCTATACTCACAATGCACAAGGTCCTGATAATGTTCCCGCATGAACACCCCGGACCCCGACGGCCTGCTCGCCGAACAGTTGCTGCGGCTGACCCGCAGGTTGCAGCGGATCCAGAAGCGCCACCTGGTGCCGATCGGCATCACCCCCGCCCAATCCCGCCTGCTGCGCACCCTCGCGCACTGCGAGACCCCGCCCCGCATGGCCGACCTCGCCGACCGCCTCGAAGTGGTCCCGCGCGCCGTGACGACGCTGGTCGACGCCCTGGAGGCCGGTGATCTCGTACGCCGTGCGCCCGACCCGACCAACCGCCGGGTGATCCGCATCGAGCTCACCGACGCGGGGCTGAAGGCCCTCGGCGAGCTGCGCGGCGCGCGGCGGGCCGCCGCGGAGGACATCCTGGCCCCGTTGGACGCCGAACAGCGCGCGCAGCTGGGCGGTCTGCTGAACGCCCTGTTCGATGTGCGGGACGCGCGGGACGGCCACCGCCGCTGCTGAAGCCCAGGCGCACCGCGGGCCCCCTCGCGCGTACGCCGCCACCGCCGAGGAGAGCCCATGCCGCTGTTGGAGCCCGAGCCGGACGCCCTGCGCCCCACCTCACGCACGGAAGGACCCGCCCCCGACCGCGTCCCGGACGGCCGGGCCACGGGCACCCCGGAGCCGCTGCGGTCCGAGCTGACCGCGCTGCTCGGGGCGGACAAGGTCCTGACCAAGGTCTCCGACCTGGTGCGGTACGCCTCGGACGCGAGCCCCTACCGTTTCCTGCCGCAGGTGGTGGTCGTCCCCGAGGACATCGACGACGTCTCGGCCGTCCTGTCGTACGCTCACGGCAGGGGCCGCGAGGTCGTCTTCCGCGCCGCGGGCACCTCACTGAACGGCCAGGCCCAGGGCGAGGACATCCTGGTGGACGTGCGCAAGCACTGGGCGGGCGTCGAGGTGCTCGGCCAGGGCGAGCGGGCGCGCATCGGCCCCGGCACCACGGTCGTGCGCGCCAACGCCACGCTCGCCCGGTTCGGCCGCGTGCTCGGGCCCGACCCGGCGAGCGCCATCGCCTGCACCCTCGGCGGCGTCGTCGCGAACAACGCCTCGGGCATGACGGCGGGTACGACCCGCAACTCCTACCGCACGCTCGCCTCGCTGACCTTCGTCCTGCCCTCGGGCACGGTCGTGGACACCGCCGAGCCGGACGCCGACGAGCGGCTGGCGGAGACGGAACCCGCCCTGTGCGAGGGGCTCCTGGCGATCAAGCGGGAGATCGAGGCGGACGCCGGTCTCGTGGCCCGGATCCGCGCCAAGTACCAGATCAAGAACACCAACGGCTACCGCCTCGACTCCTTCCTCGACGGCGTGACGCCCGTGGAGATCCTGCGCGGCCTGATGGTCGGCTCCGAGGGCACGTTCGGCTTCATCTCGGAGGTCGTCTTCGACACGCTGCCGCTGGACCGGCACACCAGTACGGCCCTGCTCTTCTTCCCTTCGCTGACCGCGGCCGCCGCCGCGGTCCCGCTCTTCAACGCCGCCGGCGCGCTCGCCGTCGAACTGATGGACGGCAACACCCTGCGCGCCTCGGTCAGCGTGCAAGGGGTGCCCGCCGACTGGGCCGGGCTCCCGAAGTCGACGACCGCGCTCCTGGTGGAGTTCCGCGCGCCGGACCGGGCCACCCAGGAGGCGTACGAGACCGCCGCCGCCGAGGTCCTGGCCGGGCTGGAGCTGGTCACCCCGGTTCCCTCGGTGACGAACATCTTCACGCGCGACGCGAAGACCATCGGCGGCTACTGGAAGGCGCGCAAGGCGTTCGTCACGGCCGTCGGCGGCTCCCGCCCCTCGGGAACGACACTGATCACCGAGGACTTCGCGGTGCCTCCGGGCCGGCTGGCCGAGGCCTGTGAGGCCCTGCTGGAGCTCCAGACGCGGCACGGCTTCGACGCCGCCGTCGCGGGCCACGCGGCGCACGGCAATCTGCACTTCCTGCTCGCCTTCGACGCGGCGCGCCTCTCGGACGTGGATCGGTACGCCGCGTTCATGGACGAGTTCTGCCGGCTGACCGTGGAGCGGTTCGACGGCTCCCTGAAGGCCGAGCACGCCACGGGCCGCAACATCGCGCCCTTCCTGGAGCTGGAATGGGGACCCAGGGCCACCGAGTTGATGTGGCGCACCAAGCAGGTCATCGATCCGGACGGGGTCCTTGCCCCGCGCGTCGTCCTCGACCGGGACCCAAGGGCCCATCTGCGTGGCCTGAAGACCATCCCCAAGGTGGAGCTGATCGCGGACCCGTGCATCGAGTGCGGCTTCTGCGAACCGACCTGCCCCAGCGAGGACTTGACCACGACACCGCGCCAGCGCATCGTGCTGCGCCGCGAGATGATGCGCCAGACTCCGGGCTCCCCGGTCGAGGACGGCCTCGTCGAGGCGTACGGCTACGACGCAGTGGACACCTGCGCGGGCGACTCGACCTGCAAACTGGCGTGTCCGGTCGGCATCGACACGGGCGCCCTGATGAAGGGCTTCCGGCACGCGCGGCACTCGCCCCGCGAGGAACGGACGGCCGCGCGCGCCGCCAAGCACTTCAAGGCCGTCGAGGCGTCCGCGCGACTCGCGGTGGCCGCCGCCGACAGGATCAGCGACCGGCTGCTTTCCACGGTGACGCGTACGGCGCGCAAGGCCGTGCGGCCCGACCTCGTACCGGAGTGGCTGCCGCAGATCCCAGGCGCCGCGGCCCGCCGGCTGCCGCGCACCGCGCGCGCGGGAGCCTCGGCCGTCTACTACCCGGCGTGTGTGAACCGCATTTTCGGCGGCCCCGGCGACCGCTCCCTGGCCGAGGCCGTCGTCGCCGTGTCCACGCGCGCGGGCAAGCCTGTCTGGATTCCGGACGACGTCGCGGGGACGTGCTGCGCGACGATCTGGCACTCCAAGGGGTACGACGCGGGGAACACCCTCATGGCCAACCGCATCGTCGAGGCGGCCTGGGGCTGGACCGCGGGCGGCCGGCTGCCGCTGGTCGTCGACGCGTCCTCCTGCACGCTCGGCATCGCGCACGAGGTGGTGCCGTATCTGACGGCCGACAACCGCACGCTGCACCGGGAGCTGGCGGTCGTCGACTCGATCGTCTGGGCCGCCGACGAGCTGCTCCCCCACCTGACGGTGCGCCGGACGGTCGGCTCCGCCGTGCTGCACCCCACGTGTTCCATGCGGCATCTCGGCGACGAAGCGCAGTTGCGTGCCGTGGCGGAGGCCTGCGCGGACGAGGTGGTCGTGCCGGACGACGCAGGGTGCTGTGCGTTCGCCGGAGACCGCGGGATGCTCCACAAGGAGCTGACCGAGTCGGCGACCCGCAAGGAGGCGGCGGAGGTCACCGCCCGCCCCTATGACGCCCACCTCTCCGCGAACCGCATGTGCGAGGTCGGCATGGACCATGCGACGGGCCGCGCTTACTACTCCGCCCTCCTCGAACTGGAACGCGCGACGCGCCCGCCGGGGCCGGCGCCGGCGCCGCGCGGCCGCTGACGACCCTCCGTTCATCACCGTCCGCCACTGTTGTGACCGACGCCTGGCGCAAGGAAGTCCAACTTCCCGACCACTTCAGCCTCTTGCGTCCCCGCCGTAGCCCCATCAGGGTGGCTTCCGCCCCAGTGGTAGAGACCACCCGACATACAGCTACGGAGGTCCGATGCACGACGAGAACGCGACACCGACCCCAGACGGCGCCACCCCCGACGCAGGCACCGCCGGCACGCCGGGAGACGGCCGTTCGCGCCGTACGGTGCTGCGCACGGCGGGGCTCGCCGGGGCCGGGCTCGGACTCGGCGCCTTCGCGGGCGGCACGGCCCACGCCGACGCCCCGGACGCCCTCCCCGCCGAGGCCGCGGACACGGCTGCCCAGGCGCCCGCCCGCAAGGGCAAGACGATGATCGGTGTGCCGTTCCAACGGCGCTCCACGGTGCGGGTCGGGATCGTCGGCCTCGGCAATCGCGGCGGCTCCATGATCGACCTGTTCCTCGCGATCCCCGGCGTGCGCGTCGTGGCACTCTGCGACCCGGTCAAGGAGAAGACCGCGGCGGCCGCGAAGAAGGTCACCACCGCGGGCCAGCCGGCCCCGGCGACGTACACGAAGGGCGAGGACGACTACGAGAACCTGTGCAAGCGCGGGGACATCGACTTCGTGTACGTGGCGACGCCCTGGGACTCCCACTTCGCCATCTGCAAGTCGGCGATGCTGAACGGCAAGCACGTCGGCGTGGAGTGTCCCCTCGCCATGCGTCTGGACGAGCTGTGGGAGCTGGTGGACCTCTCGGAGCGGACCCGCAGGCACTGCATGCAGCTGGAGAACTGCTGCTACGGCAAGAACGAGATGCGTGTCCTGCGGATGGCACACGCGGGCAAGTTCGGCGACCTGCTGCACGGCGCGGGCGCCTACAACCACGATCTGCGTGGCCTGATGTTCGACCCCGACTACTACGAGGGCCCGTGGCGCCGACTGTGGCATACGCGGCTGCGCGGTGATCTCTACCCCAACCACGGCTTCGGCCCGGTCGCCAACTACATGGACGTCAACCGCGGCGACCGCGTCACGCACATATCCAGCTTCGGCACGCCCGCTCTCGGCCTCGCCGAGTACCGCAAGGCGCACATGCCGCCGGGCGACCCGAGCTGGAAGGAGACGTACATCGGAAGCGACCGCACGATCAGCCTCGTGCAGACGGCGAAGGGGCGGGTGATCCGTTTGGAGCATGACGTCTCGACCCCCCACCCGTACAGCCGCATCAACAGCCTCGGCGGCACGAAGGGCGTCTTCGAGGACTACCCCGCGCGCATCTACATCGAGCCGGACCACACGGACGACGAGTGGGCCGACTTCGACAAGTACGCCGACTTCGACCACTGGCTGTGGAAGGAGCACGCCAACCCGCCGGGCGGCCACGGCGGCATGGACTACATCATGATCTACCGCCTGATGCAGACCATGCAGCTCGGTCTCGTCCCGGACTTCGACGTGTACGACGCCGCGACGTGGACGGCGCCCGTGCCGCTGAGCCACCTCTCGATCAAGGCGAAGGGCGCGCCGCAGGCCATCCCCGACTTCACTCGGGGACTGTGGCGGAAGGCGCGCCCGGGGATGGATTCACCGAAGCCGCAGCTGAAGGCGTAGGTGCAGGCGCAGGCGCTGGCGTAGGTGCAGGCGCAGGCGCTGGCGTAGCGGTCAGCAGGGGCGCGGGGGCGGGTTCGGGGGCGGGTTCGGGCGCGGTGTTCATGTCACGGTGTTCATGTCACCGCCGGGCCCGTCCCCTTCCTGTTCCTGCTCCAATTCCTGCTCCAAGCTGTCCCTGCGTCCGCGCCTCAGCAGCGCAGCCGGTCCTCCGTCAGAGTCCCCTGCACGGTGGCCAGGGTGCGGTCATGACAGCCGCTGTCGCCGAACTGCCGGTAGCGCTCACGCGAGGTGCCCACGGCCTGCCGTTCCTCGCGCGGGACGTTGGTGAGGTAGGAGGCGTCGCCGTCGTACCGGTCGTCGATCACCGTCCGTCCGACCCGTCGGCCGCCGTGCGTCGTGACGCTCTCGGCGCGGTCCCCGAGGGAGATCTCCGTACGGAGTCGGTCACCGGCCCCGAGCGTCGTGGTGCCGTCCATCGTGTACATCCGGTCGGTGCGCACCGACCGGCCGCCCGTCGTGACCGTCTCGCGGTCGGTCCAGGTGGCCTTGAGCGCGTCCACCGCCTCGCCCTCGGTCCATCGGTGCACGGAGGTGTTGGCGAGGGTGCGCGTCACTGTCGTGGTCACACGGCCATGCGAGGTGTTCACATGCCCGGAGACGCTCAAGCGGTGGCCGCCCTTGGTGTCGAGCCGGTGAGCGGCCTCTCCCGAACCGGGCGTGTAAGTCGACTTGTTCGTGAGGGGGTTCTCCATGTGCCGGGTCAGCCGGCCCGTGACGCGCTCGCTCTTCTCGTCCTGCCATACCAGGACGTTGACCGGGGTGCTCCACCCCGTCTGCGCCTTCGGGACGCCGACGACGGAGACCTCCACCTCATGTGGGCGGCCGTCGTTGAGGATCCCCGCGAAGGGCGTCAGGTCGTACTCGATGGGCTTGACATCGAAAGCCCGGGGGCCCGGGATCACGTACCACAGAAAGGGGTTGGACCAGCCGCCGGTCCACACGGTCGGGAACGGCGCGGCGACCCCGGCCAGTTGGCCGTCCACTCTGACCTGCACCTCACGGTAGGGGCCGTTGTCCGCCTCGCAGGAGTAGGGCACGGCGTCGGGAACCGTCATGTACCAGTACTCCTCGCAGCCGCCCCCGGAGCCGGTCGCGTAGACCTCGGCGACGATGCGTTCGCTGTTGCGCGGGGTGGTGAGCGTGGTGCCGTCACCGAGCGGAAGGACACGGTCGGGTGTCACCCGCCCCGAAGCGCTCTCGGCTCGCGCGTCGGCGCCTTTCTCCCGCGCGAAGAACGTCAGCGTGGCCTTGACGTCGATGATGCCGGTGTACGTGTCGTTGACGACGTTGCCGATGAGCATCTCGACGCGCTGTTCGTGGCTCAGCGTCTCGCGGTAGCGGGTGACGTCCTTCTCCACGGACCAGGTGATGCCGTCGGGGGACGGCTGCGGGGTGGACGTGCGGAACACTTCTACGCCGCCGACGCGCAGGTAGCCGAGACGGTCGTACTGCCGCCCCTTCACCTTGCCGTCCAGCCGCAGCACCACCTTGCCCCAGCGGTCGCCACAGCCGCGGGGCGGCGTGTAGTCACCCTCGTACGGCGTGAAGTCCTTGAACCGCGCCTCGGCGATCGTCACTTCGCAGGACTTGGTGCGCGGCTTGGCGATCGGGGGCTCGGCGGTCACCGGGTCGTGCCAGTCGGTGCCGAACTCGGGCGGGGGCGTAGTCGCGGATGCGGGGCGGGGCATGGCCGTGGCGGCCGTGGCCTGGCCCGCGCCGACGAGCGTGCTCGCGACGAGAGCCGCCCCCACGAGCATGGACATGACGTGTCTTCTCATGGGGGATTTCTATGGCCCCTCGCGGATCACCGCAATGGGCTCTCTTCAGGGCAGCGAGGGGAGAGGGGGGCGAGGCGGCGAGGCGGCGAGGCGGCGAGGCGGCGAGGGGGGACGCTGCGTCTACGCCTTGAGGTTCGCCCTGTCCCCCATCACCACGACCGGGTGCTGCTTCGGATCCAGCGTGCGCAGCAGATGCTCCATGCCCGACTTGGAAAGGCTCACACAGCCCGACGTGCCGCTGCCGTGGTCCATGTGCAGCCAGATGCTGCCGCCCTTGGCCTGGCCCTGGGGGCGCGTCGGGTCGTTCGGCGGGGTGCCCTTGGCCCGGTTGTAGTCGATGGCGATGACGTAGTCGAAGTCGTGCCAGTGCGTCTTGGGCCAGTAGTGCGGCGCCTGCATGGAGTCCGATTCCGTGTACGGGAGCTTGGCATCCGGATCCGCGAGGACACCGCCCGCGTCGGTGAGCGTGAACACCCCGACGGGGCTGCGCTTGTCGTTCTCGTGGTGGTCGGTGGTCCAGCCCTTCTTGCCGTTGTGCGCGGGCCAGCTGCGGTTCTGCTCCCAGGTGGTGTCCGTCTCACTCGACTTCGTGTAAAGCACGACCTTCGACTCCGCCGAGTCCTCACCTTCGCCGTAGACCGCGAGGACCTGCCGCGAGTCCTTCGGAATCCTCGACTGGAGCCGATCGCCCACATCGGGGATGCGCTTGAGGTCGGCGGCACGTCCGCGGTCGCTCCCCGCGCCGCCCGCACCCTTGCCGTGCCCCGCGTCGGCACCGCCCCCCTTGGCCGAACTCCCGTCCCCGCTGCCGCAGGACGTGAGAAGGACACCGCAGGCCGCTGCCGCGACCACCACTCGCACCGCACCGGCTATACGCATTCGTCCATGGTCGCACCCGGCCCGCACTTCCCTTGTCCAGCCCTGCGGCCCCTTGGAAGACAGGGCCGATTCTTTACCCCCGGACGGAAAACCGTTTGCTTCGGACCACGATCCGAGGTGAACCTTTCACGGTTTGTTACCGCCGCCGCCTCTCCTGACCATCCGCGGAGCCGACGGCCGCCGCTCCGAGTCCTGGGACGTCATGCAGATTCGCGATCTTCCGTATTCCGACCCCGGCCTCCCCGATGCCCGGTCAGGGCCGCGCTTCCTTCTCTGGCTGGGACGGAACCAGCTCGGGGGACAGCTCAAGTCCCTCGCCTGGGGCCTGCTGCACTTCGGCTCCATCGCGGGCCTGCCGTACATGGTCGGCATCGCCGTCGAGGCCGTGCTCGACCGGTCCGGCAGTCGGCTCGCCCTCGCGGGCGCGCTGATCGGCCTGCTGGGCGTGGCCATCGCCCTGGGCGACACGATGCTGCACCGCACCGCGGTCACCAACTGGGTGACGGCAGCGGCCCGGGTGCAGCAGCTCCTCGCACGCAAGACCGCCATGCTCGGCTCCGCGCTCACCCGGCGCGTGGCGGCCGGTGAGGTCGTCGCCGTCTCCACCGGTGACGTCGAGAAGATCGGTTGGTTCGTGGAGGCGCTCTCCCGGTTCGCGGCGGCGGCGTTCACGGTCCTCCTGGTCTGCGTCGGGCTCGTCGCCTACCAGCCAGCGCTCGGTGTCGTCGTCGCCGTGGGCATTCCGGTGCTCGCGCTCGCCGTGCTTCCCCTGCTGCCCCGCGCGACGAGTCGGGCCGACTTCCAGCGCGAGAAGGCGGGACGGGCCACCGAACTGGCGTCGGACACCGTCGCCGGGCTCCGCGTGCTGCGCGGCATCGGCGGCGAGGAACTCTTCCTCGATCGCTACCGCCGCGCCTCGCAGGAGGTCCGTACGGCGGCAGTACGCAGCGCCCGGATGTGGGCCGCGATCTCGGCGATCCAGGTCCTGATGCCGGGTCTGCTGCTCATCGCGGTCGTCTGGCACGGCGTGCACCTGGCCAGTGAGGGCCGGATCACCGTCGGCGAACTGGTCACCGTCTACAGCGCGGTGATGATGCTCAACTATCCACTGCGGCACTTCGAGGAGATCGCCATGGCGTACTCCTTCTCACGTCCCTCCGCGAAGCGGGCCGCACGGGTCCTCTCGCTGGAGCGGACGGCGGAGCCCACAACTGGGCCGCGGCCCGAGACCCCGGGCCCGCGCACGGCAGGACAGACCGAGAAGCAGCCCGGCCTCACCGCCTCCGTGCCGCAGGTCGGGGCCGAAGGCTCGGTGGGCGCGGCTGCGGGCACTACCGGACAGGCGTGGCCGGACGGGCAGACGCGGCCGGACGGACAGACACGGGCGGACGGGCAGACGTGGGCGGGCGGTGCTCGTCTCACCGGTGACCTGTACGACCCCGTGACAGGGCTTCTCGCCCCGGCCGGACGCCTGACCGCCGTGGTCTGCGGCGACCCGGACGAGGCAGGGCGACTCGCCGAACGTCTCGGCGGCCACCCGGCAATCGAGGACGCCGCGGGCCTGCCGTCCGTACGCCTTGGCGCCATGGCGCTCGATGACCTGCCCCTGTCCGAGGCCCGGGCCGCGGTCCTGGTCCAGGACAAGGACCCCGTCCTTCTCTCCGGGACGCTCCGCGCGCTCCTCGACGTACCGGCCTCCGGAGCCGTCACCGCCGAAGAAGCGCTCGCGGCGGCGCAGTGCGCGGACGTCCTGGACGCGCTGGCCCAGGCCTCGGTGGACGACGACCCGATGGCCGCCCACCTCACGGAACGCGGCCGCTCCCTCTCCGGCGGGCAACGCCAACGCCTCGCCCTGGCCCGCTCCCTGGTCACCGACCCCGAAGCCCTGGTGCTCGACGAGCCGACGTCCGCCGTCGACTCGCACACCGAGGCCCGGGTCGGCGACGGAATCCGCAGGCTGCGGACCGGGCGGACCACCGTGGTGCTCACCTCGTCACCGCTGCTCCTGGACCGTGCCGAACACGTCGTCTTCCTGGCCGACGGCGAGGTCTCGGCCGTGGGCACGCACCGCGAACTGATGCACAGCGAACCGCGGTACCGCGCGGTCGTGACCCGCGAGACCGACGACGAGCGCGCCAGTGTGGGCGCCCCTACGAATTTCGACATCGAGGAGACGGCATGATCGGCCTGGTGCCCCCGGAGTACGACCCGGCGGCCCCCACGACCGCGGAAACCCTGCCCGTCGGCGCGAGCTCGACCGTCCGCGCCTACGTACGCGAGCTGTTCCGGCGCCACCGCAAGGCCTTCGCCCTGCTCATCGCGGTGAACACGCTCGCCGTGGTCGCCTCGATGGCCGGTCCCTACCTCCTCGGCGACCTCGTCGAGAAGGTCTCGGCCGACGCCCGGGACCTGCATCTGGAGCGCACCATCGGGCTGTTCGCGCTCGCACTCACCGTGCAGGCGTTCTTCGTACGGGAGGTGCGGCTGCGCGGTGCGATGCTCGGCGAGCGGATGCTGGCCGACCTGCGGGAGGACTTCCTCGTACGGTCCGTCGGGCTGCCGCCCGGTGTTCTGGAACGGGCCGGGACCGGCGATCTGCTCTCCCGGATCACCACGGACATCGACCGCCTGGCCAACGCCATGCGTGAGGCCGTGCCGCAACTGGCGATCGGTGTGGTGTGGGTGGTGCTGCTGCTCGGCGGGCTCGTCGTGACCGCGCCGCCGCTGGCACCGGCGGTCCTCGTCGCCGTGCCGCTCCTGGTCGTGGGCTGCCGCTGGTACTTCAAGCGGGCGCCCTCCGCCTACCGCTCCGAGGCGGCCGGGTACGCCGCCGTGGCCGCCGCGCTCGCCGAGACCGTCGACGCGGGGCGCACCATCGAGGCGCACCGGCTCGGCGAACGCCGCATCGAGCTCTCGGAACGCCGCATCAAGGAGTGGACCGCCTGGGAGCGCTACACCCTCTACTTGAGGTCGGTGCTCTTCCCCGCGATCACCCTCACCCACACCACGGTGCTCTGTTCGACACTGATGATCGGCGGAGTCTTCGTCCTCCAGGGCTGGATCGGCGTGGGGCAGCTGACCGCTGGAGTGCTCATCTCCCAGATGCTCGTCGACCCGCTGGGGATCATCCTGCGCTGGTACGACGAGCTTCAGGTGGCCCAGGTGTCGCTTGCCCGGCTCGTCGGCGTGCGTGACATCGAGCCGGACGCGGGTGACACCTCCGTCGTCCCGGAGGGGCGTCACGTCCTCGCGGACGACGTGCACTTCGGGTACCGCGCGGGCGTCGACGTGCTGCGCGAGGTGTCCCTCGCCGTCGAGCCCGGCTCGCGTGTCGCCCTGGTCGGACCGTCGGGCGCGGGGAAGTCGACGCTCGGCCGACTGCTTGCCGGCATCTACGGACCCCGCACTGGCCAGGTCACACTGGGCGGCGCCGCCCTGTCGGCGATGCCGGCGGAGGAGGTCCGCTCCCATGTGGCGTTGGTCAACCAGGAGCACCACGTGTTCGTCGGCTCCCTGCGTGACAACCTCCTCCTCGCGCGGACCGGAGCGCGGGACGCCGAACTGTGGGCGGCACTCGGCGCGGTCGACGCGGCCGACTGGGCGCGTGGCCTCGACGAGGGGCTGGACACCGAGGTCGGCTCCGGCGGGTTCCCGCTCACGCCCGCGCAGGCACAGCAGATCGCACTGGCACGTCTCGTTCTCGCCGATCCGCACACACTGGTCCTGGACGAGGCGACCTCGCTGCTCGACCCCCGGGCCGCGCGGCATCTGGAGCGCTCGCTCGCCCGCGTCCTGGACGGCCGCACGGTGGTGGCGATCGCCCACCGCCTGCACACCGCGCACGACGCGGACGTCATCGCGGTAGTGGAGAACGGCCGGATCAGCGAGCTCGGCAGCCACGACGACCTGGTGTCCGCCGACGGCGCGTACGCGGCGCTGTGGCGGTCCTGGCACGGATAGCGGCTGCTCAGGAGGGGGCGGGCGCAGCGGCTCCGAGGTGAGTGGGCCCACGGCCCTTGCATGGGCGGGGGCGGCCATTCGCGCGTGAGCGGGGGCGGCCGCGCCCGGATTGATCATCGTCGGCCTCACCGACGCATCCGAGACCGTTCCGATCCGCCCTGTCGCAGGCATCGCGGCGCCGACCACGGGCTCAGCGGTAATCGGTGGGTCGGAAGCGCACCGCCCGGTGGCGCAGGCCAGTCTCGTGCGAGGGTCGGCCCTCAGATGACGTTGAGCGCGGCGGCGCCGCCCACTCCCCCGAGCAGCATGAACACCGGCATCAACACCTTCAGCTCGATCCAGCTGCCGGCCCGGAAACGCAACGCCTTCGGGGGCCCGATCGGGTACCAGCGCTTGCGTCCGATGGGAATGGGCCAGAGGACCGGGCATCCGGAGACCGTCAGGGCGTCCCCGAGGTCGTGGACCAGCGCTCCGAGGACGATCGGGAGCCCGAGCCACAGATACTCCTGGCCCGGCGCGGTGAACAGCCAGTCCGAGCCATTGCCGGGCTTGTCGAGGATCCCGGCGAGGATCCAGGCGCTCGTCGCGGCGAGCAGCCACACCAGCACGTCGCTGCTCGATCCGCGTGCGGCCCGCCACAACAGGCCTTCGATGGCGAGCACCATGTGGACGAAGAGGATCGCGAGGACCGCCCAGCGCCCGCCGGATATCGCCAGGGCCGAGGCCCCCGCGCCGATCAGCACCGCCCACAGCCAGGTGTGCGTCAGCGTGCGGTGCCCGCCCGAGCGGCGCGGGTCCCCCTGCTTGCGCGTCGCCTTGTAGACGGAGTAGGAGAGCTTGTCGACGATCTCGCACAGCCCGCGTGACAGCGGCCCGAAGGCGCGCGAGATGGTGGCCGACTTGTGGTCGAGGTCGGGCGCGAGCGCCGCCCCGGCACAGATCAGGGCTCCTACGAGGAGGACCGGCCAGGGCATCGTGTGCCCCGCGGCCGCGGCAGCCGCGCCGACTCCGAGCCAGGCCGCCGCCCCCGACAGTGAGTGTGCCGGTCCCATCATTGCTGTCGCCCGCCCCATTTCGATTGTTCTGACGCCCCGTTGGCGACACAGCGTAGCGGTCGTGATCTTCGTCGGGACCTCCGGTTCCCTGATCGGGTGAGAAGGAAGGCAAGATGGGGGTGTGACCCTTATTGATCAGCTGCCGCCGGATGCCGACCCCGATGCCCTCTTCGAAGCCTTCTCGTCGTGGGCCGAGGATCAGGGGATCACTCTCTACCCGGCCCAGGAGGAGGCGCTGATCGAGGTGGTCTCCGGAGCGAACGTGATCTTGTCCACGCCGACCGGCTCGGGCAAGAGCCTGGTGGCGGCGGGCGCTCACTTCACGGCCCTCGCCCAGGACAAGGTGACCTTCTACACGGCGCCCATCAAGGCACTGGTCTCGGAGAAGTTCTTCGACCTCTGCAAGCTCTTCGGCACCGAGAACGTCGGCATGCTCACCGGCGACGCGTCGGTCAACGCCGACGCCCCCGTCATCTGCTGCACGGCCGAGGTCCTCGCCTCGATCGCGCTGCGGGACGGCAAGTACGCCGACATCGGCCAGGTCGTGATGGACGAGTTCCACTTCTACGCCGAGCCGGACCGCGGCTGGGCGTGGCAGATCCCCCTGCTGGAACTGCCTCAGGCGCAGTTCATCCTCATGTCGGCGACGCTCGGCGACGTCAGCATGTTCGAAAAGGACCTGACCCGCCGCACAGGTCGGCCCACCTCGGTGGTGCGGTCCGCGACGCGTCCCGTCCCGCTCTCCTACGAGTACCGTCTGACGCCGATCACCGAGACACTCACGGAGCTGCTCGAGACCAAGCAGGCGCCGGTCTACATCGTTCACTTCACGCAGGCGCAGGCCGTCGAGCGAGCACAGTCGCTGATGAGCATCAACATGTGCACGCGCGAGGAGAAGGACAAGATCGCCGATCTGATCGGCAATTTCCGCTTCACCACCAAGTTCGGCCGCAACCTCTCGCGCTACGTGCGCCACGGCATCGGCGTACACCACGCCGGCATGCTGCCGAAGTACCGCCGCCTGGTGGAGAAGCTCGCGCAGGCGGGTCTCCTCAAGGTCATCTGTGGCACGGACACCCTCGGGGTCGGCGTCAATGTCCCGATCCGCACGGTGCTCTTCACCGCACTCACCAAGTACGACGGCAGCCGCGTCCGCACGCTGCGCGCGCGGGAGTTTCACCAGATCGCCGGGCGGGCCGGGCGCGCGGGCTTCGACACCGCGGGCCTCGTGGTCGCCCAGGCACCCGAGCACGTCATCGAGAACGAGAAGGCGCTCGCCAAGGCGGGCGACGACGCGAAGAAGCGTCGCAAGGTGGTTCGCAAGAAGGCTCCCGAGGGCTTCGTCGGCTGGACCGAGAACACCTTCGAAAAGCTCATCGCGTCCGAGCCGGAACCGCTGACGTCCCGCTTCCGGGTCACGCACACGATGTTGCTCTCCGTGATCGCCCGTCCCGGCAACGCCTTCGAGGCGATGCGTCACCTCCTCGAGGACAACCACGAGCCGCGCAAGCAGCAGCTCCGGCACATTCGCCGCGCTATCGCGATCTACCGCTCGCTCCTCGCCGGCGGCGTCGTGGAGAAGCTCGCCGAGCCGGATGCCACCGGCCGCATCGTGCGGCTGACCGTCGACCTTCAGCAGGACTTCGCGCTCAACCAGCCGCTGTCCACGTTCGCCCTCGCCGCCTTCGAAGTGCTCGATCCCGAGTCCCCGTCGTACGCCCTCGACATGGTGTCCGTCGTCGAGTCCACTCTCGACGACCCGCGCCAGATCCTCGCGGCCCAGCAGAACAAGGCGCGCGGTGAGGCCGTCGCGCTGATGAAGGCCGACGGTGTCGAGTACGAGGAGCGGATGGAGCGGCTCCAGGACATCACGTACCCGAAGCCCCTGGAGGAGCTGCTCTTCCACGCGTACAACACGTACCGCACGAGCCACCCGTGGGTCGGCGACCATCCGCTCTCCCCGAAGTCGGTCATCCGTGACATGTACGAACGGGCGCTCTCCTTCACTGAGTTCACCTCCTTCTACGAGCTCGCCCGCACCGAGGGCATCGTGCTGCGCTACCTCGCGAGCGCGTACAAGGCGCTGGAGCACACCATCCCGGACGACCTGAAGTCGGAGGATCTGGAGGATCTGATCGCCTGGCTCGGTGAGATGGTCCGTCAGGTCGATTCCAGCCTCCTCGACGAGTGGGAGCAGCTTGCCAACCCCGAGGTCATGACGGCCGAGGAGGCCCAGGAGAAGGCCGACCAGGTCAAGCCGGTGACGGCGAATGCCCGCGCCTTCCGCGTCCTCGTGCGCAACGCGCTGTTCCGCAGGGTCGAGCTCGCCGCTCTCGATCACGTCGAGGAGCTCGGCGAACTGGACGGCGAATCCGGCTGGGACGCGGACGCCTGGGGCGAGGCCATGGACAAGTACTGGGACGAGTACGAAGATCTCGGGACCGGCCCCGACGCGCGCGGCCCCAAGCTGTTGCGCATCGAGGAGGATCCGGAGCACGGTCTGTGGCGCGTCCGGCAGACGTTCGCCGACCCGAACGGCGACCATGACTGGGGCATCAGCGCGGAGATCGATCTCGCGGCCTCCGACGAGGAGGGCCGCGCCATCGTCCGGGTCACGGACGTCGGCCAGCTCTGACCGCCCGGAGGAAGCACGCGTCCCGGACAGGAGTCGAGGAACTGTCATGAGTAATCCCGCCGACCGGCTGGTCGATCTGCTGGACCTGGAGCAGATCGAGGTCAACATCTTCCGGGGCCGCAGCCCGCAGGAATCCCTCCAGCGGGTGTTCGGCGGACAGGTCGCCGGACAGGCCTTGGTGGCAGCGGGCCGCACCACCGAGGGCGACCGCCCGGTGCACTCCCTGCACGCGTACTTCCTCCGTCCGGGCCGCCCGGGCGTGCCCATCGTGTACCAGGTCGAGCGGGTCAGGGACGGGCGCTCCTTCACCACGCGCCGCGTCACCGCCGTCCAACAGGGCCGCACGATCTTCAATCTCACCGCCTCCTTCCATCAGCCCGAGCAGGGCGCGTTCGAACACCAGCTGCCGCCGCGCCTCAAGGCTCCCGCCCCCGAGTCGCTTCCGACGGTCGTCGACGAGATCAAGGAGCACCTCGGTGCGCTCCCTGAGCAGCTGGAGCGCATGGCGCGGCGCCAGCCCTTCGACATCCGTTATGTGGACCGGCTGCGCTGGACCGCCGAGGAGATCAAGGACGCGGAGCCGCGCAGCGCGGTGTGGATGCGCGCCGTCGGCCCGCTGGGCGACGACCCGCTCGTGCACACCTGCGCGCTCACCTACGCGAGCGACATGACGCTCCTCGACGCCGTGCGCATCCCGGTGGAGCCCCTGTGGGGCCCGCGTGGCTTCGACATGGCCTCGCTCGACCACGCCATGTGGTTCCACCGCCCCTTCCGGGCGGACGAGTGGTTCCTGTACGACCAGGAGTCCCCCATCGTGACGGGGGGCCGCGGCCTCGCCCGGGGCCGTATCTACGACACCGACGGCCGGCTCCTGGTGTCGGTCGTCCAGGAAGGGCTGTTCCGCCCATACGGGGAGCGCCACATGGACAGCCCGGCGCCAGGCGCCTGAGCGGCAGAGGATCCTTGCGGGAGGCATGGTGCGACGAATAAGCGTGGCCGAGCGTCGGGCGCGACTCGCACTTCGGCATCGGCTGACAGCCGACACCAGGGCGGACGATCCGGCCGAGGTGGCACGGTCTCTGCTGGCGCTGCACGGCACTGATCCGTCGTCGGTGTACGTGGGCGCCTGGGCCCGTATGCGGGACGGGCGTGTAGCGGACGTGGAGCGGGCGCTCTACGAGGACCGGTCGGTGATCCGGTTGATGGGAATGCGCCGCACGGTCTTCGTGACGTCCCTTGATGTAGCTCCCGTGCTGCGAGCCGCGTGTTCCCGCGCGGTCGCCGCCCGGGAGCGCCGCCTCCTCCTCGGCATGCTCACGGAGACCGGCGTCGCCGCGGACCCGGCCGGAATCGCCGCGTGGCTGGCGGAGGCCGAGGAGGCGGCTCTGCGGGCCCTCAAGGAGCGGGGCGAGGCAACGGCGGCCGAGCTGGCGAGCGACGACCCACGCCTGAGCACGGAGCTCGTGATGGCGCGTGGCAAGAGCTACGAGGGCCGGCAGAAACTGGCCAGCAGGCTCCTTCTCCTGCTCGCCGCCGAGGGCCATGTCGTACGTGGACGCCCCCGCGGCACGTGGACCTCTCACCAGTACCGCTGGGCCCCGCTGACGGATTGGTTCCCTGGCGGGCTCGCCGACTGGGACACCCAGGAAGCCCAGCTCGAACTCGCCCGGCGGTGGCTCCGAGCGTTCGGTCCGGCCGCGGCGGATGATTTGCGCTGGTGGACCGGGTGGACCAAGACCCAGACGAAGCGTGCGCTGACGGAGCTGAGCCCTGTCGAGGTCGACCTGGACGGAGTGACCGGTCTGCTGCTTCCCGACGACATGGAGGAGCCTCCTCCACCTGAGCCGTGGGCCGCCCTGCTCCCGGCGCTCGACTCGACTCCGATGGGCTGGCAGAACCGTGGTTGGTTCCTCGGCGACCACGGCCCCCGTCTGTTCGACAGAAACGGCAACATCGGCCCGTCTCTGTGGTGGAACGGCCGCATCGTCGGGGGGTGGGCTCAGGACAGCCGAGGTGAGATCGTGTGCAGGTTCCTGGAAGACGTCGGGAGCGACGCGCAGAGCGCTGTGCGGGGTGAGGCAGAGCGTCTCGCCGCGCGCCTGGGCGGGGTGCGACTCACCGCGCGCACGCGTGGCCGCACGTGGCTCGAAGAGGAGCTGGCCGGTTGAAGCACCCGGGGTAGCAGGCTTGGAGCGGGTCAGGTCGGGCATCTGCGCTTCCGTTCAGATCGGATTCATGGGTGGATCAGAAGTGGGCCCGGGACGGATCCCGGATGGACCCGGGATGATGAGGGCAACGCGACGAGGGGGCGGGCAGTTGAGCGAGAACACGGCGGGGAGCGCCGAGAGTGCCGAGAACAGGGATGGGCTCCTTGCCGAGGCGGTCGGGCTGCGCGAGGCAGGTCGAAGGGAGGAAGCCCGAGAGCGGCTGGTCGCTCTCTCGGCGCGGTGGCCGCAGGACGCCGAGGTGGCGTACCAGACCGCGTGGGTCCACGACACGCTGGGCCTGGAGGCCGAAGCCGTTCCCTACTACGAGCGCGCGCTCGCCGGAGAAGGGCTTTCCGATGACGACCGCCGGGGAGCGCTCCTGGGCCTGGGCAGCACCTACAGGAGCCTTGGCCGCTACGAGGAAGCCGTCACCACGCTTGGCGACGCGGCGGCCGAGTTCCCCGACGACGGCGCGCTCAAGACGTTCCTGGCCATGGCGCTGTACAACACAGGCCGGACCCACGACGCGATGGAGTTGCTCCTGACGCTGCTTGCCGCCACGAGCAGAGATCCGGAGATTGCGGGCTACCGTCCTGCCATCGAGGAGTACGCCAAGGACCTCCACGCGACGATGTAGCAGCGCCGATATGGATGGCGTGCGCCCACCGGACTACGCCCGCCTGCGGCGCAGCCATCTCCGCAGACCTCGCGGCTCCTGTGCCGAGGCGTCGAGCACCACCTCTCTCGGGAGGGCGTGCTCCGCTGCAAGACTTGCCCGTTCGGGCATCGGCTGAGGCGCCGGGCGCTGTGCGGGTCGGGGCGCCGGGCGCTGTGCGCGGGCCTGAACGAGGCCGATCAGCAGACTGGAGCGCAGCCAGCGCACCTCGTCCGGGTCGTCAGCGGTGGTGATCCGTTCGACGATGCGAGCCACGGGCGAGTCCGGTGCTCCGTGGGTGCGCGGCACGGGCTTGAGACGGTTGAGGTAGGCGCGTTCGTACGGATCCCTGATGATCTGCGCGATCTGCACCGGGTCGAGCAGCGAGGCCATGGCGGCGGCGCGCTCCCAAGGGTCCTCGGCCTGGCGCAGCAGGCAATCCGCGTAGCGGCCCCGCCAGTTGCGCGCCCTCAGGTCCTGGCCTTCTTCCAGTCGTGCGCGCAACGCTGCCGGCGTGCGTCCCGTGAGGAGGCCGGCGTTGGCCGCGATCTCGGCGAACTGGCGCAGCTCTTCGGCGAGATAGAGCCAGACGACCGCTCGGTACCGGTTCAAGTAGAATTTGACCGGCGTCAGCGCACCGACTCGGGCGAGCCGGGTGAAGCGGGCCGGGCTGATGCCCATGACCTTCGCGCCCTCCGTGGTACCCACGGCTCTGATGTCCTTGCGCAACGACTCGGGAAAGCCTTCGCTTCCGCGTACGCGGTCGATCTCCTCACGTGACACGCGACGCTGACCGCTCCGGGTGTCCCCGACGGTGCGGATGCGCCCCAACATCACCGCGAGGTCGAACTCGCCGCGCTTCAGACCCAGTTCCCTCGCGGCACCGCTCGGCGTGATCGGCGGTCGGACGGCAGCCGCATCGGCCGCCTGCGTGATGGTGTCACTTGTCATGGTGGTTCTCCCCCGTGAGACGTGATTGCTCTCGGGAAAAACCGTAGCCCGACCACCGCGATCCTCGCTGGGCCTGTGGATAACTCTTGTCGTGACAGCGTCAGCGCAGGTCAGAGGTCCACGACAGGCGTGCGTTCCGGTTGCCGGGCTCCGACGCCCAGGTGCTCGCCGACACGGTTCACGAGCAGCGTCATCTCGTAGGCGACCTGACCGATGTCGGCTTCCGCGGAGCTCAGGACACAGAGGCAACTGCCGTCGCCCGCCGCTGTGACGAAGAGGACGGCGTCGTCGAACTCGATCATCGTCTGCCGCACATTGCCGGCGTGGAAGTGGCGTCCTGATCCCCTGGCAAGGCTGTGAAGTCCCGACGAGACCGCGGCGAGATGCTCCGCGTCCTCACGCTTCAGGTCCGAACTCGCAGCCGTCACCAGCCCGTCGTTGGAGAGCACCAGCGCATGCCGTACGTGTTCCATCCGCTGCGTCAGGTCGTCCAGCAGCCAGCCCAGCCCCGTGCTCTGCCCCATGGTCCCGTCTCCCCGCGTCCGCTCCCCCTGGCTGGAGGATCTGACCTGCCAGCCTTCCCCACGACCGGCGCCCCGGCAAGCATGATGAGGACATGGCACAGAAGATGACCGATGACCAATGGCGGGCCTTCATCTCGCACGGCACACGGACCGGCAAGCTCTCGACCGTCCGGGCGGACGGCAGCCCACACATCGCACCGATCTGGTTCCTGCTGGACGGGGACGACCTCGTGTTCAACACCGGCAGGGAAACGGTGAAGGGACGGAACCTCGCACGCGACGGGCGTGTGGCGCTGTGCGTGGACGACGATCAGCCGCCGTTCGCCTTCGTCGTCCTGCAGGGCCACGCTGAACTGATCGAGGAGATCGACCAGGTCCGGCACTGGGCCGCCCGGCTCGGCGCCCGTTATATGGGCGAGGAACGAGCCGAGGAGTTCGGCAAGCGTAACGGCGTGCCCGGCGAACTCCTGGTCCGCGTGAAGATCGACAAGGTGCTCGCGTACGCCGCTGTCTCCGACTGAGAGTCAGCACACCGAGTCGAGCGGCCGGGCGGTGTACGCCCGCCCGGCGTATTCGACCAGACCTGTTAGCACCTCCTTCGAAGTCCATGGCGATACCGGTACACGCGTTTTGAAAGCTGACGGACTATGACAGAGAGAGGGTCGTGAACGATCGCGTCACGCTCGAACGAGTACCTCCAACGTGCGTGCGGTTCTTGCGGGAACATGGGGCCCATGAGCGACGACCACACAAAGGTCCAGGAATTCTTCACGGCCCGCGCGGCCGACTGGGACTCCCGATTCCCTGCCGACGGGCCCGCGTACCGGGCAGCCGTGGCCGAGCTCCGGCTGCGCCCCGGCTCCCGGGTACTCGACGCGGGCTGCGGCACCGGACGCGCCCTCCCCGCCCTCAGGGACGCCGTGGGGGCATCAGGGATCGTACTCGGCGCAGATCTGACGCCCGCCATGCTGGAGGCCGCGAGAGAAGCGGGCAGGGATCGCGACGGTCAGCTCCTCCTCGCCGACGTGGCACGGCTGCCGCTGCTCGCCGAGTCGCTCGACGCGGTCTTCGGTGCCGGACTCATCGCGCATCTGCCGGATCCCGCGGAGAACTTGCGGGAGCTGCGGCGAGTGGTGCGCCCCGGTGGGCTGCTCGCCCTCTTCCACCCGATCGGCCGGGCGGCGCTCGCGGCCCGTCAGGGACGCCGGATCACGTCGGACGATCTGCGGGCGGAGGCCAACCTCGGCCCGCTCCTCGCCGGTTCCGGCTGGCACATGACGTCATACGTCGACGAGGACGCCCGCTTCCTCGCTCTGGCCGTACGCGAGAACTGAGCGAGCCCCGCCTTCGGGCCGACGCTCAATGCCGCCTCGCGACTTCGGCGGCGAACGCGTCGGCGTTGTCGAACATGACGTTGTGTTCCGCTTCCGGCACGGTCACCACCCGCACCCCGGAGGCACTCAGCACGTCCCGTCCCGGGAGTTCACCACTCGAAGCGCCCTGCAAGTAGACGCGGTCCACGGACAGTTCCATCAGCATGCGGCGCATCGTGGGCCGCGTCCCCGCCATGAGACCGACCGCGCTTCGATGCAAGGCCCTTGGGTCGGTGAGCCGCATGGTGGCCGCCCATGTAGGGCCCACTTTCTCCAGCACGCGCGCGTGGCCGCCGCCCTTGACGAAGTCTTCCTCCTCGTAGCTGGCGATACCGCTGCTACCCGCCGTCAGCGGAGGGTTCGGGTCCAGGTTGGCTTCCGAGACGACCAGCCGCGACACCAGGTCGGGCCGCCGGTACGCGAGCACGATGGCGACTGAGCCGCCCATGCTGTGCCCGATGATCTCCGCGTCGGCGACCTGAGCCTCGTCCAGAGCTGCGGCCAATGCCCGTGCGTGATCTTCGAGCGTGTAGCCGAAATCGGCCGGCCGGTCGCTGATGCCGTGCCCCGGGAGGTCCACGAACAGTGCGCGGCGTCCCGCCAGTTCCGGTGTGGCCGCGATATGCGCATGGTAGACGGTCGACGCCGCGCCGAGGCCGTGCACGTACACCCTCGCCGGCTCGTCCCCGCCGGTCTCCGTCCACCGCACGCGGTTCCCGCGCGCGTCGAATCGTGCTTCTCTCATGGCCGTTTCCCCCGCCTCTCGTCGTCATGTCGGGCGCCGCGACGCCGCTCGCCAGGCCTCCTGAGCACTGCCCGCACCATACATCGTGGCCGATGTATGCCGAGCGTGAGGTACAACGGGAGCGGTGAGGGGTGCGGCAGAATGCGGACCATGCTCGAACTGGCCATCCTCGGTTTCCTCTATGACGCCCCGCTGCACGGCTACGAACTGCGCAAGCGCATCACCGCACTGACCGGGCACGTGCGGCCCGTCGCCGAGAGCACGCTGTACCCGGCCATCAAGCGGCTGGAGAAGGCGGGACTGCTGGCCCGTGAGACGCAGCCGGGGGCCGTCGCGGCGCCACGCCACGTCCTGACCCTCACACCGGAGGGCAAGCGGGAACTGCGCGAGCGGCTCGCGGAACCGGCGCGAGGCGACATCACCGACGAGAACCGCTGGTTCACGTTGCTCGCGTTCCTCCGTCACCTGGACGACGAGGCGGCCCAGGCCGCGGTGCTGCGCAGGCGGCTGACCTTCCTGGAGGAGCCGGCGAGCTTCTTCTACGAGGGCGAGCGGCCGCTGCGCGCGGAGGAGCTCGACGACCCCTTCCGGCATGGCATCCTCACGATCGCCCGCGCGACCAGCCAGGCCGAATTGGCCTGGCTGCGCGAGACGTTGGCGTCACTCGGTGGGAGCGGCCGCTGACCTGGCCTTGTGCGGCACCGGGCAACCGCGGGCGCCGGGCACCGGGAAGGTGCCGAGTTCCGCGATCTCGTAGCCGTCCGGGTATCCCTTGATTTCCCAGTTCTGCCGCGCATAGTGCGGCACCCTGCGTGGCGGCAGCAGGCGGACGGCGCGCCCGCGCAGCCGCACCGCGCCTCTCACCAGCGACCGTGTGACGGCGCCCGGCGGTTCGTAGTGGAACGCGCGCAGCAAGGGCTCGTCCAGCAGGGCGAGGGTCGCGGAACGCAGCAGGGGAGCCAGGGGGCGCGAGTACCAGGAGGCCATCAGGTCGAGCGTCGCGTCGGACACCTCGCGCGCGCCTTGGTTCCAGCCGAAGTTGGCCTCTTCGTAGTCGTCGAGGCAGCGCTCGAACTCTTCGTAGGAGCCCGGGATCTCCTTGATGCCCATGTGCTGCCCGAGGGTGCGGTAATAGGTGGCGGCGGCGACCGTCTCGTGACGCGAGAGTCTGCGCCAGCCGTAGGAGTCGATCCATCGTTTGGGCACCACGACGAACGTGCACAGGACGTAGCGCATGTCGTCATTGCTGATGTCGTAACTGCGATGCATCTGGTTGATGCGGCGGATGGCGGTGCGGCCCTCGTCGCTTTCGAATCCGTGCTCGACGATCGTGTCGAGGAGCAGCGCCGTGTCGTCGTACCTCTTCTGCGTACGGTCCGTCAGCTCCGCCGTCTCGGCGAGCAGTCGGCCGATGCTGGGCACTGCGTAGGTGCGGTAGAGGGCGAGTTCAAGTGCGCGCGTGTAGTCCCACGGAAATTCGAACGTCGCGGTGAGCCGGTAGATCTCGAGGAAGTCCTTCTCCGGGTCAAGACGCCTGATCTGCTCAAGCCGTTCGAAACGCTTCACCGCGCGCTCCCCCTTCTGTGACCGAAGCGCTAACTCTACTTTGGGCAACGGCAGATGAGCACTCAGCGGTGTAAACCACACCCCGGGGGAAGGTCGACCACATGTTTGACAGGCTTCGTACGTTATGGCGTGCCGGCAGGCGTGACGACGGTGAGCGCGCGCAGGGCCCCGCGAAGCGCAAGCGCCCCCACAATCTCTTCGAAGCGGCCGCTGTCTACGTGGCGGCCTGCGCCGAGGACGATCAGGACGAGATGGCGGAAGCCACGGGCTGGGTCTCCCCAGAGGCGCTGTCCTTCGGCGTCAGTGAACTGGCCTGCCGGGCCGTCATCGCCCTCGCGCGGGAACGTGACGAGTCACCTCGGGACGTGGCTCGAGCGCTGCTGGGGCTGCCCGCCGCTTGAGCCGTGGTCTGCCCCGGGCAAGCCGGATCGGTGGCGGGACCTCGGTGATTTTCCTGGTCATCCACCTCTCGACGATCTCTGGGACGACTGGTTAGGGTGCGCCGACAGAGGAAGCGATGGGAGGCTCGCATGGCCGGGACGGACGACGCTGTCGCCGCCGATGACGACGCGCTGTACGTGCTGACGGCGGTTCTCCTCACGCCCGCGAAGTTCCCCAGCGTGCTGGGCGACGACTATCCGCAGGCGTGTGCGGCGCTGGGCCTCGCGCCCCTTGCCGCCGGGTACGGGCTGGTACTCGGACAGGACGGCGACGGCGCGCGATGGACGGTCGTCGTCGACGACGTGTCGCTCGTGGCCGTGGCGATCGCCTCGTGGGACTGCGGCATGGAGTACGACCTGTCCCCCGACGAGCGCACGGTTGTCGCCGCACTGCCCGGCTGGCCCTTGGCCGTCGCGGTCGCGGCCCCCGGCGTGCCCGCTCCACACGATCCGGAGCCGGATCCCGAGGACGGGAACCGGAAACCTCTCGCACCGCCGCGGTCGGACACCTGGGGCCCGGCTCAACGGCGCCTCGGCGCCGACGAGATAGCGCTGCAGTGGGCGGCCTGGCGGGAGCAGATAGATGACGCCGACTTCGCGCCGGAGAGCTCCCAGGAGGCGGCCCCGGCGGGCTCCGAGGAGGCGCCGCTGACCGACGTCCGGCGCGTCCTTGCCGAGGCGCGTGCCTATCTCGGTACTCCTCCGCCCCTGGGCCGGGTGCGGTCCTCCTTCGCCACGGGTGATGCCCGCACACTGCGGGTCGACGGCCCCGGCTGGTCCATGGTCGCCCGGACCGACGACATCGCGTTCATACTCCTGGACGAGGAGCCCGGCGAAGTGCTGCCGGTGGGTCGCGGCCCCGAGCTTCCGGCGCTCCTGGAGGCCCTCGACAAGATGGCGGTCCGCCCCACCTGAAATGGCCGCAGGAACACGCTCGGTGGCACGACGTACTGTTCGGTTCACTCGCGGGACCGACGTCTGTCGGGCCGCGAGCGAACCGGAGCACCGAAGCCGCACAGCGACCTCAGCGGCCGAGCTCCTTGCGCGTGACGCGGCGCAGCCTGCGCCGCTGCCCGGGGTCGAGTGTCAGATAGGCCGCCGCCGGGACCCCGAGGACGATCAGCAGTGCGGCCCACCAGGGCAGCCAGATCAGCATGATGAGCCCGGCTGCCACACCTCCTGCGGCGATCTTCGCGTTCCTCGACATGTGTCGCCTCCTTCGCGGCTGGCGCCGCTCTCTGTCTGGGAAAACGGCATCGGGCTTCAGACGGTTCCTGATCGCGACCCTGAGAGACCCCTGAGTCGTCCCCTACTGGATCTCGACTTCCGAGCCATTGGCCTTCACCCGGCGGCTCGTCGCACGTGAACTGCCCGCCGCCGCCCGCGGCCTACTCGATCCGCAGGGGCTCGCCGACTTCGTACATGTGCCGCAGCACCTGACGGTAGGAGTCGACGAATTCAGCCTCCGTGTACGACATGCCCAGCGCGGCGCAGTGGGCGCGCACGACCGGCTGGGCGAGCCGCAGGTGAGGGCGGGGCATGCTGGGAAAGAGGTGATGCTCGATCTGGTAGTTGAGCCCGCCGAGGAACCAGTCGGTGAGCAGGCCGCCGCGTATGTTGCGGGACGTGAGCACCTGACGGCTCAGATGGCCCCAGCGCTCGCCGTCCGGATCGGGCATTTCCATGCCCTTGTGGTTGGGGGCGAACGCGAGTCCGAGGTGCAGGCCGAACAGCGCCTGATGGATGACGGCGAAAACGATCGCGTGACCGAGGGGCATGGTGGCGAGCAGCAGTGTCACGTACCCCACCAGGTGGGCCACAAGAAGCGTCCCCTCCGCCACGCGTTCGCGCGGCGACTGCCGGCGCAGATCCTGGAAGCCGTAGATCTTCATGGCTATGCCTTGGAGGAGCGTCAGCGGGAAGAACAACCACGCCTGGTTGCGGGTGAGCCAACGCCGAAAGCCCACCCGGACCTTCGCCTGCTTGCTGGTCCAGACGAGGACGTCCGCGACGACGTCGGGGTCCTTTTCGATGTGGTTGGGGTTGGCGTGATGCCGGTTGTGCTTGTCGTTCCACCAGGCCGAGCTCATCCCGAGCAGCAGGTTGCCGTGTACGAGGCCGAGGACCCGACTGACGGACCGGTTGCCGGTGATCTGCGAATGGCCCGCGTCATGGCCGATGAAGGCGGTTCGGGCACACAGGACGGACAGGACAGGGGCGAGCAGCAGCACCCACCACGAAGCTCCGACGAAAAACATTCCGGTGCCCACGGCGACCAGCGCCAGGGCGTTGATCGCGATGGAGCGTGTGTACCAGCCGATTCGGCGGTCCAAGAGCCCCTGCTCTTTGACGGTGCGCAGAAGGGGCGCGAAATCGCTTCCGGCGGGCTGCTTGCCGACTGTGGCTGGGGGCCGTTCCGCGACTGCTGCTGCGACCTGGGGCATGGGTGGGTCTCCGGTATCCGCGACGACGGGCTTGACCTGTCACAACGTACGGATCGGTCACCTGCGGCGACCATGGCGGCACCCCCCGTGTTCCACCGGGGGACAGCGCCTTCGGAGGAGGGGGGTTGGCTACACCCCCTCCGCGAGACGTGACCGGGATCACCGCGCGCGGTCACCCGGAAAGCCTTGCACATGATGTACTCTCGGCCGCTCCGGTCTCAGTAGTCAAATTTGAGGAATGCGCCATCGCTGTGCACAAACTCCCTGTCGTCTCCCCCGACGAGATTTCTGAACTGTCGCGCTGTTCTGTTCTCTTCGTGCCCGCCGACCCTGCACGCGGCGGCCGGGTCGCCTTCTGGCGCCCGGATGGCACGCAGCCGCCTGCGGTCGTCGACGGCACCTTCGAGGAGCTGTCCGTCGCCCTCTTGGGGGATGACGACGTCGAACTGAGTGCCGTGTCCGCGGTACTGCTGCCGGTTCGGGCCGCGTTGCCGGTCCTCACGCGCGCGCGTGCCGCATCGGGAACCCACCCGGCGGCTGCCTTCTGGGGGACGGCGGGGGTGCTCGCGCTACAGTTCGCCGCCCGCGGCCTGCTGTTGCCGGGACTATCGGCCGCTGATCACGACTCCTGGCGCGCCGGCCCCTTGGGGGCACAGGATCTTCAGAGGCTGCGTGAGCTCGCCGCGGCGATGCCACCGGCCGCCCACGCCCTGCCGCTGGACGACGGCACACCGCTGCGGCTGCCCGAGCCGGAGCGACTGCTGCGACAGTTCCTCGATGCCGTGGCCGACACCCTGCCCCGCTCCCCCGCCGCCGTGCTGGCCGCGGGCGGGCCGGTCTTCGCGTCACCGGAGCCACAGCACGTCCCCGAGCAGCGGGCATGGGCCGCGGACGTGGCGGCGGGGCACGACGCCGGAGTTCGGATCTCGCTGCGCGTGGAGATCCCCAGCCTCGTCTCGGTCACCGAGGACGGTACGCGGCTTCCCTTCCGTGCCGTTCTGCAACTGCACAGCGTCAGCGATCCCTCACTGGTCGCGGACGCAGCCGAGGTGTGGGCAGGGAGCGGCTCGACCGCGCAGGCCTTCGGGTCGCGCTCTCGTATGGATGCCCTCCTGGCGCTGCGTCGCGCCACGCGCGCGTGGCCTCCGCTCGCCCCGCTGCTCTCGGCGACCGTGCCCGACGCGATCGAACTCGCCGACGAGGAAGTCACCGAACTCCTCGGCGAAGGAGCCCGGATGCTCGCGGCCGCAGGCGTCGACGTGCACTGGCCGAAGGAACTGGCACGCAGTCTCACCGCGCGCGCCGTCATCGGCCCGCCGGACGACGAGCGGCAGGGCGACGAGAAGACGCCGGACAAGCTGTCCTCCGACACGCCGTCGTTTCTCTCCGCCGATGCCCTGCTCGCCTTCAACTGGCGCTTCGCGCTGGGCGACCAGCAGCTGACGCGCGACGAACTGGACCGCCTCGCCGAGTCGAACCGCCCCGTGGTGCGCCTGCGCGACCAGTGGGTGCTGATCGACCCCGAGGAGGTCCGCCGCGCCCGCGACCAGCAGGACCGCAAGGTCACCCCGATCGACGCCCTCAGCGCCGCCCTGACGGGCACCACCGAGGTCGGGGGGCGACCCGTCGAGGTAGAGCCCACGGGGTGGCTCGCCACTCTGCGTGAGCGGCTCGCCGACCCCGAGGGCATGGAGCCCGTCGGCCAGCCCGAGGCCCTCGCCGCGGAGCTCCGCGACTATCAGCTGCGCGGCCTCAACTGGCTGGCGCGGATGACCTCGCTCGGCCTCGGCGGCTGCCTCGCCGACGACATGGGTCTCGGCAAGACGATCACGCTGATCTCGCTGCACCTGCACCGCCAGACGCAGAAGGACACCGCTGGCCCCACCCTGGTGGTCTGTCCGACGTCGCTGATGGGGAACTGGCAGCGAGAGATCGAGAAGTTCGCACCCGGCACGCGCGTACGACGATTCCACGGGGCCCAGCGCAATCTGGAGGATCTGGCGGACGGCGAGTTCGTGCTCACGACCTACGGCACGATGCGGCTCGACACCGAGCGGCTGCGCCAGACCTCCTGGGGCATGGTCGTCGCCGATGAGGCGCAGCATGTCAAGAACCCGTACTCGGCGACCGCGAAGCAGCTGCGCGCCATCGGGGCACGCGCGCGCGTGGCGCTCACCGGCACCCCCGTGGAGAACAACCTTTCCGAGTTGTGGGCCATCCTCGACTGGACCACCCCCGGCCTGCTCGGCAAACTCGGTGCCTTCCGCACCCGCTACGCCAAGGCGGTGGAGGGCGGCGCGGATCCCGGCGCCGCCGAGCGGCTGGGGCAGCTCGTACGTCCGTTCCTGCTACGCCGACGCAAGTCGGACCCGGGGATCGCGCCCGAGCTGCCGCCGAAGACGGAGACCGACCGTGCCGTCTCGCTCAGCGCGGAGCAGGCGGGCCTCTACGAAGCAGTGGTCCGAGAGACCCTCGCCGAGATCTCCGGAGCCGACGGTTTCGCGCGGCGCGGGCTGATCGTCAAGCTCCTGACCGGTCTCAAGCAGATCTGCAACCACCCCGCGCAGTACCTCAAGGAGGACAAGCCCCGGATTCCGGGCCGCTCCGGAAAGCTGGAGCTGCTCGACGAGTTGCTCGACACCATCCTCGCCGAGGAGGCGAGCGTGCTGGTCTTCACGCAGTACGTGCAGATGGCACGGCTCATCGAGCGGCACTTGGCGGACCGCGGTATCCCCTCGCAGTTCCTGCACGGCGGCACACCCGTCGCGGAGCGCGAAGCGATGGTGCAGCGCTTCCAGGACGGTGAGGTGCCGGTCTTCCTGCTCTCCTTGAAGGCGGCGGGAACGGGCTTGAACCTGACTCGTGCCGAGCATGTCGTGCACTACGACCGCTGGTGGAACCCCGCCGTCGAGGCACAGGCCACCGACCGTGCGTACCGCATCGGGCAGACGCAGCCGGTGCAGGTGCACCGGCTGATCGCCGAGGGCACGATCGAGGATCGAATCGCGGACATGCTGTTGCGCAAGCGGGAGTTGGCCGACGCCGTCCTCGGTTCGGGTGAGAGCGGTCTCACCGAGCTGACCGACGCTGAACTGTCGGACCTGGTGGAGCTGCGAGGGGGCACGCGATGAGTGACATCCATGACGAGGTGTATGAGGCCGAGGACGGCCGCAAGCACGCCGAGGGGGCTACGGACGAGCGTACTTTCGAGGCACTGCCGCCTCCGCACGGGCGGGGCTTCGCGCAGACCTGGTGGGGCCAGGCCTGGCTGAAGGCGCTGGAGGACACGGCCCTGGACAACGGTCAGCTCAAGGCCGGCCGTCGGCTCGCGCGCGCGGGTGCGGTGGGGGCGGTCTCTGTGCGGCCCGGCCGGATAACCGCGGTCGTCAAGGACCGCGACGGTACCCCGCACCGCTCCGATGTGCTGTTGCAGCAGCTGAGCCCAGAGGAGTGGGACCGCTTCTTGACGATGGCCATTGAGCGGGCCGGGCACATCGCGGCGCTCCTCGACCGCGACATGCCGCCGCACCTGGTGGAGGACTCCGCGGCGGCAGGCATCGAGCTCCTGCCGGGCATCGGCGATCTGGAGCCCGAGTGCGACTGTGAGGCGTGGGACCACTGCGGGCACACGACCGCGCTCTGCTACCAGGTGGCGCGGCTGCTCGATCAGGACCCCTTCGTGCTCCTGCTGATGCGGGGCCGCTGGGAGCGTGAACTCCTCGACGAGCTGCACGAGCGCAGCGTTGCGCGGGCCGAGGCACAGGAGCCCGGTGAGGGGGCCGAGGACGGCGCTCCAGAGGGCGTCAGCGCCGCGCAGGCGTACGCGGACGGCGCCATCCTGCCGCCGCTGCCCGTCCTGCCCGCGTTGCCACCCGAGCCGGGACTGCCGCCGACGCTCGACACGGAGGCCGAGCCCGCGCAGGGGCTCGACGTGGCCGCCGTGGAGTTCCTGGCGGCGCAGGCGGCCGCCGAGGCGCACCGTCTGTTGGCCGACGCGCTCACTCCTGGTCATGAACAGCATGCGATCGAGGAGGAGTTGACCGCGAGCGAGGACGCCGTACGCCTGGCCGCCGCCGATCCGGGGCCCGCCGTCCAGGCCCGGCTCGCGACGGCGTCGGAGCGCGGCCGCGACGGTCTCGCTCTCGCCGTACAGGCCTGGCGGTACGGGGGGCGAGCCGCGCTACGTGTACTCGAAGAGGAGTGGACACCCAAAGACGACTCGCTGGCACGCGCGCGTGCCACGCTGGAAGCGGCCTGGGAAGAGGGTGAGCGCCCACAACTGCGGGCGGCTCGCAATCGGTGGACCGTCGTCGGCTCGGACGCTCAGCTGCGCCACGGGCGGGACGGCCGTTGGTGGCCCTACCGCAAGGAGCGCGGCCGCTGGACCCCGGCGGGACCGGCCGCCCATGACCCGGCGACGGCTCTGGCCATGGCGAGAGGCAGCGAGTGACAAGGGCGTGCTCGGTCTGCGGGTGACGGGCTAGGCGGTTCGCTCGACCGCGCGGGCGGCGTGCGGTGTTCTTGGAGAGCATGCGCCGCTCACCGGCATGTTCGCGCCGGACGCCCGTGCGCCGGGCACACCGGCAGCGGCGTGCGGTGTTCTTGGAGAGCATGCGCCGCTCACCGGCATGTTCGCGCCGGACGCCCGTGCGCCGGCCACACCGGCAGCGCCTCCTGCATCTCGCAGGAGGCGCCGTCGGCGCGTCTCATGTCGTTCATCTGACAGCTTCTTCCTGTTCTCGGCAGCGGCGAAGTCTGGCCGCTGTGACCGAACTCGTGCCCCAGAAGGCCCCGATGTCCCCGCACGCCGCCCGCAGGCGTCGCGTCCGCCGCTCCGTAGCCATCGGCATTCCGCTCGCCGTCGTGGCCGGGCTGGCGGTTGCCGGCACCGCGACCGGCAGTCAGGCGAGCGGGAGCCACAAACAGGCGCGTATCACCGCAGCGGCCGCCCTGGGAGACATCCCTCTCGGCGTTTTCAGCAACGCCCTGCTGCCGGGGACGGTGCGCAACGACCGGGGAGTGGATCTCGGCGGCATCGGCAGTGACCTCTACCCGGCCCACCGCAAGGGCGAGTTCTGGACGGTCACGGACCGGGGGCCCAACGGCCAGATCAAGGTGGACGGCAAGAAGCGCCGCACCTTCCCGGTCCCCCGTTTCGACCCGGCCATCGTCAAGATCCGGGTCTCCGGGGACAAGGTGAAGGTCGTCTCCGCCCTGCCTCTCACGACGTCCTCAGGGAGGCCCGTCACGGGCCTGCCCAACCAGGAAGGACGCGATGAGGCGCCGTACTCCTATGACGCGAGAACCCCGGTCACGTACGACGCGAACGGGCTGGACACCGAGGGCATCGTGCGGGCCGCCGATGGCAGCTTCTGGCTGGTCGATGAGTACGGGCCCTCCCTGATCCATGTCTCCGCGCGCGGGAAGGTACTCAAGCGCTACGTCCCGCAGGGGCTGAAGCTGCGTGGTGCCGACTATCCGGTGGTCGAGGCGCTGCCCGGCGTTCTGCTGCACCGCAAGGCGAACCGCGGCTTCGAAGGGCTCGCCCAGCTTCCCGGGGGCGAACTGGTGATGGCCGTGCAGAGTCCCCTGTCCTTGCCCGACGAGGACGCGGGCGAAGCGTCGCGCACGGCGCGATTGCTGCGCTTCTCGCCGAAGAAGCAGGCGGTCACCGCCGAGTACGCCTACCGGTTCGACGCGGTGGACGTCGTCGATCCCGGAGAGGACGACACCTCGGAGTTGAAGATCTCCTCCGTGGTGGCCATCGGCGGCGACCGGCTGCTCGTACAGGAGCGCACCGACAAGGCCGCCAGGCTTCAGGCCGTCGCACTGAACCGCCGGGCCGACATCCTCGGCAGCAAGTGGGACAAGGCCACCACACGGCCCTCCTTGGAGCAGCTCGACGACCCCGCGGCCTCCGGGGTGCCCGTCCTCGCCAAGCGTCTTGTCGTCGACCTGGGCGCTGTCAACGGCATACCCGACAAGATCGAAGGCGTCGCCGCAGTCGACGGTCGCACGCTGGCCCTCATCAATGACAACGACTTCGGGATGAGGGACGGGGCGGAAGCATTCGATAAGAACGGGCGGCTGGTGGACAGCGGCGTCGAGACCACCGTGACGTACGTGCGGCTGCCCCGGAAGCGCTGACGCAGCGCACACGGAGGGGCCGTGGGTGCGGTTCGGCCTGCTACGGGTGTGATGACTCCGACGGCCACGCGGACCGCGAGCAGCACGAACATCCCGCTGCGTCGCCCTGAGGGCCCCTCCTGGCCGCGTGGACGGCGGCCGCCCCCCGGCCTCCGGGAGGCGGCCCGTTCCGGCCGCAGAACGCTCAGCCGCGCGCGCCCAGGAGATGGTCCATGGCGAGCTGGTCGAGGCGCTCGAAGGCCATGCCGCGCGCGGCGGCCGCCTCCACGTCGAAGGCGTCGTAGGCGCTCCGGTCAGCGAGGAGTCCGTTGAGACCGTCCTCGGCCGTGGGGAGCGCCAGTTCGTCGAGGCGCGAGGCGCTCAGCGCTTCGCGCACCTCGGGGTCGGCGCGGAAAGCGGCCGCCCGCTCCCGCAGGATCAGGTAATTGCGCATGCAGCCGGCGGCCGATGCCCACACCCCCTCGTAGTCCTCCGTGCGGGGCGGCTTGAAGTCGAAGTGCCGCGGGCCCTCGTAACCGCCCCTCTCCAGGAGGTCGACCAGCCAGAAGGCGCTGCGCAGGTCACCGGCGCCGAACCGCAGGTCCTGGTCGTACTTGATGCCGGTCTGGCCGTTGAGGTCGATGTGGAAGAGCTTGTCCGCCCACAGCGCCTGCGCGATGGAATGCGGGAAGTTCAGCCCCGCCATCTGTTCGTGGCCCACTTCGGGATTGACGCCGAACAGCTCGGGCTTCTCCAGGCGCTCGATGAAGGCCAGGGCGTGGCCAACGGTCGGCAGCAGGATGTCGCCTCGCGGCTCGTTCGGCTTCGGCTCGATCGCGAACCGCAGGTCGTAGCCCTGGGAGGTGACGTACTCGGCTAGGAGGTCAAAGGCCTCCTTCATCCGATCGAGCGCATCGCGCACATCCTTCGCGGCACCGGATTCCGCTCCCTCCCTGCCACCCCACGCCACGTAGGTGCGCGCGCCCAACTCCACCGCCAGGTCGATGTTGCGGATCGTCTTGCGCAGCGCGTAGCGACGTACGTCGCGGTCGTTGGCGGTGAACGCGCCGTCCTTGAAGACGGGGTGCGTGAAGAGGTTCGTGGTCGCCATCGGTACGACCAGGCCTGTCGCGTCCAGCGCCTGCCGGAACCGCTTGATGTGGCCTTCGCGCTCCGTGTCGGACGCCCCGAAGGGGATCAGGTCGTCGTCGTGGAAGGTCACTCCGTAGGCACCCAGTTCGGCGAGGTGACGTACCGAGTCTGCGGGGTCGAGTGCGCCTCGGGTGGCGTCGCCGAACGGGTCGCGGCCCTGCCAGCCTACGGTCCACAGGCCGAAGCTGAACTTGTCCTCAGGGGTGGGCTGGTA
The DNA here is from genome assembly GCF_043078805.1 of Streptomyces sp. NPDC015345. Taxonomy (NCBI): domain Bacteria; kingdom Bacillati; phylum Actinomycetota; class Actinomycetes; order Kitasatosporales; family Streptomycetaceae; genus Streptomyces; species Streptomyces sp. NPDC015345. The sequence continues at coordinate 244,044 of NZ_JBIBTX010000004.1, read as the reverse complement.
GTTCATGTGCGACTCCCTCACCTATTTCGTCATGGCGCTTTACAAATTAGTATCCGAGGGCGCCGCTGGGAAGGTCGGGGAGGAAACTCCGGGGCACACCCGGGGAGAGCCGCAGGAACGGAGACCCATATGTCATCAGCGCCATCAGCCCAGGGACCCCTTGTCGTCGGCGTGGACACTTCCACGCAGTCCACCAAGGCCTTGGTCGTCGACGCGGCTACCGGGCAGGTCGTGGCAAGCGGCCAGGCGCCGCATCGGGTCACCACGGGCGAGGGACGCGAGAGCGACCCCCAGGAGTGGTGGGAAGCGCTCTGCGCGGCGCTGCGGCAGTGCGGTCCTCTCGCGCGGGAGGCCTCCGCGGTGTCAGTGGGCGGTCAGCAGCACGGGCTGGTCACGCTGGGCAAGGACGGCAAGCCGGTGCGGCCGGCGCTCCTGTGGAACGACGTGCGTTCCGCCCCGCAGGCCCGGAGCCTCCTGGAGAGGCTCGGAGGCCCCAAGGAGTGGGCCGATCGGGTCGGCAGTGTGCCGGGGCCCTCCTTCACCGTGACGAAGTGGGCCTGGCTCGCCGAGCACGAGCCCGACGCCGCGCGCGCGACTGCCGCAGTTCGTCTGCCCCACGACTACCTCACGGAACGCCTCACGGGGCTCGGCACGACCGATCGTGGTGACGTCTCGGGGACCGGATGGTGGGCGTCGGCATCGGAGACGTACGACGAGGAGATCCTCGGCATGGTCGGCCTCGACCCGGCGCTGCTGCCCCGCGTGGCACGCCCCGGCGAAGTCGTCGGCACCGTGCGAGGCGGCGCTGAACTGCCCTTTTCCAAAGGCACGCTGGTCGCCCCGGGCACCGGCGACAACGCGGCGGCCGCCATGGGGCTCGGGCTGCGCCCCGGCACTCCGGTGCTGAGCCTGGGCACCTCGGGCACGGTGTACGCGGTCTCGGAGCGCCGCCCCGCGGATCCGACCGGCACGGTGGCGGGCTTCGCCGACGCACGAGGCGCATGGCTGCCGCTGGCGTGCACCCTCAACTGCACGCTGGCCGTCGACCGGGTGGCGACGCTCCTGCGCCTGGACCGTGAGGAAGTGGCCCCGGGCGGCACGGTCACGCTCCTGCCGTACCTGGACGGCGAGCGGACGCCGGACCTCCCCCACGCCACCGGGATGCTGCACGGCCTGCGGCACGACACGACGCCCGGACAGTTGTTGCAGGCCGCGTACGACGGGGCCGTGCACTCTCTGCTCGGCGCTCTCGACCTCGTCCTGGACACCGACGCCGACAGGTCGTCCCCGCTGCTGCTGATCGGGGGCGGAGCGCGTGGCGCGGCCTGGCAGCACACCGTACGTCGTCTCTCCGGCCGCGCCGTCCAGGTGCCCCAGGCCCAGGAACTGGTCGCGCTCGGTGCCGCCGCGCAGGCGGCGGGCATCCTGACCGGCGAGGACCCGAGCGCCATCGCACGGCGCTGGGGCACGGCCCAGGGGCCGGTGCTCGACCCGGTGGAGAGGGACGAGGCGACGCTGTCGCGGATCTCCGGGGTACTCTCCGACGCGGCGCCGCTCATGGACAGGGCGCCCCATGGGGAGTGAGGGCTGACCGAGGCATGACCGCACCGCTGCACGACAGGCGCCCGGGAACATCGGGTGCGCGGCTGCCCGACACCCAGCACGGGATGCGCCGCCGCAACCTCTCCCGGGTGATGCACGCCGTCGCCGCGCACGGCCCGCTGTCCCGTGCGGCGGTGGCCTCCAGGATCGGGCTGACACGAGCCGCCGTCTCCACCCTCGTGGACGAATTGATCCGCTCCGGGCTTCTGGACGAGCTCGGCCCGGAGCGCCCCGGACGGGTGGGGCGCCCCGGGTCCGCCCTCGCGGTCAGCGCGCGCGGCCCGGTGGGCATCGGCGCCGAGATCGGCGTCGACCATCTCGCCGTCTGCGCGGTCGACCTGCGAGGAGAGACCCGTGCGCGTGCCGTCCGCCGGGTCGGCAACCGTGGGCGGTCGCCCGAGCCGGTGCTTCGGGAACTCGCCGCCCTGGTGCGGCGGGTCTGCGATGACGCCCGTGGGGCGGGCATGACCCCGGCAGGTCTCGCGGTGGCCGTGCCGGGCCTCGTAGCCAGGGGCACCCGCACGCTCGTGCGTGCGCCCAACCTCGGCTGGCACGACCTCGACCTCGAACCGCTGCTCCTCTCCGGGCTGCCGCTGACGGTGGACAACGAGGCCAACTTCGGCGCGCTCGCCGAGCTGTGGCTCGGCGACGGCATACCGGAGGACTTCCTCCACGTCTCGGCGGAGATCGGCATCGGCGCCGCGCTCGTCGTCGACGGCCGACTGCTGCGCGGGACACGGGGCTTCGCGGGAGAGCTGGGGCACATACCGGTGCGTGCCGAAGGGCCGCCCTGTCCCTGCGGGGGCCGTGGCTGTCTCGAGCAGTACGCGGGAGAGGTGGCGGTCCTCCGAGCGGCGGGGCTGGAGCCCGGCGAGGACCGGCTCGGACTCCTTGCCGAGCGGGCTGCCGCGGGCGACAAGGCGGTACGCCGGGCCCTGCGCGGCGCGGGCACTGCCATGGGCATCGCGCTCACCGGGGCCGTCAATCTCCTGGATCCCGAGGCCGTGGTGCTCGGCGGGGCGCTGTCCCGCCTGGCGCCCTGGCTGCTGCCGTCGCTGGAGCGGGAGTTGACGGGCCGGACTGGGGGCCGGGCCTGCGGGGTCACCGTATCGGGGCTCGGGCCGGACGGGCCCTTGCTGGGCGCGGCGCACTCGGTGGTGCGGGCCGTCCTGGATGATCCGGTGGGAGTCGGCGCGGCGGGGTAGGCGGGTGCGGGCGACGCCACGCCGAGACCGGCGAGTTCACGCGAGCCGCGTGCCGCGTTGCCCGGCGGAATACCGCAGGGCCGGCGCGCCGGGCGGGCCGAAGTGAGGCCTTTTCAACCCCTCCTCTCCCCCGTTCGAGTGACCGAGATTTCCACAATCACGCCGCCGTACACAGATCCGAGCCGCGCCCTTCCGCCCCAACCAGGCGGCGCCGTAACGTAATTCACACGAGGCGTCATCGGGCTGCGGCCCTCCCCAATGCAGCGCGCCAGTCCAGCCATTCCCCTCCACCGAGAGGCAGGTCAGCCATGGATGGAACGAGACGTTTCCCGAGTCGGCGCCGACTGCTCCAAGGCGCGGTCGCCGCCGCCGTTCCGGCGGGGCTCGTGACCGCGAACCGCGCGACCGCCGCCCAGGCCCAGGCGGTCGACTACCCCTTGGCCGAGTGGATCCCGGCCAGCACTTCCAACTACACGGCCGCCAACCGTCCCAGCACCTATCCCATCGACTACGTGATCATCCACGTCACCCAGGAGACCTACGCGGACACGCTCGCCATCTTCCAGAACCCGGCGAGGAAGGTCTCGTCCCACTACGTGGTGCGTTCCAGGGACGGCCACATCGCCCAGTGTGTCCGTGACCGCAACGTCGGGTGGCACGCGGGGAATTGGACCTACAACACGCGCAGCATCGGCATCGAGCACGAAGGGTGGGTCGACAAGCCGCAGTACTTCACCAACGCGATGTACGAGCAGTCCGCAGCGCTGACAGCGGCGATCTGCTCGAAGTACGGCATCCCCATGGACCGTGAACACATCATCGGGCACCACCAGGTCCCCGGCTCGGACCATACGGACCCCGGCCCGTACTGGGACTGGTCGCGCTACATACGCCTCGTCAACTTCGCCTGAGACACGGCTACAACCGCAGCGGCCCAAGGCAGGGGTTTTCGCCCGTCGCGGCACGCTTGTCGGTCACCGTTCCTGGCGCGACGATGACACCACCGCACCGCCGTACCGGGAGGCCGAGTTGACCGATCCATGGGTGGCTCTTGAGCCGGGAGCAGATCCCACCGAGCGGGTGCGGGTACTGCGCCGGGCGCACGAGAGGTTCACCGCCGCCGGGACGGTGTCGCGCCCGGTGCGTCCGGTCGTCGCCGACTCATGGCGGAGATCGGCCAGGGCCCGCGTCAGCCCGGAGGGCGTCGGGGCTTCGGTGGAGCTGGCCGACGGCGACCTGCGGGCGTACCGGGCGGAGCATCCACTGGCGCGGGTGATGCCCCTGTTCCGGGAGTTGATGGGCACCTTCGCGACAGACGGGGAGCACCTTCTCGCCGTGTGTGACGCGCAGGGCAGGCTGTTGTGGGTCGAGGGTCACGCGACGGCGCGACAGCGCGCGGGGCTGATGAACTTCGTACCGGGTGCACGGTGGGCGGAGTCCTCCGTGGGGACCAACGCCCCGGGGACGGCGGTCGCCGTGGACCGGCCCGTTCAGGTCTTCGCCACCGAGCACTTCATGCGGGGCGTACAACCGTGGACGTGTGCGGCGGCGCCGGTGCACGATCCGCGTACCGGGAGGCTCATCGGGGCGGTCGACATCACGGGCGGGGATGGGCTCGCGCACCCGCACAGCCTCGCCTTCGTCCAGGCGGTGGCGAGGGCCGCGGAGTCCCAGCTCGCGTTGCTCGCGCCGCCGGCAGGGGGCGGGGAGACAGTGGAGATATCGGCGCTGGGCAGGGACGAAGCGCTGCTTGTGGTGGGCGGACGCAAGGTGCGGCTCAGTCGTAGGCACAGCGAGATCGTCGTGTTGCTCGCCCGTCACCCGGAGGGGCTGAGCGGGGACGAATTGCTGTATGCGCTGTACGAGGACGAGTCGGTGCCGCAGGTGACGTTGCGGGCGGAGTTGGCTCGGCTCAGGCGTGTGCTCGGGGCGGAGTTGCTGCGGTCGCGTCCGTACCGCTTGGCGGCGCCTGTCGAGTGCGATGTCGACATGGTCGAGCGTCGGCTGACGGCCGGTGCGGTGGCGGGGGCAGCCGCCGCGTACGCCGGTCCGCTGTTGCCGCAGTCTCAGGCGCCCGCGCTGGCGCGACTGCGCCATAGGCTCGCCGATCAGTTGCGGGCGGCGCTGGTCGATCGCGGCGACGCCGACCTGCTGGCGGACTGGGCGCATGCCCCCTGGGGCGAGGACGACCTGGTGGTGTGGCGGGCGCTGGCCGAGCTGCGCCCCACGCCTCCCGTTCTGGCGCGCCTGAGCGCACTCGACAGCGAGCTGGCCGTGGCCGGGCAAGGCTCCGAGCAACGGTACTGAGGCAGGCTCCGGCAACCGACCCCGGGGGGAACTCCCGCGACCGTGCCCGGGGGGGAACTCCCACGACCGTGCTGCGGGAGGCTTCCGCGACCGTGCTGCGGGAGGCTTCCGCGACCATGCTGCGGGAGGCTTCCGCAACGTACATGCAACGTCCGTGGTCCTAGCCTCCGGGTGAGAGCTGCCCGACGGTGGGCAGCCTTCCCCGGGAGGCCAGCCAAAATGACCCGTTACGCAGCGCCTGGCACCGAGGGCGCGATCGTCGATTTCCAGTCGCGCTACGACCACTTCATCGGCGGCGAGTACGTGGCTCCCGCGCGTGGGCAGTATTTCGAGAACCCGAGCCCGGTCAACGGGCAGACCTTCACCGAGATCGCCCGGGGCACCGCCGAGGACGTCGAGCGTGCCCTCGACGCGGCGCACGCGGCCGCGCCCGCCTGGGGCCGGGCGTCCGTCGCCGAGCGGGCGGACGTCCTGCGGAAGATCGCCGACCGGATGGAGGCCAACCTCGAACAGCTCGCGGTGGCCGAGAGCTGGGAGAACGGCAAGCCGATCCGCGAGACGCTGGCGGCGGACATTCCTCTCGCCATCGACCACTTCCGCTACTTCGCCGGAGTCATCCGCGCGCAGGAGGGGTCGCTGAGCGAACTCGACGAGGACACCATCGCGTACCACTTCCATGAGCCGCTCGGCGTCGTCGCGCAGATCATCCCGTGGAACTTCCCGATCCTCATGGCGACATGGAAGCTGGCACCGGCGCTGGCCGCCGGAAACGCGGTCGTTCTGAAGCCCGCCGAGCAGACGCCTGCCTCCATCCACTACTGGATGAGCCTGGTCGCCGACCTGCTGCCGCCCGGCGTGGTCAACATCGTCAATGGTTTCGGTGTCGAGGCCGGCAAGCCGTTGGCGTCGAGTCCGCGCGTCGCGAAGGTCGCGTTCACCGGGGAGACCACCACGGGCCGGCTGATCATGCAGTACGCCTCGGAGAACATCAAGCCGGTGACGTTGGAGTTGGGCGGCAAGTCGCCGAACATCTTCTTCGACGACGTGTGGGCCGCCAACGACGACTTCCGCGACAAGGCGCTCGAAGGCTTCACGATGTTCGCGCTCAATCAGGGTGAGGTCTGCACCTGCCCCTCACGGGCGCTGGTGCAGCGCGGCCACTACAGCGATTTCCTCGAAGCGGCGATCGCCCGCACCGAGCAGATCAAGGCGGGGCATCCGCTCGACACCGACACCATGATCGGCGCGCAGGCCTCCAACGACCAGTTGGAGAAGATCCTTTCCTACCTGGACATCGGTCAGCAGGAGGGCGCCAAGGTCCTGACAGGTGGGCAGCGCATCGAGTACGACGGGGAGTTGGCGGGCGGCTACTACGTCCAGCCGACCATCTTCGAGGGCGACAACCGCATGCGGATCTTCCAGGAGGAGATCTTCGGCCCGGTCGTCTCGGTCGCGTCGTTCAACGACTTCGATGACGCCATCAAGATCGCGAACGACACGCTGTACGGGCTGGGGGCCGGGGTCTGGACGCGGGACCTCAACACCGCGTACCGGGCGGGCCGTGCTATCCAGGCGGGCCGTGTGTGGACGAACTGCTACCACGCGTATCCGGCACACGCGGCGTTCGGCGGTTACAAGCAGTCTGGCATCGGTCGCGAGACGCACAAGATGATGCTGGAGCACTACCAGCAGACGAAAAACATTCTGACTTCATACAGCCCCAAAAAACTTGGGTTCTTCTAGAGCCGGAAGTCGGTTGCCTGGAGGCACCGATGCGCTCCAGGCAACCTGACACGATGATTACCCTCCGTTACCCGCAAGGCGCATCACGTCAACGTCCGGCCGCCAAGTGGTCCCCGTCGGCTCCGGGGCCAGGAGCGATTCCAAGGAGGCGACGTCTCCGGTCCTGGCGGCCGTGACGAAGACTTCCAGCAGTTGCCGGTGCTCCACCGCGTCCGCGGTCTTGCGCTGCTCGTCCGCGAGATGCCTGCGGGCCCGACTCGCGATCTTGCGGACGTTGACGATGCTGAGGTGCAGCATGTCGCCGATGTCAGCGTAGGTGTATTCGAAGGCCTCGCGCAGGATGTACACGGCTCGCTCCGTGGGCGTCAGCTTCTCCATGACCAGGAGCAGTGCGAGCTCCAGCTCTTCCGCCTGCTGCACGTCGGCCTCGGGGTCGCTGCTGGTGTCGATGGGTTCGGGCAGCCAGGGGCCGATGTAGGTCTGTCGGCGGGAGCGGGCGGATTGGGCCACGTTGATGGCCAGCCGGGTGGTGGCGCGCGACAGGAAGGCCACGGGGCTGACCACTACCGAGCGGTCGGTGCTCTGCCAGCGCAGCCACACATCCTGGACCACGTCCTCGGCCTCCACCACGCTCCCAAGCATCCGGTACGCGATGCCGAAGAGGCGTGGCCGCAGCCCCTCGAAGACGGACACGGCCTCATCCAGAGTGCTTTCCACGGAAGACGGCTGGGGATCTGTACGGGATTCCGACACGTTCAGGGACACGGTCACCACGGCTCCGATTCACACACGGCATCCGTCGATGCCTCTGTGAACACGCTCCCGCCGGAACCCCCGCCGTGACGCCCCGGGAAGTGCATGGTCTGCCCCCTGGTGCCCCGCCCGGGGCACCAGGGGGCATCCCGTAGGTGCTCGCATCAGGCCTCAAGCCGTGACGGCTGTCCCTTCACGAAAGGCGCCGCTGAGCTGCTTGCGGGACGCGACGCCGAGCTTCGCGTACACCTTGCGCAGATGCCATTCCACCGTGTGCGGGCTGATGAACAACTGGGCCCCGATCTCGGGATTCGTCATCCCGCCACCGGCCAGTCGCGCGATCTGCGCCTCCTGAGCGGTGAGCGCGGTACGCGACTCGGCCGTCCGCTTGGGCGCTGTCGCGCCGGTGGCACGCAGTTCGCGCCAGGCACGCTCCGCGAATCCCTCGACGCCGATCCGGCTCAGGGCCTCGTAGGCGATGCCCAGTTGCTCCCGGGCGTCGACGCGGCGGTTCTCCCGGCGCAGCCATTCACCGTAGAGCAGGTGCGAGCGGGCGTACGTGATCTGAACGTCGGTACGGCCCAGGCGTTCGATCGCCTCCCGGTAGAGGGCCTCGGCGGCCGGTCCCTCGTTCACCTGGGCACCGACCATGGCCGAGGTGCCAAGGGCCCAGTCGGTACCGCTGGCCTGTGCCATGTCGGCGAGTTGGCGTGCTGCTTCGGCGGCACGGGCGGGCCTGCCGCTGCGAGCGGCGGCCTCGACGAGTTCGACCATCGACCTGATCGCGAGGCCCAGCTGCTGGAGGTTCTGCGCCCCCCGCTCGGCCGCGGCACAGGCTTCCTCGTAGCGGCCGAGTCCGTTGTAGAGCACCGCCTTCGCCCACTCGCTCGAACTGAGCATGTTGCCCGGTCCTCCCTGGTGGATATCCGCGTCCCGGGTCATGGCGTCGATCGCCTTGAGCATCTCGGCTTCCCGGCCTTTCCACGGCTCGGTCACCATGGACACATAGTGGGCGAGGTAGCGGCTTCCGGTGGCCTCGCCGATCGCCTGCGCCTCCGCGATCAGTGTGTCCGCGTAGTCGAGTTCCCCGGCCAGTACGCGGTTCGACACCAGCTGCAGGAGGGCCGACGGGAGCACCGACAGCGCCCCCGTCTCGCGGGCCAGCTCGACCAGTCGCGTAGAGAACACCGTGTTGCTGTCGAAGTCCCAGACGTTGAAAGCCATGCGGGCAGCGAGCGGGAACCAGCCGAGACCGTCCTCCCTGGAGACCTGTTCGGTGCACAGGGCTTCCAGTGACCGCAGCACCATGGGCGCCCCCGCCCGGAATCCGTCAACCGTCATCACTGCGAGGCCCCGCAGGAGCAGGTCGTTGCGTTGCGGCGGCGGCCCGGGCGGTGCGGCGAGCGCAGCCCGGGCGATGTCCTGCAGCTGCACGCCGCTCGGCAGTCGATCGATGATGAGCGCGGCGTTCAGCGCGTCGCGATAGGTCTGCTGGGCCAGTCCCGCGTCGAGCGGCTCCAGCCGCTTGGCCGCCCTCACGAGCATCGGCAGGGCACTGCTGGCGCTCTTGGAGGCGAACACGATCTGACCACGCAGCAGTTCCACCTGGGCGAGTTGGTGTTCATCGATGGGGCTGAGGGACGCGGCGTCCAGCAGCTCGCTCGCGGTGTCGTACCCGCCGGCCTGGTATTTGGCGCGGGCTGCCGCCAGTGCCCTGGCACCGCGTACGGCCGGGTCGGGGGTGAGCTCGGCCGCGCGCTCCAAGAACGCGGCCGCCGCCGCGACCCCGCCTCGGGCCTGCGCGCGACCGGCAGAGCGTTCCAGCTCCGCGGCCACCGTCTCGTCAGGCCTGGCGGCGGCGTTGGCGAGATGCCAGGCCCGACGGTCGGGGTCCACGTCCGGGTCGGTCGCGTCGGCCAGGGCCCGGTGCACCTGCTGCCGAGCCTCGGCGGTCGCGATGCGATAGGCCGCCGAGCGCACCACGGGGTGCCGGAACCGCACCCGGGTCCCGATGGTGATCAGTCCGGCCGCTTCGGCCGACGATGCGGCGGACTCCTCGACTCCCAGCAGGGCGGCCGCTTTGGCCAGCAAGGTCACGTCCCCTACCGGCTCGGCCGCAGCGATGAGCAGGAGTTGCTGCGTCTCGTGCGACAGGGCTCGGACCCGGCGCAGGAAGCTCTGCTCGATCTGGCTGGCCAGTGGCCGCGCATCGGGGCGTCCGAAGCCGCCCGCCAACTCCGCGGGGGTCAGCCCGCGCGGCAGCTCGAGCAGAGCCAGTGGGTTGCCCTGTGTTTCGGCGACGATGCGATTGCGGACTCGTTCGTCGAGCCGGCCCGGGATCACGGAGTTCAGCAGGGCGCGGGCATCACTGTCGCTCAACCGCCCCACCTCGAGCTGTGGCAGCCCTGCGAACTCGGATTCGAGTGAGGGCTCGCGCACGGCGAGAACCAGTCCGATCCTCTCGGCCAGCAGACGCCGTGCGACGAAAGCCAGGGTCTGCGCGGAGACCTTGTCCAGCCACTGGGCGTCATCGACCAGGCAGATCAGCGGTGCCTGCTCGGCGGCGTCGGCGAGCAGGCTGAGCACGGCAAGGCCGACGAGGAAGCGGTCCGGCGGTGTCCCCGCGGTAAGACCGAACGCCGTGCCCAGCGCGTCGCGTTGCGGAGCCGGGAGGCTGCCGAGCCGGTCCAGGAACGGGGCGCACAGCTGGTGCAGGCCTCCGAAAGCCAGCTCCATCTCCGACTCGATGCCGGCCGCCCTGGCGATCCGGCAGCCGTCCGCGCCGACGCGTACGTGGTCGAGCAGCGCGGTCTTCCCGATACCCACCTCGCCGCGCACGACCAGGACCGAGCTGTGACCTGCCTGTACCGTCGCCACGAACTGGTCCAGCGTCTCGCATTCGGCCTGGCGCCCGCGCAGGTGCGCCCCGGGCCTTCCGCTTGCCATGGGAACCGCCTCGTCGATTGTTCTGTCCATTGACTGCCGATTTCCGGATGGCAAAGGTTGCCGGTGCCGCGTTCCGGACCAACCGGCTTCTCGGCCCGGCCTGTTCACAGGTGCTTGCGGGACGTGACGCCGAGCTTGCTGAAGATCTTCCGTAGGTGCCACTCGACGGTGCGCGGACTGAGGAAGAGCCGCGCGCCGATCTCGGGGTTGGTGAGCCCTTCACGTGCCAGCCTGACGATCTGCAGTTCTTTTGGGGTCAGGTCACTCCTTGTGCCGCCGGAGTTCTTAGTGACCTTTTCCCCGAGGGCCGTCAGGCCGAGCGCGGCGCGCTGCGCGAAGCCCTGCATGTCCATGATGTCGAACAGATCGTGAGCGATGCGCAGTTGACCCCTGGCGTCCTGGGTACGTCCGCTCCTGCTCAGCCATTCACCGTAGACGAGGTGGGCACGGGCCGACTCCCCGCGCAGGCGGGTACGGCTGAGCGCGTCGAGTGCCTGCTGATAGTGGCGTTCGGCCCGCGCTCCCTCGCCGAGAAGGGCACGGGAACGGGCTTCGATGCCCAACGCCCAGTCGGTACCACTCACTTGGGTCAGCTCGGTGAGGCGGTCCAGCGCGTCGGCCCCTTGTCCGGGGAATCCGGTCCGGGCGGTGGCTTCGATGTACTCGGCGAGCGCCCACACCGGGATGCCCATCTCCAGTTGGCTGTACTCACGTGTGGCCAGGTCGGCCGCCTGCGCCGCTTCCTTGAACCGCCCGAGGCCGTTGTAGAGCAGAGCCCGCGCCCACCGGCTGACCACTGGTCCCACGCCTTCGCCGCGGAGCTCCAGTCCCTCGTCGGCCCGTTCGCTCAGCTCGATGCACTCTGTCTCCTGGCCTCGCCAAGCGGCGACGAAGAGCGCGCCGTAGATCGGGGCGGCCGTGCCGACGGCCTCGGCGACGGTCTGCACCTCTTCCGCCAGCGAGGCGGCCTCGGCGAGTTCACCGTCGAGGACGTGCACCACGCACCGCATCGTCAACGCGAATGGCAGCGCTGTCGCCTGCCCGGCATCCCGTGCAAGCTTGAGGTGACGGGCGCCCAGCAAGGACATCGTGTCGTGGTCCCACAGCCCCACGGCGGTCACGCAGATCAGCCACAGCCAGCGCAGTCCCTCCTCCGGGGAGAGGTCCGGCTCGGCGAAGGCACGCAGTGCGCGCCGCAGGGCGGGCACTGCGGCAGCGTGGCCGTCGATGATCCGTACCGCAAGGCCGTCGAGCAGAAGGTCTGTGGGACGAGGCGGTTGCGGTGCGGGGTTCGCTCGGGCCGCCCTGGCCGCTTCGTACTGACCGTCGTCGTACGCCTGTGGTCCTGCGAAGATCGCCGCGTTGATCACCTCCAGGTAGGTGTCCCGGGCCAGCGCGACGTCGTACGCGGCCAGTCGGCCGCCGGCTTTGAGCAGGAGACCGGGAGCTTCACTGCCCCGGTCCGACGTGAAGGCGATCCGGGCGCGGGCCAGATCCACTTCGCCGCGGCGGCGTTCGTCGTGGGAGCCGTCTTCGGCGAGGGCCAGCAGCCGCAGGGCGAGATCGGGGTTGCCTGATTCGTGAGTCGCACGTGCGGCGGCCAGCGCCCGGTCCTGGCGGCGGACGGGGTCAGGAGTCAACTCCACCGCGCGGGCCAGGAGCGCGGCCGTCGCGGCGACCCCGCCTCGTGCCTCCGCCCGCCCTGCCGAGCGTTCGAGCTCGGCTGCGACGGATTCGTCAGGGCCGGTCGCGCCGTGTGCGGCGTGCCATGCGCGGCGGTCGGGATCGGTGGCGGGATCCGTCACGTCCGCCAACGCGCGGTGCGTACTGCGCCGTTCTTCGGGCGAGGCCGCCCAATAGACGGCCGAGCGGACCATCGGGTGGAAGAACCTGACCCGGTCACCTACCTTGACGAGGCCGGCTGCCACGGCCTCCCGCGCGGCTTCGGTGTCGAGGCCGAGGCGGTCCACGGCGCGCCACAGCAACGCCGGGTCACCAGTGGGTTCCACCGCCGCGGCCAGCAGGAACTTTCGGGCCCGGTTCGGCAGTCCGCCGAATCTGCGCACATAGGCCCGCTGAATGCGATCCTCAAGGGGCTGGGCACTCGGCAGGCCGAACCCACCGGCCAGGTCGACCGACGCTGCCATGTTCGGAAGTTCCAGCAGCGCGAGCGGATTACCCCGTGACTCGGTGATGATCCGCCTGATCACTCGCTCATCCCACAGACCGGGAAGCACGGAGCGCAACAAGGTCCGCGCGTCACGCTCGGACAGGCCCTTGACCAGCAGCTCCGGGAGGCCGATGGGTTCAGTGCCACCGAGTGGGTCCTCTTCCGGCACACGGGTCGCGAAAACGAGGGCCACCGACTCGGCGAGCAGGCGCCGCGCGATGAACGCCAAAGTCTGCATCGACGCGCGGTCCATCCACTGCGCGTCGTCCACGACACACAACAAGGGCTGGTCCCGAGCGACCTCGGACAGCAGGCCCAGGGCACCGAGGGAGACCAAGAAGCCGTTGGGAGCATGCGTCGAACCCAGCCCCAGAGCTCCGATGACGGCATCGCGCTGTCCGGGCGGGAGCCTGTCGAGCCGATCCGTCATGGGTGCGCAGAGCTGATGCAGCCCGGCGTACGGGAGCTCCATCTCCGACTGCACACTCGTGACGCGAGCCACCCGGAATCCGCGAGCCCTGGCCACCACGTACTCGAGCAGCCTGGTCTTCCCCACTCCCGCTTCACCACGGAGCACCAGCACACGGCTCTCACCAACACGCACGGCGTCAAGCAGTCCGTCCAACATCTCGCATTCACGGCTTCGCCCCAGAACCGGCTCCTGAGTCATCAGCTGGCCGACCCTTCCCTTCGGTCCCCACAGCCCGATGCCTACAGCCTGAGGGGGCAGTCGCTCCCCGCGTGAACCCGATCCGGCGCTCAAGGGTGCTCCGTTCACGCACGGCACCAGTCGATGCCGCGGTGCACACACTGCCGTCCGGCCCTCTACGTGGCGCCCGGGGAACCCCCGGTCCACCCCCGGGTGTCCCCGGAGGTGGTCGGTCTCCCGACCGTCAGGTGCCGGCCAGCGCGGTGCGGAGCTTGTTCCGCGACTTGACGTCGAGCTTGGTGAACACCTTGCCCAAGTGCCATTCGACCGTGCGAGGACTGATGAACAATGCGGCGCCGATCTCGGAGTTCGTCATTCCGTCGGCGGCAAGGCGGGCGACCTGCCCTTCCTGAGCCGTGAGGGCCTCGCGCAGGTCGTCCACCTCGACGTGGCGGCGCCGCACTGTCTCGCCGGTGGCCAGGAGTTCGCGTCGGGCGCGCTCGGCGAAGGCGCTCGCTCCGAAACCCTGCAGCATCTCGTGAGCCGTGCGCAGGTGCTCGCGCGCGTCGACGCGCCGGTTCTCGCGGCGAAGCCACTCGCCATACACCAGGTGGGCGCGGGCGAGGTGGACGGCTATCCGGCTGCGTCCGAGGTGCTCGATGGCCTCGCGGTACAGCCGGTCGGCCGCCGGGCCGTCGCACAGCAGCGCTCTTGACCGGGCCAGGACGCCAAGCGCCCAGTCCGTGCCACTCGCGCCGGCTCGCTCCTCCAGTCGGCACAGGGCTGCCGCGGCCGCATCTGGGGCGCCGCTGCGAGCGGCCGCCTCGACGAGTTCGGCGAGGGCGAACCCGACGACCGACATGTCCTCATGCTCAACGGCCTGTCCGGCGTGGGTCAGCGCGTCCTGGTACTGGCCAAGGCCGTTGTAGAGGACCGCGAGCAAGTAGTGCCCAAGGCCGATCGCCCGTCCCTCGCCCCATGAGGTCGCGTCCGCAGCGGCGCTCCGCATCACCTCCGCCGCCCGCGCATCCTCGCCACGCCATGCCATGAGCAGCAGCGAGGGGTACGCCATCGGCGAGTGGCCGGTCACCTCCGTGATGGTGGCGGCCTCGTCGATGAGCGTGGAGGCGAGGTCGAAGTCACCGGCGTGCACGGACAGGGCCGCGCGATAACCGAGCGCCAGGGGAAGGAAGTTGAGGGCACCGGTCTCGCGGGCCGACCGGACCGCGTGCGTGGTCAGCTCGTGCCACGTCTCGTCGTCCCACAAGTCGCCGGCGACCAGCCACGTCAGCCAGAGCCAGCGCGTGGCGTCGCCCGCGTCGCGTCCCGCGGCTCGCCTGAACGCCCGCAGCGCGGACCTCAGCAGCGGTGCTCCTTCGACGCAGCCGTCCGCGAACCAGGTCACCAGACCGTCGAGAAGAAGATCCGTCGGCCGCGCAGGTTGTGACCCGAGCAGGGCCGTGCGGGCGGCCTCGGCGACCACCCGCACGCCTGTACGTTCATGAATGCGCCCGGCGAAGACTGCCGATCCGATGGCATCCAGGTAGGCCTCACGCGCCTGTGCCTCGTCGACCCGCGTCAGTCGGCCGGCCGCGTCTAGCAGCAGGGGCAGCGCTTCTCCGCCGCGTCTGCGCGCGAATACGATCTGGGCACGGAGCCAGGTCAGTCGAGCCTGCTGCGCCTCGTCCAGCGGGCTCAGCTGCGCAGCAGCGAGGAGTTCGAGCGCCGCTTCGGGGGACCCGGCATCGAACGCTGCCTGCGCGGCGGCCACGGCCCGCGTTCCGCGGCGGGCCGAATCGGGCGTCAACTCGGTCGCACGTCTCAGGAACGCGGCCGCCGCCGCGATCCCGCCGCGGGCCTGGGCCCGGCCGGCCGACCGCTCCAATTCACCCGCCAGGGCCTCGTCGGGTTCGAGCGCCGCATGGGCCCGGTGCCACGCCTGACGGTCCGAGTCGAAGTCGGGATCGGTCGCCTCGGCCAACGCACGGTGCACGTCCCGGCGCACTGTCGGGTCGGCGGCGCGATAGGCCGCCGAGCGCACCAGCGGATGATGGAACCGCACCCTCGTACCGAACTCGATGAGACCGGCCGCCTCCACCGCCCCCGCCGCGTCCGCGTCGATGTCGAGCCGTTCGGCCACCCGCCTCAGCAACGGCACATCCCCCACCGGCTCCGCCGCCGCCGCCAGAAGCAACCGTTGCGCCGCAGCCGGCAACGCCCCGATGCGCCGCAAGTAGCTCTCCTCGATCTGGCTCGCCAGCGGGCGCGCGTCCGGCCGCCCGAACCCGCCGGCGAGCTCTGCCGCGGTCAACCCTCGCGTCAGTTCCAGCAGAGCCAGCGGGTTGCCGCGGGTCTCGGCGACGATCCGGTCCCGGACGCCTTCGTCCAACCGCCCCGGGACCACGGATTTCAGCAGCGCCCGCGCGTCGTCATCGCGCAACCCCCGGACCACCATCTCGCGCAGCCCCTCGAACACACCATCGGCCACAGCAGGCGTCGGCGTACGCAGCGCGAACACCAACGCCACCCGCTCCGCCAGAACTCGGCGCGCGACGAAGGCCAGCGTCTGGGCGGAGACCTGATCGAGCCACTGGGCATCGTCCACCACGCAGACGATCGGCTGCTCCTCCGCTGCCTCGGCCAGCAGGCTGAGCACCGCCAGACCGACCAGGAAACGATCCGGCGCACTCCCCGCGCTCAGACCGAACGCCACGGACAGGGCATCGCGCTGAGGACTCGGAATGCGGTCGAGCTTCCCCATCAGCGGCACACACAGCTGGTGCAGCCCGGCGAAGGCCAGCTCCATCTCGGACTCGACGCCGACGGCGCGCAGGATCTGACATCCTGCCGCGCTCCCCACCAGGTACTCCATCAATGCCGACTTGCCGACTCCGGCATCGCCGCGCAGCACGAGTACTTGGCCCCGGCCCGTCCGGGCCCCGGCAATCACCTGGTCCAGCGCTCCGCACTCGCCACGCCGACCACGCAGCCCACGCCGAGGAGCGCTGCTCGCCATCCACCACCACCATGCGGTTCAAGGTTCAGACCCTGCTCAGCTCAGGGCGCCCTCATCATGCATCAGTATGCGTGGGCTGAACAAACATCAGCCGGGCAGCAGCCGACGGTCCCGACCGAGGTCTCATCCACGTCATGGCCGACGAGCAGCCGCACAGCAACCGAGGAGACTCCGCCCGGCAAGAGATCCCGAACTCCTTGTGGACATCCGCCGATTGTCCACGCTCGGGGAGCGGGCCTGACCGTCAGAGACCGCGCTGAAGACCTCGCCCCTCAGCTGACCGGACCCGCCTGCGACTTCCAGTGCGTCTCGATGGCCGCAGCGACCGCAGCGGGCTTTTGCAGCAGTGGCCAATGGTTGCAGTCGAGCCTCACGACTTCGGGGGCTCGCAGGGAGACGGCAAGCTTCTCACCGAACTCGATCTGGCAGGCGGGATCGCGGATTCCCCAGAACACGAGGCACGGCGCAGTCACCCGTGCCAGCTCCGGCTCCCACTCCTCACCCATGGTCACAGCGGAGCGGTAGAGCCCGAGGACGCTGTCCTTCATGGGCTCGTCCACACGGCTGACCATCTCCCTGGCGAGATCGACAGGGACGTCGAAGCCGGCCGCCACATCGTTGGCGAACGAGTCGGGTTCCAGTTCGCTCATGAAGCGGTCGCCCTCGACAGGGTGCTGCCAGATCTTCGCGAGCGGATGCCATACGTACCCGGCGTTCACCGGTCCGTTGCCACCGGCCCAGGTGCGGACCAGGTCGGGCCGCAGGGAGGCGACGCGCGCCGTGAGGATGCAGCCCCAGTCGTGGCCGACCAGGTCAACCGGCTCACCGACGCGCTCCAGCCGGTCGATAAGCCAGTCGACGTACTCCTCCTTGGTCGATGTGAAGCCCTGCGGCCGTGGCGCGCCGAACCCCGGCAGGTTCCAGGCTTCCACGTCGGCCCGGGTCAGCTGGCGGCGCACACCGTCCCACACATGGTGGGTGTCGGGGACACCGTGGATGAGGATCGCAGGCATGAGTCGGGGTCCTTCGTCGGTAGAGGTCACATGAGGGTGCGGAGGCACGGGCCCGGTCAGGCCCTCTCGACTACCTCGCCCAACACCTTGAGGTGATGGCTCAGAGTGGACTTGGCGACAGGGGTGCGGAGGCGCGGCAACACTTACACTCGGCCTGTGTGGCGCAGGACACACACCATACGGTGTCACAGTCCACGGGGGTAGCCCGGTCATTAGTGTGAATCAGCACTAAGGCGAGGAGAACACACCATGGATGCGCGTCTCGACTACTTCGGCAATGCGCTCGCGGCCAAGGTTCTGAAGCACATCAATTCGGCGAACAAGGTGCTGTCGGACTCGACGCTGCCGCACAGCACACAGGAACTGGTGAAGATCCGCGCGAGCCAGATCAATGGATGCGGCTTCTGCACCGACATGCACACCAAGGACGCCGCCCACGCGGGAGAGACCGCTCAGCGCCTCCATCTGGTCGCCGCCTGGCGAGAGGCCACGGTCTTCACCGACGCCGAACGGGCTGCGCTGGAACTGGCGGAGCAGGGCACCCGCACCGCCGACGCCGCCGGCGGGGTCAGCGACGCGGTCTGGGCGAACGCGGCCAAGCACTTCGACGAGGACCAACTGGCCGCGCTGATCTCCCTGATCGCCGTCATCAACGCCTACAACCGCATCAACGTCATCAACCAGGTGCCGGCCGGTGGCTACCAGCCCGGCCAGTTCGGCTGAGCCGCCGAGGAGGCCACCCGTACCGGCCGGCCGCATCGTCACGTCACACTATTCGCCGTCACACGATGGCACAGAAGCCTGTTACGTCGTCGATGTTCATTGCATAACGAACAAAGGAACATCATGCCCAGCTCCACAACACTGCACTTCTCGGACCGCGTCGCCATCGTCACGGGCGCGGGATCGGGCATCGGCCGGGCCACAGCCATCGCCCTCGCGGAGTCGGGGGCGTACGTCCTCGGCGTAGGACGGCGGCAGGGGGCCCTGGAGGAGACCGCTCACGCCCACGCCAACATCGAGATCCTGTCGTCCGACGTGTGCGAGGAGGGCGCCGCCGAAAGGATCGTCTCCACCGCCGTGAAGCGGTGGGGCCGGCTGGACCTGCTGGTGAACAACGCCGGCGTGGCCGCCCTGATGCCCCTGGCGGAGACGAACCGCACGACGATCACCAACCTGCTCGAACTCCATGTGACGGCACCGAGCCTGCTCGCTCACGCGGCGCTGCCGCATCTGCAGGACACCGCCGGCTCCATCGTCAACATCTCCAGCACCTACGGTCACCGCCCTCTGGCCGGCGGAGCGCACTACGCCGCCGCCAAGAGCGCGCTGGAACAGCTGACCCGCAGCTGGGCCCTTGAGCTCGCCCCTGAGGGGGTTCGGGTCAACGCCATCGCCCCCGGCCCCACCGAGACCGATGTCCTGTCCGCGGCAGGCCTTCCCGCGGACACCGTCAGCCAGATCCGAACCGGCGAACGCGAGCGCATCCCCACGGGCCGGCTCGGCGACCCCAAGGATGTCGCGGACTGGATCCTGCGTATCTCCGACCCCCGGGGCACCTACATCACCGGGCAGATCCTCACCATCGACGGAGGGCTCGAGCTCTCCTGACCTCGGGGTTCCTGACCACTACCACGTGTGCGTACAGCGCGCGGTTCGGTGGAGAACCGGCCGCCGTGTTCGAGATGCTGCGGCGACGATGAAGAAGACGGGCTGTGCCGTACGCGGCAGCGTCGGGCCCCACGGCATCACCGCCACGGCCAGGGCCATGGCTGCGTGCAGGAGGTGGTCGGCGCGGCCACACGCTCGGCCGGCCGGCCGAGCGTGTGGCACACCGCGTAGAGGGCCGCGCCCGCGAACAGCGTGGTCAGCAGGGCGTGCACGGCGTCGGTGGAGCTCATCGCGCCACATGCCCTCCCGTGCAGCGGCCCGGTACCGGCGGTTTCACTCGGTAGGGCGCGGGACGCGGAGGTGGGCGCGCTGTTCGAGCTCCTCCTTGGAGACGAGTTCGAGCATGGGCTTTCCGGGTGCGCACATCATGGTCACCACGAACCGGGTCCGCGCGTCACCGAGGGCGTTGCCGTCCTGATAGTGGATCACTTCGCCGCCCGGCTCCCAGAACGTGCCGCCTGCCTCCACCACCCGCTCGGGTTCACCCTCCAGCTCGAAGCGGACCGCGCCCTCGACCACATATCCGAAGGCGGGCCCGGAGTGGCGGTGCGGCGGGGTGCCCGGGTCGCCCGGCTCCCACTCGACCTGGATGGTCATCGCCGAAGCGCCCTCGGGGATCGTCAGGGGCGCGGCGTCCTGCAGCACCTGCGCCGCGGTCATCCAACTCTCCGACGCCGCCGGGTCGCCGGCTGCGTGCATGTGCCCTGCGTGAGTGTCCGACACTGTTGTGAACCTTCCGTGAGTCGCCACGTGGAGGGGCGGGACACATCTCCCGCCCTCTCGGCAGAGTTGACCGGACACCATGTGAATCTGTGACACGTATGGAGTTTCGCGAGTGCGTCCAGGGGGTGGTGCCAAACAACGACTTAAGTGCTGTCCCAGGTGGTGCAAGAAGCGACCAGTGCGGAGTCCTTCGGCATGTCGACAGACAAAGTGCTGGGGGCGGCCGCCACCGCGGGGTTCGAGCACGCCGTACGCCGCGCCCTGTGGCCGGCCATCACCCGCGCGGTCGTTCCCTTGCTGTCGCCGCACCTTCAACTGCCCCCCGCCTCCCCGACGTGCCGGTGGTGCGCCTCTTTCACGGCTTCATCCCGCCTCCCGACCGGACCGACCCATCCATGCAGGGGCTGGTCCTCGGGCAGGTCCGGTCCGAGCCGACCTGGCTGACCGCATCGCCTGCTCCGCCGGTTAGTAGCATGGGAGCGATCAAGCCGGAAGGGGCCACCATGCACACCGGGGGCGATGCCGACTCTCTCGACCAGGCGGCGAAGGACTTCCTCGCCGTACGCCCGCAGCTGTTCGGCATCGTCTACCGCGTGCTCGGCAGCGCCGTGGAGGCCGAGGACATCGTCCAGGACGTCTGGCTGCGCTGGCAGAAGACCGACCGCGCGGACGTCCTCGAACCGTCCGCGTTCCTGACGACGATCACCACACGTCTGGCGATCAACTTCGCCCAGTCCGCCCGCGTACGGCGCGAGTCGTACGTGGGTCCGTGGCTGCCCGAGCCGGTCAACACCGCCGTGGACCCACAGGTGGGGGCGGAGCGGGCCGAGGCCCTGGAAATGGCCGTCCTGCTCCTGCTGGAGAAGCTCAATCCGGTGGAACGGGCCGCTTATGTCCTGCGCGAGGCCTTCGAGTATCCCTACCGCAGGATCGCGGAGGTCCTGGAGACCACGGAGGCCAACACACGCCAGCTGGTGAGCCGTGCTCGCAAGCACCTCAGCGCCCAGCGCAAGGAACGCGTCAGTCCCGCCGACCATCGGCGTCTGCTGGAGGTGTTCCTCGATGCCGCGCGCAACGGGAACCTGGCGGAGCTCGAACAGATCCTCGCCACGGACGTCGTCAGCTACTCCGACGGCGGCGGGGTGCGCGGCGCCTCGAAGATCCCGGTCGTCGGACGCACGCACGTCTCCCAGTACCTCGTGGCGTTCGCGCCGCGCTTCTGGCCCCAGGCGCAGGTGCGGTGGACGGAGGCCAACGGCCGACCGGCCGTGCTCATCGCCGCCGCGGGCAACGCCGTGGCCCTGCTGTCGCTGGATGTTTCCACGGAGGGCATCGACCGCATCATGTGGATCATGAACCCAGCCAAGTTGTCGCCCTATGTGGCTTCCCTGGAAGGCTGAGCTCCCACAGGTGTCACAGGAGCGGGTGCTCGTCGGTCAACCAGTCGTCCGGAATCCGGATTTCCATTGACCGAAGGACAGCACCCCTTCATGTACGGGCCACCAGGCACCAGCCAGGGCACGTGCCACGACAACGCCGGAGCCATCCTGTGACCGAGCGGATCCAGTTGCCCGACCTGTCCACGCAGAAGGACTTCGTGGGCACAGCCTTCTCCCCCATCTACACGACGACCGTGACCGTGAGCGGCGGTGTCGCCTCCCACGGGCGTGCCTCAGGCAGGGCGCAGTCGTCCGACAGCGCCCTGGACATCGACCTGCGCATGCCCGGCGAGCTCGGCGGGGACGGACGGGCGACCAACCCCGAGCAACTGTTCGCCGCGGGCTTCGCGGCCTGCTTTCACGGGGCCCTGAGCCTGGTGGCGCGGCAGGAGGAATTCGATCCTGCCGACATCTCCGTGGACGCGACCGTCGCCTTCGGCCGGGATCCGAACGACGGTGGCTATCTGCTGCGCGTCGATCTGGTGGTGAACTGGCCGGAGGTGGATCCGGAGACAGCGACTCCGCTGCTGGAGCAGGCGAACGCGTTATGCCCTTACGCCAGGATGGCGTGGCACGGGACGCCGACAACGATCACGCTGGCTCCTTGACGCGCACTGCTGACAGCATCCTGACGCCGCCACCGGTCAGGACGGGAGTCAGTCGACACAGGGCTGCGCGACGACATAGGTGAAGGTGTGACATCAACGCACGCTTGTTCCGTCCTCGCGCGCACCCGGTGTCACAAGATTGGTGATCACCCGGTCTGATGAGCGAGTCATGCACTGTGACTCGCACTACGTGACGCCGAAAACGAGGACCCGATCCCACCGTGCCGCTGGATGGCCTGCTGCCGTAAGGAGCCGTTGTCCTTTCGATCACGGAGGACGGTTCTGATCGAACAGGATGCCTGGTCGGGTGATCTTGGCTGGGGTGGGCGCATGGGAACAGGGCCCTTGGTAGCTCCGGGTTGCGACACCTACTTGAGCATGAAGGAGACCCTGTTACTGCAGATCACTGCCGTGCCGTCCAACTCCCGGACGCAGGAGTGTGATTGCCTCGCTCACCGGTTCGAGAACGCGGCTGAGTTCCACGACGGGCTCCGTGCTCGGACCCGGGAGGCCGAGGGCACCACGCGGAGCCGACGGCGGCGATCATCGACTCGCAGTCGGTCAAGGGCGCCGCCTCGGTGCCCGCCTGCTCACGCCGCTATGACGGCGGGAAGAAGATCAACGGCAGGCGCCGGCACGTCATCACGGACAGCCTGGGCCTCCTGTTGAACCGGAACGTGCACCATAGCGCTCCCACCTGCGGAAACAGGCATCTAAGAGATCCGGGTCAGCACAGAATCAGCACGGGGCAAACGGGTCAGCGCCTACACGGCGTGCGCGCAGGTACCCACGCCTGCCTCCGACGAGGGTCGACCCGACATGTCGAGGGGCTCGGATCGCATGGCGTTCTGCAGGCCTGCGGGCAGCGGTGCCAGGCGCAGGGCACAGGGTGTCCGTAGATGTCGACGGTGACCTTGATGGACCGGTGGCCGAGCTGGCGAGAGACGTCTCATATGGGACGCCGTTCGCGAGCGCCGTCGGGGCGAAGAGGTCCCGCAGGGCACGCGATGTGTATTTCGCCCGGCCTGGTCGTCCACCAGTCTCTTGTAGTGGTAGCCATCGCCAGCCTTCGGTGCCTGCCGGACGGGCTGATGAAGTCGACAGGCACCGGGGCCCACTGCGACCGCGTCCCGCAGGTCCACGCGCGGGGGCCTCGCCGGTCGACACTCACGACGATGTGCGGGTAGGAGACGCACAGCGCGAACAGCAGGGGTCCGTCGACGAGGTCGGCGAACAGCTTCACGAACTGCTCCGCGCCGCTGGTCCCACCGCTGGCCATAGCACGGCGTTCTCCGTGCGGACGCGGACGACGAGCCAAGGCGTGTTGGCGATGGTGAAGAGCATGGCGGTAATCCATGCGGTGTGGACGAGGGGCAGGGCGATGCCTTCGAACAGGACGATGAGGTAGTTGGGGTGCCGCATCCAGCGGTAGGGCCCGGTGGTGACCAGCGGAAGCCCGGGCACGACGATGACGCGGGTGTTCCATCGGGGGCCGAGCGCCCTCATGCACCAGGCACGGCCTGCCTGCACGAGGATGAGGACGGCCAGGGCCGGACAGCCGATCAGAGGGACGAAGGCGCGGTCGGTGAGGGCGACCTCTGCAACGGTTCCAACGAGCAGGCAGACATGAAGGGTGATCATGACCGGGTAGTGGCGTTGCCCGTACTCGATGCCGCCGCGGTCGATGGCCCATCGCGCGTTGCGGCGGGCGGTTGTCAGTTCGACCAGGCGCACGACGGCCACGGCGGTCATGAGAACGAACAGACTTAGGGGAATCGTCACCCAGCTCAGGAACATGTTGGATCGTCCTTGTTACTCCCGGACGGCGGAATCCTCGTCTTACGCGGTCGCGAGTCGGTTGAGGCGTTCGGCCAGGGCGCGGTATCTGCCGGCACGGTCCGCTGATTCCTCCATGTGGGCGGCGATCTCCTCCTGGGCGTGCTGTCCGACCGGTGTAAGTCCGGTGGTGTCGAGGGCGCCGAGGATGCGGACGAAGGGCAGGGCGATGTCCTTGTAGTAGATGTCCGGTGAGAGGATGCCCGACCTGGCCATGGAGCTGATCAGATGGCCGAAGCCGGGTGCGGCGTGGCCTGGGGGACGGAATGTATTGAGGACTTTGGCCACGGCCTGAAGCGTTCGGTCGGGGTGCATACGCATACACGCTTGGAGGGTGGTCCGGTAGAAGAGCATGTGCCGGTTCTCGTCGTGGGCGATGCGCTGCATCAGAGCCCCGCACGCCGGTTCGTCGCACAGTCGGCGGATTCCCTGGTAGCTGACGCGGGTGCCGAGTTCCTGGATGGTGACGTAGACGAGAGAGGCGATGAGGTCGCCGCGGTAGTCGATCTCATAGCCGTGCTGCACATGCGCGGCGCGGGCGTCCTCCAGGAGCACCGGATCGGCACTGCGGGTGACCACGAGGTAGTCACGGATGGCGGTGCCGTGCCTGGCCTCCTCCATGGTCCATCGATTGACCCAGACACCCCAAGGGCCGTCGAGCGACAGCATTTCCCCGATCACCCGGTGGTAACTGGGCAGGTTTTCTTCGGTGAGCAGGCTATAGAGGAGGCCGTCCCGAGCGGCCGCGCTCAGTTTCTGCTGGGAGGGGTCCCATGGCTCCCCTTCGAGGAGACCGTCGTAGTCACGGCCCTGGCTCCACGGGACGTACTGGTGCGGGTACCAGTCGACGGTGGTCCGGAAGTGCGTGTCGAGGGCGTCGGTGACCACCGGTTCGAGGTCGATCAGGATGCGTACGTCTTCGTCATACGGTCGGCAGGCTTCGGTGGCGGCGGGCGGCTTTCTACCAGCGGAGGAGGACCAGTTCGATGGCGAACCCCGGCCCCATGGCGGCGACCAGGCCGGGTGCGTTCGCGGGGGGCGGTGTTTCCATGGCCGCGTGCAGGATGTCCAGTACGGAGACGGATGAGAGGTTGCCCCGCTCGGCCACGGAGCGCCGGGTGAGCTCCAAGGCGCCAGGCTGCAGGTCCAGGGCCTGCTGTACAGCGGTGAAGACCTTCGGTCCGCCACCGTGGATGATCCAGCTCGTGATCTGATGCGGCGCCAGGGCGTGCGGCGCGAGGAGCCCTTGGACGGCCGTGGGCAAGTGCTTCTCCGTGAGCGTCGGGATCTCGGGCGACAGCAGGATCCGGAAGCCGTGGGAGCCGATGTCCCAGCCAAGGACGTCCTCGGTGCCGGGGACCAGCAGGCTGTGGGTGTCCACCAGCTCAGGCCCGGCGGGGCCGCCGTCCCGCCGGGCTCCGAAGGCCACGACGGCGGCCGCGCCGTCCCCGAAGAGACTGCCGGCGACGATGTTCGCCACGGAGCCGTCCTTGAGCTGGTACGCCAGTGTGCACAGTTCCACGGCGAGCAGGACAGCCACTTGGTCGGGGTGGGCCAGTAGGTAGTCGTGGA
This sequence comes from Streptomyces sp. NPDC015345, assembly GCF_043078805.1. Classification (NCBI taxonomy): domain Bacteria; kingdom Bacillati; phylum Actinomycetota; class Actinomycetes; order Kitasatosporales; family Streptomycetaceae; genus Streptomyces; species Streptomyces sp. NPDC015345. Next base: position 218,791 of record NZ_JBIBTX010000004.1, on the reverse strand, counting down.
GCCGGGCCAGACCTGCGGCGCCTCCGGCGCAGCCGGTACCGAACAGCGGGATACGTTTGACGTCCGGCCGTAGCCCGACCCGGTGGGCGAGCCGAGCCTCCAGCGACGGCACGGCCAGCCCGGTGACGGTGGTGCTGATCACCGCGTCGACCTCCTCCGGCTGGATGCCCGCGGTGCGCAGCGCGCCGATCAGCGCCTGTTCTCCCAGGTCCATGGCGGTGTCGAGCCAGACGCGGTTCTGCTCGGTGAAGTCCTCCAGGCGAGCGAGATCAACGAGCTTCTCCAACGGCAGGGACAGCGAGCGGGTCTCCACACCCGAGCTGGCCTTGATCTTGCGGAGTACCAGAGCACCCGTTTCGGACTCCAGGAGCGTCGTGCGGGCCAGGGCGGCCAGGATCTCTTCCTGCCGGTATTGATACGGCGGGAAGGCCGTCTGGATCGCCGCGATCTGTGGGCCGGCGGCCGCCGACTGCCGGGTGCGGTCATGTGTCGCCTGACGCATCGACATCAGCTTCCTCATTTCTTCACGGGTGTAGTGATCGACAACGGGGGCCTGATGCGGGCCGGAGCCCACCAGTTCGCCGGTCCAAGGGCCGCCATGACGGCGGGCACCAGAACTCCCCGTACCAGGACCGCGTCCACGAGCGCGCCGAGCGCGACGCCGATGCCGATGAACTTGAGCAGGGCGACGTGGGAGGTGGCCATGGCCGCGGTCGAAATCGCCACGGCTGCCGCGGCGGACGTCATCAGCCGGCCGGTGCGGGCGACGCCCTCGATGATCGACGTGCGGTTGTCTCCGTAGCGGTCGTACTCCTCCCGGATACGGCCGAGCAGGAAGACCTCGTAGTCCACCGACAGGGCGAGCGCGATGAACAGGACGAACAGCAGCGTCGAGGCGTCCAGCGTTCCCGTTGCCGTGAAGTGGCCGAGCACTGCGCTGCCGTGGCCGTCCTGGAAGAGGACGACGAGCGCGCCGAGGCTCGCCCCGAGGCTGGCGACGGCCACGAACAGAGCTTTCAGGGGGGCGATCAGGCTGCGGGTGTAGGAGCTGAGGAGGGCCAGGAGCCCCGCAGCCAGGAGAAGCAGGCACCACGGGAGGGCGCCGAGGACGGCGTCCGCCGTGTCGACGATCTCCGCGGCTCGCCCGCCCACCGCCACGCTTCCCGGGGCGGGAGTTTGCCGTACCTTGCGCACCACCGTGTCCGCCTCCGGCGTGCCGGGGGCGGCGGACGTGGCCGCCAGCAGCACGACCGCCTCACCGGACGGAGCCACACGCACCACGCGGACACCAGTGATGTCCGGGACACGGGCGAGTCGGTCGCCGTACGCCGGTGCACCGTCCGTCGCCCGCGGTCCGGTGACGACCACGGTGAGGAGCCGCTCCGGTGGCGCGGTGAACTCGGCGCGCACACGCTCGGCCGCGGCGGCAGCCGGAGCCGACGAAGGCAACGTGCGTTCGTCCACAATGCCGAGCCGCGCGTGGGTGAAGGGCAGGGCCAGCAGGGCCAGCAGCAGCACCGCCAGGCCGCCCGCCAGGAGGGGCCGTGCGGTGACCGCGGACGTCGTGCGACGCCAGAAGCGACTCCCGTCCCCGGTACGGGCACGCCGCCACCGCGCCAGCGGGTCCCATGCCTGGGCCCGGGGGCCGAGCAGCCGCAGACAGGCGGGCAGCACGGTCAGGGCGACCAGCGCCGCCAGCACGGTGACGATCATGCCCGCCAGGGACAGTGCGCGCAGCATGGGCACCGGCACCACCAAGGCGGTGGCGAGGCATACGGCGACGGCGGCGGCAGAGAACGCGATCGAACGGCCGCTGGAGCGGCGGGCGGCCGCCAGCGCCGTGTGAAGGTCCGCGCCCCGCGAGGTCTCCTCCCGTACGCGGGCCAGCAGGAAGAGGCTGTAGTCGACGGCCAGGCCGAAACCGATCGCCGAGGCGGCGTTCACCGCGACCCGTGACACGTCGGCCACCTGCGCCAGCAGGCCCAGGACCGGGATGGTGCAGCCGATGGCCAGCGCGGCCACGACCACGGGCAGCAGCGCGGACACCACGGACCCATAGGCGAAGACCAAAACAACGAACAGTACCGGCGCGGCCAGCAGTTCGGCCCGGCTCAGATCGCGCTCGATGGTCTCGTCGATCTCCCTGTTGGCCCACACTTCGCCGCTGGGCTCCACCCGCATCCCCGGGACGGCCGACCGGGCCGCCGCCACCACACCGGGCGCCACCTGTTTACGTTCCTTGTCCGTCCCCTTCAGCCGTACGGCGACCAGCAGGGTCCGTCCGTCCTTGGAGCGCAGCCACGTGTCACCGGTGGTCTGTGCCGACCACACGGTCTTGACGTCGCGCTGCCCGGCCAGCGTCTTCAGCATCGCTGTGGTGCCGTCCCGGAGGCGGGCCTCGCGTTCACCGCCGGTGCGCTGTGAAACGGCCAGGAGCAGATCGGGCGAGGGCACGCCGAGCCGCTCTGCTTGCCGTCTGGCGCGCGTCGACTCCGTGTCCGTCGCAACCGCGCCGCCCGTGCTCAGCGCCGAGAAGGCAACCGGGACCAGCACCCCCGCGCACACCGCCGCCAGCAGGGCGCTCACCACCACCAGCCATGCCCGGCGCCGCACCGCATCCATCTGTGTGCCTCCGTCTTGCATCCGATCCGGATGCTTCGTCTCCCACTAGGAAGCTGTGAACAGCAGAACGGCGTTCTGGCCGCCGAAGCCGAAGGAGCAGCTGATCCCCGCGTCGCCGCGCGTGGAACGGGGACGTCCGGCGACGATGTCCAGCTTGTGGTCCCCGTCCTGGCCCTCGAAGTTCGCCACCGGCGGGACGGCCGCATGGCGCAGCGCGAGGACCGTGTACGCCGCCTGAATCGCCCCGGCCGCCCCCAGCGCGTGCCCGATCACACCCTTGGACGCGGTGACCGGCGGCCCGTCGTCACCGAAGACGCGGACGAGTGCTCGTGCCTCGGCCGCGTCGTTCAGCGGAGTGGAGGTGCCGTGCGCATTGATGTGGCCGACGTTCCCAGGCCCGCACCCGGCGTCCGCGAGAGCGGTGTGGATGGCGCGGACCGCGCCGTCACCCTGCGGGTGCGGGGCGATGGGATGGTGCGCATCGGCGCCGGCACCGTAACCCCGCAGCAGCGCCAGGACGGGAGCCCGCCGTGCCCGAGCCGCACATGCGCGTTCGAGGACGAGGATGCCGGCGCCCTCGCCCAGGACGAAGCCGTCACGTTGCGCGTCGAACGGCCGGCTGGCCAGGGCCGGTTCCGCCCCGCGCCGGGACAGCGCCCGCATCCGCGTGAAGCACGTGGCCGTCATGCGCGAGCGAGCCGACTCGCTGCCGCCCGCCAGCACGATGTCACAGGTACCGGACCGCAACAGGTCCCGGGCCACTCCAATCGCGGTGGTACCCGACGCGCAGGCGCTGGCGGTGGTGAAGTTGGGGCCGCGCACGCCCAGGTCGATGGCGACCTCGCCCGCGGCCATGCTCGGAACGCTGCGCGGGAGCGCGAGCGGCGAGACCCGCTCCGGCCGCCCGGCTCCAAGGTGGCCGAACTCAGTGACGTATGTACTCAAACTGTTGGATCCCACGCCCAGCACGACACCGACTCGCTCCGCTTCCCAGGTACGACGATCAAGGCCCGCGTCCGCGACGGCCCGCCGGGCGGCAACGAGGGCGAACTGGATGAAGCGGTCCACGCGCCGGGCCGACGCCCGGCCGAGTTCCGTCTCGGCGTCGAAGTCCGTCACCTGGCAGGAGAAGTCAACGGGCAGTCCCGCCAGGCCGGGATCCGTCGCGGCCAGCGAGCGCCCCCGGCAGAGGGCCGCCCAGTTCGCCTCCACCGTATGCCCGGCTGGAGTCACCAGCCCCAGCCCAGTGACCGCGATCTCAGCGCGCATGCTTGAACGCCTGGGCCGCCTCGCCCAGAGTCGAAGACGGGCGCAGGTCCAGGGCGTTCTCGGGCAGGACGATCCCGTACTCCTCCTCCGCCGCCACCACCAACTCCATCAGCGACAGCGAGTCCAGGCCGAGACTCTCGAACGTTGCCCTGCCGGAGAGTTCACCGGCATCCGCCTTTACGTTGAGGTGGCCGGTGAGCAGGGCCACCAACTCCTCGGGAAGGGCCGACTCCGTCGCGCCTTCTGCCGTCTGCCTCATACCTGGGTCTCCTGTTTCCTCGCTGCGAGGAGCCCTGTGGCGCTGCCCGCGTTCATCCGTTCGTAAAGGCCACGCGCGCGGGAAGCCTGCGTCTCAAGCCACTCCACGTGCTGACCGAGCCGGTCCTGCGCCTGCCTGCCGGCCGCACCCAGCCCGGTCGCCGCGAGATGACACTCCAGGAGCCGCTCGACCGACGGCTCCAGCTCCCGCAGCACGACTTCCGCCACATCGTCGACCACGCCCGCACCTCCCCCTGCGCATCATCTGCTTATCCGTACATCACTGTGTAAACGCTGATGAGGGGAGTAAGGAACGATCTGTCACTCGTTAGTGTTCGTAAGGCCGTTCCAGCCATGGCCATCCATGACGCCGACCTCCTGACGCGCTGCCCTACCCGGCACTCACCCTTGTCCACACGCCCGAGGATCCGGTAGGGCCGCATGCCGAGGTTGCAGGGCTGAACAGCGCTTTCAGGTCGGCCGGTTCGTGGTCGAGGGGCACCTCAGCGGGACATGCACGCACACCGCGCGTTCGTCCGTCGCCGTAGACGCCGAGCAGGTCGTCGCGGAACAGGCCGGCCAGGCAGCCGTCAACACGTCGTCGCCGGCGCGCCGACCGCCTGACAGGTCAGCGCGGGGGCCCCGCAGGACGGCGAGCATCCCGGGTGTCGCGACTCGCGGATGCGGCACGGCGCTGTGCGAAACGGTGTTGAACTGCCCGAGGTCTACGCCCTGCTGGTCGGCACAGCGCGCCGCCGCCCATGCGTGCCTAAACGACGAGGTCCCTTCCCGCTTGCTCGCCATGTTTGCGGGGCTGGCGCCAGCCATGAGCCAGACGTCGACAGTGGACTTCTCGTGTCGCGCTCCGCGGCGGGCAGAGGCTGTCAACCGCCTGCGGTCAGGAGCCGCTGTCCTTTGGGAACAGAGCCCCTTGGTAGCTCGGGGTTGCGTTACCTACTCGCGCTCGAAGGAGACCCTGTTGCCGCAGGCTTGCGTGCTCGCTGCTGTGCCGTCCAACTCCCGGACGTGCCAATGTGATTGCCTCGCTCACCGGTTCGGGAACGCGGCCGACCGTCCGAACAGGTTTCGGAGGTATCCGTCGGACATGACGGACGCGGAGTGGGCGGTGGTGCGGGAGGCGCTGCCGGTTCCAGCGTGGCAGGAGGGCCGGGGCGGGCAGCCGGAGGGCTACTGCCACCGGCAGATGCTGGATGCGATCCGGTACGTCACCGACAACGGGATCAAGTGGCGCGCGATGCCATGCGATTCCCCCGCCTGGGGCCGCGTGTATGCCTACCCTCGCAGGCGGCGTGAGGCGGGCCTAGCCAAGGATTTCCATTCCGCTGCCCGCATATGGGTCGCAATCTCGTGCATCCGCACGGTGCTCAGGCATGCGCGCTTCCTGGAGATGCCCGCCGGAGGAGGACGAGAAATCTTCGAGACTCTTCCGGCCTGCTGTCACAACCACCAAGACAACCCGGTCTTTACATAGTGCAGACCGAAAACGCATCTCCCGAGAGGATTTCCTCATGAAGGTTGTAGTCATCGGCGGTACCGGACTCATCGGCTCGAAGCTGGTCGCCAAGCTCAACGAGCACGGCCACGAGGCAGTACCGGCCGCGCCCAACACCGGCGTCAACACACTGACCGGTGAGGGCCTCGCCGAGGTGCTGAACGGCGCCCAGGTCGTGGTCGACGTGTCCAACTCCCCCTCGTTCGCGGACGACGACGTGATGGAGTTCTTCCGCACCTCGACGACCAACCTCCTCAAGGCCGAGACCGAGGCCGGTGTCACCCACCACGTCGCCCTGTCGGTGGTCGGTACCGAGCGCCTGCAGGGGAGCGGCTACTTCCGTGCCAAGTTGACGCAGGAGGAGCTGATCAAGGCATCTGGAGTCCCCTACTCCATCGTTCACGCCACGCAGTTCTTCGAGTTCATGAAGGGCATTGCCGCCGAGGCCACCGACGGTGACACCGTGCGTCTGGCCCCTGTCAAGATCCGGCCCATCTACTCGGACGATGTGGCCGCCACCGTGGGCCGCACGGCCGTCGGCACCCCCGTCGAGGGCGTGGTCGAGGTGGCCGGTCCCGAGACGTTCCAGCTGGACGAGCTCGTCCGCAAGGGCCTCGCCGCGAAAAACGACCCGCGCACCGTGGTGACCGATCCACACGCCACGTACTTCGGCACCGAGTTGCAGGAGACCACGCTGTTGCCCGGCCCCGACGCGCACATCGCCGAAACCCGCTTCGCCGACTGGACCGCCCAGCAGCAGGCATGAGCCCTCCGGGGCTCCCCTGCCCGCAGGGCACAGCCCCGGCACGGCCGCTTGTCCCTTTCGCCGCACGGCACCCAGCGCTACGCGATTCCCGGACCTGCTCCTTCCGGAATTCCTCCTCGTTCGACATCCACCGCTCAAGGAAAGCGGCTCATCATGCCCAAAATCAGCGATCAGCCCTCGGACTCCCGTATCAGTCCCTACGAGCAGCTGACCGGCTCCTACGCCATTGATCCGGTCCACAGCGCACTCGGCTTCTCCGTCCGCCACGCCATGATTTCCCATGTGCGCGGAGAGTTCGACTCCTTCGAGGGACTTCTCAGACTCGACGGCTCCCAGCCCGCACTGTCGGAGGCGCACGTGCGTGTACAGACCGCGAGTCTGAACACGGGCGTCGAGGAACGCGACGCCCACCTCAGAGGGCCCGACTTCTTCGACTCGTCGGCTTTCCCCGTAATGGCCTTCCGCTCCACCCGCATCGTCCCGGCCGGAGACGACGGTTTCCGACTGCTCGGGAATCTGCGGATCAAGGACATCGAACGGCCCCTCACCCTCGACATCGAGTTCGGCGGTGCCGCCCGTGACGCCTACGGGCAGAACCGGGTCGGTTTCGAGGGACGTGCCACGATCCGGCGCTCCGACTGGGGTCTGACCTGGAACACGGCGCTGGAGACGGGCGGTGTCCTCGTCAGCGACAAGGTGACACTGGTGCTCGACATCTCCGCGGTTCAGGTCGCCCAGACCGACGGCTGACCCCACATCCGCCGGTGCGTCGCCCCGTTCCCGGGCTCCCGCCGCATCGGCCCGACACTCCCCTCCCGCCGCCCCGCCGACACAGGACGCGTGATGACCACCATTTCCGAAACCCCGCTCGCCCTCGCGGCCGCCGCGCGGTCCCTGGCCGCGGAGGCCGTCGCGCTCCAGGCCCGCATCACCGAATTGCGCGACACGCTCGCTCTGCTCGACCTGCGGATAGAGTCCGTGTCCGCTTCTCTGCACCGGTTCCGAGGAGTCGGCGCCGAGCACCCGCCCGCGTCCGCGTAGTCATCCCTCGGGTCCTGACCTCCCGTCACGAGCCAGCGCCCAGGCGGCTCCAGTGTTCCCGTCCGATCGGTTCAATCGGACGGGATCTCTGCGTTTCCGGGCCGTCCGGCGGGGCTCGGAGTTCACGGGGACAGCCCCGGCGGAAGGAACGGGCTCCCCGGCAGGCGAAGGTAGTGGCCTGGTGGATGCCTCGGCCGAACGAGGGGCTCAGCCGGGCCGATGAACTCCACGCCGTCGCCCGGCCCAGAGCCCACATGCGGCCCCCGCCACCCCTCCCTCGGGCAACGAAAGGGGCGGAGTGGCCCCCGGCCGCCCCGCCCCTGACTCTGACTCCGGCTCTGCCGCCCAGTCAGCGGACCGTGCGCGCCGCCTCCTCGATGATGCGGCTGACGTCGTGCGGCCGAGAGACGCTCACGGCATGCGACGCCCGGACTTCGGTGGTGTGTGCGTGAGCGCGTTCGGCCATGAAGGCCTGGGCCTTCGCTGGGATGTTGCGGTCCTCGGTGGCCACGAGCACCCACGACGGGACGGTCTTCCAAGCCGGCTCGGACGCGCCCTCCTCCAGTGCGGCACTGGTGACCGGACGCTGCGTGACCGCCATGACGTCGGTGGTGCTCTTGGGCACGTCGGCCGCGAACTGGTGGTGGAACTTGGCCTGTTCGATGTACAGGTCGGTGCCCTGGGTACCGCCGGGCAGTGTGGTCGGGACGGGACGGAGGACTTCGCCGAGGGTGCTGCCGGGGAACTTGCCCGACAGCTCGACCACGCTCTCACCCTTGTCCGGCAGGAACGCGGCGATGTAGACGAGTGCCTTGACGTTCGCGGCTCCCTGGGCGGCATCGCTTATGACGGCCCCGCCGTAGGAGTGCCCGGCCAGCACCACGGGCCCGTCGATGTCGGCCAAGATCTCCTGCAGGTAGGCGGCGTCGCTGCCGAGCCCGCGCAGCGGGTTGGCCGCGGCCACCACCGGGTAGCCCTCCCGCCGCAGTCGCTTCACGACGCCGTTCCAGCTGCTGGAGTCGGCGAACGCGCCGTGGACGAGAACAACCGTGGGCTTGTGGCCGGGCGACGAGGAGCCCTTGCCCGCGCTCGCCGGCGCGACCGACGTGGCGAGCAGGGCCACGGCGACGCCCGCCGTCGCGAGAAGGGAGAGGCGGCCGCGGGTACCTCGGGACAGCGAGGGTCGGTTCATGACAGCCTTTCGGATCAGAGTTCTGGTTCGGCCTGGACCGGCCGGACCGGAGTGTGGGGATTGCGGATGGCGCCCGGCGCGTGCCACGGGCGCCGTCGGGGTCTCATCCCTCGTGCAGGGCGGTGCGCAGAGTGTGGATGGCCTGCTGCACCGCGGCGTCGGTGGCCCGGGTGTTCCGCACAGGGTTGAGCATCATGAAGTCGTGCAGGGTGCCGTTGTAGCGAATGCTGGTGGTCGGCACACCGGCCTGGGTCAGCTTGCGGGCGTACGCCTCGCCCTCGTCGCGCAGGACGTCGTTGTCGTCGACGAGCACGAGCGCGGGCGGCAGTCCCTGCATGTCCTCCAAAGTAGCGCGCAGCGGTGACGCGGTGATCTCCGCGCGCTGTGCCGGATCGGTGGTGTAGCTGTCCCAGAACCAGGCCATCGCCTTCGCGGTGAGGTAGGGGCCGTTCGCGAACTCTCGGTAGCTCGCGGTGTCCTGGCCCGCATCCGTGACGGGGTAGTAGAGCGACTGGTGGACGAAGCTGACGTGGCCGCGCTGCTTGGCCATGAGGGTCAGCGCTGCTGTCATGTTGCCGCCGACGGAGTCGCCGGCCACTGCCAGACGGGAGGCGTCGAGACCCGCCTGGGCTCCCTTCTCCGTGATCCACCGGGCAGCTGCGTACGCCTGTTCGATCGCGACGGGGTACGCGGCCTCCGGTGACCGGTCGTACTCGACGAACACCACGGCGGCCTGCGCGCCGACGGCGAGTTCGCGCACGAGGCGGTCATGGGTCCCGGCGTTGCCGATGACCCAGCCACCGCCATGGATGTAGAGGACGACCGGCAGAATGTCGTCGGCGTCGAGCGGCTTGACGATGCGGACCCGGACATCACCGACTTCGGCGGGCACCGTGATCCACTTGTCCTGCACGTCGGGCTTATCGATGGGGGCGGCCTGTAGGTCGTCGAGGATCTTCCGGGCGCCGTCCGGGCCGAGTTCGTACAGGAAGGGCGGGGTGACCGTCGCGTCGGCGATCTCCTGAGCGGCAGGTTCGAGAATGGGCTGGTTCATGGCATTGCTCCTCTTATCGGCAAAATTGTGGGCTGCGTTTACTGTCATGACAGTTGAGCCCTTGAAGGTGTGACATCAAGGGGAGACAGTGTGTTTCAGTGTTACTGCCGGTCGGCGACTTCCTTTGCACGCGCGTGGGCGTGCCGCTCACGCTGCCCACCTGGGCGAGAGAGGGGCTCGTACTGCTCATGGGCCGTCAGCTCGTGCAGGTGCTCCTGGCTGAGCGGTTGATGCACTGCGGCGAACTCCCGTGCGGGAGGGGCTTGATGACGCCGGTCTCACGTCCGCGCAGCACCCGGTTGCACGACCGGTCGAGAAGGTGCGGACGATCGCTGGTCAGCCAGGACTCGATGAAGGGGTACGCACCCAGTGCAACCCGGCCGCCTTCACCACGTGCACCTGGAGGGGCAGCCCAGGTCACCGAGGTCCTCGGCGTTCCGTGAGCAGCGGAGGAACTCAGGCGGCCGTTCTCTCCGTACCATCGCAGCCGCGTGCCCTGCGCCGTCGCATGGCGCGGCGTTCCGCTTCCGTGGATCTGCCCCAGATGCCCTCCACGAGGGCCATGTTGATCTTCCGAAGATCGTTCTCTGGGGGTGCGGCTCTGTGGCGGGTTGTTGCATCAACCGTCGGATCACGGAGTTGCATTGCGTGCCCTTCCTGTCAGATTGCCCGCTGGCGTGCGGTATTGGACGGTCGTCGATGACGGCTACGAGGTCGTGTTCATCGCTGATCAGTGGCTGAGGTTCTTGCGGTTCGGCCGAAGCCGGTCCGAGTTGACGACGAAGGCGTACGTCGGCGGCATAGCGCTGTACCTGCGGTGGTGCCGGTCAACCGGGCGCGAATGGTCCGCCGCTGCGTGGGACCCTGGCCTGTTCATGGTCTGGCTTAAATACGCCCCCGTCCTCCCTGGATGACGATCCGGCGCCGGTGGTGCTGGGGCCGGGCGCCGACCCGGCTCGCAATGAGCGGAGGGTCAACGGCGTCCTGACGGCGGTGCGGGGGCTGAGGTATCGCTCCAGGTCAGGAGGTAGGAGACGTCAGTGCGGAAGTGGTCGCAGCCGATGCCTGCTTCGACTTCGACCAGGCGCGGTTGCTGTTGTCCCGTCGCCGGACGTGGAGGTGGGCGCCGCTGTGGTCGCAGCCCAGGGCTCGCGAGTCGGGAAGCAGGTGGCAGTCACTGCGGTGCAGACCGGCCGCCTGGCCGACGGCGCAGTCCGATCCGGCCGAGCAGCAGCACGATCAGCCGGTCACGGGCGTTGCGGCGCTCCAGGAACATCGCCACCAGCTCTTCGTCGGTGGCCCGGTCCACCTCGGCTTCCGGCTCCGGTGGACAGCTCGCAGCCGGTAGGGCAAGCCGGAGTCCTCGCCCTGGGCCTCCACCGGCAGGTCCCGGTTGTCCGCCAGCTCGTAGATCTGCCCGAGCACCGACCTCGGTGCCTCACCGACCGACACCGCGTAGGCCAGCACTGGGCCCGCAGTGAAGCGATGCCCTCCGAGGAGGAGATCAGCCGGGTCCGCCGTCTGATCAACCGAGTCAAGGCAGACCTGGACGACCTTTCCGACGAAGAACGTGCCCAGGCCGAAGAAGCCGTCGCCGTGGTCCGCCGCGGCCGCTCAGTGATGCTGGGCATGCCCCGCGTCGGCCAGCCGCTTCCCGACGTCAGGCCCTGGAGGCTTCCGGGATCCCCGCCATGCGCGACGGCCGCCAGGCCGACACCGAGCGGCGCCGCCAGCGGGTCGCCACCGCAGTGAAGAACGCCGCGAGGAACGGCACGCCCATCAGCGTCTCGGCCATCGCACGACGAGCCGGAGTCGATCGCAGCTTCCTCTACCGACACCGCGACCTCTTGGAGATCGTGCACGCGCCCGAGCTCGAACCTGCGGCTCAAGACCCGACAGGCACTTCACCGGTGAGCCGGGCCTCGCTTCAGGCCGACCTCGCGAACGCCCAGGCACGCAACGCTCGGTTTACCGCCCGCGTTCAGCAATTGGAGAAGCGGCTGTCGCAGGCGCTGGGAACTCAGGCATGGCAGGAGTCAGGGCTCGGAGCCCCAGCAGACATCGACTAGCTCCAGCGGAAGATCACGAGACTGGAGCAGCACAACGTCGAACTGACCTCCGGGCGTTGGAGGAGGCCCGGTCCGATCTCGATGCCGCGAGGGAGGCCAACCGAGATCTGACCAGAGCCTTGAACCAACGCGGCTGAATCACGCAGGGGCGTCGACGTCCTGATCGATGAGGGTCGCGTTGGACACCAGGGCGCACGCGGTGTCGGCGAAGTACTGCTCGTCGGCACCGGCGGCGAGGCCCAGGATGACTCCCTGCGTGAGACCGACGAACAGTGCCCTGAGCGCGGTGACCAGACGTTGTGCCTGATGCGACGTCACAGCTTTCCCGTTGTGCGATCTGCCGGTGAACAACGAGATCAGGTGGCTCTCCTGCGTCTGGACAGACGCGGCGAGCTGGGAACCGAGTTCGGGGTCGTGCAGGGCCATGTCCAGCAGGGTGATCTGCAACGACAGGGCAGAGATCGCGGCCGGGGCATCACAGCTGCGCCGGTAGTACCGGGCGAAGGCTTCAACCGCTTCCAGGAGATCCATTCCTGCGGGGATCGCCTGCTCGATCTCTTCATAGTGCGGCCGCAGGTAGTCGGTGACCAAGGCTGCCACCAGGCCGCCCTTGCTGCCGAACAGTGAGTAGACAGCGCCGGTCGTCAGGCCGGCCTGCTCGGCGATCTCGTCGAGCCTGGCGCGGTGCCCATCCCGGGAGACGACTTGGAAGGCAGCATCCAGCAGGGCGCGGCGGTTGCGTTCCTTGGTTTCCGCTCTCGTCATTCTCATAATTCCATTATTCTAGTAACGAAGTTACGGCAGTGGGATAGGCATCAGGGAGGACGCTCATGACACAGGCCCAGGCTGTGACACCGTCAGCGACGCGCCGCTTGGCGGGGATCACCGCCGACGGCGTCTTCAAGGTAGTGCTCGGTGCCGCCTACTTAATCGGCGCTTCCTGGCTTGGCGATCGACTTGGCGTGTCCGCCTGGTTGATGGCCGTCTCCGGCGTTGCCCTGCTGATCGGCGGCGGGATCGAGATCAGGTTTGTGCGCAGTCGCCCGATCCGCACCTACATGCGGCTCATGGTCGCCTACGACAGCGGCTGGGTGCTGACGGCGCTTGTCGGCTTCTTGATGGCGTGGCACGACGGCAGCGCCGGGGGCGAGGTCTGGATCGGGTACCAGGCAGCCGCTCCCCTTGTGTTTGCCGCACTGTTGCTGGTTTCCACCCCCGTGCCGCCAGCCTCCGACATCCGCGCGGAGGGCGCCGAACACTGACACCGAGCCTCTACTGCCGAATCAGCAATCCCGCTTGCGAACCACCTCATCGATCTGCACGAGTGCCGCGGAGCTGCTGCTGTTGCCGATGGCAAAGAATAGGTCGGGATCCATGGCCTCGGCACTCGGCCGATCTACGCCAGTCCATGAGCTTCCTCCTGCGCGGAAAGGTGGGTGGGCCTGCAACGTCCGACGCGGCCGGTGCGCCCCGGACCACGACGACGCCGAGCACAGGGCCCGGGGTTACGCGGAAGCAGACGCTTGGAGTGTGTCCCTGCCGGTGCGATGCCCCTATGAGCCACGTCACGGTCTCTGACAGATGAGACCGCCCGGACGTCACAAGGTCTGTGCCTGTCCGGTCTTGTCTGTCGAGCAGTTGAACAAGGAGAAGGCGTTGCGCGCAGGACCGCATCGCCGGCTGGCGCATCGCCTCCCCCGATCGCGAAGGACAGAGCACCTGCTTATGCGTCGGCCGAACGCCGGGGCCACCTGAAGGTGGGGGGCGGGGTGCTGTGGGAGAAGGAGGTAGGGGCATGGAGTTCGCCGATGAGGCGGTGCCCATCGGGGAGTTGGTCGACGAACGTCGGCACCTGCTCGATGTGGCCTTCTGGATGCTGGGCAGTGCCGGCGAGGCCGACGGAGTGGTGGATGAGGCGTATCAGCGGTGGTACGCGCTGCCGGAGCGGGAGGCGCTCGACGACCCGCGGACGTGGCTCTCCCGAGCGGTGGGCGGAATCTGTCTGGAGCGGTTGGCGTGGCCGGGACGACGGAGGCGCGGCGACCTCGGCCTCGAGTCGGCCGACGCTGCCGGGGAACAGCGGCGGGTGTTGGAACGGGAGGTGGGCGAGGTGCTGCTGGGGGTGCTCGACGCGCTGTCCCCGGCTGAACGGGCAGCGTTCGTCCTCAACGATGTGTTCGGGATGGCGCCACGTACGGTCGCCGACATTGTGGGCCAGTCCGAGCCGGAGTGTTCGGAGCTGGCGGAGCGGGCGCGGCAGAGTCTGCGGGCCCGGCGGGGGCGGCCCACGACGCCGGCGGAGCAGGACGCGGCAGTACGCGGGGTGCGCGAGGCGTGTGCGGCGCAGGATGCGGAGTGCCTGACATTGCTTCTGGCGTCGGATGCGACAGCGTTCTTCGACGGAGGTGGCAAGGTGCGGGCGCAGGTCCGGCCGGTGCACGGCTCGGAACGGGTGGCCCGGAGCCTGCTGACGCTGTTAGCCCCGCGTGCGCGCACGACGGTGGACTCGCATTCCGTCAACGGCCGAACCGGGATGGTCGTGCGGTACGACCAGCGGGTCGCGGCGGTCATCAGTCTCGACATCGCCAACCGGCGCATCGTCCAGGTCTGGGTCGTCGTCAATCCCGACAAGCTGCGCCCCTGGAACCGGACCTCTCCCAGCTATCGATGACGATGCCGTCCCTCGCGCAGACGCCAACGCGGACTGTAAGGGCTCCCATCAGGCTCCAAGTGCGGTCTCGTACCGCGAGGGCGAGTTGAGGAAGGCGTCGATCTTGCTCGGGTCGAACACCCACATGACCCTGTGAATGCCTTCACCGGAAGCCGCTACCGTCATGAAGGCCGAGGGCTTGCCGTCCCGGTGGAGCAGCACACCCCTGCGTCCGTTCGCACGGACAGGACGCACCTCGAGCAGGCGTCGATGCCCGGCCATGTCGACGCTCTCGCGCTGCTCGGCCGTGAGGTGCCTGGCTATCTCGGCGTAGGCGTAGGCGTAGTCGAACGCTTCTCTCAGAACATCTACGGCCCGCTCCGTGGGGGGTCAGCTTCTCCAGTACGAGGAGGAGCGCGAGCTCCAGTGCTTCCGCCCGCTGGGCGCCCACTTCGGGGTCACTGCTCGTGTCGATCGGTTCGGGCAGCCACGGACCGATGTGAGTCTCCCGCCCCACGCGCGCTGACTGCGCCACGTTGATCGCCAGCCGGGTTGTGGCGCTCGACAGGAAGGCGACAGGGCTTACCACTGCTGAGCAACCGTGGCCGAAGCTCCAGGAAAACAGAAACGGCCTTGTCCCGGGGAAGGGACCCTCATGCGCAACTTGTCTCGTCCGGGAGCAATCAGTGCAGGGCTCGCCGCTCTCGCTCTCCCTGCCACCGCAGTCCAGGCGACCCCGGACGGCCCCGGCGTCAGCGTCAAGATCATCGCCCGAACCGCCGTCGGCGACAGTGTGTACTCAAAGGGCAGCTCGCTCAAGGAACCGTCGGGCGCGCCGACTACGTACACATCGGCCTGAACCGTGGCACCACCGACTCGGACTGGCAATCTGGCAGTGACTAAGCACCACGTGGGGGGGGATCTGATCACACCACTGCACATAGGGCTCCCCCATATGATGTGAAGTGGTATCTGTAAGGAGCCGGACGACAATCCGAGGCGAGCCGAGCGCGGACGCGACCACAAGGGTTGAGGACGAGAGGAACACAAGGTGTCTGTCACCCACGCGGCACATCACATCGAGGTCACCGCCGAGAGCCTCCAAGAGGACCTGGCCCGCCTGGAAGTCCAGAAGCAGGCCTTGGAAAGGGAACTGGCCGCGGTCGTCGCCCATCTCAGCTCCGTCCAGCGGGCTCTCGGTGCCCTTCAGGCCCTCATGTCGCCCGCCGGGCCGGGCACTTCCGACACCACCGGCACCACTGACGCTCCCCCGCGGGCATCCGACGCCGCAGCACACGTGAAACCGGCGCGACCCGCGACGGAGCCGTCCGACGAGGAGAGCGCCGAGAAGAATTACGGCAAGCTCACCGAGCAGATCCTCAACTACTTCGCCGAGGTCGGTGATGTCGACGTACGCGCGCGCGACGTCGCCGAGGCGCTCGGCCGAGCCACCGACAGCAGCAGCATCAACGCCGTGCGGAGCACCCTCGACCGCTTGGTCGGCACCTCCCGCATCCGCCGTACCGGCCGCGGCCTGTACCGCGCGGTGTAAGTGCCCTCAAGACACGCGTTCCGCCTGCGGTGCGACACCGCAGGGGGCATTGCTCTCCACAGAGTCAGCCCCGATCGACCGCGACACACTTCGGGCGGTCGGTGTCTCCCTCGGCACCATCGCCGAGCTCTTCTACACCCGTATGTTCCAGGAACGCCCGGACCCGCTGCGCGGCCTGTTCAACCGGACGAACCAGACCAACGGCGCCCAGCCCGAGGCTCTCGCCGGAGCAGCGGCACGCCTTCGCCACCGCGCTCGTGACACACCCCGACGAGCGTCCTGACGTCGTGCTCGGCCTCATCGCCATGGAGGCCCAACTGTATGCCGAGGCTGGCGTCGAGGACGGTGTCGTGTGGCGGGACATGGAGATCGCCGAGGGCACCGAGGAGTCGCAGGGCCCGCCCCGCTTCCTTCGTCCTGCGCCGCCCCGACGGGCTTCCCACCGATCCCTTCCTGCCCGAGCAGTACATCAGCGTCCAGGTCGAACTTCCCGACGGGAAATGGCAGATAGGCCGGAACTGCCTGTCCACATCTCCTGGCCACAAGACCTGGTGCATCACCGTCAAGCGGGAGAACTCGGCCGACGGACGTGTCCCCGAGGGGGAGGTGTCCTCACGGCGTGGGCGAGGGGTACGGGACCGTCGCCGGTGAACCGGCTGAGCAGGAGGCCGGTGTGGCGCATGTGCACGAAGGCTGGGCGAACGTCACCGGCCTGACGCCGCCTCAGGAGGTGTTCGGCCCCGATCTCTGGCTCAGCAAGTAGGACACCTCCGGCGGGGCGGGCACCGGCTCATGCCGCCGACCGGCCTGACGACGTCAGTACTGTCCAGACGGGAGGACCGCCACGAGGTCCCGTCGACTCCGCGGGGGCCCCGCGCCGTGGCCTCGCCCCTGCATCAGCAAGGAGGCACAAACAGCGGCGGTTGACCAAGGTCGGAGCAGGCCATCAATAGGGCTGCGTTAGGTCTGTCTCGGTCGTGGAGTTGTGTGTGCCCTGGTGGGCGTCGAGGACTTGGTAGAGGGTGAGACCCTTGCAGGCGTTGTTCGGCCAGGAGCGCGTGGGCGGCGGTCCCAAGAGTGACGTGGTGCTCAATACGCCGGCGGGCCACGGCAGACGGTCTAGGCCCGCGATCCGGGTGTCCGCCAGCAAGTTGTACGGCCTTGGCGTTTCAGGGCCACCTGATCTGTTCGGCACTCGGAGTGACGGGGGCTCCCCAAGTCGTTGCATCCGCACCCGATGCAGGTCTCTGCTGCGGCGGGGCTGGCTCAGCAACGTCGCTTTCACCAGCCCCGACCACCTCATCCAGACCGTCAGGCGTGACCTGCGCACGATCCAGTACCGCAGGGATCTGATCGACGGACGCCTCGCCGGCACCCGCCTACCCATCACCCCGACGACTACGGCTCGCCATCTCGAAGTGCGGTCAGTAATCCCAGACGGCCGGTACGAAACGGAAGGCATCCCCGGCGGCCGCCACGCGGCAGATGGACGGGAACGGCAGGTGAGTGGCCACCAGTTGCTCGCCTCTCACAGCCAGCTCATTCAGGAGACGGATCCGTACGCGGGCTGATTCCTCGGGGTCGTGGTCGAAGCCGTTGTGCCAGTCGGGGCAGTCGAACCCTGGCTGGAACACGGCATCGCCGGCGAACGTGAGCCGGTCGCCGCCGGACTCCAGGCGGACGATGCTGTGGCCGGGGGTGTGACCGCCGGTGCGACAGACCATTACCCCCGGCGCCACCTCGTACTCCGTCTCGAACGGCCGCAACTGGCTGCGGTACACGTCCAGGAACCGCGAGGCGGTGGTTCGCAGCACGTCCGGCACCGGTGCCGGCATGGCGGTGTGCGAGAAATCAGGCGCTTCCCAGAACTCGGCCTCGGCTGACGCCAAGTGGACCCGTAGGTCGGAGCGCAGTCGCCCCCTCAGCCCGTCGACGAGCAGTCCGCCGATGTGGTCCATGTGCAAGTGCGTGAGCACCACGTCGGTCACGGATGCGGGATCGATCCCGGCGGCGTCCAGTCGCATGGCCAACTGCCCGGCCCGAGGGAAGCCCGGGAACTCCGTCCCCAGCCCGGAATCGATGAGGATGGTCCGGCCGCCGCTGCGCACCACGGCCACATTCAGTGGCCAGTCGAGCATCTCCGGAGGCAGGAACATGTCTTGCAGCCAGGCCGCCAGGTCGGCCTTGGCGGCGTTGGTGGCCATCGTCACGGCGGGTATCGGCAGCACCCCGTCGCTGATCACCATCACGTCGATGTCGCCGACCTTCAGCGCGTAGCGCGACGGAACCAATTCGTCATACCTCGGTGCATCGGGGCGTGCGATGTTGACCCGGCTCATGTTGTTCTCCTCTTGAAGAGCGTTGACCGAAGACATCGACGGCGCGAATGGGTCACACCGTTCAGTCATCCACTAGGACCAGACAGCAGCCCGGTTTGTGACAGCCGTCCTGCTCCCTAGCTCCCGCCTCGCCCGACTGCTCGTCTTCCGGGCGGACTTCGTATGGTCCAGGCCGCATTCGTTCTTGGCGGCCCGGAAGCACTCCTCGATGGCCCATCGGGCGCCGACCACCCCAACCAGCTCAGCTCCGGCGTGGCGATCGTCCACGGCGAGACCTCCCGCCCTGCCGAGTCCGTGGCCACCCGTGTCCTCAACTCCGACGGACAGGTGGTCGCCGCCCTGTCAGTCGTCGCCGGAGCCGGAACGGTCGACCTCCGAACGTTCCGCCCGGCGGACATACGCGACAAGTCCGGCTCAGAGATCCTGTCACCGTCATGGCCCTTCATCCGGACCAGTTGCGGTCCAGTGTCCGCCATTCCATGCCTAGCCCGTTCGTTCCAGGAGGTCAGGGATGCGACACCGAGTACGACACCAGCTGACGAAGAACCTCCTGGTGTCGTACTCGCCGAAGAGGCTCGGCTTCTTCTAGAGGTACGATAAGGGCGCCTGACCTGGGCTTTTACCCGTCAGGCACCTTCCGGTCGGCCCGCTCAGAGCAGGGCCCGACCTACGTCGTAACTCCCAGTTCCTCCCACCGCTATCCCGCTGCTGACCAGCTCTTCCGGACCAGTCGCGGACCAAAACGCCGACTCATCCCTCGGGCACCACACCCTGGCTGACGCGGTCCCACTCCTGCATGGACTGCTCGATCAGCCGGTTGGCCTGCTCCTGGACGCCATCCAGGAACTTCGCGTAGTACCGGAAGAGGACCTCGATGCTCGGGCCCGCACGGCGAGCGCATTCGGCTGGGTCCACATCGGAGTACAGCCAGAACGAGATCCCGGCGTGCCGGAGATCGTAGGGCCGCTTGGCCAACCCTGAGGCGAGTTCCGTGCGGGTCAGCACATGCTTCCGTGCCCGCGCCCACGTAAAGCCATACGCAGACGCGTCCACATAGTTGCCGGCCTGGTTCCGAAACACCCGACCGTCCGGCACCACGCCGAACCGTTTGATGTGTGCCCGCAGGACGCGCACGTCCGTCCACTCCTTGCCCGCGGTGATGACGCCGCCCGACAGGTTGAGCATCCCCCCACCCGGCCCCGGGCAGGTGGCACTGTTCGAGCCGGATGTGAATGACCTCCGCCGGCCGCATGGCCGCGTAGTACATGCAGCCGAAGAACGCTTCCAGGTGGGGGCCGCGCCCGCGCTGCTGAGCTACCGCCGCAAGCAGCCGGGAGACTTGGGCCGGATTGGGGACGACAGCCGGGTCGACCTCCTCGCTGACCGCCGGAGCGTTCCACCTCAGCCCGTTAAGGGGATTTTCCGCTAAGTAACCTTTCTCCGCTGCGGTGTTGAGCACTTCGCTCAACGCAGCTCGCTTGCGCCGCGCCGTCTTGGCCGCAGCTGCCTTGCCGTCCAGCTTGAGACACAGGGCGTACAGCGCCCGTCGCAGCACGTCGGTTTCAGCGAGAGCACTGACGGGCAAGGAGTTTCGCTTCAGCCAGTCCAGGGCCTTCCGCCAGTCCGCGGTGGGCTCTTGGGCCCATGCGTTCTTGTTGAACGCCCACGAGTACAAGGCGCGCCGCAGTACCCGCGGCTCCGGATATGTTGCGCCAGGTGCACCAGGGCGGGCGTGATGGTGGCGAATGCGTCGGCCAGGGTATGGCGGGTGTTTCCTGGTGTGTGGTCCCACCGTTGGTCGAGGTATTCGCGGGCAAGGTCGTACCACGTCGTTCGCTGCTGGATGGCTCGCAGCTCGGACGCTGGCAGCCCCGTGTGTTCGTCGAAAGGCTCGCCCTCGCGCGCCGCCGCCATCAGCTTCCCATGCCGGCTCTCGGCGAGCCCGACAGTGCTGAACGGTTCCGAATTCTCCCGCCCGTTGACCGTCCATCGCACCTGAAAATGGCTGCGCCGACCAGGACGCTCGCGTATGTCCAAGAAGCGGACGTTGCAACTCATCGCCAAGTGTCAGAATCTCTCTCGCACGCGTCCCACCAGGCATCCAGATCTGTGCGACGGCACCGGAGTTCGCCATTGGGCAGCTTGATCATGCGGGGGGGGCTTGCCCGCGGGACAGCCGTGTGCGAACACCATCAATGCTCTGCACGATCCCCGGTTTCGCTAACCGGGGATCGTCTGATATGTATCGCACAGCTCTACCAAGGGGAGGAGTTTCGTGCCCCTGCTAGGTACCGTCCAGCACACCAGTCGGCAGAACCGCAGCGCCAGCGTTGGGCCCTCGATGTCGCGTTCTAGCAGCCTGTCGTCAGTTGGTCGGACGTCTTGGCTGGCGCCAAGTCGCTGGCCGGTGACGGGCAAGTACGTGTACATCTCCACGGTCAATGCGTATCGGGGGTGGCCGAACGAGCCGTTGACGGAATCGTCCGAACTTCTCGACGGGCCTGCTGATGCCGACGTCGAGTACGGGCGCCTGCCTGTGAACTGGGATGGTCCCGACTGGTACTACGGACGACAGAAGGCGGGCGCTGAGCGAGCGTCGCTCGACCCCAACAGCCCGATGCTCGCCATCGACCTGTCACGACTGGGCGGATCCGGCGACGACACCGCCCTCGTCCTCGCCATGACGTCCACGTCAGCCTGGATGGAATCCGCGCTCTCCGATCCGAACGGCGGCCGGCGCGGGATCGTCTACGACGAAGCCTGGCGCCTGATGCGCCACCCCGGCCTCCTCCAGCGCATGCAGTCCCAGTGGAAGCTCAGCCGCGGCCTGGGCATCGCCGACCTCATGGTGATCCACCGGCTGTCCGACCTGGTCACCGCCGGCGACGCCGGATCCCGCGGACGAGCCCTCGTCCTGGGACGCTACGGCGACGACGGCCGACTGCGTGCGGTCAGCCGCACCACGCCGCTGAAACCGGACGCCGCGGCCCAACTCGCCGACCACCTCCACCCCGCCGGCCCCGACCGCCCTTGGACCGGCGTACGGTTCACGCCACCTGGGGCAGTCGCGAACCCCTCGACCCGATCCTCGTTGTTCCCGACCTGCTCGCGGAAGTCAGCGCCGACACCGCCATCGACCGAGGCGCGTGGAGAGCTTCGCTGCGCTTTGTACAGCCGCGCCTGGACGTCATCGTGGCCGACGTGCCGATGTTCGGGGAAGGCACGCAGCCCTCCAGCGGCTGACCCTGCCGCCGCCCGCGATGGCTGGGCAAGGGGGATGCAGCGGACTGTTGGCCGGACTGCTTTAGGCCGGGGGCGGACCAACACCGGCGGCACTGCCCTTAAGGAGGCTTCGTCGGGCCCTATCACCGTCGATGTCAGCGTCGAGGTCAGCCGTTGACGCGGTAGCGGCTGGTGATCGCGACGCGATTGAACGCGCTCATCAGGATGGCCAGTCAGGAGACGGCCGAGATCTGGTCCGCGGTGAGGAAGGCCGCGGCAGCGTTGTAGTCCTCGTCGCTGACGTGTCCGTCCGACACGCGGGTGACCGCCTCGGTCCGGCGGAGGGCGGCGCGCTCGGTCCGTTCGCCCGTTCGCCGGGTTGAGCCCGAAGGACTTCGGCAAGCTGGTGACCGCAGTACGCCGTGACACCGCCGCCGATGGGCATCGCGGAAGGCCCTGGGGACTGTCACCGGGCGACCGCATCATCCTGCTCGCGGCGTACTGGCGCACGAACTTGACGATGCGTCGGCTCGCTCCGCTGTTCGGCGTCTCGAAATCGGCAGCGGACCGGATCATCAACCACCTCGGCCCGCTCCTCGCACTTCGTCCGCGCCAGCGATTTGCGAAGGACACCGTGCTCATCGTGGACGGCACCCTGGTGCCAGCCGCGACCGTTGAATCGCCGAGCAGTCGAAGAACCATCGCTACTCCACTGCCCACCAGGTCGTCATCGACGCTGACACCCGCCTGGTCGTCGTGGTCGGGCGGCCACTGCCCGGCAACCGCAATGACTCCTGAGGCTGGGAGGAATCCGGCGCCAAGAACGCAGTCGGCACGACCACGACCATCACGGACAGCGGCTACCAGGAGGCACCCGACTTGTCATCCCCCCACCGCCGGGCCAAGGGAGAGGATCTCCCGGCCTGGAAGGAAGAACACAACCGCTCCCACCACCTCACCCTCGCCGGATAGGCGACGGGCTCACCATGCGGCTACCCGATCGCACAAGCCTCCAAGATCACTAACGGGACATCCTTTAGCCAGCATCGAACACTCATTGCTTGCATAGCTAGATCGGGGGGTTGATACGAAGAGCGGGTAAGCGCGGTGGTGCCTCACGCATATTCTGTTCAGCGTGGCCCCTTGAGAAAGGTGCCCGCCGCTGGGCAACCGCCCGCTGGTCGTCCTTCGCGCAGCTGACTCGCGCAACCGCTTCCGCTCCGATCTGAGCGGTTCCCTCGATCCTCGTCGCCTGGCTGCGATCCCCGCTTACAGCAGTTTCGCGACTTCTTTCGGAAATGGACATCGAATGATTGCCGAACACTCCGAAACGTACACGTCACACCCGGCCGACGACGACTACAGGTTGAGTACCGAGGCCTACACCGATGAGCAGCGGACCGCAGTCCTCGCCAAATTGGAGGGATACTTGGGCGGGCAGCGGGAGCGTCTTCTGGGCTACCAGGTGAACCTGTCGCTCAACGGCCACGGCGCGCTGGGTCACTTTCTGGGTTACCACATCAACAATATCGGGGACCCGTTCGTCGACAGTAACTACAGTCTGCACTCTCGGTGGCTGGAGCGGGCGGTCCTGGAGTATTACGGCCGGCTGTGGCACGCCCCGCTGCCCGAGGACCCGGCCAGTCCTGGGGATGAGGACGGGTGGGGGTACGTGCTGTCCATGGGCAGCACCGAGGGCAACCTGTACGCCATGTGGAACGCCCGTGACTACCTGGACGGCAATGCACTGGTGCGCGACGAGATCTCCGGCGATGCCAGCTGCCGCACCACCTACCTGCGGGCCAAACATCCCGACGACAACCCGAACGCCTATATGCCGGTAGCGTTCTTCTCCCAGGAGACCCACTACTCGCACATCAAGGCGATGCGGGTGCTGGACATCCCGACCTTCTACGACTTGGGCGGCAGCCTCTATCCGGGCGAGTGCCCCATCGACGTGGACGGCACCGGCATGCAGACGTACAACGGGTGGCCGCTCGGTGGAGTCCCGACAACCGGCGGCGACGAGGGCCCGGGCACAGTCGATGTCGACGCCCTGGTGGCCCTTGTGGACTTCTTCGCCGCCAAGGGGCACCCCGTCCTGGTCAACTTCAATATCGGCAGCGTCTTCAAGGGCGCCTACGACGACGTTCGGGGCGCCTGCGAGCGCCTGCGACCCGTCTTCGAGCGCCATGGCCTCGTCGACCGCACCGTGCACTTCGACCCCGACGACCCCACCCGGGTCAGCATCCGCAACGGGTACTGGGTCCACGTCGACGGAGCCCTCTGCGGCGCCTACGCCCCCTACCTTGAGAAGGCCCGTGACAGCGGACTCATCGAGACCGCGCCCCCGGTCTTCGACTTCCGGATCCCCGAGGTGTCCTCGATCGTCACCAGCGGACACAAGTACCCCGGCGCCCCGGTCCCCACCGGGATCTACATGTCCCGCGCGGGCTCCAAGCTGCGCCCACCCTCCGATCCGGCGGTGGTCTCCTCTCCCGACAGCACCTTCGCCGGCTCCCGCAGCGGCTTCGCTTCCCTGGCCATGTGGAACCATCTCGCCCAGTTCAGCGAGGAGCAGCAGGTGCGGCAGGCCGCCGAGGTTCTGCGGATCGCCGAGTACACGGCCGAACGCCTGCGCCAGCTGAGCGAGCAGTTGCAGGCACGCGGTGAGCCTTGGGCCGAGGACGGTATCGAGGTCGGTCACGGCGATCACGCGCTCAGCGTCTGGTTCCAGCAGCCGCGGGCTGAAATCACGCGGAAATACTCGCTGGCCTGCGTGCCACTTAATCGCGGTGGACGCCGCCACGACTACAGTCACGTCTACGCCATGCCACACGTCACCCAGGAGTTGATCGACGAACTCCTTGAGGATCTCGCCCAGCCTGGAGCATTCGACCGTTCCGCAGACAAAGACGTGCAGCGGCCCCCACTCCCGCGCCAGCGCTGATTCGCAAGCGGACGGCTCGACCACAATCTCCTGCCCGCCCCCGGTGGTGGCGTCGCCATCAGCGGCGCGGGCAGGTTCTGGCCGGGGCGAGAAGCCGCGTCACCCCCACCCTGGCCAGCAGCCGCCTCCACAGATCATCATCGCTTCCGGTGCTGCCGATCACCTCCTGGATGCCGAGGACATCCTCGACGACACCCGCGCCGGCGCCCCCAGCGAGCACGGGGTGCCCCTGACCGCTGAGGAAGCCCGTGAGGAGGTGAGGGGCCGCCTCATCCTCGTACGGGACCTGAATGCCCTGGGCGCCGACGACACACTGGCCACCGCGGAACTCCTGACCACCGAGATACGCCAACAGCGTCTCCTGCCCGCCAGCCGGTCGCGCGACCTCTCGCCCGCGCAGCACTCCGCTCCCTGAAAGCCCGAGGGCTCCTCAACCGCGAGGAAACCCACGGATCTTGTACGACGAACGCCTCCACCTGACTGCTGAGGGCTGTCGCACCCTGGCAGCGAGCTTCGGGCACCCCTAGCCTCCGGCCCTGTCGACCGCTCGCCCGCTGTCGTCGATGAGGTCGTCGTGCACGACCGCGGCCGCGTGCACCAGTTCCATGGAGGCCGCCGCCCGCACCAGCGCGTCGGTGTCCGACTGGCCCACCGCGCGCCAGCCCCAGTAGCAGAAGGCCGCCCGCAGTCGTTTGCCGTCCGCGACCGCAGCCTCCAGTTGGTCGGCCACCGGCGCCAAGGCCGGGTCGACAGCTGCGAACCGCTCGGCCTCCTGGGCGATGAACAGGCGCAGCACCTCGTCGACGCGGGTCTTGAACGCGGCCTGCTCCCACCGGTCAGGCGTCATCGGCGTCCCGCCGGGCCAGGGCGTGACCCCCTTGCATCACGCCACCCCCACGCCAGCACCCGCGGACGGCGCCGGTCGCACGCCGTTCCTCCCGGCATCACGACACCCCGGGCATAGAAGCGGAGGAAATCACGATCGAGTGATCACATCGCTCGCACGTACGGATAGCTCACCTGTGACGGCCCGGACCCGCGCACCCATGCCGCTTGCCGCTTGCCGCTTGCCGCTTGCCGCTTGCCGCTTGCCGCCGACCGTGCCTCGTGCGTACGTCGCGCGTCCCATCCGCGGTCCGTCGGGGCCGACCTCAGGTCGGCTTGCGCCACACGGAGATGTGCTTCGCGGAGTCCTGGGTGAACGGGGCCTCGTTCCAGTCCGCGACGCGACGTTCCAGCACGAGTCCGGCGATCCGTGCCATCAGGTCGAGCTCTGCCGGCCAGGCGTACCGATGCCGGGAGGTGGCGCGGCGGTAGCGGCCGTCTTCGCCGTCGCGGGTGAAGTGGTGCGAGACGAGCATCTGCCGGACCAGGTCGAAGGTGTCGAAGCCGAGGTGTTGCTCGGAGACATCGAACGGCACCGCGATCTGGCCGGGCGGCAGGAGCCGCAGCGGCGGCACCCCCAGCTCGACGACGAATCGGCCGCCGGGCTTCAGATGCCGTGCGGCGTTGCGGAAGCACTCGACCTGCTCGTCCTGAGTGAGCAGGTTCGTGATGGTGTTGTAGACGAGATAGACGAGGGTGAACTCGCCGGGGACGACGGTGGTGGCCATGTCCCCGATGACCACCGGGAGCGTGTCCTCGTCGATCTTTCGCCGCAGCACCGCCGCCATGTGCTCGGACAGTTCGATGCCCACTACCGGCACGCCGTGTTCGCGGAGCGGGACTCCCACGCGTCCGGTTCCGATGGCGAACTCCAGTGCCCGGCCGTCTCCGGCGAGTTCGGCGAGGAAGGCGAGAGTCGGCCCGAGGACGGCGGCCGAGGAGGCTTCGGCCTCCTCGGCGTCGTAGCGGTCGGCGGTCGCACGGGTCCACAGTTCACTGCTCGTCACGGACGGACACTTTGCCGGGTGCGGAGGGGCGCTGTCGACGCATTTGCGTTCTCGGCGGCGCGGCGCGTACGGCCGTAGGAAACCCATGGCGGCGGGGTCAGGTCCGGCGCGCTTCGTCGGCCTCCGTCGCGGGTGCCGGCCGCCGCAGCAAGTAGACGCCCGCGACCGACACCAGCAGCGTCATACAGGCGATGAACACCAGCCCGGCGCCCTCCAGACCCATCGGGCCCGCCAGCAGCCCGACGCCGATGACCGGCAGCGAGATGCCCGCGTAGGCCACCACGAACAGGGTCGAGATCACAGCCGCCCGCCGGTTCGCCTCGGACGCCTGGGCCACCGCGGCCAGCGATCCGCGGAACGCCAGCCCGTGCCCGATGCCGCCGACGAGCGCGCTCAGCACGACCAGCGGCAGCAGCTCCCACCACAACGCGCCCGCCAGCAGTGCCAGCCCGGCGAGGAGCGCGGCGCAGCCCAGCGGCAGGGCGCGGGTCAACCCGACCCGCCCGACGACCAGTTGGCCGGCGGTCGAGGCGAAGAAGGCCAGCGCGACGACCGCCCCGCTCAGCGCCCGGTCGTGCACGTTCAGGGACTGGGCGAGGAAGGAGGGGCTGACCGACGTGAACACGCCGAACAGGGCGAACCCCACGAAGGTGGCGGCCGCCGCCGGTCCGAAGACCGCCCGGACCCGCGGCGGCAGGCCGGGCCGCTGCGGCCGTACGGTGCTCAGCGGCCGCCGCTCCCCCACGGTCTCTGCAAGCCGCAGCAGTACAGCGGCCGAGCAGGCCACCAGGGCGAGATGGACGGCGAACGGCAGGTACAGCGGCCAGTCCGCGTACTGGGCGAGCACCCCGGCGAGCAGCGGGCCGCAGCCGAGCCCGCCCATGTTCGCGGCGGTCGCCAGGAACGTGGCGCGTGAGCCGCCGCCGTGCGGCGCCAGCTCCATCACGTACGCCGTGGCGGCCCCGGTGAACAGGCCCGCGGACAGCCCCGACAGCAGCCGCCCCGCGTACAGCCAGCCCAGCGAGGTGGCGGACAGGAAGCAGACGGCGCTCAACGCCGCGCATGCCAGGCCCCACAGGAGGACGGGCCTTCTGCCCACGGCGTCCGAGGCGTTGCCCGCCAGCAGCAGCACGCCGATGACCCCGACCGCGTAGACGGCGTACACGACGGTGACCGTGAGTTCGGAGAAGTCGAACTTCTGCTGGTAGAGGCCGTAGAGGGGGGTCGGCAGCGTCGTACCTGCCATGCATACGGCGAACACCGCCCCGCTGAGCAGGCTCTGGCGCCGGCCTCGCAGATCACCGTCCATACCGCCGACGGTAACCGCACGCTCCGTTGCTCGCGGCACGGTGCGCGGCCGTCCGTGGTGGCCTTCCGCGGGTCGCTTCAGGCATCGCCCCGGCCGTGCCCGGACGGAGGCCGAGAGGCGTTCCCGCGGCCCGCGACGCACAGTGGAAGGCATGACGGACGACGACAGGCCAGCTGCGGCGGCGGCGCTGCGCGGCCTCGATCCCATGGTCTCGCTCGCCATGTGTATGCAGGCCGGGCCCGGTGTCTACGCACTGCTGCTGGGTGCGGGCGTGTCGCGGGACGCCGGTGTGCCCACCGGGTGGGAGATCGTCTCGGATCTGGTGCGCCGGGCCGCCGTGGCGCGGGGCGCGGACGAGGAGCTCGCCGTCGCCGATCCGGAGTCCTGGTGGGCCCGGTACGGGGACGGGGGGCCGCTCGGCTACTCCGCCTTGCTGGAGACGCTGGGCGGCACCCCCGCCGCCCGGCACAAGCTGCTGCGCGGCTACTTCGAGCCGGATGCCGAGGACCGTGAGGCCGGGCGCAAGCGGCCCGGGGTGGCGCATCACGCGGCGGCCCGGCTCGTGGCGCGTGGCTCGGTGCGCGTGGTGCTGACCACGAATTTCGACCGGCTCACCGAGCAGGCGTTGGCAGCAGCGGGGGTGCAGCCGCAGGTCATCCACAGTCCCGCCGGTCTCCGCGGGATGACGCCGCTGGCACACGCCCGGGCCACGGTCGTCAAGCTGCACGGCGACCTGACCGACCTGGAGGCCCGCAACACCGAGCGTGAGCTGGAGCAGTACCCGGCGGCCTGGGCAGGTCTCGTGGACCAGGTCCTCGACGAGTACGGACTGATCGTGTGCGGTTGGTCGGCCCAGTGGGACCACGCGCTGGTCGGTTGTTTCGATCGCCGTGCCGCGCGCCGCTACCCCGTGTTCTGGGCCTCTCCGCACCGCCCGCGGGGCAAGGCCGCGGAACTCGTCGCCCGGCATGGCGCCGTGGTGGTCCAGGGCCCGACGGCGGCGGAGTTCTTCCCCGGCCTCCTGGCGCGGCTGGAGGCCCTGGACCACCTGTCGGCGCCGCCGCCGACCCGTGAGCTGTCCGTGGCCCGCCTCAAGCGCGCCCTGCCCGACCCCGTGCGCCGCATCGACCTGCACGAGCTGCTGGACGCCGAGGCGACGCGGGTCGTGGAACGCCTCACGGACACGGGCCGGTACCCGCCCGGCGAGCTCACGCCGGACCCGGACGCGTACCGGGAGAGGCTGGAGAGGTACCTGAGCGACTGCGAGACGCTGCTGCACCTGCTGGCCGTGGGTGTGTTCCACGACGAGGCCGGGATGCACGCGCGGGTGTGGGTGCGGGTGCTGCAACGGCTGTTGACCGTCCCCGGGGACGGCCGTGAACAGCGGGGTTCCGGGCTGTGTCACTACCCGGCCCTGCTGGCCCTGGCCGCCGCCGGCAGCGCCGCCGTACTGGCCGACCGCGACGACCTGCTCGGCCGCCTGCTGCTCGAACCGGTCCAGGCACATCCCCGCCCGTCACGGTCGGGCTCCGGCCGGGCCGCCGCAGAGCCGAAGCCCGCCGTGCTGGCCCTGCGCCCGGCGGACATCCTCGGCTCCGGTGAGCGCGTCAACGCCTTCCTGGACGTGCCGCATCCCCCGTCGCTCGTCCAGGCGGCGCCCAGCACGTGGCTGCGCCAGCGGCTGCGGGAGGTGCTCGCCGAACCGGGCGCCGACGGCGACCGCGCGATCTCCGACGCCTTCGACACCTACGAGTACGTCACCGCGCTGCTTCAGGCCGACCTGGCGGAGATGCCCGAGACCGTCGGGGAATTCACTCTTCCCGACCGGTGGGACGGCGAGGGGCGGCTGCGGGTGGCCGCCCGGGTGCAGGCCCGCTTCTCCGACGCCTGGCCCATGCTCGGCAGCGGCGCGTTCCACGGCGAGGTCCAGCGGGCCCACACGGCCGCGGCCGTCGTCGACGTCCTGTGTGCCGAGCGCTACGTGGAGACGGTGGGGCGTCAGCCGTTCCGGTGACAGTGACAGTGACAGTGACAGTGACGTGAACGGGGAGCGCCGGCGCGAGACGCGGGCGGGTGGTCACACCCCGGCGGGGCGTGCGGAGGCGGCATCCCCCGCCGTGGCGCCGCCGTTGACGAGGCGGTCCCTGAACTCCGCGTGGCAGAACTGGTACACGGGCCCGACACGTCTGAGGACGTTGAGCAGTCGGGCGTCCTCCATGAACGCCACGGGATGACGCGGCAGCCCGCGCGTCGCGGCGAGCCGCAGGCCGGTCTCCCGGTACGCGAAGTAGGCGGTGCTCGACATGGCGAGGAGTCCGGCGGCGAGTCCGACGGACAGGTTCGCTTCGGGGGTCCACAGCGAGTAGGCGAGGACCTGCACGCCCGTGTCGTCGCTCTCCGCCAGGCCCGCCAGGACGGTGATGACCCATTTGGCGAGCAGCGGCACCACCGCGAAGACCATGAGCGCGACGGCGACGGCGCGGTCGCCGCGCAGTGTGGACTGCGGGGTCTCCTGTTCCAGGTCGGCCGGCACATGGGCCCAGCGCAAGATCGCCAGCCCTGCCCCGAACAGGACGCCGAAGAAGGCCCCGAGCATGGCTGTCGTGGTGAACCTCTCCCACCAGGGCAGGTGGGCGCTCCAGGGTTCCACGACGGAGAGCGCGGCGCCCAGGCCGATGCCCACCAGCATCCCCCGGCCCATCGACGCGGGGAGCATGGCCCACAGCAGGCGCCTCGGGGCGCGGAACTCCAGCCGGGTCGGGCGGGAGGAGCCCCTGGTCGGGTCGAGTCCCGCCATGATGCCGACGATCAGCAGGAAGATGCAGGAGTGGTACGTCGCGTCCTGGCTGACGAGTGCCAGGTCCCCGGGGAGGTCGATGAAGGAGACCTCGGTGGCGGACGTTCCGGGCTGCTGCCGGATCGACAGATACGACAGGGCGCCGGCCAGTTCGGTCCCCAGCCAGTAGAGCAGGACGAACACGAGGGCCTTGCGCAGCCGGGCGGCTCGACGGCTCGTGCTGTCCGGGTGCCACCCGACCCGCCGCCGGAGCAGTGAGACGCCCAGCACGGCGAGGGCCAGCAGCGCCATGAACAGGGTCCAGACGAAGGCCGCCCGTAGCCAGGTGTACGGTGCGACCCCCGACGCCATGCCCGCTTCGGCGGGGTCGACCGTCCGCGCCCAGCTCTCGATCACCGCCCCCACCGCCAGGGAGAGTGGGAGGATCACGGCGCAGCCGACTCCCGAGCGGCGCGCGATTTTCGTGACGGTGGGCAGCCGTCGCCGGTCGCGCCGCAAAAGCCCGGTCCGCGGTCCCGCCGGCCCGGCCCCGTTCCCGTCGCCCGGCCCGGCCCCGTCGCCGCCCACCCAGGCGAGCCGGATCACCGCCGTGACCGCGACGGCCGTGGCGAGCGTGATGGCCAGGAAGCAGACCAGCCGCGGGAACGGGGAGAGCGCCCAGTGGAAGTACTCCCCGGCGACGCCCCCGGCCCCGAGTCCGGCCATCGCGCCGGCGATCGGCGCGGACAGCGGTCCCGCCGGGTCGGGTCGCAGCGTCCGGTGCAGTTCCCACCAGGCGATGTCGTCGGTGCCCTGGTGCTTGACGTGCGCGGCGAGGAAGGTGAGCGTTCTGCGGGCGTCCTCGGGCCGCCAGCGGGCGGTGGCGGTGCGGCGTACGTCGGGGACCGAGGGCGCCGACGCGGTGGGCTGTGCGGAGAAGACCGCGGGGACCAGCGCGTCGAGGAGTTCACGCTGGAGGCCGGCCGCGTCGGTGCAGCGGGTGAGGTCGGCGGGGTCGCCGGCCGGTGAGGTGTGGACGGTGCGGGCGAGCCAGACGTTCAGCGGCACCGACAGGGCTCGGGACACGGCGCTGCGGGGCCGTTCGGTGAGTTCGTCGATCACCGGCTGCCATGCGGCGGTGCGCCGGGGCGGGACGGCGCTGCGCAGGTAGTCCGCCACGTCCGCCGGTTCCACCGGTTCGGCGACGACCACGGCCGCCGCGGTGATCACGTCGGTCTCGGCGACCACGCGGTGGTACTCGGCCGTGCGTGAGGTGAGGATCAGGGGGCTGTGTACGGCGACGGCGTGGTTGACGGCCGCCAGCGCCTTGGGCCGCAGTTCGGCGGGGAGTTCGTCGGCACCGTCCAGGACGGGCAGGATGCGTCCCTCGGCGACCAGTTTGCGTGTGGGGTCACGGCCGTACGTCTCGTGGTTGCGCAGCGCCGGGTAGTCCTCGTGGATGCGGCGCGCCATCCAGTCAAGGAGCGTCTCCTTGCGTGGGTTCCAAGGGGCCAGGTCGAGCAGGACCGGGACGGGTTCACCGGGCTCGGGGGCGCGCAGGAGTTCTCGTACGAGCAGAATCGCGAGGGCCGTCTTGCCGGCACCGGGATCACCGAGGATGACCAGTCTTCGGCGGGGCAGGGCGCGGAAGGCCTCGACAAAGGCGTGGATGTCGTCGCTGCGGCCGGACAGGGTGCGGCCGACCATCCGCGCGTGGTCGCCGGCCTCCGTCTGCCCGCTGTGCCAGCGCACGGCCAGCGGGTGGGGGTCCAGCAGCCCCTGTGCGGCGGCTTCCTCCGTCCACTGGCGGCGCACCATGGCGGCGAGCGCCTCCGCGGCCTGGTCCAGCTCCGCCTTGGTGGCGGGCGCGGCGGGGCGCGTCCGGTGCCATGACCAGCTGAGCAGGCCGGCGGTGGCGGAGATCAGGACGCTGAGCGAGGTCGCGGCGGCCTGTGCGCCCGCGCCGACCACGAGGGCCACCACCGTGGCGAGCGCCGCGATGCCGACCGCTCCGATGACCCAGGGCCACCAGGATCTGTCATTCCTCATGTGGTGGTGGCTTCGATGTCGTTGCGGAACAGGCAGAGCTTGGCGTCCTTGGCGTGGAAGTACTTGTCCACCTTGTAGGCGATGGTGGCGAAGTCGAGCCGGCCGTCGCCGTTGAAGTCGCCGAGTGCGATCCGCCCGGCGCTGTCCGAGGACACCCGCCACTTGGTGAACACGCCGGCGGCGATGTCCAGCGCCTTGTAGTAGAAGACGCCCTGCCAGGGGTACGGGCCCCGCAGGGCCACCAGGAACTCGTCGTCGCCGTCGTCGTCGAAGTCCGCGCAGATGATCTGGTGGCTCGTTCCCTCGCCGAGCTCGTTGGGGTCGCCGAAGACGTCGAGCACGATCCGGCGCCAGGTCGCCTCGGTCACGGGGGTGCCGGGGCGTTCCTTGATGTACGCCGCCACGGTGTTGCCGTGGAAGGGCTCGGTGGCCACGACGTACGCGTGCGGGTCGGCGCCGATCCGTCCGGCGCCCACGTCGCTGCTGCCCTTGAACCCGGTCTGCTCGAACCGCTCCTGCTCGCCGGAGCCGATGTGCGTGGTGGTGAAGCGCTGCTCGCGCGCGTCGTAGTGGAGCCAGGTCACGCCCTCCTCGGAGGCGAGCAGGACCGAGTCGAGGTGCTCGCTGCCGGGCAGTGGGTTCTGCTGGATCTCCGCTCCGTGGATCATGCGGAAGTGGCTGTCATCGATGATGTGCTTGTCCCAGGGCCTGCGTACGTCGTCGTCGGGGCTGAACAGCACGACGGGGATGAGGGCGTGGACGTGGCGGCCGCTCACGGTGGGCAGGGCCATCAGCTCCAGCTTGCGGGTCTGGGTGAAGTGGCCGAGGCGCAGCCGGTGCATGCCGGTCTCACGCCCGATGTAATGCCGCTTCCAGCGGGTCTCGGAGTCGAACTTTCCGGTGTTCTCGATCCAGTCGATCTTCCCGCCCTGGGGGTCGGGGTCGTCGATCCGTCCGCCGGCGCCGTACAGCTCGTAGCAGACCACGAGGTCCGGGTAGCCGTTGCCGGTGATGTCCCCGTAGTGGGCGCCGATCGGCATGTGGAAGCCGTCGGCCACCAACTGCCGCTGCCAGCCGGGGTTTCTGTACCAGTAGATCTCGCCGAGGTAGAGGCCGTGGCCGACCAGGTCGGGCCGGGTGTCGCCGTCGATGTCGGGGGCCTCCAGCCAGTAGCCCTCGTTGAGGTTGTCGTGCAGGACCTCCCGGGTGAAGCGGGGGACGCGGATGTTGAGGGGTGTGCTTGCGACGCCCATGGGGGTGCCTTCCGATACGTGTGTGTGGGGGTGGGTCAGTTCAGGGCCTCGGCCAGGTAGGCGCGGGCGGTCTGGGCGTAGTGGAGCGGCGGGTGTCCGCCGCGCGGGTCCTGCTCGGCCTCCACGACCAGCCAGCCACGGTAGGAGTCGCCCGGGCGCAGGACCTTGAGGAAGGTGTCGAAGTCGATGTGGCCGTCACTGTCGCCGGGCACCGTGAAGACGCCCGCCTCGACGTATTCGCGGAAGCTGCCGGCGGCCAGGGTGCGGTCGGCGTGGACGCCGCCGCGGACGTTCTTCAGGTGGACGTGGGTGATGCGGTCGCGGTGCCGTTCGACGATGCCCGTCAGGTCGGCCCCCGCCCAGGTGAGGTGGCCGGTGTCCAGGAGGAGGCCGACGTGTCGCGGGTCGGTGTGCCGCATGAGCCGGTCCACGTCCTGCTCGGTCTGGACGCCGGTGCCCATGTGGGGGTGGTATGCCAGGGTGAAGCCCTGACGGGCGGTGATCTCGCCGATCCTGTTCAGTCCGTCGCACAGATCGGTCCACTGCTCGTCGGTGAACTCCGGCTTGTTGCTGCGCAGGCTGAGTGCCTGGAGGTGCACGGACCTGCCGAACTCCGCGGCGCCGATGACACGGGTCTTCACCGGGGGGCCACCCGCGTTGAACCGCTTGAGGAACTCCAGGACCTTCAGCAGGTCGCGGGCGCAGCGCTCGGGACCGTCGGGCACGGTGAAGTACGTGCTCACCCATGGTTCGCTCACGCTCAGGCCGCGCAGGTGCATCGCGGCGGTCAGCGCGTGGACGTCGGTGGTGAAGGTGTGTCCGATGCTGCACCCTTCGAACCCGGCGAGCGCGATCTCGCTGAGGCACTGTTCCATCGGGATGTCGTTGCCGATGAGCGGGAAGTCGTCGCTGGTCCAGCAGGTGGGGGTGATGCCGAGGTGGATGCCGTCCGGGGGCGGGGATATGTGTGCCGGCATGGTGGGGTCCAGGGGTCGGGGAGTCGGTCAGTGTCCGGGGTGGCCCTTGACGATGGTGTCGGCCGCGTGCACGGCCGTGGCGACGCTGGTGAGCGTCGGGTTGGAGGCGTTGCCGAAGGGGTGCAGGCCGTTGCCGCCGAGGTAGAGGTTGTCGATGTTCCACACCTTGGAGTACTCGTCGACGACGCTGTCCAGCGGATTGGTGCCCATGCGGGTGGTGCCCGCGATGTGCAGCGGCAGGCCGGGGGTGAGGAAGACGGGTTCGGAGCCGGGCATGAAGCCGCCGAGTGCGGAAGCGGTGCGCAGCATGTGTTCGTTCATGCGGTCCGTCTCCTTGCGTTCGGCCTCGTCGAGGCAGAAGCGGAAGGTGGGCTGGGGCATGTCGAAGGTGTCGCGCAGGCCGCGGGAGAAGGTGACCTTGTTCTCGGGCCGGGGCCGGGAGATGCCGAACCAGCGCAGGTCGACGATGAGTCGGGGGTCGACGTTGGGCGGTACGGCGCCGTAGGTGAAGGCGTCCCGGTGGATCTGGCAGTGCCAGGGGCGTTGGCCGGTGACCAGCAGGGCCAGGTTCGGGTCCCGCTCGTCGGGCGGGAAGGGCACCGGGTCGGCGCACTTGTCGCCGGAGCGCAGCCGCTTCAGCTGGGCGGCGCGGTAGCGGGCGACCCGGTCGGCGGCTGCCTCGGCGGGTTCGTCGCCGTGGCCGGTGGTGGTGCGCAGGATGTCCTCGATGTGGTCCATGTGTTCCTGCTGGAGCACCACCTGGCAGAAGGACATGGGCTGTTCGGTGAGGTAGCGGCCGAGTGCGGGCAGGGTGACACCTGAGTTGAACAGGAGCTGCGGCGTCGGGATGACGCCGCACGCCACCACGTATGTCCCGGCCCGCAACCGCATTTCGTCGCGTACGTCGCGCAGGTTGCGCACCGCGGCGTACTGGACCTTCTGGTGCTTGCCGGACCCGGTGATCTCCAGGCGGACGCACTGGTGCTCGGGCAGCAGGGTGAACGAGCCGCGCGGCGGCGTGTGGGAGGGGTCGGCGAGGTCACCGAGGACGGTGTCGGCGGCCGACCACGTCACCGCCGACGTCTGGGCGGAGTCGGCGCGGTCGCTGACCGCGAGGGGCAGTTCGCTCACGTCGGTGAACTCCGCCCCGGCCCGCTGGAGCACCCGCTTGACCAGCAGGTGCCGGGCGGAGGAGGCGAAGACGGAGGTGTTCCGGGCGAGCAGGGACTCGGCCTCGTCGTAGAGCTCGTCCATCTCCTTGTCGTCGATGGGGTAGTCCTGGCCGCCGTACCGCCTTTCCACCTCGGGGTGGAAGCGGGGCACGGCGCAGGTCCAGTGGGTGGCCATGCCGCCCACCGCGTACGTGGCGGCCGCCGCGGGCAGGTTGAGGTGCTTGCGCTGCTCCGGGTTCTGGTTGCGCAGCGAGAAGCCGGCGTACTTGTCCGGGTCGTACGAGAACGCCGAGGGGTCGAGCGTGAGCACCGGCTCCCTGTTGGTGGCGGTCGACAGAGGGAGGAGGTTGCCCTTGATGACGGACACGAACAGGTCGATGTTCTTCTGGAACAGGTAGCTGTTCTTGAGGTGTTCGCCGTAGCGGCGGGACAGCTGGGCCCCGGCGTCGATCATCAGGACGTGCTTGCCCTCCTCCACCAGTTTGCGGGCGAAAGTGCACCCGACGGGTCCGCTGCCGATGAT
This sequence comes from Streptomyces sp. NPDC015345, assembly GCF_043078805.1. Taxonomy (NCBI): domain Bacteria; kingdom Bacillati; phylum Actinomycetota; class Actinomycetes; order Kitasatosporales; family Streptomycetaceae; genus Streptomyces; species Streptomyces sp. NPDC015345. The sequence goes on along the minus strand of NZ_JBIBTX010000004.1, from coordinate 182,343 downwards.
CAGTACGTCGGCTTCGGTGGCGATGGGCACATCGGTGTCGTTCATGGACGTCCTTTCGACATGTTCTCGTCGTCGACGCTGGTGATGTCCGTCGAACCGCTGAGCCACAGGGCGCTGTTGACGAGCCCGACCATGCTGAACGCCTGCGGCGTGTTGCCGAGGTGGCGGCCGGTGGCCGGGTCGTACTCCTCGGCGAGCAGTCCCACGTCGTTGCGCAGGTCCAGCAGCCGCTCGAACAGCTCCAGCGCTTCCCGGCGGCGGCCCGTGCCGTGCAGCGCGTCGGCGAGCCAGAACGTGCAGACCAGGAAGGTGGCCTCGGCGCCCGGCAGACCGTCCACGCCGCCGTCCGCCTCCGGGCGGTAGCGCCGCAGGAAACCGTCCTCGCCCAGCTCCCGGCACACCGTGTCGACGGTGCCCCGGACCCGCGGATCCTGCCACGGAAGGAACCCGACCCGCGGCAGCAGGAGGAGCGCCGCGTCCACACCCTTCGACCCGTAGAACTGGGTGAAGGTGTTCCGCTCGGCGTCGAAGCCCCGCGCGCAGACCTCCTCGTGAATGCGGTCGCGCAGCTTCTCCCAGCGGTCCACCGGTCCGGGGCAGCCATGACGCCGCACCGAGCGCACCGCCCGGTCCAGGCCGGCCCACGCCATCACCTTCGAGTGGACGAAGTGGCGCGGCTCGCCGCGCACCTCCCACAGACTCAGGTCCGGTTCCCGCCAGTTGCCCTCCAGGAAGTCCAGGAGCGCTCGCTGCATGTTCCACGCCGTCTCACTGGCGGCCATCCCCGCCTCGCGGCCCACGTAGAGGCATTCGAGGACCTCGCCCCATACGTCCAGCTGGAACTGGCGGGTGGCGGCGTTGCCGACCCTGACCGGGGACGAGTTCTCGTATCCGGAGAGCCATTCCAGCTCGTACTCGGGCAGCCGCCAGGCACCGTCGAGGCCATACATGATTTGCAGGTCGGCTGGGTCACCGGCGACCGCTCGCAGCAGCCAGTCCCGCCACTGGGTCGCCTCCTCCAGGTACCCGGTGCCGATGAGCGCCTGGAGCGTGAACGTGGCGTCGCGCAGCCAGCAGTAGCGGTAGTCCCAGTTGCGCGGGCCGCCGAGCTGCTCGGGCAGCGAGGTGGTGGCCGCGGCGAGGATGCCGCCGGTGGGCCGGTACGTCAGGGCCTTCAGGGTGAGCACGGAGCGCCGTACCGCGTCGTCCCACGGCCCGCGGTACCGGCACCGGCTCATCCAGGCCCGCCAGAACCGCTCGGTGGCCTCGATGGCCGTCAGCGCCTCGACCGGCCTGGGGCGACTGACCAGATGGGACGGTTTGTACGTCAGTACGAAGGGCACCTGCTGGCCCGCTTCGACGGTGAACTCGGCCCGGGTGGTCAGGTTCTCGCCGTACACCTCCACCGGGGTGTGCAGCCAGAACGCGTCCGGCCCGGCCACGGCCCGCAGGCCCGTCCCCGCACGGTGCACCCACGGGATGATCCGGCCGTAGTCGGGACGCAGTCGGAGGTCCATCCGCATCGGCACGCGTCCGCTGAGGCCCTCGACCACGCGCACCACGTCGGCGGCTTCGCCGCGCAGCGGCATGCAGTCGACGACGCGGACGCCGCCGTCGGCGGTGTGCCACTCGCTCTCCAGGACCAAGGTGTCGTCCCGGTACCGGCGTTGCGTCGCGGCGCCGCCCGCGGCCGGGGCCAGCAGCCACCGGCCGGCGCTGTCGTCGTGCAGCAGCGCGGCGAAGCACGCAGGCGAGTCGAACCGGGGCAGGCACAACCAGTCGACCGACCCGTCACGCCCTACCAGGGCGCCCGAGTTCAGGTCGCCGATGAAGGCGTAATCCTCGATGGCACTGACCATTAGGACACTTCCCTCACACCGGCTTTCCTCGCGCGGACCGCGGGTCGCATACCTGCGCTCATGGCCGTACTACGCCCGCGGCCGTACTACGGAAAAGACGCATCGGCACAGCGGCGGACCCGACTGGAACCCATCGGGTGGCGGCCTTCGGCAGGGCTACGCGGCCCTGCCGCCAACAGCACGCGCCACGCGAAGGCATGCTGATTTCTGATCTTGATGGCCCAGGAGCCGGGCCGGGCGCGCACGGGGGTGCCGGGCGCATGCGGGTGGACAACCACCCAGCGCCCCGGCTGTCGGCGCCACGCCCCGACTGTCGGCACCTCATTCAGGGTGGCACAAAGCGGAGGCAAGCGCGATTTGTCATATGCCCGGCGACATGGGCAGGATCCCACGACGTCCCCCGGTGCTGTTCCGGAGCAATGAGACGGATCCGCGGTCGTTCGCGTGCTCAGTTACAACGTCCGCTCCATGCGGCTGGCCGCTGTGCGCGTTGCGGCCGCTTACTGATCGTTTCCCTAGGGCGTCGACCGTGTAGGTGAGCAGCGGGAGGAGGCGCCACGTTCGACGCGGTGTCGGAAAGGGCCGCTTGGACCTCCCCAGGTTTCCGCGGCCCTCTCCTGATCAACCTTCCATCCACTACCCCGACGTGCTGCTTTCACGCCTCCGCCCCCGAGCTGCCGGGGTGGGCCCTGCACTTGAGGGCGGTTGGTACGAGCAGGCCTCGATCGTTCTGAGCTGGTTCCTCAGCCGACTTTGCTTCCTGCCTGCGCGAGGCGACCGACCCGGACCTCCCGTCAGCGGCACGCGCGGCCCGTGCGTAACGGATCAGGGGCGTCTGCGCGGGCCGCCTGTCGCCGCGCGGCGCAACGGGCTCGTCGTACGGGTGCGCAAGCGTCGGCGGCGCCACAGCGACAGGGCCAGGGGGACGAGCAGCAGCGGAAGCAGACGGACCGCCCAAGTGCCCGCGAACTCAGAGTCCGCTGGCGCTCCACGGCCGGTGGCTGCCTCACGGGGAGTGGGGGCGCCCACCCATAGCGTGCCTTCGCTGCCGGTGGCGGCAGGGACACGGAGGGAGCGCTCCACCTGCTCGGGAAGTGTGCCGAACTCCGCTCCGAACGCGCCGTCCGACTCCTGGCGGAGAGGAACCCTGGTGAGGTCGACTCCTCCGTACGCGTACCGCCTGACGTATGTCGTGCCGGCGCTGGTGGACCGGTCCGTGACCTTGAACTCGCCCTTCGTGTAAGAGGCGCGGAACTTGTCGAAGGTGTGCCGTGGTGTCCAATCGCCGGTGATTTGCCAGTCGGTGATGTCACCCGAGTTCACCAGTTCGCCGTACGAGGTGTCCTTCGTGGTGCTCAGTTCGCGATACCACTCGGCGGCCACCCGGGCGAGGTAGACGCGGCGCAGGGCGGCGTATTCAGGAGCGGTGTTGATGGCCTTTCTGAGCTTGGGCAGGACGAGGGCGCGGTCCAGCTGTTCGTTGTGCTCCTCAATGGCCTGATCCTGGTGCGGGCAGGTCGGGGTGTCGCCGGACCTCGCGGAGGCCGCGTCGTGCTCCGTCTCCACCTTGACGTCGAGGGGCGCGTCGAGGATGTAGAGCTTGTCGCCGTCCTCGTATACGGACGCGGGGGCGGGGACGATCCACATGCGGGACGCCATGCAGTCGCCCCGGATGCCGTTCCAGAACCGTTTGCCGAGCGCGGTGTGCGGGTGGATGAGGCGGCCCACGGTCTTCTTCATCTCCAGGTCGGCCTCCAGCAGGACACGTCCGGCGTCCGTGCGGCCCAGTCGGTGGTCGACGATGCGGTCAGGCTGGTCCGGGTGGAGGTTGACCCAGAAGTCCGCGGGATTGAGGGAGAGCCATACGAAGAACGCGTCGGAGCTCTGGGAGGCCACCGCGCGTCCGGTGCTGGTGCGCGCGTCGCCCCGCAGCGGATCGAAGTCGGCACTGAACGAATACCGCAGACCGCTTCCGTCGCCGGGGTCCGCGAGATGGCGCAGCTCCATGCTGGAGAAGTCGATGCCGCCCGTTGCCATGCCGGGGGCGGCGAGCATGCTGCCCAGGCCGGTGCCCGCCTGTTCCGAGGACCGGCTCCCTGAGGTGTCCTGCGTCGCGGCGCACGGATCGGCGGCTCGGACGGCCGCCGCGAGGACGAGCGGCCGTCCGGCCGGGCCGATGGGCGCCGCGCCCCGGTCCGAGCGGGCACCCGGAGCCGGAGCCGGGCAGTCTTCGGGGCGGGCGAAGATCGTGGCGAGCAGGGGGCCGCGTTCCTTCTCCAGTACCTTCCTCACCCCGTTCTCCCCCTCCAGGTCGATCTGCAACTGTTCGTAGGCTTCGTCACTGCGTGTGCGTCGTTCTTCCTTGAAGGGCTTCTTCACCTCTTCGATCCTCATCGCGCGCGCCTCGGGAGCCAGGTGTGCGGCTGCCTTCCGCGCCTGTGCGACGGCTCTGTCCAGGCGCCGGAACTCCTCCACCGTGAGGCCGTATCGGCGCCCGTAGACGAGCGGCGTGGCCTTGGAGTACAAGGGAGCGCACATCTCGCACTGCTGACGTTCCGAAGCGCCCAGGACGACGGCCTCGTCGCCGATGCCGAGGTCGTCCAGCCGCTCCTGGATGAGCTGTTCGGAATGGAGTGACCGTGCGACGTTCAGCGCGCCCAGACCGAAGAGATGGGTCACACCTTTGGCATGCAGTCGCCGGACGACAGATGGCTCCAGGTGACGCCGTACGTCGGCGAGTGCGACGGGCGAGGACCGCCACACCCTGTCGCCCTCGATGGTCAGGGCGGCCTCACCCATGAGGCGCTGGATCTGTACGTCGGTGAGGCGCGTGGGATCGAGGAAGACGACCGCCCCGTTCCGGTTCGCGTCGAAGGCCACGTCCTTGTCGCGCCGGTCCAAGGCCACGGCCAGTGAGGAGTTGCGCACTTCCCACAGCAGGAAGCGCAGCTCCGCGATGGGCCGCAGGGCCGGCCTCAGCAGCGGGTTCCCCTGCGACTTCGACAGGTCCTTCCCCTGGGCGGCCCCGGCCGGCCGTTTGTCGCCGCTCCCGCTCGGCCGTTTCTCGTCCGCCGTGCCCGGTCGTTCGTCGCCCGCCGTGCTCACCGGGACCGCGCAGAGCGACGCGAGAAGCGCCAGCAACAGCGCCGTCAGCCCTTGTGTCCAGGCCTGCCCGCACGACAGCGGGCCGCGCAGGGGGCGGCGTGACGGCGAAGGCCGGCTGAGCCTCGGCATCTAGGGCCCCTCGTGTGGGCGGCGGGTGGCCGTGCGCGGGTCCGCGTCGCATTCCGTCGAGGCGGTCGCACCCGGGGCCGGCTCCCTGCCGCTCACGTCGTCCATATGGTCCGCGTCGTCCATGTGGTCCGCGTCGTCCATGTGGTCCGCGTCGTCCGCGTCGTCCCGCACAGGGTGCTCGGCCACGGCCTGGGTGAAGATCTCGTCGATCACGGCCAGGTCGGCCTCCGTTTCGGCCCGCGAGCGGGAGCACGCGAAGGCGCACCACAGCCCCGCGGTGAGGACGGCGAGGGCCCACGCACCGGCCACCGCGCCACCGGCGATCGCCTCGGGGCACTCACCGATGTGCAGGGGCAGCCCGCCGTGGTAGGTGGGAGCCGCGCACTGCGCCGAAGCGGGCGAAGGCGTGCCGAGGACGAGGATGGCGGTGGCGGCGGCCAGGGCGGAGTGCCGCGCGATACGGGGACCGGTCACGACAGTGCCTCCCGGGCGGGCAGCGGGGACGGTTCGGAGGTGGGCATGCCCTGCAACTCCGCCACGACTGCCCGAAGATGCTCCGCGGACGGGATGAAGATGTCGGCGCCGGGCCGTCGACGGTGCCAGCGCTGGGTGGCGAGGTCGAGCTGTGCCTGCTGGAACCGCACGAGATGGCGGAGTCCCGCGACGCCGTCACGCCGCCACACCCGCAGCTCCAGCAGAAGGCGGCGGCGCGGGCGGAGCAGCAGGTCGATCTCCGGCCCGGTGACCGCGCCGCGGCCGGACGCGGCCTCGGCGTGCAATGCGTGAGCCACGCCCGCGGCTTGGGCCTTCAGGCCGCGGCGCAGGATCAGTACGCACAGCGCCACGAAGACGCCCGAGGTGAGGACCGTCATCACCGGGATGCCGACGAGCAGCCCCACGGTTTCGTCGGGGTACCACCGCGCCCTATGTCCATCGAGCCGCATGAGAAGCACGTCCGTGCCGAAGTGCGCGCCGATGGCGGCCATGAGTCCGCCTCCGACGGTGAGCATCCGGTCCCTGCGGGCCGGCAGCCAGCGGGCCGCGCCGATCCCGGCGCCCGCGAGCGCGGTGAACGTCGCGTGGGCCGCCAGGAGCCCGACGACCTGCCGGTCCCAGAGCTGGCTGTAGTGGTGTGCGGAGTTGACGAGACCCAGGTGGTGCACGGTCTCCGTGAGGTTGAAGCCGAGCCCGACCGCGGCGCCGAGGACCGTTCCGGACACCACCCCGTCGATGTGGCGACGGAAGAGCAGGAAGAGCACCACGACTCCGGCGGTCTTTCCGCATTCGGTCATGACGGCTGTACCTAGGGGAAACAGCGTGTAGAGCTCGCGGAAGCCGTCCAATGGGTGCTCCCACGAGCCGGACATGAAGTAACCGGGTACGGACCGCTGCATGCACGTGATCGTGACCAGGCCGAACCCGCCCCCGATCAGCGCTCCCCACCCGAAGCCGGCCAGCAGCAGCCATCCGGGCATCCGCCGGTAGAGCTGCACGCGGTGCACGAGGAGCAGCGCCGCCGGCGTGAAGGGCAGGCAGAGCAGCAACTGCGGCGCGTTGCCGCCCATACCGGCCAGCGGCATGACCGCGAAGGGCAGGAGCAGAGCGCCGAGAATGCCCCACTGGCAGGCCCGTACGGTCCGCTCGGACCGCATACCCGTCGCGTGGCGGGCCTCGGACGTGCCGGACGTGTGACGTGCCTCCCGTGTGCCGGACGTGTGCTGCGCCGCCGGTGTGGCGCCGGGTCGGGTGAGCAGCAGCATGAGGCCGAGCAGGGCTGCGACGCCCCACCCGACGGGGAGCAGGATCCGTGTCACACGGAAGGGCGTCGGCTCCGGCAGCAGGAAAACCTTCAAGAAGGCCGAACGCGAGGTGGGTTCGGGTGCCGTCCAGGAGATGAACTGGGCGGCCATGTACATACCGGTCAGCACCAGCGCCACGGTGATCGCGCCCACCAACCCCGCCCGGGGGGCGTACCTGGGCGGCTCGGCCGGTTTGGGCGGTAGGGACGGCAGGGGTGGCACGGGGGGCGAGGCTTCGGGGCGCGCGGTCATGAGGCACCGCCGATCTGCGGGAGGTCGGGCAGGCTGGGGTACGAGGTGGGAAGGCTCGGCACGGAGGTCGGCAAGCGCGTCGGCGGCGGCACGGGAACGTCGGCCCCAGGACCGGCCGGAAAGCCGGTGGGCAGAGTGGTCGGCAGATCAGTCGGCAAGCCGCTCGGGAGGTCCGTCAGCCCCGGTGGAGTCGGTACGTCGACGGGAAACGGCAGCGCCGGAGCCGTGGAGAGACCGAGCAGGAGGGCGATGCCCGCGGCAGCGGCGCCGATCGCCCCCACGGCTGTCATGAGACATACGTAGGGCCGGGGACCGAGCTCGTGCTCCGGCTCGGGCTGGGGCTGGGGCTCGTACGGTGACGTCTGTTCTGTCGCCGTCCGGTCGCCGTGTTGCGGCCGGTCGACCGGATCGTCTTCTTGTACGGCGGATGCCATGGTTCCTCCTCAGATGGCGCCGCATGGGGGCAGTTTCGTCGGGCGCCTCAACGACCGCGGCCGGGATACGGCTCAACGACTCGCAGCTTGCGACTCACGGCTTACGGCTCGCGACCTGCGGCTCGCGGCGTGCCACTCTGGTCAGCTCGCGCCGAGGGCGTTGTCGGCGTGGGAGCCGAGTTTCTTCAACAGGCCCTTCGAGCGGCTGGGCCCAGTGATGCCGTCGACCTGCCGGGTCGCCTTGGTCTGCAAGGTCAGTTGTACGAATCCGTGCCATTCGCCCGCCGCCTCGACTGCCTTCCGCAGCTCGGCCCCACCGATCGTGCAGCCGCGCCGGACGGTGGCGCCCGGTTTGGCGGTGGGCAGCCGGACGGTGCACGAGCCGACGTCCCTGTACAGCGGATCGCCGAGCCGGTAGCCATCCTCGTCTTTGTGCATCACAGCCGTGAGGTCGAGTGCGTACCGGGCGGCGACCGACTCACGCGGCATGCGGTTCGTCAGGCCGAGGGTCACGGTGGCGGTGTGGCACAGCGCCCGGCACGCCTCATCGACGGTGTGCGAGACCTCTTCGTCGGTCGGCTCGGCGCTGATCGGCACGACGGACGGCAGGGAGCGGATCGCCGAGCGCATGGCCGCGTAGGTGTCGCGCGCGGTCGCCGCGCTCTCCTTGCGCACCGAGAGTTCCACCGCCGCCGTGTCGAGCATGTATTCGTAGGACTCGGCGTCACTGTCGTGCCGGGCGTCGAGCCCCGAGTAGCCGAGCAGCCGGTGCGGTGCCCCGGCCGCGACCCAGTAGGTGCCGGCCCCGGTGTGCTCATCCCCGGCGACGGCGACAGGCGCGGCGTCGCCGGGCACCCCGTCCGGTCGCGGGAACCGCTCGGCAGCGGAGGACGGCGCCGCAGTGGCGGACGGCACCGGCGGTGTACCGCCCTTGGCACTGCCGTTGCCATGTGCCGCGGACGTCAGGGCCGTGCCGAGCGGGGAGGGGGCGAGCCAGTCCAGCTTCAGGCCGAGCACGTCGCGGGTACGGGCCGGCCGGCGGATCTCGACCCAGCGGCCGGCGTGCGCCTTGGCTTCCTCGACACCCAGCATGTGCAGCATCACGCGATCTGCCTTCGCGAACAGTGCCGCGCCCGCGACCGACACGACCTGCGCCTCATGACCGTCGGCGGTCACGGTGCCGAACACGTCACCGCTCCCCATGGCGCGCAGGTCGGCGGTGACGCCTGTCGACGCGGGGGCACCCGGCGACGACCTCTCCGGAAACCGGTCGTCGTGCCGCCACGAGGCCGACCAGTGCAGAACTCTGGCCCGCTCGACCGCCGCGCCCACCTTCTTCAGCGACGACACCGGCGGACGATCCGAGCCCGTGTCCGGGCTCTGCCCCGAACAGGAGAGCAGCAGGAAGGCACCGAAGACCGCGAGGACACCGCGAACGAGGGCTGGAAGCCTACGCGTCCATGCGCGACAACTCCGGTTGCGGTGAAGGCAGTTGGTGCCGAGCTTGGCGCCGACGACGCGCACGTGGCCGCTCCCCGTATTTCGGCCCTGTTCCGCCCAGCATGTGCGCCGCTCACCGGAGTGCAACGAGGGGGAGACAGGGTCTGGTCGGTCTTCACCGCACCGAATCAATGACGTTGACCGGTAGAACGCCTTGACGTGGGAAGGGTTACGCACCCGTCGCTGCGGAGGCCGCACCAACGCCAGGTCCCCGCTTCGGAGGCCGCCCACTTGGTCCCAGACGGGCCGGCAGCCGGGCGAGCTCCGCTTCGAGCGTCTCCGCCCGGGCCCGGGCCGCCGCCTCCCGCGCCTCCAACTCCCCGCTCCACGACCCCTTCAGCGTCGCCTCCTCCACCCACACGGCAGAGACCCGACCACGCCGCCGCCCCTCGTGCGCAGTCGTACGTCAGCCCGCCCGCTCATAGGTAAGGACGGTCTTCGGGCGGTTGCCGATCTTGCGTAGGCGCAGCGGGCCGTCCGAGGACTTCACGTCGAAGTCGTACTTGAGCTCGTCCAGCGGGCAGTTGACGGTCCTGGTGCCCTGTTCGAGCTTGAAGTTGTTCATGTACAGGCCGTGCTGGTCGATGCCGGTGACAGTGGCGCTTCCCTTGCATCGCGGGCCGGTGCGGGTCTCGATGACCACGCGTGCGAGTCTGCCCGGCTTGACCTGGTGGACGGTCAGCTGCTGGCTGCCGTCCGTGGCTCGCCACCGGCCCACGAACCAGGGGTGGATGGGCTTGTACTCCGTGGCCACCTCGGCGAATCCGGAGCCTTTGCGCCAGGTCAGCGTGGTGGTTTGCACGCTGCTGGGATAAACGAAGTCCACTCGGGCCCCACCGTCGCTGATGCGGGCCTTCGGCCAGTACATGTAGCTTTTGGTCGGGTTGGTGGTCCAGGAGGAGAGGTCCCCGGTGGCGATGGCCGCGATCACCTCTTGCGGTTCTTCGCCGTCCCTGCAGTACTGGCCGAAGCCGGCCGCGAGCCACACGGTGTCCCGGTACGCCTTTGCCCTGATGCCCTGACACGGTTTGGTGCCGGTCTCATAGACCGTCTTCCGGGCGGACCAGGCGTCGTCAGAGGCGCGGCGATGCTGTGCCTCCAGGCCGCGGCGAGTGAAGCGGAGGGACACCTGCCGGCCGTCGGACAGTTCGAGGACGGTGTGGTCGTCGTCGTTCTCGACGACCCGGGAATCAGGCTTGTTCTCGGGTTCGCGGGGGGACTTCGTGTGCTTCGCGCCGCTGCCGGACGGTCCCCTGTCCGATTGCTCGGCTTGCTCGGCGCAGCCGCCGACGGCCGTGCCGAGCATCAGCACCGCTACCGCCCACGCCGCCGCGCTCTTCGTTCTCATGCCGTGTCAGCTCCCCTGTACGCCGTGCCGCGATGCCCGGTCCGGTGGGTGGCACGAACTCGGCGATGCTAGTCGGTGGGCGGCCCGCCCCGCTCGGCCCCCCGGCACGGTGCGGCCCCGGCGGTTGCGTCACTCGTCTCACCCACAACCACGATCGGTTCAGCACCCCGCGCCCCGATTGCCGTGGGAACGCGTCCGCCAGGCCCGGGCGAAGAGTTCGGGCAGGGGGCCGGCGACGGGCCGGGAGCGGACCTTGTGCCCGATGACCCGGACCCCGAGCAGCTCAGCCTTCCAGGTCTCCATCGGAGGGTAGAACTTGTCCCCGCCCGCCCAGTCGCCGGGCAGGAATACCCCGCGCCCGGCCCGGGCTCTGCGGTCGGCGACCGCCAGACCGACCTCGACGAGTGCGGCCGCAACCGCTTTGTGGTGCGCGGGAGTCCACCGGTTGAAGCGGCGGATACGGCGGTCAGTGGGCGCGGGCAGAGCGAGCAGTTGCAGATACAGAGTGGCGGCGTCCGTATCCAGACCGGTGGTGGCGACCGCCTCCTCGACCACCTCTGGTGCGGACAGCCGCGGATCGGACTCGTAGCCGCACGGCGGCAGAGCCCCCTCGGTTATGCGCTGCACGATCCTGTCGAACTCGGGACCGCGCACCCGGCGGACCAGCGCCAGATGCGAGTCCTCCACGTCGACCATGGTCTCCAGGCGCCGCGAGCGCTCGTCGGCCCCGTAGCGGCCGGGCCGGAAGTACACGCTGGGCGCCTCGCGCTCACCGCGCCGGTCGAACCCTGCCTCGGACACGACGACCAGACCGTCGTCCAGCGTGGGATGGGCAAGCGGCTCGGCGGCGTCCAAGTAGGGCAGGGCCCCGGGGAAGCCCGGCAGCAGTTCCGCAACGGTGCGGCCGCGCAGGCTGCGGCCGCGGGCGGAGAGCAGCAACTCCGGGTGGGCCAGACGTTCCCGCAGCAGCCGTACGGTCTCGGGGACACCCCGGCGTACGGGATCTCCTTCGGGAAGCTCGGCGTACACCCAGTCGACGGCGTCGCAGACCACGGCGAGGAGCTCTCGGAAACGGAAACCCTCGTCGCCCTCCCATCCGCCGCCGCTGATGCTGTTCACCCGCAGCCGGGTGTCCGGGTCGCGGGTCAGCCGCGGCTCGCGCGCGGGATCGGCGAACACGGCGCACACGGCTGCCGGGGCCATCCGTACATCGCTGTGCTCGGCGGCGACCGCGAGCGTCGACTCCGGCACGGCGGGGCGTACGCCCTGCTGCCTGCGCCAGGCCTCGGCGATCCGCTCGGCGAGCGCCAGCTGCCCGCCCTCCAGCCACAGCTGTTCGGGGTCAGCGGGCAGAGCGTCGGCCAGCAGGTCGAGGCGCTCGGCCACCCGCAGGACCGCCAACTCCCGCTCACCGGCCTCGGCTTCGGACTGCTTGAGCCCCATCACCTTGCGCGCCTCGGCATCGAGTCCCCGGTACCCGTACTTCACATCGGGTATTCCGGCGAGCAGCAGCGCGGCTCCGGCCCGGCTCAGCCCGGTCCGTTCGGCGAGCACCGCGGCCGCCGCGCGGTCCCAGGGCGCGGGGCCCTTCTCCCGTACGAGGTGCACGAGGCGCCGCAGCCGGCCAGGTGTGTCCCAACCGGCCTCGGGCACCGGCTCGGTGGCCGTGATCAGGCCTGGTGCCGACGGCTGGGCGGTGCCGGTACGCAACTCGACGAAGCGCTGCTCGTCCCGGCCGGCGCCGAGCCCGTGCAGAGCGACCACCGCACCGTCGTGGGTCCGAGCGGCCCACGTGTCCTTGTCGGCGAGTTCGAGGACGCCCGTCCGCATCCGGGCGCGAGCCTCCGGGTCGGCAAAGGGAGTTTCCGCCCATATCTCCAGCATCGCCAGCTGGACCGCGCGCAGATGGTCCTGCACGTGGAAGGAGCTCGCCCGCAGGGCCACGGCGCCGCACCGACCGATGAACCGGTACCAGTTCCAGCCCCGGTGTCGCGCGGGCGCCTCCTCACCGCTCCCGGTCAAGTAGTCGCCGACCTCGGTGAACGCGGTGAGCGTGCCGGGTCCCCAGTGTCCGGAACCTTCGATGAAACCGTTGAGGGCCTGGGCGATCCACTTCTCGTCGAAGGGCTGTGCGGGGCGTATCGGGGTGCGGGGCATGGGGCCATCCTGCCGGATCGCGTGCCTTCCTTGCGCCGGTGCCGGGGCACGTTGGGGTACACGTACCGCCGATACCTGGAGGCAGTAAGGCAGATCGCGGGGCCATGCAGATGATCGAGGCGGAAGCCCTTGGTAGGGTGCGCCGATGTCAACGATCAAGCAGTTTCAAGTGACCTTCGACTGCGCTGAACCGGCGCGCCTAGCCGCCTTCTGGTGTGAGGTGCTGGGGTACGTCGTACCGCCGGTCCCGGAGGGTTTTGTCACGTGGGAGGAGTACCACCGCTCGCTGCCGCCCGAGGAGCAGGTGATCTACTTCGCGTGCAGTGATCCCTCGGGTGTGGGTCCGCGGCTTCTCTTCCAGCGAGTTCCCGAAGGCAAGGTCGTGAAGAACCGGCTGCATCTCGATGTGCGAGCCGGTACCGGGCTCGTGGGTGAGGAGCGCCTTGCCACACTTGAGGCCGAGTGCGCCCGACTGATCGCTCTCGGCGCGGTACATGTGCGAACGATGCGTGCCGACGGCGAGAACGAGTCCTGCATCGTGATGCAGGACCCTGAGGGCAACGAGTTCTGCCTCGACTGAGCCCCTCCGAGACTGCCAGGCAGGCGACGCCGTACATTGCGTGGCGCACGCCGTCGCCTCTCAGGCGGCAGTCGCGCAACCGGGCCCGGCAGTCGTTGCTGTTGCCCGGCAGCGGCCGGCCGACAAGTCGGCACCCTCACGACGCGGCGCGGGCACCAACTTGCTGAAGACGGGCGGGCGCAGCCCGGTAATCGGGTGCCGTCCGCCTGCCGAACGTGCTGCGAGCAACGGGGCGAGTGCCCGGCAGGAGACACGGATGGTGCTTCACCGCTCCTTGCTCCTTGCTCCTTGACGGGTGATCGAGCTGCCGATCGCCGGTGTCACGTCGGTTGCAGGACCCAGGGGCCGGCCGAGCGGACCATGACGAAGCCAGGTACTGGAAGGGTGATACGCCCCCGCAGGCCCCCCTCCTGCTTCGCCGACATTGGTCGGCCGCCGGTGTCCATGCACACCAGGTGAGTCCAGTTCTCGTTCCCCTCCAGAGTGAAGGCGAACGTTCGGCACGGTCCCGCCCAGCGCAGAAGTGTGGGGCCGGTGCCGCGCGTCTCGCCGGAGAGGGCAAGGACACCGATCTCCTCCTCGGGCAGAGTGCGTAGGTACCAGCGGGCAACGCCCGACGCGCCTGGGCGCGTCACGAGCACATGGGTGTACTCGGCGGGGAGGATGAAGGGGTATGACTCGGAACCGAAGGTGGAGATTCCGATCGAGGCGTCGCGGGCGCTGAGGTCGCGGGTTTCGATCGCTCCGGTGGCGGAGAAGTAGCTGAACGGTCCCCCTGAACGAAGAGTCAGGAACGCGGGCTCCCCCGCCGGGCGGGGGACCGGCACGAGCCTGCCACGCCAGCCCCGCTCTGATACGCCCGCGCACGATGCCCGGTTCTGCTGTGTCATTGTCCCCCCAGTGACCGCAAAGGCCGGAGACTACACCTTCTCTAGAGTGTGAGCACGGCCGACTGGGGCGCGGACGCCCTGGTCGGTGTCGTCGCGGATCTGTTGGACGGCCGAGGGTGCCGTCGCCTTCAGCCGCGGCCGCGGATCGTGTCGGATGAACCGTGGTCGCTGATCGAGCCGATGCTGCCCGTGCCACCGCCGTAGCTGGTCGAGTTCGAGTACCTCGGTGCCGGCGTGCTCGCGGCTCATCGCTCTGGCGTGTCCGGCGCCGAGGGGATCGTTGCGCCGGCCGCCAGCAGGCTCTGCGCCAATGCGCGGCAGCGCGCCCCGAGTTCTGGAGGGTCGAGTATCTCGAAGGCGTGTCCCAGGAGGAGTACGTGCATGAGTACGGCGTCGAGGCGTTCGGCGCCGCTGAGTACCTCGCACAGCTGGTCTCCGCGCTGTCGTACGACGGCAGAGGATGCCGACAGCTGCGCGCGCACCGTATCGGCGGATGCGTGCACGAGGAAGCGCGCCTGGTGCGGGTAGACCCGGCTCGCCACGCCCTCTTGCACGTATGTCACCGCATCAGGCGCCGGGCGCGGCCGGAAGCGCCAGGTTCGTGCGGACGCCTCGGTGATCCGGTCGACGCGGAAGCTGCGCCAGTCGGCGCGGTCGAGGTCGTAGGCGAAGAGATACCAGCGTCGGTCGGAGGCGACCAGCCGATAGGGCTCGACGCGCCGCCGTCGCCTTTCGTTCCCGGACGGGTAGTCGAAGCCTGCCTCGACCTGATCGCGGCAGGCTCTGGCGAGCGTCATGAGCACCTCGGCGTCGACCGGCGTGCGGCCTGCGTGGAAGGACTCCACGGAGCCGGTGAGCGCGCGCACCTCCTGGCGCAGCCGGGTGGGCAGCGTCTGGTCGAGCTTGGTCAGCGCCCGTAGCGCGGCATCGCCGGAACCGGCGACTGCGCCGCGCGCGCCGATCAGCAGCGAGAGGGCGGTGGCGATGGCCTCCTGGTCGTCCAGAAGCAGCGGCGGCAGGTCCTTCCCCGGGCCGAGCCGGTAGCCGCCGCCGACGCCTTGGCCGGCATGCACCGGATAGCCGAGGGCCCGCAACCGCTCGACGTCACGCCGTACCGTGCGGGCTGTGACCCCGAGCCGGTCGGCGAGTTCGGGGCCGGTCCAGACCTGGCGCTGCTGCAACAACCCGAGCAGCGCGAGCACTCGCTCCGTCGTCCCTCGTCCGCCACCGCTTGCCGTATCCATGTCATCCATGCTGTCAGGGATAGCGGACCGATCCTGTCCGCCAGAGGTGTCACGGTGCCTGCATGGACGCAAACGAACTCGATGTGAACCGAACGCTGCGCGAGCAGTTGGAGTTCCACTGGAACCATCAGCTGCGCGCCCGGCTTGAGGGCCTCACCGACGACGAGTACTTCTGGTCACCGGTGCCGGACGCCTGGAGTGTGCGGCCGCGCGGCGGCTCGACGGCGCCCGTGCAGCTCGGTGCGGGCGACTTCACGATGGACTACGCCTTTCCCCAGCCGGTCCCCGCGGCCTTCACCACGATCGCCTGGCGGCTCGGCCACGTGATCGTCGGCGTGCTCGCCGCGCGCAACGCGGCGCACTTCGGCGCACCGGCAGCGTCCTACGAGACATGGGAGTACGCCGGCAGCGCGGCCACCGCGCTCGACCAGCTCCAAGCCCAGCTCGACGTGTGGCTGGCCGGGGTGCGCGGCCTTGGTGAGGCCGGGCTGCGGGCCCCGGTCGGGGCGAAGGAACCCTTCCCCGAGATGCCCATGGCCGACCTGGTGCTGCACATCCACCGCGAACTCATCCACCACTTGTCCGAGGTCTGCCTGCTGCGCGACCTTCACCTGCACACGAAACCCGGCACCCCCAGGGAGCAACCCCTCATGACCGCGAAGACGACCCACATCGACCCCGAAGAACTCCACCACAACCCTGCCTTCACGCAAGGTGTGATCACACCCGCTGCGCGGACACTCCATGTCGGTGGCCAGCTCGGCACCGACAGCACCGGAAACCTGCTCGACGGTATCGAGGCGCAGACCGTGCAGGCCATGCGCAACGTGCTGGCGGTGCTCGCCGCCGCGGGCACCGGTCCCGAGCATGTCGCCAAGCTCAACATCTACCTCGTCGATGGAGTCGACGCACAGGTGGGGTACGCGGCGTCGCGATCAGTGTGGGGCGATCACCGCACAGCCATCACGGTCGTTTCCACCGCAGGACACGCCCGGCCGGGCGCACTCGTGGAAATTGACGCGGTAGCGGTCATTCCCGAGTAGGACGAACCAGCGAATCGGGGCCGCACAGGCGTAACTCGCCGCATGGTCGATGACAACGCCGTGGCGGGGACGGCGGACAGGGAGGTATCCGGCCCTGACGCGCGTCCAGAACAGCTCTCGGTACGGGGTGAGCAGTGGTCTGTACGGAGTGACGATTCTGAGCCGTACAGACCGCCGGCGTCTTCCCGGGCCAGCAGTCGTCTCTCCCCCCGGACGAGCGCGCCCCGCGGCCTCGTTGAGCGCGGTGCGGAGCCGCTGATCGAGGGCTCCGATCACTGGGGCACCCGGGCGCTGAGCCCGTAGCATCCGCCCATGCCCAATCGGAGATCCATGACGAACGCACCGGAAACAGTACTGGTAGGCGGTGGCACAACGGCCCGCTTCGACGGTCAGCGGTTGCTGGTCGTACGCGGGCGCAGGACGTGGACGCTGCCTATCCGCGCGATCACGTCCGCGGAGGTGATCGCCGGTAACACCGTCCGTGTCGCCATCAGCGGGGACCCCGGTCGTGCCCGGCATGGTCTGGGCCGTGTCGTGGAGCTGCCCGGCGCCAACTCCCGCTCTACAGAAGCCTTCTTGGGGCGGCTGACGGCTGCCCTGGCCACCACGGCGCCGGCAGGGGACGGCCATGCGCTGATACAGGTGCGCACGCGGGCTCCGCGGTCGTACGCGCTGGGATCCGGCGGCAGGCGGGCGGTACGGGTCGGCCTGCTCCTGGCGGGTTACACGCTGCTGCTGTCGTCGCTGGGGTGGGCGAGCCCGCTGGAGGACGGATTGGCCGCCTTCTCGCTGAGCGTCGCCGGTGTCCTCGGCCTGATCGGGGGGATCGCGCTTTGGCGGATGGCCCGCCGAGCGCGCTCCCTGTGGCTGCTGCGCCGACGCGGTATCGGCGTGGTCGGCCAGGCCGACGGCTACGTGCGCATCTGGTCCAAGGGAGCCCACCTCTGGATCTTCTCCAAGCTGAACTTCACCACCGTCGACGGGCGGCCGATGCGGGACGTTCCGTCCACCGTGTCCATCTGGGACTTCTCGAACAAAGCGATCACCGGCCGGGTTGATCTCGTGTACGACCCCGAGCGACCTACTCGTGCCAGCCGCCACCTCACGGCCGCCTTCGTCCTGCGCACCCTGCTGCTCACGGCGGTGGGGCTCCTCCCACTGGCGGGCTCGGTGCTCTGTCTCGTTCCCAACCTGCCGTTCTGACCTGACCGTCGGAGGAGCGCCGTTCGCCTTCATGACGCGATCATGATTTGGCCTTCTTGAGCCACCGGCTCTTGAAGGTCCGCAGCGGACCCGGCGGACTCCTGCCGCTGCGACACGGGCGTGTGCCTGTGGCGCACAGGTGAAGGGCGATGCCGCGCCACTGCTAATCTCGCACGGGGTTTCGAATTCTTCGAAGTGACTGACGGGGTGGCATGTGAGGAAGCAGTTCTTCGTGTTCGGCGGCACAGTGATGGCCGTGCTCACAGCGGTTCCCGCGGCGGCGGCCCCGCTACCCCGGCCACCGCTGGTGAGCCTGAACGTCTCGGGCGACCACTACGCACTGACCGAGAAGACGAACCCGTACCAGACCCCGCCTGCTGCCGAGTACACGCCCGTGGGGATCAACGGAGCGCTGTCCGGCACCGATCGCACCGCGATGCTGGGAAGCGGCGATCCGGAGTGCGCGGCACGTGCCGACGCGCTGCCACAACCGACCCTGCCGACCAGCGCGGCGTACTGCTGGGACACCGTGATGCAGGGCAAGCAGGGCGCGGAGAACGCACACCTGATGCCCTGGGTGCCACAGGGCCTCGCCACCTCCGGCGAAGCACAGCTGAGCGGCATTCCTGTCACCGGAAACAACCGTGCCGCGATAGTCAGTTGGACGTGGCAGAACACCAAGCAGGACCCGGTGACGGACCCCGAGAACCCTCCGCCGCCCAAGAAGGACTACCGCCACAACTCGGTGAAGCTCGCCTTCGTCAACCTGGACGACATGAAGTACCGCTTCGTGCTCCCTGTGTGGGTGGACGAAGCGGGCGTGCAGCGGCGGATCTACGGGCACGGCGGCGGACTGGCCTGGTACGGCCCGTACTTGTTCATGTCCAGCACCTCCAACTGGGAGGGCCAGCCGGGCCCCGACGCGGGCAAGGCCGGCGTCCGCGTGTTCGACACCCGCAAGATCTACAAGAAGAAGGACGGAGGCGGCGGCGACTACCAGTACGTACTGCCGGAGGTACGGCACTACGTCTCCGGCGGCGCCTCCTTCGACTACGTCTCGCTGGACCGCAACAGTGCGGGCGGCGCCAGCCTGGTCGGCGGCAACTACAGGTCCTCGTCGACTACGGGCAGTCATGTCGGCACCGAGGTCTACCGCTATCGGTTCGGCGACGACTACCGGCTGAACAGGACGCCCGTACAAGGCTGGAAGTCCACCGTCCCCCAGAACACCGGCGACGCGATCAGCGACGTCCAGGGGGTCCAGGCCAACGGCGACACACTGCACTTCAACATGTCCAAGGGATCCGTGGCCAACCGCCGCTTCTCCACGGCCGGTGTCGGCGGGGCCACGGCGGACTGGACGCTCAAGGCACGCAAGGACTGGTCGTACCGCCCGCAGGATCTGTCCCTCTGGTACGCCACCAACGAACTCTGGAGCCTCACCGAGGGCGAGGAGGACAGGGTGCTGTACTCGGTGAAGTTGGACGCCCTGGGATAGGACCATGTCCTCGACGGTGAAGAACGCCATCGCTGTCCTGGTCCGCGTCACGGAGCAGGCGGGCCGTGACGGCATCATCAAGGTGAACCCCGCCCCGGTGACCGGCTGGAGACTCTCGTAGCGCTGGCCGCCGCTCTCGTGGAGCCTCCCCCGGTGTCAGCGGACCGTCACCGTGAAGACGGGCGACAGGGTGGAGCCGCTCTTCATGCGCAGCTCGTTCTTGCCCTTGAGGCCGAGCTTGACGCGCAGGCTGTACGCGCCGGACTTGTCGACGGTCGTGGAGGCGGGCAGCGTCTTCCACGTGCCGCGCTGCTTCTGCTGCAGGCCGACCTTGGTGCCCGCCGTGATGCCGGTGGCCTTGCCGCTGACGCGCAGCTCCTGCCATGCCTTCACGGAGGCCGCCGAGGGCTTGGCTGTCAGCGCGGGCTTCACCGCGGCGGTGGGGCTGTTCTTCTGGGTGCCGAGGCTCTTGCCGGTCGCGACGTCCCAGATGGCGTACGGCGTGCCACCGCCCTGCGTCTTGCTGTACAGGCGCTTGCCGTCGCCGCTCAGGTGCAGGTAGATGCCGTCGTTGACCGTCTGGCCCGGCTTGAGGATCTTGCCGTTGTAGTACGGCTTGCCGTCCTTGACGGTGATGGTGACTCCGGCACCGACATCGATCTTCACGGGCTTGGCGGCGACGACACTCCGTACAGCAGCGCGCTGCTCAGCGGCGGGCGCGCTCGCCAGCGCGGCCGCGGCCGGGGCCAGGAGCGCCGTACCGACGAGGACCGAAACGGCGGCGGTACGCAGGGCGCTGCGGCGGCGGGTGGTGGTACGCATAACGTGGTTCCCCTTCACGGTCATGGATCTGTTCGCACGCACGGCACGGCTCCGCTGGTCGGGCGGCGCCATGCCGGGATCTGTCCTGTTCACTCTCGCCATTCATGCTGTGCGGCGAGTACACAATCAACCTAGTTGACCCGTCATAACGGATAACCGCAGATCATGTAACAGTGCCCCATAGATCACCGCATGGTCTGCCATCAAGGCAGCACCAGAGGGCTCGACTCCGGTGACGACCAGGATCGTGTCGTCCACGAGACCACCGTGCCGGGATGCGCGCAGCTGTTCGACGATTTCCGCCGCGCGGCGGACGGTCCACCGCGCGTGACCGCGACGAGTTCCACCAGGACGCCCCGGTCTCAGCCCCGGCGGCCGAAGCCCGGCCTCACCGTCACCTGCACCTCCGTTCCGTCGGACGCCCACACGCGCACCTGTCGTGCCTGCCCGGGCGGCACACTTCGGGCGCTGGGGTGTGCCGTGCGGCCCGACACCTCGATCCGCCAGCCGGCGGGGTTCGGCGGCAGGGACAGCACGGTGGTGCCGGCACGGCGAGTCGACCGGTAGGCGAGGTGGTACGTCGCGCGGGCCGGGTCGTGGGTGTCGGCGCGCACGGTGCCCGCGACCGCCGGGGCGTACGGCGTGACAGTGCGCTCCTTGTTCGTACGCAAGCGGCCGTCGCGGTCGAGGGCGCAGTAGCCGCCGCCGTAGCACCAGACGTAGGCAGCCCAGCCCGAGGAGTAGCGGGCGAAGGAGGCGAGCGCGTCGTCGTGGAAGCTGCGCATGTTCGGCAGGCCGCTGTTCAGCGGGCCCCACTCGCCCACCACGACGGGAACCGAGTGCTCGCGCGGGTATGCGGTGACGGCGTTCTCGTACGCCGTGATCCAGCCGGCCGCCGGGTCGTAGTCGGCGCCCGCCTCCATCGCGGTGTTGTAGAAGTGCGGGGCGTAGACGACGCGTTCGTCGGGGACGCGGCCCAGGCCGGTGGGCACGCCTTCGCCGACGATCGGGGTCGGCTCGATGAACAGGTGGTTCGAGCGGTCCCGGGTGCGGATGGCGGCGGCGAGGCGGCGGTACATCGGGGTGAGCTGCGTCGCCTCGATGCGGCGTGCGGCACTCGCCAGGTCCTCGCCCGCGCGCAGCTCCCCCATCGGTTCGTTGATCAGGTCGTAGCCGAACACCGCGGGGTGCCCGCCGAAGCGGTCCGCCAGCAGGCGCCACATGCGGGCCTGTGCACGCCGCAGGTCCGCGTCCTCGTAGAGATGTGTGAAGGCGCGCTGGACGGCGGGTTCGAAGTACTCGGCGAACCAGTCGTCGGGGTGCGGGGTGAACGGCAGCCCGTCGGTCCGCGTCGCCCACGCCGGGATCCCGCGGTGGCCGAACGCGGGCCCGAACACGTCCTGGTGGGCGTCGATGACGACGTGGACGCCGTGCTCGTGCGCCCAGTCGAGGATGCGCCCGATCTTGCGCAGGTACGACTCGCTGTAGCGCCCGTGCCGCGGCTCAAGGTCGTCCCAGAAGACCAGCAGGCGGGCGAAGTTGAAGCCGTGGGCCCGCAAGTCGGCGAAGTGCCGCTCGGTGATCGCGCTGAGGGCGTCCGGGCCGTGGTGGATCTTGTCCTCGACGTTCCAGCCGCGCAGGGTGAGTGTGCGTCCACGGGCGTCGGTGAGGCGAGGTATACCGTCGGTGGTGGGGGCGGTTGCGGACCCGCTGCCGGAAGTGGCCCCCGCTACGGCGCCGGAATCGGTGCCGGGGCGCCCACTCCCCGCTCCCCCCGAAGCGGCGGGAGCCAGGCCCGCACCGAGCAGGGCGGTGGCGATCAGGACGATCAGGGCCGCCGGGCCGAGGTACTGCCGCGTGAAGCGCTTGCCCATGACGGACCTCCGGCACTCGGGAACGCGCGGTCACGTACGTGTGTCCGCTCGGTACGCACCGTACGTATCAGGAACCGCTTGCACAGACCAGCGAAGTGACGACGCGGGCGGCCGGGAATCCGTCGGGCCGGGTCGGAGCCCGGCACACCGGCCCTTGTTGACCCTGCCCCAAGGGCACGGAGTGGGATGGTCGCGACCACGACCACGAACCGGCATGCGGAGACTTGGCATGAAACGACGAGGCAGTGTCGGCCAGAGCCTGGCGGTCCTCGGCCTGGGGGGCTCGCTGGCCACGGTGTCCGCCGCCGCCGAGGAGCCCAGGACGCCGCAGGTGGAGTGGGACCAGTGCCCCGACGACGTCGTGGCCCAAGCCGCTCCGACCGAGTTGCGGTGTGCCACCAGCGTCGACGGCAGCATCTTCCGGCTCCTGACGTTCGGCCCCCTGTTCAAGCAGACGCGGTACCCCGAGCTGGCACAGACCTGGCAGGCGACGAGCCTCTCCGTCACCTGCAACGACGTCGCATGGCCCAAGGACGTCACCGCCTACCAGCAGGGCGTCCTCGGGGCGGGAAGGTGCTGCGCGAGAAGTTCGGTGACCGGGCGCGGCTGGTCAGCGTCGACGACAACGGGCACGGCGTGTACGTCCTGGGCAACGACTCCTGCGCGCTGAACACCGCCACGCGCTACCTCGTCGAGGGCGAGATGCCCGCGAAGGACACGTCCTGCCGCGCGGACCGACCTTCCCCGGACGCCGTCAACGTGGGTCGCCCGTATCGGACAGAAGTGCGTGCAGACGCCGCATCACGTCGACCTGGGCCGGATTGTAGAGATCGGTGATGGCTGTGCCGATGGTGCGAGCGGTGTGCTGCCGGCCGCGCGGGGCGTCCGCGGCGAGGTCGTTCAGCCCGGGATGCTTGACCCGGAGACCTCGGACGTAAGGCACGAGACGCTCAGCGAGACTCTGGCGCGCCTGCTCGTCCGCATCGGCGGGAAGCTCGTCGAATTCGCGTGCCACCGGCTGCGGCTCCTCATGGAGCAAGTCCGCGTAGGCGTCCATCCCACTGGGGCCGAGGACCGTACCGAGGACGGTGACGAAAGAGCGGTCGGGGTCAGCAAGCTCTGCTGTCTCGTCCACGGAGGCGAGCCGGAGGGGAAGATCGGCCGTGGCCGTTCTGCGCATGAGGGCGCCGACCTCGGCGCGGGCGTGTTGCAGGCGTTCGATGGCGGCGGCCAACTCCTCGTCGAGAGCCCGTAGATCACGCGGGTCCGGGTCGGAATCCGGGCCGTCACGCATGTCCGCGATCTGGGAGAGGGAGAACCCCAGAGCGGCGAGGCGCTTGATCCGGAGGAGTCGGACGAGATGGCTGACGCCGTACTGCTTGTAACCGTTGGAGCGGCGCTCCGGCTCGTCGAGCAGGCCGATGGCGTGGTAATGCCGTACGGCCCTGAGGCTGGTGCCGGCCAGCTCCGCCATCTCCCGGGTGCTCCACGCCATGACCGATGTCTCCCTCACCGTCCGGTGCAGTCGGCGCGGTCGCGCCGTGGGCCCATTGAAAACCATGACGCAACGGCTACCTCTCGGGTGCCTGGAGCGAGGTGGTTGGTCCGGTTCACGGTTGAGTCGGCCCGGCGGGTGGTGCGGGGCCGGTGGAGAGGACGTGGTCGACGGCGGCATCGAGGGTCTCGGTCTCGGCGATGAGGACGGATTCGCGGGTGGGCAGGGCGCGTTCGACCGAGAGTCCGTTGAGGACGGTGAGGAGGAACCTGACGTTGCGGGTGTGGTCTCCCGGGGGAAGCGCACCTTCCTCGGCGAGCACGGTCAGCCAGTGTTCGACTCGGCGCTCCGCCTCCCGCTCATGGCCGAGGTATGCGGCGCGTACCTGTTCGGTCGGCTCGGGTTCGATGAAGGCCCGATACATCGTGCCCCAGGCGGTTCGCGCGTCCTCGTTGGTGCCGAGCGGTGCGAGAACCTGCCGCAGGCAGTTCAGCAGCCGTTCGCGGGGCGGCAGTGTCCGGTCCCGGATCGGGTCGCCGGGCAGCAGGCGTTCGTAGATCCGCGCGAGCAAGCTGTCCTGCAGGGCGCGCTGGGTGGGGAAGTGGAACCTCAGCGAGCCGGTGCTCACTCCCGCACGCGCGGCGACCGCGCGCACGCTCAGCTTCGCCGCCATGTCCTCGCTGATCATCTCCGCAGCGGCCTGGAGGATCTTCTCGCGTGTATCCATGCTCCGCTCTCCTTCGCTTCGACCAGCGCTTCACTGTACTAGCACGCCGTACTAGTACAGTGTGCTAGCGTTTTTCTAACACGCTGTACTAGTGAGGTGCGGCCGATGTGCGCAAGAGGGGCGGAGCATGACCTGGAAGCAGTGGGCGGCATCGAAGCGCCTCAAGCCGGGAGACGGCAGGGAGCTCCAGCGGTTCCGCTGGTGGCAGCTCCCCCTGCGCTCCCTGTTCTGGCTACGACTTTCCGGGGCCGGCGGGCAATCCCGCCTGCACGCCGTCGACGTACGGCACTGGGCGCGGTTGGACAACAGCAGGATCCGGGCGCATCTGTTCCTGGACGGCAGGCATGTGGCCGAGTCGAAACTGCCCGCGGTCTTCCCTGTCGACGGGGGTGTCATCGAGGTGGCGATGAGCAGCTACGGCATCAGGCGCTGCCACTACCGCCCCTCGGGCGGACCGCCGCGTCAGCTCACGCCCGACCCGGCCTCGGCGGAGGGACGGCGGGCGCGCTTCGGCGCCCGCCATCCGGAGCTGAGCCGGGCGATCGGCATCGGGTCGGTGTTGCTGCTCGTCATCGGTGTTGGCCTGAACCTGCTGCAGCTCGCTGAACCCGTCTCTCAGATTCCCGCTGTCGCGCAGCGGGTCGGAACGTTCGAATCACCGATGCACCTGCCGATCTGGCTGAACCTCGTACTGGGGGTCGGGGCCGTTCTGGCCAGCATGGAGCGCGCACTCCGTCTGCGGTACTCCTCTCTGCTCGACGCGGCCGGTCACTGACCCCACGAAAAAACAAGGAAGGCGCGACCACGTCAGCCCCCTACGGCCCCGCTTCCCGCACGACCGGCATGGCCCGGCCGCATGGAATGGCACGCGTACGGCGAAAGGAAGATCAGCATGACCTGGTTGAGGCCGAACCCACGGTACGGGGCGGCGTTCGCCGCGGCCCTCCTCGTCCTGACCGGGTGTTCGTCCGGCGCCTCGGGGCCGCGAAACACATCCGCAGGGGCCACGCCGGCCTCCGCCCCGTCTCCGGACCCGCTCACTTGGAGCACGTGCGGGAAGAACCTCGAATGCGTCACGATCAAGGTGCCGCAGGAATACACCGAGCCCGATGGCACGCGGATCCCGCTCGCGGTCATGCGCCACCGGGCCACTGACCCCGGCCGCCGCATCGGCAGCCTGATCTTCAATCCGGGCGGGCCAGGAGTTCCCGCCACCGAAACACTGCGCAATCTGCCCAGAGCAGCCGGCACTCCTGGCGCCTTCTCCCCCGCGGTGCTCGCCAGATTCGACATCATCGCGATGGACCCGCGCGGCGTCGGCGGATCACAGGCCGTTCGCTGCCTGACCGACAAGCAGCGATCCGACGCCGCCGGCACCGCCTTCGACCCAGCTGTCCCCGGGGGCAAGACCCTGCCGCGACTGCTGAGGGACGCCGCCGCGTTCACCGACGGCTGCATCAGACACCAGAGCAAGGAGTTTCTGGCCAGCCTGTCCACCGACAACGTGGCCCGCGACATCGACCAGGTGCGCTCCGCGCTCGGCGAGAACAAGATCACGTACTACGGCTTGTCCTACGGCACCGTGGTCGGCCCGATGTACGCCACCCTCTTCCCTCATCGCGTCCGCCAGATGGTGCTCGACGCGCCCGTCGACACCAACCAGTGGTTCGGCAACTCCCTCCCCTTCCAGCACGACGTCGCCGTCGCAAGCGAACGGACCCTCAACGCCTGGTTCAAGACCTGCCACACCGAAGGGACCGCAGTGTGCCCGTTCGGAGCGGGCGACCCCCAGGCGGCGTTCGACGAACTGATCGACACACTGGAAGCGAAACCACTGAAAATCGCACCCGTCAAGGGCACCACCCCGGGCGGTGAACTCGACGGCGCCATGGCCCTCGAGGCCACCCGAGCCCTGGCCGGTGACCAGCACGCCTGGCCTTTGCTGACCTCGGCTCTGCTGGCCGCGGAGGGCGGCAACGGCACACCCCTGTACACGCTGTGGAACAGCGTCACGGTATCCCCCTTCCCGGTTCCTACCGCGATGTTCGAAGCCCACACCGCAGTACGCTGCGCCGACTGGCACACCCCGGCCGGCATCGCCGCGCACAGGACCGCAGCCACCAAGGCCGTTGCCGAGGCCAGGCGTGTCGGGACCCGGGCCGCCCACTCCGCCCTGAACTGCGCCCGGTGGCCCGCGCCGAACAAGGACCGCGTCACCAAGCCGCTCACAGGCACTGGTACGCCCCCGGCACTGGTGGTCGCGGGTCGGCTGGATCCGGTCACCCCGCACCACTGGGCCGAGAACATGACGCGAACCCTAAACTCTGCGGTCCTGCTCACGCGTGAAGGAGTTGGACACGGCTCCTACGGCAGCAACTCGTGCGTGGACAGCGCAGTTGACGCCGCCCTCATCCACGGCACCCACCCCGCCGACGGCACCGTGTGCGAGACGGACACGCCCGCCACCACCCGCCCCCTTGTCTCCGCGAACCGTTGAGTCGCAGCCGGTCTCACGGTGGTCGCGCGACATGTCCATTTTCCGGGGGTGCACGAAAGTGTGCCGTAACGTCACCAGTTTCACGGCCCGAACCGAAGGTAGTAGTCACACAGCAAGGCAAAGCAGCAGGGAATTCGCTCACTGGCATAACCGGAGTGGTGAACGCCCAGCCGTCTGTGTCTTCTATGCCGTGAAGGAGATTTGGGAAGACCGCGGTTGAAGGGTGAGGGGAAAACTCGCCTGCTGTTCTTTCCGCGACACAAGAATTCCCCACACTGCAACGACTGACCTTTAGGTGAACCATCGTGCCCATGACTCTCGCCCAGAAGCTGTACCTGCTCTGCTACACCGTCAAGAAGGAGAAGTTCCAGCTCGACAACGCTCAGGGTCGCGGCCAACTATTACGGGCCGGAGCGATGACCGAGCTGGCCCGCGCCGGATTACCGGACGCCACCGGAGGCAAGGGCTGGCTCAAGTTCCTGCACGACAAGGCCCACACGGCCGAGACTCCGATTCGCGACCAGTTGCTCGCCTCCGGGGATGTCGTCATGACGCGGGAGAAGGAGCTGGGGGCCATCTCCATCAACCGGGTCTCCGTGGTGCACCCGGACTCCTATCTCGCGAGCCGGGCCGTGGGAGGCGGCTGGAGCGCCTGAATCGAAGTGCACCGCGACGAGAAACGCCCCAGGAAAGCCTCAGCCGCAACACGTGATCAGGAGTGATCGATGTCCCATCCCCAAGGCGAGCACGGCCCCACCTCGACCAACGGCAGGAACCCCGGGAACACGCCGCCTCCCGCCCCGCGGCCGCCCATGCTCGAGTCCATGGGCGGCACGGCGGGCTTCCTCCACTCGACCGTCCCGGTCGTGGTGTTCGTGATCGCACTCGCTCTGCTGTCGACGAAGGCGGCCGTGATCGCGGCCGTCACGACCGGTGCGGTGCTCACCCTGGCCCGGCTGGTGCGCGGGGAACGTCTTCTCGCCGCCTCCGGCAGCCTGACCGGCGTTCTGGTCGCGGCAGGCATCGTCGCGCTCACCGGTTCCGCCAAGGACTTCTTCCTGCTGGGTATTTGGGTGGCCTTCGCCGGTTTTCTCGCCACCTTCGGTTCGGTCCTCTTCCGCCGCCCCCTGACCGGCGTGGCGTGGAATCTCCTGCACGGGGGTGCGCACGCCTGGCGCGAGGACCGTCAGGTTCTGCGGGCACACGACATCGCCACCCTCTCAGCGGCGAGTGTCCTCGGAGCCCGGTTCGTGGTGAAGCAGTGGCTCTACGTGCACGACGCCACCGGCTGGCTCGCCTTCGCGAAGATAGCCATGGGCACCCCCCTCACCGTGGTGGCCGCGCTGGTCGTCGCCTGGGCCTTCCGCACAACGTCGAAGCGCCTGGTGCCCAGCCGACCGGCCGAGACGAGTGCTGAGCAGGAGGCCGGACTCCCGCCTCGCCACGATGCGTCCCGGTAGCGAGCCGTCACATCACCTCAGCGAAGAAAGGGCCTCCGGATGTCGATCAGCCATACGCACGTGGAGACGGTGAGGGAACTCGGAGCCTTCGAGCGGACCATCGATCTCTATATGCGCCGAAACCCTGTCCAGTTCTCCCTGGTCGCCGAGATCAACCGGAAGGTGTCCCAGCAGACGCTGGCGCGTGCCCTGCGGGGTGTTCAGGCACTGCACCCGCTCCTTCGCGTCTCGGTCGACCGCCGAGCTCCCCAGGCCCGGTACCGCTGGGCGGAGGGTCCGGTCAGGATCGAAACCGCCGTCGAGGGCACTCCCTGGCAGGCGGTTGTCGCTGGTGAGCAGACGCGCCCCATAGCGCCGGAGCCGGGGCCGCTGATACGCGCCGTACTGATTCCCGCGGAGACCGGCAGCTTCATCGTGCTGACCTTCGCCCACCAGATCACTGACGGCACCGGTGGCATGCGGGTGGTAACGGACCTCGTCGCCGCCCTCGACGGCGACGAGGAGGGCGCCGAGCCGGTCCCGGAGCAGGATGTACCGCCACCCCAGGAGGCCCTCCTGCGAGCTCTCGCGGCCGCGCCGCCCACCGTGGACCCACCCCCGGATGAGCTGCTGAACGCGCCCGGTGAGCTGACGCGGTTCTCGGGACGGACACCGCACGTCTCCGCCCTGGCACTGCGACGCGGTCTGACCGCGGCACTCGTGACCCGCTGCCGCGCGGAGGGCGCTTCCGTACACGCCGCGCTGTGCGCTGCCGCCTGCACGGTCTTCCACCGCGCGGGCCGCCCCCGGGTGAGGGTGCTGAGCCCGGTCGACCTGCGCCGTGCCGCAGGTCTGCCCGACGCCGTCGCCAACCGGTTCGCGGGAGCACGGACTGCCAGTGAGGCATCCCAGGCCGAGGATTTCTGGGAACTGGCCCGGCACCATCACGAGGCTCTGGCACGCCTGCGTGCACCGCAGGTACTCAAGACCGGCTCGGAGGCGCTGGCCCAACAGCCGCCGGCCACCCCCGAAGAGGCCGAGGCGATGATGACCGTCGCCACCGCCGCCGACATCCAGATCACCAATCTCGGGGTGGTGCAGACGCCGGCACACGACCGCGGCTGTCTCACCGCTCTGTGGGGACCGGCGCAGACCACTCAACTGCGCGGCGAGCACGTCCTCGGTGTCGCCACCCTCGGGGGACGCCTGCGCATGACGGAACTGACCCATGACCCCGTGGCCGTTCTGCTGCCCGACATGGTCGCCGTCCTCGCCCGGCAGTGCGCCGAGCCCGACCCGCCGTCCTCCTGACCCGTCCAGGGCACCGAACTCCATCTCCGACCACAACACACAGGAGCGACCATGCGAACACCTGCTGATAGCGACGCCCGCGACCAGGTCAACACCGCCTTGCTGGCCGAGCTGCGGTCCCGTATATCACCGGCCCGTGTGCTCACCGACGGACCGGAGTACGCACGAGCCGTGGCGCTGTTCAACGCGGCGGTGGATGTCCGCCCCTCTGTCGTCGTGCGGTGCGCGACCACCGCCGACGTGCAGGCCGGAGTACGCGCGTCTCGTAACCATGGGGTACCGATGTCCGTGCGCGGCGGGGGTCACGACTTCTGGGGCCGGGCGTTCCGTCCCAATGGGCTGGTTCTCGATCTGACCGACATGAGGGAAGTGCGGGTCGACGCCACCCACCGTCACGCGACGGTGGGTGGCGGGGCGCTCTCGTCCGACGTCGTATCGGCCGCCGAGCGGGCGGGCCTGACCGCCGTCACCGGAACGGCGGGCTCCGTCGGAATGGTCGGCCTCACGCTCGGCGGCGGGTACGGTCCCCTTCTCGGGCAGTTCGGGCTCGCGGCCGACAACCTGCTCGGCGCCGAGGTCGTCCTGGCCGACGGTTCACGGGTGAACACCGACGCCGAACATCATCCGGACCTCTTCTGGGCGTTGCGCGGCGGCGGCGGCAACTTCGGTGTCGTGACCTCGGCGCGGATCCGTCTGCACCCCGTGCCGACAGTGGTGTCGGGAACCATCTTGTACCCGATCGCCCAGAGCGCCGGCATCCTGGCCGACCTCGGTGAGATCCTTCAGGACAGTCCGGACGAGCTGACGGTGGACGCGGGGTTCCTTCCCGGTCCGGACGGCGAACCGACGGTATACGTCGCGCCGACCTGGTCGGGGGATCTCGAGGTGGGGAACGCCGAGAACGGGCCGGTGCGTGCGCTGGCCAGGCTCGGTATACCCGTGCTCGCCGAGGTCGGACCGGTCGACCGTTCCGCGACGCTGGCCGCGACGGACGCCATGTTCCCACCCGGGCGGATGGGCGCGATTCGCACGCGAACCGTCCAGAGCGTCTCCAGCGCCATCGCGACCGTCCTGGAGCGCGCCGCCCAGGAGTTCACCTCACCGTTCTCCGCGATCGTGTGGCACCAGTTCCATGGTGCCGCCACCCGCCCGCCTCTCGGCTCGACGGCTTTCGGCCGACGCGAACCGCACCTGATGGTCGAGCTGATCTCCATGTGGGAGAGCGGCGAGAACAACGGTCACATGGGACCTGGCGACGGTGGCTCACCCCATCTGCGCTGGCTGGAAGAGCTTCACGCGGCGCTCGAACCGTTCTCATCGCCGGGCGGCTACGTGAATTTCCTGGGACCGGAGACTCCCGACCAGGTCGCGAACTCCTACGGGCCGAACACCCGGCGCCTGCTGGCCGTGAAGTCTGCGGTCGACCCGGATGCCGTCTTCGCCGCCACACCGCTCCCCATCGGCACCGCCGACGACGGCTCCGCGCCCATCTGAGACGAGGGCGACGTCGCCACTGTGACTGTCAGAGGCATCCTCACCGCCCACAACGCCGCAGCTGCCTGCGACATCCCCGCCTACGGAGACATCCACGACCGGGATGGGCATCCGCACCACCACTACGGCGGTGCGGCAGCGACAATCCGTCAACCGCCGCCGCCCCCTCGTGCACGACCGCGGCTCGGCACAGGAGAAACGCATGCGATCACATCCTCGGCTCCCCGATCGATCCCGGTACCGCCAGACCGTGCTCGCCGCGGCTGTACTCCTCCTGCTCGCCGGATGCACGCCCACTTCCGCTTCTCCTCCACCGGACTCCGGCGCGGATGCGGACCTCGGCGCCTACCTTGAGCAAGAGCTCAAATGGGTCGGGTGCAAGGACACCGCCACGAGCAAGGCGGACGCCAAGCTGTTCGCGGACCCGGCGCTCCAGTGCGCCTCGGTCGAGGTACCGCTCGACTACGACAAGCCGGCGGGGAAGAAAGCGCGAATGGCGCTCACGCGCCTCCCCGCCAGGGGTGAGGCCGACGGTTCGTTGCTGATCGACCCGGGAGGCCCGGGCGGATCGGGCACCAGCTTCGTCGCGTCCACCCTGCCACTGTGGCAGAAGAGCCCCGTCGCCGAGCGCTTCGACATCGTCGGCTTCGATCCTCGCGGAGTGGGGTCCTCGACCCCGGCCCTTGACTGCTACACCGACGAGGAGTACGACGCAGGCGACGTTCCGCGGTTCGGCGCGGTGTACGACGTCACGAGCGCCGAGGAGGCGGACGAGCTCGCAGAGCGCTGCGCGGCCGGCTCTGGTGGCGTCGCGAACCTCGTGAACGCCGGGTCGACGAACGTTGTGCGTGATATGGACATCACGCGAGCGGTGCTCGGCGATGACAAGCTGACTTATCTCGGCTACAGCTACGGCTCCGAGCTTGGCGCCATGTACGCCGCGAGCTACCCCGAGAAGGTTCGCGCGATCGTGCTCGACGGGGCCGTCTCGCCCGACCTGACGGCGAGCGAGTACCGCCTCTCCTCATTCACCGGACTGCAGGCGCGGTTCGACGACCTCGCCGCGCACTGCGCAGAATCGCCCGACTGCGTTCTCGGCTCCGACCCCGCGGCTGCGAACGACCGCCTGCGCGAGATCGTCCGGCCGCTCGTCGAGACACCAGCACCGACCACCGACGGCCGGGGCCTGAGCGTCTGGGACGTCTATCTCGGCATCAGCGGCGGACTGTACTCCGAAAAGAAATGGCCCGACGTCATCTCCGCCCTGACCGCGCTCGAAGCGGGGAACGCCGACCGGATGCTCGCCCTGCGCGACACCTTCTACGCTCGCACGGCGGACGGCGCCTATGGCCATGACTTCGACACGAACATCGCTGTGCGCTGCATGGACTCACCCCGTCCGACGCCGAAGGAACAGACCGCGCTCGCACGCGAGATCGGGAAGGTCGCCCCGATGTTCGACATTGACGTGTTCACGGCGGGCAACTACCACAGCGAATGCGAGGCGTGGCCCGCGCCGCCACAACGTGACGAACCCTGGCTCGCCGATGTCGAAGGCCTCCCCGAGACGCTCGTCGTGTCGGTCACCGGCGATCCCGCGACACCGCACGAGGGTGGCATCGCGATGGCGCGAGCTCTCGGCGGAAGCCTGCTCACAGTCGACGGCAAGCAGCACGGCGCCTATATCCTCGGCGGCAGTAAGTGCGTCGACGACGTGGTCGGTGAATATCTCCTCGACCTCGAAACCCCGCCCGCCGACGCCCGTTGCAGCCTGTGACACGCTCGACTCCGGCAGCAACTGCTCCGCGTGGTGCTGGTGACTCGCGGGCCTGACCCGACAGGCCTTGCGCCGGTTCGCAACTATGCCGTGCTCTCCGCGCCCGTGGGGATGGTCCCGAGGGCGCCGGATGGCTCTGCGACGACCACCGGCCGCAGTCGATCGCACGGGCGGCCCGCGGGAGCGCACTCCCTGCTCCTGATCATGGCGTCATGTGCGGGCACCGCACGTCGCCGGCAGGGAAAGCGATGTCCATCTCCTCCTCCATCGCGCCGAAGAAGCGTCGTCCATCGAGCGACTGCCGCGACGTGGACCATGTGTAACCACCGCACGGCTCCATGGCGGTGTGCAGGGCATGACGACCGACGCCCTGCCCCTGCCAGTGACTGGCGATGGCGATGTTGACCACGTACCCGACGCGGCACACATGGCAGACCTGGTACTCGAGGCAGCCCACCAGGCGGCGGCCCGCGTCCAGCACTGATACGGCCTGGCGACCCGCGGGCAGCACCGCGGGCACGTACTCGAAGCTGACCTGACGACTCACCGCGTTCGCCCCCGCCTACGACAACTCGCGTGGTCCGACGTCAGCGGATGAGACGCTGCGCCGGGGCGGAACAGATGCCCGTAGCCATGCAAGTCGAAAATCTCGGGTACGTGGCCATGAACCTCGTAAGAGCACCCGAACAGCGCAAGGGCGCCGCATGGCGAGCGGGCCGCCGGGGGGGCGGTCAGACGGTGGTCTTCACCGACTCCTGGAGTTCAGCTCGCGCCTGACGATCGGGGCTATTCCTCGCACGATTGCCGCGAGCACCGCCGTGCTCGCGGCAATCGTCTTCGCCCCGCGGGTCAGATCGTCTTCGCTCCGCGGTTCAGACCGTCTTGCTGAGGCGGTCTGCCAGCAGGGCGGCGAAGCGGGCCGGGTCGGCCAGGTCGCCGCCTTCGGCGAGCAGGGCGGTGCCGTACAGGAGCTCGGCCGTGCCCTTCAGCTCCGGGTCGTCGGGCCGCTTGTCGTGGGCCGTCCTGACCGCGCTGACCAGCGGGTGCTTCGGGTTCAGCTCAAGGATGCGCTTGACCGAGGGGATCTCCTGGCCCATCGCCTTGTACATCTTCTCCAGGGCCGGCGTGATGCCGTCGGTGTCGCTGACCAGGCACGCCGGTGAGGTGGTGAGCCGGGTCGTCAGACGCACCTCCTTGACGTCATCGAGCGTCTCGTTGAGCCAGGTCAGCACTGCCGCGTACTCCCCCGCCTCCTCCGGCGACGGCTCCTCCTCGGAGGGCAGGTCCACCGCGCCGCGGGTGATGGACTGCAGCTCCTTGCCCTCGTAGTCGCGGACCGCCTCGACCCAGATCTCGTCCACCGGGTCGGTGAGCAGCAGGACCTCGTACCCCTTGGCCCGGAAGGCCTCCATGTGCGGGGAGTTCTCGATCTGCGCGCGGCTGTCGCCGGTCATGAAGTAGATCTTGTCCTGGCCCTCCGGCATCCGGGCGAGGTAGTCGGCCAGAGTGGTGGGCTCTTCACCGGCGGTGGAGGCGAAGGAGGCGATGTCGAGAATCGCCTTGTGGTCCTCCGTCCGGTCAAGGAGTCCCTCCTTGACGGCGGGTCCGAACTCGCGCCAGAACGTGCGGTACTTCTCGGCATCCTTGCTCATCAGGTCCTTGATGGACGCCAGGATCTTCTTCGCCAGGCGACGGCGGATGAGCTGGATGTGCCGGTCCTGCTGGAGGATCTCGCGGGAGATGTTCAGCGACAGGTCGGCCGCGTCCACGACGCCCTTGACGAAGCGCAGGTGGTCGGGCAGGAGTTCACGGCTGTCATCCAGGATGAACACACGCTTGACGTACAGCTGGAGGCCGTGGCGGGCGTCCCGCTGGTAGAGGTCGTGCGGGGCCCGTGACGGCAGGAACAGCAGGGCCTCGTACTCGAAGGTGCCCTCGGCCCGCATCTGGATGATGTCGAGCGGGTCCGTCCAGTCGTGGCTGATGTGCCGGTAGAACTCCCGGTACTCCTCCTCGCTCACCTCCGAGCGCGGGCGGGCCCAGAGCGCCTTCATCGAGTTGAGGGTGGACTCCCCCATCCGGACGGGGAAGGAGATGAAGTCCGAGTACCGCTTGACGATCTCCCGGATCTTCGCATCGTCGGTGTAGTCGTAGAGCGCGTCCTCCTCGTCGGCGGGCCGCAGGTGTACGCGGATCGACGTGCCCTCGGGTACGTCCTGGACGTCCTCGACGGTTTCGACCGTGTACGTGCCGTCGCCCTCCGACTCCCAGCGCACTCCGGTCGGTTCGCCGGCCTTGCGGGTGAGCAGGGTGACCTTGTCGGCGACCATGAACACCGAGTAGAAGCCGACACCGAACTGGCCGATCAGCTCGGCCGACTCCTTGTTCTCCTTGAGCCGGCGCAGCGTCTCGGCCGTGCCGGACCTGGCGATGGTGCCGATCAGCCCCACGACCTCGTCGCGCGTCATGCCGATGCCGTTGTCCCGCACGGTCAGCGTGCGGGCCTCCTTGTCGGCCTCGATCCGGATGTGCAGGTCGTCCGCCTTGAGACTGTCGTCCTTCAGGCCGGCCAAGCGCCGCTTGTCCAGGGCGTCAGAGGCGTTGGAGATGAGTTCGCGAAGGAAGATGTCCTTGTTCGAGTAGATCGAGTGGACCATCAGCTCCAGCAGCTGTCGCGCCTCGGCCTGGAACTCCAGCGTCTCGGTACTCATGACTTCCCTTCTGGTCGGTTCGTCTGTACGACGCCAACATTTTCCGTCAACATTTTCATGGGTGCCGCAAGGGCGCCGAGATCAGCCCGCTGCACCTCGCGGAACTGCGGCCACCACGCCCGCTCCCGGGCGCCGCGCGACGACGTACAGCAGTACCGACGTCACGTCGGCAGCCAGGACAGGACCCCCCAACTGCCATCTCAGCGGGGGGTGGTCGCATTTCCACCGGTGCGGAGCACGGGCCATGCGCCGTCGTCGCCATCGCGCAGGGAATGAATCATGCTCCGCAGGATCCGGAACGCGCCTGCCTGTTCGGCCTCGGTCATGCCGGCCAGCATTCCGACCTCGACGGACCGGACCGCCACGGTCGCCTTCTCCGGGCTTCGGCGGCCGCGAGGCGTGAGGCGCGTGGGAAGGGCCTTCCCGACGGGCGCTTCCGCGGGCCTGGTCACGTAGCCCTCTCGTTCCAGGGCCTGGAGCAGCACGTTCATCGACTGCCGTGTCACGAACGCGCCCCGCGCGAGCTCGGAGTTCGACAAGCCCGGCCGCTGGGCCAGCAGTTCGAGGCAGGAGTAGCGCGTCACGCTCATCCCGAGTGGCCGCAGCACCTCCTCGTCCGGCCTGCGAGCGGACGAGGCCAAGGTATCGCTCGTCGCCCGGCCCGGCATCGGGGCCGCGATCTGGCTCCACGACCGCGCCTGACGAGCCGGACGCCACCGACGGTCACCGTTCTCCCGAAGCCGCCATCGAGGCGATCAGCCACGGGCACCGGCTCATCTGGGGCTGATGGCGATGCCCTCGGGGTTGTGGCCGGTGCGCAGGGTCACCCGCACCTTCGTGAGCGTCGGGTCGATCACCGAAACGGTGTCGGAGTCCTCGTTGGTGACCCAGACCCGGTTGCCGCCCGGACTGACCGCCACGCCCTGCGGCGTCTTGCCCACGGGCACCTGGGAAAGGACACCGCCCGTCGCGGTGTCGATGACAAGGAGGCTGTCGGCCCCGGAATCCGCGGCGTACAGCCGTCGCCCGTCGGGACTGACCCCGAGGCCGAGCGGGGCCTTGCCGACCGGCCAGGTGGCCACCACCTTGCGGGTGACCGGGTCAATGGCCGAGATGCTCCCGGAACCCGTGTTGGCGACGTACACCCTGTCCCCCTTCACCGTGGCGACGATTCCGCTGGGGAAATCACCCACGGGAATCTGGGCCACGGGCTCATGTGTCTTGGACAGGACGGTCACGTTGTTGGTGCCGCTGTTGGTGACGAGAGCGGTCCCGTCGGGCAGGGTGGCGACGCTGTGCGGGAGTTCACCGACCGCGGGCGTCGCGATGACTTTGCGGCTGGCCGTGTCGATGACGGACACGTTGTCGCTGCCCCAGTTCGCCGCGAACACCTGGCTCCCGTCACGGCTCGGAAAGGCCGAGAACGGATAGGAACCGACCGGCACGGTGGCCACGGCCTTATGACTGGTCGTCTCGATGAAGGTGACCGAGTCGGACAGGCCGTTCGCCACGTACACATGAGAGCCGTCGGGGGCCGCGCCCACGCCGGTCGGTCCGCTGCCCACCGTCGTGGTGGTGACCGGCCTCTCAAGACGGACGTCGAAGGAGGAGGCCGTACCGGAACCGCTGTT
Organism: Streptomyces sp. NPDC015345; assembly: GCF_043078805.1. Lineage (NCBI taxonomy): Bacteria > Bacillati > Actinomycetota > Actinomycetes > Kitasatosporales > Streptomycetaceae > Streptomyces > Streptomyces sp. NPDC015345. The sequence goes on along the minus strand of NZ_JBIBTX010000004.1, from coordinate 145,524 downwards.
GGCCACGTACGCGACGATGCGCATCGGAAAGCCCTTGTCGGGCTCGGCCTTCGATGCGGGTCGTGGCGACGGGGGCGGCGCGGCGGGCGCCGCGGCCGCGGTGCACGCCATGACGGCGAGCGCGAAGCCGAGCATCAGACGGATACGGGCGCGGGTACGGATACGGATGCGGGAGCGGCGGCGGCTGACTGCGGCGGCGGGGAGTCGACGAGCCCCGTCGGGGCAGCCGAATCCGAGGAATCTCAGCATGGATCCACCTTCTGTGGCTGTGCGGGAGGTATTTGACCGGACGTGCCTGGTCAAACGCCCGTCATGCCTGTCCCTACACGGCCGAAGAGTGAATTCGTTCTTTCGCATGGCGGCGTGTGAGGCAAATTAACCATTACGCATACCTGCGGGATTCATATGAGTTCAGCATATGCCGCCGTCATCTGGGCGCACTTCCCGCACGAAGAGGGCGTCGCCCCCGTGGCCCTGGCCCTGGCCCTGCGAATTTGCTGGTCGAGGGAGGGGTCCGTGCGGGAAGCTGCCCGCATGATCGAGCGAGAGGCCGCCGTTCAGGCTGTCGAGGACCAGTTGGAGCGCGACTACCAGCAGTGGCGGGACGCGGGTGTCGACGCGATGCGGATGGCTGTGGTCGACGTCGAGGAGCACGAGCTGGTGTGGATCGTCTCCTGGACCTCCGAGGAGTTCGCACGCACCCGGAACCCGAAGTTCATGCTGGTCGGCAACGGGCCGTACTTGGTCGACCGGGTCGACGGCGGACTGCACCGGATCGGCGTCGTATCCGCGGCGACCGGGGAATGGGAGGCCGACTATCGGGGCCGGATACGTGGGCTGCCGGTGCGCACCGCAGTGGACGATCTACACGATGCGCTGTGCGAAGTCGCCGCCGCGAGCGGACGCATGCACGCTGTGCGGACGCTGCGTCAGAGGCTTCCTGTGCTGTCGCCTGCGGAGGCCATCGAATACGTCAGCGCGTTGCTGGGCGGTGATGCGCCCGCGCGGCTCGTGGCCGTCGCCGCCGAAGAGCTCCTGGAGCCTCTCAATCCGGTACTTGCTGTGAAGACGATTCTGAGCGGGGCGGCGATCCGGGCCGGTCAGTGACCGATTCCATCGACCGGCATCTCAAAGGCCACCGTGCTGCCCGTTTCCACCATCCATCGCTGCCCGCGACGAGCCGATCGTTCCGGAGACCATCCCGGTGCGCCGGTCGACGCGCGGCCCGGGCGGCAGACCGGCGCGCGGTGAACCGGGTCGGGGCGGGTCAGGCGCGGACCAGATACCGGAAGGCCTTGCCCTCGTCGGCGTAGACGTCGGTCGGGTTCGGACCGGTTCCGGCACGCTCCCGCCTCGGCGCCGGAGACAACGTAGACCCAGCCGGTCCACCCGCCACGCGAGCATCCGAACAGTACAACCGTCAGCCCAGGTCCGCCTCGGTGCCGGAGGCGACGTCGCAGGGCTTGGCCCTGGTCGGCGTGGGTTCCGCCGCTGCCTGGCCCACCGTGGCGCAGACGGGGCGGCTCCGGGCGGCGTAGGAGCGGGCGGCTGCGAGGAGGGCGAAGCCCAGGCCGCCGAAGGCCGTTCCGCCGAAGGCGGCCAGCCAGAGAGTGCCGGAGAGGGGGGCGCCGAGATCCGTGTCGGGTTCGGGGGCCGGCAACACTCCGAAGGCGGCGAGCGGCGCGTAGATCACCAGGAAGACCCCGTACACCGACAGGCCGAAGCCGGTGAGCCAGGCCGGGATCAGGGGCAGCAGGCGCGGTACACGGCGTCCGGAGAGGAGCAGTGTCCAGCGGGGGAACACCTGCCCCCACGGATACAGCAGCCCGGTCACCAGAGAGAATCCGAGCCCCGCGGCAAGCACGGTGACGTCGATGCCCGCCTCGGCGAGCGCCTTTGCCGTGTCCGATCCGCCGGAGTTCGATTCCTTCCACTTCTCGGCCGTGATGCCGAACGCGTCGCCACCCAGCGTCCAGACGGTCTTCGCTCCGGCCCACGGCAGCATCCCGCACATCAGCAGGTACGCCAGTTTTCTGGTGCGCCGGGGGGCGGTCGTGGCACGCGGATGGAGGAGTGGGGCGTCGTGGCCGCCGGTGTGCCCCTGTCCGCAGCGGGGGCAGGTGCCGGCCAGCCGTCGGCGGCAGGAGAGCGCGACGAGGACGAGGACGGCGGTGAAGGCCGTGCTCAGCAGCACGTGGGCCAGGCCAGTGGCGCTCTCCAGTCCGGCACCGGCCGCCAGGGTGACGAAGTAGGCGGGAAGGCCGGTCGCGCCCATCGCGAACACCGGGGTGGTCAGAATGAGCGCACCCCACACCGCTGTTCGGCCAGGCCGGTCCAGCTGTCGTCGCCTGGTGGCCAGGCAGGCGACACCCGTGGCGAGGGCCAGGCCGGCCAGGGTCAGCTGGACCATCGGCGCGTAGGGGGTGTGCGGGGTGAAGGGCACCGTGGTCCCCGTCACGGCCCAAGTGGCCTCGATGACGGCGTATATCGCGCCGCAGGACGCCGCCGCGGCAGGCGCCCACTCGGGCCACCGCCGCGGCCACCCGGCCCAGAGGGGCGTCCGGGCGAGGCGCGGCGTCCCCTCACGTGTCTGTGTCGCTTCGGGCGCGGCCACTGTGACCTCCGGCTTCCGTGATCTGGCCATTCATGTTCCGCCGGCTCCGCTCCGGCCACGTCAGCCCCACGGGCCGTTCTCCTCCCCCGCGCGAGGGAGGGGCGGCCGAACCCCTGCCGTCGGATACCTGCGAGCGAGTACGAAGCCCGTGTGAACAGATCGGCCCCTTCGTTGACACGTACATGAACCCTGCGTCAGGCTCCCCGCCATGCAGCCCCTCGCCGACCCGACGGTCACGCTCGTGGCGCGCCGCCATGTCGACCTGGTCCGTGTGGCGAGCGCGATCTGTCGCCGCGCTTCCTGAACCCGATCCCCTCCCTCATGCCATCTCCGGGCACGTGACGCCGTGACGCCTCGGCGCTCCGTGCCCCGTTCAGGAGCGCACTGTGTCCTCGTACGAATCCAAGCTGTCCCGCCGCGCCTTCGGGGGCGCCATCGGTGCCACCGCCGCGGCCGTCGGGCTTCCGGCCGCCGGGGCCCGGGCCGCGAACGGGCCCCGGGAGCAGCCGTTCCGCGCCGCCCCGCATCGCCGCTCCAAGCGGCCCAACATCCTCTTCATCCTCGGCGACGACCTCGGCTGGGCCGATCTCTCCGCCTACGGCTCGCCGCACATCAAGACCCCGAACCTGGACCACCTCGCACACCAAGGCGTGCGGTTCACGGACGCCTACTCCGGCTCGGCGACCTGCTCGCCCACCCGTTTCAGCCTCTATACCGGGCGCTTCCCCGGGCGCACGGAGGGCGGCCTCGCGGAGCCCATCGCGGACAGGTCCACGGGCCTCGCACCGGCGCACCCGACGCTCGCCTCGCTGCTGCGCGACGCCGGATACGCGACTGCGCTGATCGGCAAGTGGCACTGCGGCCATCTGCCGGACCACTCCCCCACGAAGTCGGGCTGGGACGAGTTCTTCGGGAACTTCGGCGGGGCCCTTGAGTACTACTCGAAGCTGGGGCTCGGCGGCGAGTACGACCTCTATGAAGGCGACGTCGAGTACAAGGACCTGCGGTACTACACGCGGATCCTGACCGAGCGGGCCGGGGAGTACATCCGGCGCGGGCACGGCCGGCCGTGGCTGCTCAACCTCAACTTCACCACCCCGCACTGGCCTTGGATCGCCGACGGGGACAAGGCGGAGAGCGCCGAGGTCGTACGGCGGATCAAGGCGGGCGAGAAGGGAGCGCTGTGGCACCAGGACGGCGGTTCCGTGGCGAAGTACACGCAGCTGGTGCAGGACCTGGACCGGTCGGTCGGCGAGGTGCTGCGCGTGTTGAAGACGTCCGGGCAGGAGCGGGACACCCTCGTCTTCTTCGCCTCGGACAACGGCGGTGAGCGCTTCTCGTACAACTGGCCGCTGTCCGGCGGCAAAGGGTCGCTGAAAGAGGGCGGCATCCGCGTGCCGACCCTCGTGCGCTGGCCCGCGCGGATCGACGGCGGGCAGGTCAGCCACGAGCCCGTCTTCACCCCCGACTGGACGGCGACGCTCCTGGAGATCGGCGGGGCACGGCCGGACCCCGCGTATCCGCTGGACGGCACGAGCCTCGCCCCGTACCTGCTGAGGGGTGCGGAGCTCGCCGAGCGGGAGCTGTTCTGGCGGGTCAGGGGCGAGCGTGCGCTGCGGCGCGGGGAGTGGAAGTACTACCGGGGCAAGGGCGGCCAGGACCAGCTGTTCAACCTCGCCGATGACCAGCGGGAGCAGGCCGACCGGGCGGCCGCGGAGCCCGGACTGCTGGCGGAGCTGCGTACGGCGTGGGAGCGGACGGACGAGGAGCTGCTGCCCTACCCCGCGCGTCCCTGACGCCGCGGCGGCCGGTCTGGCGGAGAAACGCCTGCGGGGTACGGTGGGCGCGGCGTACCGGGGGTGGGAAGTCCGGTATGTACGTGACCGGTGGAGCGGACGCCACGGCGAGGGCGACCGTACGGACGACCGACGGCGCCCTCAACTGACAGCGGAACAGTCCCGCTTCCAGCCGAGCGGCACCTGAGGCGGAGAGGCCAGGGAGCACCATGCGTTACGTCATCATCGGGTCCGGAGCGGTCGGCGGTTCGATCGGGGGGCGGCTGCACGAGAGCGGCCGGTCCGTCGTCCTGGTGGCCCGCGGCGCGCACTTCGAGGCGCTGCGCGAGAACGGGCTGCGGCTCACGGTCCCCACCGGCACGCTCACCCTCGGCATACCCGTCGTGGCACGGCCCGAGGACGTCGAACTGCGGGCGGACGACGTGCTCGTACTCGCCGTCAAGACCCAGGACAGCGTGGCCGCGCTGGACGCGTGGGCCGCGCGGCCGGTGGCGGGCGGCGGCACGGCCGGTGAACGCCTGCCCCTGGTGTGCGCCCAGAACGGCGTGGAGAACGAGCGTCTGGCACTGCGCCGCTTCCGCGACGTGTACGGCGTCTGCGTCATCCTGCCCAGCACGTACCTGAACCCGGGTGAGGTCGTCGCGCCCTGCGGCCCGTACACCGGCGCCCTGGTCATCGGCCGGTACGGGACAGCCGTCGGCCGGCAGGGGTCGGACGCGGACGACACCGCCCGGCGGATCGCGCGGGACCTGGAGAAGGCGCACTTCCTGGCCCCGGTGGCGGCGGACGTGATGCGCTGGAAGTACGGCAAGCTCCTCGCCAACCTCGCCAACGTGGTCGAGGCCGTGTGCGGCTCCGCCTCGGACGCCGCCGCCCAGGACCTGGTCGCCCGGGCGAAGGCCGAGGGCGCCGCCGTCCTCGACGCCGCGGGCATCGCCTGCGCGAGCGGCGCCGAGCTCGCCGAGCTGCGCAGCGGGACGGTGGACCCGCAGCCGGTCCCCGGGGAGCGCACCCGCGGCTCGTCCTGGCAGAGCCTGGCGCGGGGCGCGGGATCGATCGAGACGGACTACCTCAACGGGGAGTTGGTGCTGCTCGGCCGGGAGCACGGCGTGCCCACCCCGGTGAACGCGGCGCTTCAGGCCGCCGCCCGGGAGAGCGTGCGCCAGGCCCGGGAGCCGGGCGGCCTTACGGCCGAGGAACTGATCGGGCGCATAGCCGCATGACCGCATAGCCGTGTAGCCATGGGTCGTCGGGGTGATGGCCGCTGACCGGCGGTACCGCCGGGTGCTACTTGGCGGACTCCGGGCCATGACGGTGCGGCCGCCCGCCGAGCAGCACCGCGCAGGCTGCGACGGTCAGCAGGCCGCCGGCCAGGAAGGTGTCCCGCACATCGGCCTGCGCCAGGATCAGGGCCCCGAGCGCGGCGCCCGCCGCGATTCCGGCGTTGTAGGCACCGGAGTTGGCTGCGAGCGCGATGTCCGTGCGGCCCGGGGCGCAGTGCAGCATCGCGTTCTGAGTGGTCATGAACACCGGCCCGAGCGCACCGCCCATCAGTGTCAGGAACACCACCGCCGCCACCGGCTCGGTACCGGCCGAGTAGAGCCCGAGCATGCCCACCGCTTGCGTCGCCACGGCCGTGGTCAGCGCGGACTGCGGAAAGCGGTCGAGCAACGCCCCGGTGACGCTCACCCCGGCCAGACACGCGACGCCGAAGGCCAGGAACAGCGCGCTGACACGGTTCGGCGAGAACCCGCTCACGTCGCCGAGGAACTTCGCCACGTACGTGTATCCCGTGAACGCCCCGGTGGCGGCCAGCACCCCGGCCACGAGCACCGTTGCGAACCGGCGTGTGTCGGGACTGGCTCCGTGGGCTGCGGGTTCCTCGTCCGGACGCGAGGTCGGCAGCAGAACGGCGATCGTCACCAGAGACACGAGACCCGGAGCCGCCAGCGTGGCGACGGGCACCTGCCAGTCGCTGTGCCGGCCCAGCCAGGTTCCGGCGGGAACACCGAACACCAAGGCCAGCGAACCGGCCACGGACAGCGCCCCGACCACACGACCACGGAACTCCGGCGCGAACAGGCCCACCGCGACCGGTCCCATCACGGCCCAGAACAGCGCCTGGGCGAGCGCCGTCAGCAGCCGCGACGCGAGGAGCGGCCAGTAGGACGTCGACAGCGCCGCACTCAGACTGGACACGACGAGCGCGGCCAGCAGTCCCGTGAGCACATGGCGTCGGGGCACGGCCCGCACGAAGTGAGCGAGGGGAACAGACGCCACGGCCACCGTCACGCCGTAACCGGTGACCAGCAGACCCACCGCTGACAGAGACACCCGAACACTCTCGGAGATGGGCTCCAGGAGGCCGATCGGCAGGTTCTCCGCGGTGTTGAAGGTGAAGGCCGCCAGCATCAGGGCCATGAGCACCGCCGGCGCGTGCCAGGGGGCCGGTCGCCCCTGGACCGCGCCGCTCCTTCCTGCCCCCGCCCGTCGTACCCGCTCCATGGCACCGTCCATGGAGGTACCTCACCGGGCTCACCGACCCCGCCGCAACCGAATTCGTCCGCCACTGGGCGGCCGACACCCGCTACAGCGTGGGCGGGCCCTGGCCTTCCGGATGCTGTCCGGGGCCTTCGTCGCTGCCGGCGAGCCTGCTGGGCGAGAGATCCGTCGGGTCCTCCCCCGGTTCGAGAAGCGTGTCGGCGGCGCCGATCACCAGCGGGTCGGCCTTGCCCACCGCTCCTTCGTCCCTGGCCTCGTAGTCGACGCGCAGCAGGAGATGGCGCATCGCTTCGAGGCGTCCGCGTCTCTTGTCATTCGTCTTCACCACGGTCCACGGCGCGTGTTCCGTGTCGGTGGCCCGGAACATCTCCACCTTGGCGCGGGTGTAGGCGTCCCACAGGTCCAGCGAGGCGACATCGGTGGGGGAAAGCTTCCACTGGCGGACGGGATCCACCTGACGGATCGCGAAACGCGTACGCTGCTCGGCACGGGAGACCGAGAACCAGAACTTCACCAGGATGATGCCGTCTTCCGTCAGCATCTTCTCGAACAGCGGCGCCTGGCGCAGGAATTGGCTGTGCTGCTCGGGCGTACAGAATCCCATCACGGGCTCGACCCCCGCGCGGTTGTACCAGGACCGGTCGAAGAACACGATCTCGCCCTCGGCCGGAAGGTGCGCGACGTACCGCTGGAAATACCACTGGCTCGCTTCGCGCTCCGTGGGTTTGTCCAGGGCGACCGTGCGCGCCCCGCGGGGATTGAGCCGCTCCGTGAAGCGTTTGATGGTGCCGCCCTTGCCGGCGGCATCGCGCCCCTCGCACAGCACGACGATGCGCAGCCCCTGGTCACGGACCGACTTCTGCAGCTTGAGCAGTTCGATCTGGAGGATCCGCTTGCGGCGTTCGTACTCCTGGCGCCGAAGCTTCTGCGAGTACGGGTAGTTCTCCCGCCACGTCCGCAGTGGACGCCCCTGTTCGTCCAGGAGTACGGGGCGCTCCGGGCGGGACTCGTCCACGCTCAGTCCGTCGAGCAGATCCTCCGCGTCCTCGACCGCTTCCCCACCCTTGTCCTCGCCCTCGTCTTTCAACGACCCCTCCTCGACGCAAACAGGACAGAAAGACAGACAGCCCGACCCTAACCCACACACCGCCACCGGTCCGCGCTACCCGGCCCGCCCGTCGCCGGACGGTTCCCCGGCTGCCGTGCGGGCGGTGACCAGGCCGGATTCGTATGCGGCGATGACCGCCTGCGCCCGGTCACGGACGCCGAGCTTGTCGAAGATGCTCGTGATGTAGTTCTTGACCGTGGAGATGCTGAGGTCCAGGGCACGGGAGATGCCGGTGTTGTCGAGGCCGGTGGCCATCAGGCGCCACACCTCGACCTCGCGGGGCGTGAGTTCGTCCCCCGCGCCCATGCCGGTGGGGGTCGGCCCCGCGTCTCGGGGTGCCCGTACGTAGGTGGCGATCAGCCGGGTGAGCAGGCGCGGCGCCACGGCGGCCTCGCCGGAGTGGACAGTGCGGATCGCCGCGCCCAAGTCCTCCGGGGAGCTGTCCTTGGGCAGGAACCCATAGGCTCCGGCGCGCAGGGCGCCCACGACGTACTCGTCCATGTCGAACGTACTGAGGGCCAGCACCCGGCAGCCGGGCACGTCGGCGGCGAGTTCCGCCGTCGCGGCGACCCCGTCGAGGACGGGCATCCGGATGTCCATCAGCACGACATCGGGGCGCAGTCGGCGGGCGAGGGTGACGGCCTGCGCGCCGTTCTCGCCCTCTCCCACCACATCGAAGGACGGGTCGGGAGAGAGGATCAGCGACAGACCGCGCCGGACGAGCGGCTGGTCGTCCACGATCAGCACCTTGATTGCCTGCCCCGTCCCTGCCTCGGCCCCGCTCATCGGTGCCCCCCTTCGTGCGGAACGGCCATCCCCGCCGCCGCAGATGCTCCGCCCGGCCCATCGGCATCGTCCGCGGTCAACGGCAGCTCGGCGACCACGGCGAACCCCCCGTCCGCCCGAGGGCCGGCGGTCAGGGTGCCGCCATGCAGGGCGACGCGCTCGCGCATGCCGATCAGGCCGTAACCGCCCGAGACCTCCGCCGGCGCCCGCCCCTCCTTCGACGCCACTCCCCCGCCGTCGTCCCGCACCTCGACGGTGACCCCCTCCTGACGGTACGTCAGCCGTACGCAGGCCCGGGCCGGTCCCGCGTACTTGCGGGCGTTGGTGAGGGCTTCCTGGGCGATCCTGAACACCGTCAGGCCGACGGTCGGCGGCAGCGGGCGCCGTGGTCCGTGGACGCTCAGCTCGGTGGGCAGTCCGGCAAGGCGGGATTCGGCCACCAGGCGCTCCAGGTCGTCGGCGCCGGGCTGGGGCAGCGGCGGCGCTGTCTCCGGTTCGTCGCCCGCCCTGAGTACGTCCAGGAGCTGGCGCATCTCGCGCAGCGCGAGCCGCCCGGAGGACTCCAGGGTGACCAGGGCGTCCCTGACCACGTCCGGTTCGGCGATGTTGGCCCGGGCGCCGCCGGCCATCAGCTGCATGGTGGTGATGTGGTGGGCCACGATGTCGTGCAACTCCCGTGCGATGCGGCGGCGTTCGTCGGCCACCGCGCGGTCGGCGAGAAGCCTGCGGTTGGCCGCGACCTCCTGCTGCCAGCGGTTGATCACCATGGCGGTGCCGACGACGATCAGGGTGGTGAGCGGCGCGACGACGGCGTCCTGCCAGCGCGGGATCCGGCCGTCGCTCTGGCTGAGCAGCGTCAGCGCGACCGTCGCGGTGGCCGCGACCGCCGTCACCCGGCCGGGCCGGGCCCTGGCGACCGAGTACAGGGCGACCACCAGGACGGCGCCGAAGTGGCGGGGCAGCGGCACGGTGAGGGCGGCCGTCACATCGAGTGCCAGTACGGCGGCGAGCGCCGGTACCGGGTGGCGCCGGCGTGCGAGCAGCGGCATGGCCGCCAGCGCGACGAGGAAGAACCCGGACACGGTCACCGCGTGCCGGCCGTCGGGGTCGCCGAAGAACACGTAGCTGAGCAGGTTCATCGCGCAGGCGCCGCCGGTGACGAGCGCGTCGTTACGGGTCCATGGCGGGTCGGCGCCGTCGATGTGCGCCGTCTCCCGGGCATCGTCGGGCCGGACCTGTCGGCTCATGGGCATGTGTGTTCCCTCTGTGTCCGGCCGCCTCGTGGCTCCCTGGCCAGGGTCGCACAGGTGTCCTGAGGGCCTGCACGCTGACCAACACCCTGACCACGAGCGGGATCAACACCCTGACCAGGACCAGGGTCCTGGTCAGGGGCGCGGGCAGGACCCAGGTCCCCGATGTGGATCATCCCCTGCCCCGACGCCCGCCCACACCTCGAAGTGATGGTCTGGAGACCGGCCGGGAGCCCCCGGCAGACGTCGTCCGCACTCAACTCCGTCCGCCGGAGGACCTCGTGATCCGCGCCCTGACCGGATACTCCACCAGAAACCCCTGGAAGGTCATCGCCTTCTGGGCGGTGCTCGGCATCGTGCTGAGCGCACTGACACCGACGCTCATGGGCCGTGTCACCCAGAACCAGACCGGGGACTTCCTGCCCCGGAGCTATGACTCGGCCGCCGCGCTGCACATCGCCGAGGAGCGGTTCGGGGCGGAGCCGGACGCCACCACGGTGACGGTGCTGGTCGCCCGTGACGACGGCGAGCCCCTCACCGCCGCCGACCGCAAGCGGATCGCGGCCGAGGCGGCGAAGCTCGCGAACCGCCGGGTCACCATGCCCAGGGAGGACGACCGGCCGAAGTTCCTGGTACCGGACCGCTCCCAGACGCCGCGGGTCGCCCCGGCGATGACGGCGCCCGACCGGAGTTTCGAACTGCTCTCCGTCCAGCTGATCGGGAACCCCACGGACCCCGGGGTCCAGGGCGTCTACCGGACGTTCCGGGACTCCGCCCGGACGCAGTTCTCCGAGGCGGGGATGCGCACCGGTTTCACCGGCGGGCTCGCCGACCTCGTCGACACCACCGACTCCCACGAGACCGCCGCGAAGGCCGGCAGCGCCCTGCTCATGGGGCTCATCATCCTGCTCAACGTACTGGCGTTCCGCAGCGTGCTGGCGGCCCTGCTGCCGCTGCTCGCCGTCGTCATGATCGGTGGCGCGGCGGGCGGAGCCGTCGCGGGCGCCGCGCTGCTCACCGGGCGCAAGCTCGACGCGGGCACTCCGGATCTGATCACCGTGGTCCTGCTCGGCATCGGCATCGACTACCTGCTGTTCCTGCTGTTCCGTTTCCGCGAGCAACTGCGGGCGAGGCCGGGGCAGTCCGCCCGCGAGGCGGCCGAACAGGTCTCCGGCCGGGTGGGCACCGCGATCACCTCGGCGGCGCTGACGATCGTGGCCGCGTTCGCCACGCTGGGCGTGGCGACCTTTGGGCAGTTCCGTTCGATGGGCCCCGCGATCGCCGTGGCGGTCCTGGTGATGCTCATCGGCAGCCTCACCCTGCTCCCGGCGCTGCTCGCGGCCGCCGGACGCAAGATGTTCTGGCCCTCCCGGACCCTCGACCACGAGCCGCGCGAGGGCCGGGCCGCCCGCCTCGGCGCGCTGGTCACCCGGCGGCCGCTGACGATGCTGCTCGGCTCCGTGGCCGTGCTCGCCGCCCTGGCCGCCGGGCTGATCGGCATCCGTATGGACTACGGCCGGGGCGACTCCGGTGACTGGACGCCCTCCGCCGCCACCACGGCCGAGATATCCCGCGCGCTGCCGGCCGGTGTGTCGGACCCCACGAGCGTCTTCGTCACCGCCAAGGGCGACGGCACCCTCACCACCGCCCGGCTCGACGGCCTCTCCCGCGGGCTCAAGCAGGTCAAGGGCGTGGGCCAGGTCGCGCCGACCGTCCTGAGCAAGGACCGCGGTGCCGCCCGGATCGACCTGTATCCGACCGCGGACCCGCAGAGCCAGGAGGCCCGCGACCTGGCCTCCGGCCCGATCCGGTGGGCGGCCGCCCGGCACACGCCCGCCGGGGCGACGGCGCACGTCGGTGGGACGGCGGCGATCTTCGCCGACATCTCGACCGCCGTCGATCACGACCTGAGGATCGTGTTCCCGGTCGCCGCCGGACTGATCGCGCTGATCCTGCTGTTGCTCCTGCGCAGCCTGCTCGCCCCGATGATCCTGATGCTCTCCGTCGGGCTCGGCTTCGCCGCGACCCTCGGCGCCGCCACGCTCCTCTTCCAGCACGGTCTCGGCGAGCCGGGCATCAACTACACCCTGCCGCTGGTGCTGTTCCTGTTCGTCGTGGCGCTGGGCACCGACTACAACATCCTGATCGCCGACCGGATCCGCGAGGAGATGCGGCGACCGGGCCCGGCCCGGACCGCCGTGGCCCGCGCGGTACGGCACACGGCCCCGGCCATCGGGACGGCGGGCCTGGTGCTTGCCGCCTCCTTCGCCTCCCTCGCCACGGTCCCCGGCAACGAGCAGATGGCCTTCGCGACGACGCTCGGCATCCTGCTCTCCGCGCTCGTCCTGTCGCTGGTCCTGGTGCCCGCGCTGGCCGCGCTCCTCGGCCGGTCCCTCTGGTGGCCACTGCGCGCGCGGCCCGTCGAAGGGGGCCACGCACAGCGCGGGACACCGGCGCCGGCCTCGGGGCCCGACCAGGTCAGGACGTACTGAGGCCGCCGCGCGGGCTCAGCCGGAGCCCGGCTCCAGGACCGGCGAGGCGTGCGGGAGTTCGGCCGTCGCGTCACACGGACCGCCGACTGACCGGCCCTTGCCGGGCCTATGCCGTACGAGGGGCGCGCCACAGCGGTCGCGTTCAGCCGGTCCAGGGTCTCCCGGGCGCCGAACACGGGATACCGGGCGCCCTTCTCGGGTATCTTCAACTGCCCTCTGCCGCCCGCCACTTAAGCGTCCGAGCCGACCTGGATACCGGTCGACCAGCCGTAGGTCGGCAGGCCGTCCACCTTCGGATCGGCGTTCACCACCCGTAGGGCGCGAGACCAGGTGGTGCGACCACTCCCGCGCCCCCACCGAACCGACTTCGTTCCTGGAGACAGACGACATGAGCAGCGCCCTTCTGGTGATGGACGTCCAACAGGCCATCGTGGACATCGCCGACGACGGTTCCGGGTATCTGCCACGTCTGCGCAGGGCGATCGACGGGGCCCGGGCGGCGGGCATGCCCGTCATCTACGTGGTCATCGCGCTGCGCCCCGGCTTCCCCGAAGTCGGCACGCGCAACAAGCCTCTCGCCGCCATCGCACGGGCCGGTCTCTACGTCGAGGGCGCGCCCGGCACCGAGATCCACCCCGCCATCGCGCCCCGGCCGGGTGACGTGGTGGTCACCAAGCGGCGGGCGAGCGCGTTCTCCGGCAGCGATCTCGACGTGGTGCTGCGGGCGCGCGGCATCGACAGCCTCGTACTCACCGGCATCGCCACCAGCGCGGTGGTGCTCTCCACCCTATGCCAGGCGAACGACATGGACTTCGGCCTCACCGTGCTCTCCGACGCCTGCCTGGACACCGACCCGGAGGTGCACCGGGTCCTCGTCGAGCGGCTGTTCCCGCAGTGGGCGGACGTCGTCACCGTCGACGAGTGGGTCAAGGCGATCGCGCCTCGGTAGCGGCGGCCCGTCGTCCCGCGCGGCCACGTCAGCCCCGCGTCAGCACCGCCGGGCAGCATCTGCGCCGCCATGCCCGCGTCCGTGCGAGCCGAGCCGGCGGCTCAGCCCGCCGGGGCGGGCCCGTTCCCACAGGGATGGAGAACTCCATGCTGAGGTTCCGTTCACCCCGTCCGTACGCGGCCGCCCCGCCCCTGGTCCTCGTTCTGGCGCTGGTTCTCGCCCTGCTGACGGTCGGCGGCCCGGCGGCCCGGCCCGCGACCGCCGCCGCGGGCCAGGGGATCAACATCGCCGCGACCCACACCGGCATGTGCCTGGAGGTGGCCACACAGGCGACCGGCGAGCCCGTCAGACAGCGGCGCTGCGCCGGGCGGGAGGGAGCGTCGTGGACCCTGCGGGAATCCGCGGTATACGGCGGGGCGGTGCAGATCGTCAGCGTCCTCAGCGGCAAGTGCATGGCGGTGGAGAACTCCAGCGCCGACAACGGAGCCGCCGTCGTACAGGCGGACTGCGACAACCGGCCCGGGACGAGCTTCCAGTTCGCGGACCACGAGGAAGCCGCGCTGGTACACCCGATGACGGCCGGACCGCGCAAGTGCCTTGAGGTCACCTCCTCCGCCACCACGGACGGCACGGCGCTGCGCCAGTGGTCCTGTGACCGTCAGCCGGGTGCGAACTTCGTCCAGGGGAACTTCCGGGGACTCCAGGAGGGCTGGATCAAGATCCGTCCGGCGAGCGCGCCCGGGCTGTGCCTGACCGAGGGGCGCGCCGGATTCCTGAACGCCCCGGTCGCCGTGCAGCGTTCGTGCGCGCAGGCCACGTCGCCGCGCACATACCTCGTCCCGCAGGGCAACGGCCTGTTCAAGTTGCAGTGGCACAGCACCCAGGCCGGCATCCGCTGCCTCACCATCTTCATCGTCAGCTCGGTGGCCGACATGCTGGAGCCCACGACCAACTGCGCGGGAGCCAACGTCTTCTACATCGAGGCGGTCGACACGCCCGTGCCCAACACCTACCGGATCTATACGCTCTACACGGCCGACCGGAAGTACTGCGTGGGGATCAGCGACAGTTCCACGGCCGAGGGCGCCACGGCCAAACAGGCCCCCTGCGCCGACCGCACCGACCAGGTGTTCTTCATCGACTCCGTGTGACGTCGGTCGACTCCCGTGTGCCGTCGACGACGGCGAAGGAGGAATCACTGAACTCCAGCTAAACTTAACCGGTTTGGCTCCTGCTGTTGTCTCCGTGGACGCCTCGTCCTAGCCTCTCTCCCAGTCGCCGGCCGAAGGGATTTTCCCCATCACCCCTTTTGTGGCGAAGTCATCAGCGGATGACTTTCCGGCGCATTCCCCATTCCGGCGTCTCGTGACACGTCGCACGCGCCACCACCCTGGGAGCAGTAATGAGAATGAGACTGGCCACCGCGGCGGGAGCGCTGCTGGCCCTCGCCGCGTCCGTACTGACCGCGCCCTCCCCCGCGCAGGCCGCGGATGACGGGGCCAGGAGCCGGGCCGAGGCGCAGAACGGGACACGGGCCGTACCGGGCTTCCACGTCATCGGAGGGCGCCTGCTCGACGCGACCGGCAAGGACTTCGTCCTGCGCGGCGTGAACCACGCCCACGCCTGGTATCCGAGCAGGACCGCGCAGGCGCTGAAGGACGTCAAGGCGCTCGGCGCCAACTCCGTACGTGTCGTACTCGCCACTGGTGACCGCTGGGCGAAGAACGACACCGCCGATGT
Source organism: Streptomyces sp. NPDC015345 (assembly GCF_043078805.1). Lineage (NCBI taxonomy): Bacteria > Bacillati > Actinomycetota > Actinomycetes > Kitasatosporales > Streptomycetaceae > Streptomyces > Streptomyces sp. NPDC015345. Next base: position 130,287 of record NZ_JBIBTX010000004.1, on the reverse strand, counting down.
CGCCGCCGTCGTCGCACAGTGCAAGCAGAACCGGCTCGTCTGCGTCCTGGAGGCCCACGACACCACCGGCTACGGCGAGCAGAGCGGAGCCATCTCCCTCGCGCGCGCCGTGGACTACTGGATCAGCGTCAAGGGCGCGGTGCAGGGCCAGGAGAAATACGTCATCCTGAACATCGGGAACGAGCCGCACGGCAATTCCGGCTACGCGTCATGGGCGTCCGACACCAAGAACGCCCTCGCCCGCATGCGCACGGCCGGGTTCCACCACACGCTCATGGCCGACGCCCCCAACTGGGGCCAGGACTGGTCGTTCACCATGCGCGACCGTGCCGCAGAGGTATTCGCCGCGGACCCTCGGCGGAACACGGTGTTCTCGGTCCACATGTACGGCGTATTCAACACGGCCGACAAAGTGAAAAGTTACCTCAACCGGTTCACCTCACAGCGTCTACCCATCGTCGTGGGCGAATTCGGTGACATGCACTCGGACGGTGACCCGGACGAGGCCGCCATCATGTCCACCGCGCGCCAACTCGGCGTGGGCTATCTCGGCTGGTCCTGGAGCGGCAACGGCGGCGGCGTCGAGTATCTGGACATGGCCACGGGCTTCGACGCCTCCCGGCTCACCTCCTGGGGGCAGCGGATCTTCTACGGCGCCGACGGCATCCAGCAGACCGCGAAGGAGGCCGGCGTCTTCACCGGCTCCCATGCGGCGAAGGGCAGCCGGGCTGACGGCTGACGGCTGACGGCTCGCGACGGTCACCGGCCATCGCCCGGCCGAAGGACCGAGGAGGGCCGCGTCCGCACCGGACACGGCCCTCCTCTGCCGCTACGAGAACCCGCCCCGCTACGAACCCGGCGCCGGCGCGGTGGAGCCACGCGGGGTCAGCGATGGCGTCGGCACCTGAAGGCCGCCCGTGTCGGTGCCGTTGACCACGTCGAAGAGGACACGTGCCACCTCGGCGCCGAACTGGTGCACGTCGTGGCTCATGGCCGACATCGTCGGGTGGGTGATCCGGCACAACTGCGAGTCGTCCCAGGCCAGCAGCGACAGATCGTCGGGGACGGTGAACCCCATCTCCGCGGCGACACCCGCGCCCGCGACGGCCATGATGTCGTTGTCGTAGACGATCGCAGTCGGCCGGTCGGCGGCGAGCAGCAGGGTGCGGGTGGCACGGGCCCCCTCCTTCTCGTCGAACCCCGTGGCGATCTGCCGCTCCTGGTGCAGCCCGAGTTCCCGGGTGACGGCGGTGAAGGCGCGGGCCCGGATCGCGCTGTGTCCGAGGTCGGCCGGGCCGCCGACACGGGCGATGCGCCGGTGCCCGAGGGCGGCGAGGTAACGGACGGCCTCGGCGACCGCGGACGCGTCGTCCGTCCATACCGCCGGGAAGGGCCCGGTGAGGGAGGGGTGCCCGACCGCCACGGCGGGCAGGCCGAGGCCCTGGAGGGAGGGGACCCTCGGGTCGTCCTCGCGGAAGTCCACCAGGATCGCGCCGGCGATCATCCGGCCGCGCCACCACTCCTTGTAGAGTGCGATCTCCTCGTCGAGGTCGCGCACCAGGCGCAGCAGCAGCGAGCACGACCGCTCCGCGAGGATGCTCTCGATGCCGGAGATGAAGTCCATGTAGAACGGTTCGAGGCCGAGCAGCCGGGCCGGCCGGCACAGGGCGAGCCCGACGATGTCGACCCGGCGGTTCGACAGGCTGCGGGCGGTGGCGCTGGGGGCCCAGCCCAGCTCGCGGGCGACCGTGAAGATCCGCTCGCGGGTGGCCTCGGAGACGCCGGGCTTGTGGTTGAAGGCGAGCGACACCGCCCCCTTGGAGACACCGGCCCGGGCCGCGACGTCCTTGATGGTGACGCGCTGGGTGCCGCTCACCTCACGTCCACGCAGAAGAGGGCGGCCCTGATGTCCTGGATGCCGACGGCGCCACAGCCGTGGACCCGGATGCGGGTCCGCTCACCCGGCAGCAGGGTCTGGCGACCGCTGTCGCAGGCGGCGGCCGGGCCGAGCCGGTCGGGCTGGAGCAGGAGGTCTCTGACGAGGGTATGGGCGCTCACCACGACGTCGACTCTATCCCCCGGCCCTGGCACCGGTTCCAGCGCGACGTCGTAGCGCGGCCGGGGGTACGCGAAGTCCTTGTCGGGCACGGGGAAGTGCAGGGCCCGCAGCCTTCCCTCACCGTCGCCGCCGTCGCCGCCGTCGCCGCCGTCACCGCCGTCGGCGACCAGGAACTCCTTGGCGGACCGCTCATCCGGTACGAGGCTCGCGGGCACCGCGAGCCGGGCGACGGACCGGGCGCCCGCGGCCACGTCGAGGACGGCCTCGTCGAGCGTGGCGCCCTCGGCGTCCAGCCGCCGCAGGGTCACCGTCGTACGCCAAGGTCGGGCGGACTGGTTGACCGCGGCGAGCACGAGTCCGTCGGCGCCCGGCTGGAGGGTCAGGAGCCGGTCGGCGTAGACGCGGCGCAGTTCGTGGTGGAGCGGCTTGAGGCGTCCGTCGCCGTCGATGGCGGACCAGGAGGTGACTGGCCAGCAGTCGTTGAGCTGCCAGACGACGGTTCCCGCGCACACCGGCCAGTGGGCGCGCCAGTGCTCGATGCCCGCGGCGACGGCGCGGGCCTGCACGAGCTGGGCCAGGTAGTGCCAGCGATCGAAGTCGCCCTCGGGCAGCGGGAAATGGCGGGCGATGCCGCGGTTCAGCTTGTCGTTCCCCTCCTCGGCCTTCTGGTGGTGGAGCATGCCCGGGGAGTCGGGGGCGAGTTCCTCGCCGGGCAGGGCGCGGCGCAGGGTGGCCGACGCGGGTGGGGCCTGCCAGCCGAACTCGGCGACGAAGCGCGGCACGCTCGCCCGGTACTCGGCGTAGTCCTGCCGGTTCCACACCTCCCAGGAGTGATGGGTGCCGTGGGCGGGGGCGTTGGGGTGGTGGTCCCAGGAGCCGGACCAGGGGCTGCCCGCGGTGTACGGGCGGGTGGGGTCGAGTTCGGCGACGACGCGGGGCAGCAGGCCGAGGTAGTAACCCTCACCCCAGGAGTCACCGGTGAGCCGCCCCTCCCAGTCCCAGTCGCGGAAGCCCCACAGGTTTTCGTTGTTGCCGTTCCACAGGACGAGCGAGGCGTGCGGCATGAGCCGGACAACGTTGTCGCGGGCCTCCGCCTCGACCTCTCCGCGCAGCGGCTGTTCCTCCGGGTAGGCGGAGCAGGCGAAGAGGAAGTCCTGCCAGACCATCAGGCCGAGCTCGTCGCAGGCGTCGTAGAAGGCCTCGTCCTCGTAGATGCCACCGCCCCACACCCTCACCAGGTCGACGTTGGCGTCGGCGGCCTGGGTCAGGCGCGTGCGGTAGCGCTCGGGGGTGATCCGGGAGGGAAAGGCGTCGTCGGGGATCCAGTTGACGCCGCGGGCGAAGATCCGTACGCCGTTGACCACGAGGGTGAAGCCCGTGCCGTGCTCGTCGGCCGAGCGGTCCAGCTCGACGGTGCGGAAGCCGATCCGGCGGTGCCAGGTGTCGAGAATGCCGCTGTCGTCGCTGTCGTCCCTGTCGTCGTGGTCGTCCCTGTCGTCGTGGTCGTCGCTGTCGTCGCGCAGGGTGAGGCGGAGGTCGTACAGGGGCTGTTCGCCGTAGCCGCGGGGCCACCACAGACGCGGGTCGGGGACGTCGAGGCGCAGCACCGCCTCGTCACCGGTGACGACGGTTTCGGCGCGGACGCCGGCCACCTCGGCCTCGGCGTGCAGCGTGCGTCCCCGCCCCTGCGGGGTGCGTTCCAGTTCAAGCCGCAGCTCGACCCGGCCGGTCTCCCCCTCCACCGTGACCAGGGGGCGCACGCGGGCGAGGCGCGCTGTGGACCAGTGCTCGAGCCGCACCGGCCGCCAGATGCCCGCGGTGACCAGTGTCGGGCCCCAGTCCCAGCCGAAGTTGCACGCCATCTTGCGGATGTACTGCGAGGGCTCGGGATAGACGTTGGGCCGCTCCCCCGTCACCGCCCGGACGGCAGCGGCCTCGTCGTAGGCGGAGGCGAAGCGGACCTCCAGTTCGCCGGTGCGTCCCGTGACGTCGAACCGGTACCCGCGGTGCATGTTGCGGGTGGTGCCGACGGGGCGGCCCGCGAGGGTGATGCAGGCGGCCGTGTCGAGGCCCTCGAAGACGAGGTCGGTGCGCTGGTGGCCGCTGTCGTTGTCGAGACGCCGGACGTAGGTCCAGGCGCGGCGCCCCACCCACGCGGCGTCCGTTTCGTTGCCGCCGATGAAGGGGTCCGCGAGGGCCTGCGCCGCCAGCAGGTCGGTGTGGACGCAGCCGGGCACCCGGGCCTCAAGGAGTTCCTCCCCGTGGCGCAGCCGCCAGCCCTCGGTGAGCTGGGTGACGTCCTTCATGGTGCGGCTCCAATCGCCTGACTCAGGCCGGTCAAGGGATAACGGCGGACAACCTAACGCGCTGATCAGCACCTGTCCATAAACCGGTCTAGTTACGACCCCTTGGAAAAACGGAGGCGGAGTCGCATGTCAGTTGCCCCCCCCAAGAGACGTCGGTAACAATTGCGCATCGCGCCCGCATTCTTAGCTTTACCGGTTCAGGAGCGGCTGACATAGTGCCGACATCCCACTCGCAGAGCTGAGCCGCAACCCTGAAGGAGCCGGGCACATGGGGAAGAAGAAGACGCTGACGGGAGCGCTTCTGGTCGCCGCGACACTGACCGTCGCCGGGTGCGGTGGCGGAGGGACGGCCTCCGGTGAGACGGCGAAGTCACCGGCCGATCCGGCCGACGCCTCGGGCACCATCAAGGTCCTCACCCACCGCACCGACCTCGTCCAGAACGGGACGATGGACAAGTACGCCGCCGAGTTCAACAAGACCTACCCCAAGGTGAAGGTCGAGTTCGAGGCCCTCACCGACTACGAGGGGGAGGTCAAGATCCGGATGAACACCGACGACTACGGCGACGTCCTGATGATCCCGGCCGCCGTGGCCAAGAACGACTACCCGAAGTTCTTCGCCCCGCTGGGCTCCGCCGCCGAACTGGCGGACACCTACCGCTTCAGCGACAAGACGACGGTCGGCGAGAAGGTCTACGGCATCGCCCAGTTCGGCACGGCCAACGGCTTCGTCTACAACAAGGCCGTCTGGAGGAAGGCCGGCGTCAGCGAGCCGCCGGCCACCCCGCGGGAGTTCCTCGCCGGCCTGAAGGCGGTCAGGGCGAAGACGGACGCCCTGCCGTACTACACGAACTTCAAGGACGCCTGGCCGCTGACCGCCTGGAGCAACAACATCGGCTCCGTCACCTGTGACGCCGAGGCCACGGACAAGCTCGCGGGCGCGGTCTCCCCCTGGAAGCGGGGCGGCGAGCTGCACACCATCGACTCGCTGCTCCACGACATCGTCAAGGGCGGACTCTCGGAGAAGGACCCCAGCACCACCAACTGGGAGGCCTCCAAGGGGCTGATCGCCGAAGGAGAGGTCGCCACCATGCAGTTGGGCTCATGGGCGATCACCCAGCTCCGTGACGCGGCCGTGAAGGCCGACACCGACCCCGACGACATCGGCTTCATGCCCTTCCCCGTGCGGAAGGACGGCAAGCACTGCGCCGTCCTCGCCAGCGACTACCAGCAGGCGGTCAACGCCCACTCGTCGCACAAGACCGCCGCCCGTGCCTGGATCGACTGGTTCACCGAGAAGTCCGGCTACTCCACGAAGGAGGGCGCCGTCCCGACCCTGAGGTCCGCTCCGATGCCAAACACCCTGAAGGACTTCGTTGACAACGATGTCACCTTCCTGGAGCGCTCCGAGGCGAAGACCGGCGAGGTCAACACGATCGACAACGCGGCCGAGATCGGCCTCAACAAGCCCGACTACCGCCAGAAGCTCGTCGACCTCGCGCGGGGTGCGCAGCAGGGCAGCGTCGACGACTACTTCGCGGACCTCGACAAGCGGTGGAACGAGGCGGCCGGGACCGCCGGTTCCTGACCGGCGCCGGTTCCTTCGGCCCGGCCGTCGGTGCGGGTCCCGTCGCCACCGGGCGGGGCCCGCCGCACGCCGTACACCCGCGAAGACGAGAGGTCCGAGATGACAGAGACGACCGAGACGCCCCCCGTGGCGCCGGCGAAAGCGCCACGCGCCACCGTGCCGCCCCGCATGGGCCGGGGCGGCCGGCTGCCGCGCGGGCTCACCCCGTGGCTCTTCCTGGCCGTCCCGCTGGCCCTGCTGATCACGTTCACCTATGTGCCCGTCGGGAACATGATCTTCTACAGCTTCACCGACTGGGACGGCGTCAGCCCCGACCGCCGCTTCACCGGCGTCGACAACTACGAGCAGATCCTCACCCGCCCCGAGCTGTTCCGCGTGTTCTTCGTCAGCTTCTACTACCTGGCCGCGTCGGCCGTGCAGATCGTGATTGCCCTGTACTTCGCCACGGTCCTCAGCTTCGACCTGCGCTTCCGCAACCTCTTCAAGGGGATCCTCTTCTTCCCCTACCTGATCAACGGCGTGGCCATCGGCTTCGTCTTCCTCTACTTCTTCCAGGACGGGGGCACGCTCGACTCGGTCCTGTCGTGGTTCGGCGCCGGCTCCGGCCACGCCTGGCTCGGCGACCCCGCCTCGGCGAACACCTCGCTGGCCGGGGTCTCCGTATGGCGTTTCACCGGGCTGAACTTCGTGCTGTTCCTCGGCGCCATCCAGTCGATCCCCGCCGAGCTCTACGAGGCGGCCCAGCTGGACGGGGCGACGCGCCGACAGCAGTTCCGGCACATCATCGCGCCGAGCATCCGGCCGGTCATCAGCCTGAGCGTCATCCTGGCGATCTCCGGGTCACTTGCGGTCTTCGAGATCCCGTACATCATGACCGGCGGTGCGACCGGCACGACGACGTTCGTGATCCAGACGGTCAAGCTCGCCTTCCAGTTCAACAAGACCGGTCTGGCCTCGGCCGCCGCCGTCCTCCTGCTCCTCATCATCTTGCTGATCACCTGGATCCAGCGCCGCCTCGTGCCCGACGAGAAGGTGGACCTCGTATGACCACGCCCATGCCCGCCCGCCGCCGGATCGCACCCGCCCTGACCTATCTGTCGTTGATCGTCGCGTCCCTGGTCGTGCTGGTCCCGCTCGCCGTCGTCCTCCTCACCTCCCTCAAGACGTCCGAGGAGGTCAGCGACGGCGGCCCGCTGTCACTGCCGGGCGACTGGCTCAACTTCGACAACTACGCGACGGCGTTCACGGACGGCAAGCTGCTGTCCGCCTTCGCCAACACCGCCTTCATCCTGCTGTTCTCCATCACGGGGACGGTGCTCATCGGCTCGATGACCGCGTACGCCGTCGACCGCTTCGACTTCCGCGCGAAGAAGCCGGTCATGGCCCTGTTCCTGATCGCCACCCTGGTGCCCGGGGTCACCACACAGGTCGCGACCTTCCAAGTGGTCAACGGCTTCGGGCTGTTCAACAGCATCTGGGCGCCGGTCATGTTGTACATGGGGACGGACATCGTCTCGATCTACATCTTCCTCCAGTTCATCCGGGGCATCCCGGTCTCGCTCGACGAGGCCGCGCGCCTCGACGGGGCGAACTCCCTCACCATCTACTGGAAGATCGTCCTGCCGCTGCTGAAACCGGCGATCGCCACGGTCGTCATCATCAAGGGCATCACCGTCTACAACGACTTCTACATTCCCTTCCTCTACATGCCGTCCGAGGAGTTGGGCACCATCTCCACCGCCCTGTTCCGCTTCAAGGGCCCGTTCGGCGCGCACTGGGAGCACATCTCGGCCGGCACGATCCTGGTGATCGTCCCGACCCTCCTCGTCTTCCTCTTCCTCCAGCGCTACATCTACAACGGCTTCGCACGGGGCGCGACCAAGTGACCTTCAGGGCGAGGGCCGCGCCCGGTATCAGCCGGCGGCCAGGGTGCGGTCGAGGAGAGGGAGCAGGCGGTCCCAGTGGCGCCGCAGAGCCGAGGCGTCGAAGGCGTCGGTGTCGGACATGGTGAAGCCGTGGACGGTGCCGGGGTAGACCTCCGAGGTGTAGTCGATCCCTGCCACGTCCAGGGCCCCGTCGAGCTCCCTGATCGTCTCGGGCGACATGTCGCTCTCGGCGAGCCCGAGGTGGACCTGGGCGGTGAGCCGCGAGAAGAGACGGTGCGGGCTGTCGGGCGCCTCGGTGACCAGGGGGCTGGGATGGAACCCGGCGACGGCGGCCACCTGTTCGGGGTGGGCCGCCGCGGTGCGCACCGCGAGGACGGCGCCCATGCAGTAGCCGACGGCGGCGACCGGTCCGGCGGCGACCTCCGGCCGGCTGGTGAGGAAGCCGAGGTAGGCCTCGGCGTCGCGCAGGGCGCGCTCGGTGGTGTGGGCCTGGGCCAGGGGCATCACTCGGGCGAAGACGCCCGGCCGCTCCTCCTCCCCGATGTGCTCGGGAAGCTCGATCACCGGTGCGGGGCCGTGCCGGTAGTAGATGTTGGGGACGAGCACGTAATACCCGTGCCCGGCCAGTTCGCCGGCCATCTTCTCCAGCACCGGCCGCGTACCGAAGGCGTCGGTGTACAGCAGTACACCCGGGTGCCGCCCGGGCCGGTCGGGGAAGGCGGCGAACGCGTCGGCACGGCCGTCCGGGGTGGGGATCTCCAGCGTCCTGGTCGCGGAGCCGGTGCCCTCTCGCCGGGTCACTGGCCCACCCGTCCGTCGACGCACTCACGGAGCAGGTCGGCATGCCCGCAGTGCCGGGCGTACTCCTCGATCCTGTGCACCATCAGCTCCCGGACCGCGATGCCCTCCTTGCCCAGACGCTCGCCCAGGTCCTCGTGTTCGGCCAGCGCCGCGTCGGTCGCGGCCTGCTCACGTTCCAGGGCGCTGTACGCGGCGTCGACCTCGGCCTGCTCGGCCACCGCTCCGTCGAAGTCGCCGTCGGGCTCGCCGTACAGCGTCGGCAGCGGGTCGCCCTCGCTGATCCAGTTCAACCAGTCGCGTTCCGCCTCGGCGAGATGGCGGATCAGGCCCAGCAGCGACATGGTCGAAGGCGGAACCGAGCGGCGGGCCAGCTGCTCCGCGTTCAGGCCCTCGCACTTCATGCGCAGGGTCAAGCGGTAGCCCGCCAGGAAGTCCTGGAGCGTCGCCAGCTCGCCGTCCGGGCTCACTCCTCGGTTCTCGCGAGGATCGTCGTTCGGGTCGGCCCACATGTCGGGGTAGACGGTCGCTCTGCTCCATCGCTCAGGTCGATCATTCATGCGTGCCATATTCGTCCGTCGAGGGGCGGGCGCGCCAGTGTTTAAGGACCGAGGACCTGAACGTACGTACGATCCCTGATGTGCTGTCACGCGGACAGCCACTGCGCCCGACGTGAATGAAGCGAACGGGCCGGGGTAGTCGCGGATCACCAGCCCCCAGGGACTGACAGGGCTGACCGGACAGGGAGGGAAACACATCACCATGGCGACCACAACGCAGGCAGTGACCGAAAGCGAGCAATTGCCGGAGATCACCGCGCCGCAGTCGGTGGCCCCGCAGGATGCCCGGGCCCTGTCGAAGCTGTTCTTCGGCCGGCTCGCCACGGTGGAAGAGGGAACCGCCGAGTACCAGTACGCGCGGAACACCCTGATCGAGATGAACATGTCCCTGGTCCGCTACGCGGCGGGACGCTTCCGCAACCGGTCCGACGACATGGAGGACATCGTCCAGGTCGGCATGATCGGTCTGATCAAGGCCATCGACCGCTTCGAGCTGTCCCGCGACACCCAGTTCGCCACCTTCGCCGTGCCGTACATCGTCGGTGAGATCAAGCGGTTCTTCCGTGACACCTCCTGGGCGGTGCACGTCCCCCGTCGGCTGCAAGAGGCCCGGGTGGAGCTGGCCAAGGCCACGGAGGAGCTCAGGACGCGGCTCGGCCGGGCCCCCCGGGTCGCCGAACTGGCCGCCCTGATGGACCTGAGCGAGGACGAGGTCGTCGAGGCCCAGGTGGCCGCCAACGGCTACAACTCCACCTCCCTGGACGCGGCCGTGCACGGTGACCCCGACGAGGGCGAGGCCGCCCTCGCCGACTTCATCGGCGAAGAGGACCCCGCGCTGGAGCTCGTGGAGGACTTCCACACACTGGCTCCCCTGATCGCCGAACTCGAAGAGCGCGACCGGGAGATCCTCCACCTGCGGTTCGTCGACGAGCTGACCCAGTCCCAGATCGGCGAACGTCTCGGCGTCTCGCAGATGCATGTCTCCCGGTTGCTGACCCGCACGCTGAAGCGCCTGCGCGCGGGCATGCTCACCCCTGCCGAGTGATGCGCCCGACGGGGGCCACACCTCAGGGGCGGCCCCGCCAGTCGAGGCACACGATCAGGGCGTCGTCGTCGGCGGCGATCGGGCCGCGGTGACCTGAGAGTTCGTGGAGCACGGCGCGCGGGACCTGCGAGGGTGGCAGCAGGCGGGAGTTGGTCATCGCCCGGGTGAGCGCGCGCTCGCTGTAGCGCTCCCCCGTCGGCGACGCCACGTCGTAGACACCGTCGCTGACGAACAACAGCCGGTCCCCGGAGCTGACCTGGAAGTGCTCCGCGGTGTAGGGCGTGTCCTCGGACATGCCGAGCGGCAGCTGCGCGTCCAGGGCGACGGGCTCGGCCCTGCCGTTGCGCATGCGCCACATCTTCGGGGAGCCCGCGTCGATGATCTCCGTCTCCCCCGTGGCGAGATCGAAGCGCAGGAGCAGCATCGAGAGATGGACGGCGCCTTGGTAGTGCCCGTACACGGCCTGGTCGGCCAGGCAGGCCTGGTCGCTCAGCGAGAGTCCGGCGCGGCGGGCGTTGCGCAGCGCGTTGACGGCCAGGCTGGTGAGCAGGGCGGCTTCGATGCCCTCGCCCATGCCGTTGGTGACGGTGAGCGTGAGGTGGTCGGCGGAGGCCGACCAGTCGAAGTTGTCGCCGTGGATGGCGTAGGCCGGTTCGAGCTGGGCCCCGATGTCGTACTCGGGGCGGGAGCAGGAGCGGCCCGGCAGCAGCTGCCACTGCATCTCGGCGGCGAGGGTGAGCCGGTCGGCGCGCCGTGCCTGGAGATAGAGATCGGTGTCGCGCTCGGCCACGACGATCTCGTGGCCGAGGACCTCCGCCACGTCGGCGAGTTCCCGCAAGGTGGCGGGGTCGCAGGCCTCGGCCGGCAGACAGACGCTGAGGATGCCGATGCGGTCGCCGCGCACGCTGACGGGGAGGTGGGCGGTGCACAGTCCGCCGCGGCCGCCGGCTTCGACGTACGGTTCCTGCGCCCCGAAGGCCCGGCCGGGGGCGCTGGTGTGGATCGGCACGGGGGCCGCCGTGTGCGGAAGGGCGTTGACCGGTTGGAGTATGGTCATCGCGTAGTCGGCCATGAGCAGGTCGACCTTGCGGGCTGTGTAGTGGACGGTGAGCGTGTCCTGCACTGCGTCGAGAAGAGCGTGCGGTGCGGAGGTGCGCAGGGCGCGCTCCACAGCCATGAATCTGTCCACCGGTCGGGTACCACCTGTTCCTGTTCGGGATGAGAGTGCGAGAGGGAGCCGAGGGCCTGCCATGCCTCAGCGACTGACAGGGCCACTGCGAAGTGTCACAGTTGAGGGCATGGATTCCGAAACTTCCGTCAGGGGCGGCCAGAATGCGGCCGCGCATGCTGCCCGGGAAGTCATCGAAGTGCTCGAGGTGCTGTGGAGCAGGGGCAGGGATCTCACTCCGACCGCACCGGTGTCGTCGTCACAGTTGCGCGTGCTGTACGCGCTGGACGGCGCTCAGGGGATCAACTTGCGAACGCTCGGTGAGTTCCTGGGATCTGCGCCGTCCTCGGTGAGTCGTATGTGTGACCGTCTTCACGCCCTGGGCTTCATCGAGCGGTCCCTCAGCCCGGCCAGCCGCCGCGAGCTCGAACTCCGCCTGTCGAGCCGGGGAGAAAATTACCTCACCGAGCTGCGGGCCCGACGCGAGAGTGCGCTGCTGGAAGCCATCTCGGCGATGCGGCCGGCGGAACGTGCCGCCCTGGTGCGGGGGCTGGACGGCTTCCATCGTGCGGTGGAACACACCGCGCCGGGGCGCACACCGGCGGGTGACCGCTCGGCCGAGCCCGCCTGAACCACCGCGCTGTCCGGCCCCTGGGGGATGTGGTGACGGCTCTCTCGATGACGTGGGTTTACTTTCGGCACTCCTAGGTACACACAGACGGTTGTGAAGGGTCGACTCCTGTGAGGTTCAGGTGCGTTCGATGTCGAGGCGCGGTCGGTGGTCGGGTACGGACGGCAACCGTGCGGCTCAGCGACGTAGTTGACGTCTCGTTACGGTCCGCCTTCGGAAGATCGCCGCCCTCGGTTAACATTTGCCGTGCGACAACAATTGCTAAGGTGGATGGAATGAACACCAGTGAGTCCGAGGCCCGGTTGCGCGTCAGCACGGCCCTGCGGGAGCAGGGCGAGAAAGTGGCCGATCGGTGGGTGCAACTCCAGTCGGAGCAGGCCATCCTGGAGACGGGCATCACCGAGGCCGAGCTGAACGAAGAAGCAGACTCCTTGGTCGAAGCGCTGCTCGCCGGTCTTGAGACGGACATTCCCGTCCAGGACGTGGTCACCACGCACCCCGGCCTGCGCCAGGCCGTCACGGACCTGTCGATGCGCCGCGCGCGCGGCGGCGCGACGCCCACGGCGACCTCCCCGGCGATATTGGCGCTGAAGGAGGCGCTGCTGGAAGCGGTGCAGTCCGATACACGTGACGTCACCGCGCTCTACCACGCGGCGCTCTTCATCAACCGCCTGCTCGACACCGCGGGCGCGATGTCCTTCGAGATCTACGTGGAGGGCCGCGAGGAGATCATCCGGCGCCAGAGCCGCCAGCTCCTGGAAGTGTCCACGCCCGTGGTGCGCATCTGGGACCGGGTCCTTGCCGTGCCGCTGATCGGGACGCTCGACACGACCCGGACGCAGGTGGTGATGGAGAACCTGCTGGAGGCCATCGAGCGGGACGAGGCGCAGGTCGCGATCATCGACATCACGGGTGTGCCGACGGTGGACACCGCGGTCGCGCACCACCTGATGCAGACGGTCAACGCGGTACGGCTGATGGGCGCCGACTGCGTGATCAGCGGCATCCGTCCGCCGATCGCCCAGATCATCGCGCAGCTCGGCATCGACCTGTCGGCCATCCTGACGCGGGCGACGCTGGCGGACGCGCTGGCCGCCGCCATCCCGCTGCTGACGGACCAGCCGGTCCACCAGTCCTCGCTCGCGGACGTACGGTGAGCGGCGGCTTGAGCGGCGTTCCCATCCTGCGCCTCGGTGATGTGCTGGTCACCGGTCTGCTCAACGAGCTCGACGACAAGGCCGCGATCGCCTTCACCGAGGAGCTGACGGAGCGCATCGTCGCCGACCGGGCGCGCGCCGTGCTCATCGACATCTCGCGGCTGGAGCTCATCGACTCGTTCGTGGCGCGCACGCTCATGGAACTGACCACCACGGCACGTCTGCTGGGGGCCAGGGTCATAGTGGCCGGCATGCGACCCGCGGTCGCGATCACCCTGGTGGAACTGGGGTTGCAACTGTCCGGTGTGGAGACCACCCTCAACGCGGAGCAGGGCATGATCGCGTTGGGTTGGCAGCCGGCCTCCCGACCCCCAAAGGGGGGCCCCGTTGACCCTCTACGGTGACCTCGAAGAGACGCCGGCCCTCTCCTCCCCCACGCGCGCCGAGAGCCCCTCGGGCAGCGACGGCGGGCGCGCCGTCCACGCCATCCGGGCGGAGGAGGACCTGCTGACGGCGCGGCACGCGGTGCGGGAGGCGACCTTGCGGGCCGGCTTCGGACTCGTGGACCAGACGCGCATCGTCACGGCCGCCAGTGAGTTGGCCCGCAACGCCTACGTGCACGGCGGCGGCGGCAACCTCACCCTGGAGATCGTGCAGAAGGGCGGTCGCCGGGGCCTGAAGCTGGTGGTGAGCGATCAGGGGCCGGGCATCCCGGACATCGAGCAGGCGTTCACCGACGGTTTCACCACCGGCGCGGGCCTTGGGCACGGTCTGGGTGGTGCGCGGCGCCTCATGGACGAGTTCCATGTGTGGTCCTCCCCGGGCCGGGGCACGACCGTGACCGCCGTGCGCTGGAACGGACGCGGGTGAACAGCAGCGTCGCGGCCCGTACTCTGCACATCGCCATCGACCATCCGAGCGCTGTGCAGAGTGCGGCCGACCATGCCCGTTCCCTCGCCTCCGCCTGCGCCATGAAGGGCGTGCTGCCGGACCAGGCGGCCGTCCTGGCCAGCGAGTTGGCCAGTAACATCGTCAAGCACGCCCGCAATGGCGCCCTGTTCGTCCACCGGGCGCCGCTCGGCGGCGGCCTCGACGTCCTGGCCGTCGACACCGGCCCCGGCATGGCGGACATCGGCCTGAGCCTCACGGACGGGTACAGCACCACCCGGACGATGGGCGCCGGTCTGGGTGCCGCGCGCCGGATCGCCACGGACTTCGCCATCCGCTCCGAGGCAGGGCTCGGCACACTCGTCCACGCCCGCCTCGCCGGGCCCGACGCCCCGCCGCGCGGGGCGGCACTGGGGGCGCTGTGCCTGCCCGCCGACGGTGAGGAAGCGAGCGGCGACGGGTACGCCGTCGCCGAAGCCCGCGGCGTCCGGACCGCGTTGGTGATCGACGGTCTCGGCCACGGCCCCGAGGCCGCCATGGCGGCGCAGCGTGCCGAGCGTACGTTCCTAATGGACCCGGCCGCCCCGCTCGCGGACATCCTGACCGCGCTGCACAAGGCCCTGCGGCACACGCGCGGTGCCGCCGCGGCCGCGCTGCGCATCGCGGCCGGGCGGGCCGAGTTCTGCGGTGTCGGCAACGTCCGCGCCGTGGCGCTCTCCCCCGAAGGCGTACACCACCAGTTCACCGGGCAGGCCGGAATCATCGGTTACACCCTCCCCAAGCCCAGGAGCCGGTTCGTGGACCTGCCGGAGCACACCACGGTGGCCGTGCACACCGACGGGATCGACCACCGGTGGACGCAGGCCCCCACGCCCGCGCGTCTCACGCTGCCTCCGGCACTCCTCGCCGCCTCCTTGACCCACACCCATCGCCGGCGTCGTGACGACGCCACCGTCCTTGCCCTTGGCCCCCACATGGGAATGAGATGACCCGCGAAACCTTCCGTACGCTCACGGCTCTGCGGCACACCGTGCGCAGCATCGCCCTGGGGCACCGGTTGCCCGCCGACGACCGGGCGCGCCTCGTCCTGTCGCTGAGCGAGGTGGCCGCCCCGGTCCTCGGTGGCGGCCGCCCCGTCACCCTGCTGAGCGGACGCGAGACGGGCGAGGACGGGGCCCACCGCCTGACGCTGGCCCTGCGCCTGCCCCAGCAGAGCGCCGGCGCCGACGTGGTGCCCGACCGGCTGCCGCTGCGCGCGCGGACCCGGTCGGACGGCACGGTGGTGTGGGACCTCCCGCTGCCGCCCACGGGTGCGCACGGCCACCCGGTGCCCACCATCGGGCAGCAGGCGAGCCGTTCCGCGGCGGCGCAGAGCAGCGAGGCGGACATCGCGCTGCTGGAGGAGGAGCTCCGCGCGGCGCTGGCCCGCGCCGACGCCCTGGCGGACGAGCACCGGATGCTCAAGCACGAACTGGCCGAGACCAACAGCGGGGTCCTGGCCCTGTACGTGCAGCTGGAGGAGCGCGACGAGCAGCTGCGGACGGCGCACGGCCGCACCCTGCGCGCCCTGGAGGACGCGCTGCGTCCCAGACCCCTGCATGTCGACGGCCTCGAACTGGCCGTGCACTACGCCCCGGCGAGCGACGAGGCGCCCACCGGCGGCGACCTGTACGACTGGTTCACCCTCCCGGACGGCACGGTCCACATCACCGTCGTCGACGCGCTCGGGCACGGGATCACCAGTACGCGCACCGCGTTGACCGTCACCCACGCGGTGCGCACCCTCGCCCTGGAAGGGCACCCGCTGGAGAGCATCGTGGCGCGTACGGACAGCGTCCTCGCGCCCTTCGACCAGAGCGTCATGGCCACCCTGCTGCTGGCCCGGCTGAACCTCGCCGACGGGCAGCTCACCTTGGCCAACGGCAGCCATCCGCCCGCCCTCCTGGCCCACGGCGACGGCACCGCCAGCTACTTGGAGGTGCGCGGACGGGGCATCGGCTTCCCCATGCCCGGCAGCGACCGTGTCCTGACGGCGACCATGGAACCCGACGACGTGCTGCTGCTCTACACCGACGGCCTCACCGAGAGCCGCAGGGACCCCTGCGAAGGCGAGGCCCGGCTCAAAGAAGCCCTGTGCCGCCATCGCGCGCGACCGACCGAGCAGATCCCGGGCCTGCTGGCCGAGGACCTGCTCAGCGATGTCCTCCACCAGGACGACACGCTGGCGATCGCGGTGCGGCGCACGGGGGCGTAGGCCTGCTCCGGCAGCCCTGATCTCAGCGCTGAAGACGTGACGGCAGCTCCACCCAGCGGCACGGCGCGCGGCGAGCCACCGCTTCCCTGGCGTCGCTGATCCGCATACCGGCCGCCGAGGCGGCGTAGGCGAGGACGTTGGCGCCGTGGGGGAACGCGTGCCGGCGCTGCCAGAAGCGGAAGTGCCAGTGGGCGGGCGGGGCCGACTCGTCCGGCCACAGGTCGATCTCCTCGTGCCCGGCGACTTCACCGTTGTGGGCCAGTGTCCCGAAGGTGCCGCCCTTGGGGTTGAAGTAGACGCCGTACGCGGTGGTGTCCGGCGACATCGCCCGCAGCAAGGTGTCATCGCTCGGCAGGTATCCCTCTTGGGTGATCAGGCAGCCTCCGGGTGCGCCGGGCACGCCGGTCACCCCCACATGGCGGAGGGCCTCGTCATAGGACGTCAGGTCGAAGGGGGCGTGCTCAAGGTCCGCCGTCGGGCACTGCGCGGGATCAGCGCCCAGGAGGTGGATCACCTCTTCCTCACTCCGGTCCCGCACGAAGCAGAGGCCGAGCCCCTCCGTCCACAGCTCGCGCTCGCCGCATGCCGCGATGAGCGCGTCCGCCTCCCGGAAGGCGGCGGCTTCGTCGGCAGGCAGCTCCACCGCCCCGGGCAGTTCCGCGACGAGTGGCGCGAGCGGTGTGGTCAGCAGCAGCCTGCCCGGGGACCAGGGCCCCGTCTGCGGCGTCCACACATCGGCCCCCGCGGCGATCAGCGCACGGACGCTGCCCTCGTCCACGGTGCAGGCGGCGTACCACAACGGGGTGTGTTCGTCTTCGTCGTACGAGTCGGGCTCCGCACCGTGGGAAAGAAGTGCGGCGACCGCTTCCGCCGCCCCGCGCTCCGCCGCCAGGTGCAGCGGGGTCGATCCATGCCCCTCGATACGGGCGTTGGGCGGCGCGCCCCCGTGGAGCCGGGCCCGGATCACCCGCGCGTCGCCCCAGTCCCCGTGGGACACCCGTGCCCAGTCGGCCCGCGGCACATGGCGCAGCCTCTCTTCCTCCTGACGACGCAGCATCATGCGCTGGTGCCCTGTCAGGGGCCGGGCCAGGAAGCCGGGCGGTCCGCTCATTTCGAAGGTCGCGAAGGAACCCGGCTGCTCCGCCGGCTCCGGTGGTTCGAGGCCCGGCCAGACCTCGAGCGCTCGCGCCGCCGCGGCATGCAACGCGGCGGTGTCGATCAGGGTGCGCGTCTCGTCGATGCCCTCGTCCGGCCACTCGACGACCAGATGCGCTTCGTCGGGCGGAGGCAGTTCCGCCAGATACAGGTCGACGTCGGTCTTGAAGAGGGAGCGGCGGGGCCGGTGCAGGCCAGGGTCCAGCGGGATCAGGCCGACGGCCTGGTCCGTCATCGCCGTGGCCTCCTGCCCGTCCGGCCTCGTCCACTGCACCGCTCGGTGCACCGTGCCGTCCAGGGAGGTCACCCGGCGGCCGTCGCGGAACAGCAGGCCGACCCTGAGCCCGGACTGCCGCCCGGCCGCCGCGCCGGACCAGCGGACGTTGCGGAAGACCGACAGATGCAAAGTCGCCGCCCTCGGCCACAGCGACCATCCCGTCATCACCACCCGGGCGTGCGCCCCGGCGCCGACCACGTCCAACTGCGAGTGCAGCACAGGTGCGAACCAGTCCACGGGCGGGGCGTAGCGCCCCGCGTCCTCTCCCGGGGGGCTCAGGCGGAGCGACGCGGTCCGCTCGGCGGCCGGCTCTTCCGGTAACACCAGATCGTCGAAGAAGCTCATGCGCCGATCGTGGCAGAGAGGTCTGACATCGCCCGTCCGCCGCCGGTGAGGCGGAGGACAACGCGCCGGCCATCACGGAAAGTGGGGCATTACGCATGACAGGGCCGGAACTTCGCGACGCGAGAGGGAAACGAAGCCGATGAGGCGTCTGGCGGGACGGACGGACCACGTGGTGGTGGTCGGGGCCGGGCTTGCGGGGCTCTCCGCCACGCTGCACCTGCTGGGTGCCGGGCGGCGGGTCACGCTGATCGAGCGGAGCCGGGAGCCCGGCGGGCGGGCCGGTCTGCTCGAACGGGGCGGGTACCGCATGGACACCGGGCCCACCGTCCTGACCATGCCGGAGCTGGCGGAGGAAGCGTTCGCCGCGGTGGGCGACAGGCTCGCCGACCGCGTGGAGCTCCTTGCGCTCCACCCCGCCTACCGGGCGCGGTTCGCCGACGGCAGCAGTCTGGACGTCCACACCGGGGCGGAGGCGATGGAAGCCGAGGTGGAGCGCTTCGCCGGGGCCGGGGAGGCGCTCGGCTACCGGCGGCTGCGGGCCTGGCTCGGCCGTCTGTATCAGGTGCAGATGCGCCGGTTCATCGACGCCAACTTCGACTCCCCGGCGGCGCTGCTGACCCCGGACCTGGCTCGCCTCGCGGCGCTCGGCGGCTTCGGCCGGCTGGACGCCCGCGTCGGACGCTTCCTCTCCGACGAACGGCTTCGCCGCGTCTTCACGTTCCAGTCGCTGTACGCGGGCGTGACCCCGGCCCGCGCCCTTGCCGCGTACGCCGTCATCGCCTACATGGACACCGTCGCCGGTGTCCACTTCCCGCGCGGTGGGATGCACGCCCTGCCACGGGCCATGGCGGCCGCCGCCACCGCCGCCGGGGGTGACCTCCGTTTCGGTCAGGACGTGACGCGACTGGAGCGTTCCGGGGGTCGCATCGCGGCCGTCGTCACCGACCAGGAACGCTTCCCGTGCGACGCCGTCGTCCTGACCCCGGATCTCCCGGCGGCCTACCGCCTGCTGGGGCGGGCGCCGCGCCGTCCCCTGCCGCTGCGTCACTCCCCCTCGGCCGTCGTGCTGCATGTCGGCACCGACCGCACGTGGCCCCAGCTGGCCCATCACACCATCTCGTTCGGCGCGGCCTGGAAGCGCACCTTCCACGAACTGACGCGCGCCGGCACCCTCATGTCCGACCCGTCGCTCCTGATCACCCGGCCCACGGCGACCGACCCCGCTCTCGCGCCGCCGGGCCGCCATCTGCACTACATCCTGGCGCCCTGTCCCAACACCCGCGTCGGCCCCGACGCCCGGGCATGGCACGACCTCGCGCCCCGCTACCGGGACAGCCTCCTCGCCGAGCTGGAGCGGCGCGGCCTTGACGGCATCGCCTCCGCCGTCGAGGAGGAGTGCGTGGTGACGCCCGCGGACTGGACCGCCCAGGGACACGCCGCGGGCACTCCGTTCTCCGCCGCGCACACCTTCGCCCAGACAGGCCCTTTCCGCCCGCGCAATCTCGTACGCGGTGTCGAGAACGTCGTCCTCGCGGGGTGTGGCACGACCCCGGGCGTCGGCGTGCCGACCGTCCTGATCTCGGGGAAGCTGGCCGCGGCACGCGTCACCGGCCCGCCGGGGGCGGTGACCGCACGCCTTCGGCCCCCCACCGACACGAAGGGCACCGCTCCATGACCGCCCGGGAACTCGACAGCGCGGGCATCACCGACCCGGCCCTGCGCGCCGCGTACGCCCACTGCCGTCGGCTCAACGCACGGCACGGCAAGACGTACTTCCTCGCCACCCGCCTCCTGCCCGTCGAGCGCAGGCCCGCCGTGCACGCCCTGTACGGGTTCGCCCGCTGGGCGGACGACATCGTCGACGATCTCGACTCCACGGCGACGGCGGCCGAGCGGGCCGCGGCCCTGCGCCTGCTCCAGCTGGATCTGGAGAGCGGGCTGCGCGCCGGGACCAGCGCCGACCCGGTGGTGGCGGCGCTCGCCGACACGGCCGCCCGTTACGCCATCGAGCCGCGGCTCTTCACGGACTTCATGGCCTCGATACGGCTCGATCTGGAAGTCACCGAGTACGCGCGCTACGAGGACCTGCGGCGGTACATGCACGGCTCCGCCGCGGTCATCGGGCTCCAGATGCTGCCCGTTCTCGGCACGGTCGTCCCCCGCGAGGAGGCCGCCCCGCACGCGGCCGCGCTCGGCGTGGCCTTCCAACTGACCAACTTCCTGCGGGACGTCGGGGAGGACCTCGACCGCGGCCGGGTCTACCTCCCCGTGGAGCTGCTGGCCGCGCACGGCGTCGACCGCGCCCTCCTCCGGTGGAGCAGGGACAGCGGGCGGCGCGACCGGCGCATCACCGCGGCGCTGCGGGACGCCGCCGCGCTGACACGGGGCGTGTACCGCGAGGCGGCGGGCGGTCTGCCGCTGCTCGATCCCGTCTCCCGGCCCTGCATCCGCACCGCCTTCGTGTTGTACGGCGCGATTCTCGACGCCATCGCGGACGACGGCTTCGCGGTGCTGCACCGCCGGGCGGTCGTGCCGCGCCGCCGGCGGGCCGTGGTGGCGTGCGACGGTCTGGCCCGGCTCACGCTGGCCCGGCTCCGCGCGCCGTCCGAGGGCGGCGCGGTCACCGGGCCGCCCGGCGCGGCACCGCCCCGGCTCGCGTTCCGTCCGTCGCGGGCACGCGGCCGGGAGTCCTGGAAGGAGACCGTATGAGCTCCGGACGCTCTCCTGGCACCGGCCGCCCCCCGTTGAGGTTCCGCCGCGACCCCGTCCCCTGGGAGCGGCAGCGCCCCACCTGGCGGGAGGCGAGGCCGGCCGTGATCGCGGCGGCGCTCAAGCGTGCCCAGGCCCGGCCGTCGGGCAACTGGTATGTGCTGAGCGGCAGTCGGAGCGTCACGGCCGGGCGTCCGCTCGGTCTGACGGTGGCGGGCACGGAGGTCGTCGCGTGGCGCGACGCGACAGGCGGCCTGCGAGCCGGCCCCGGTGCCTGTCCTCACCTCGGGGCGCCTCTGAAGGACAGCCCGGTGCGGTGCGGCACCCTTGTCTGCCATTGGCACGGGCTCGCTCTCGACGGGTCCGCGCGCGCGGGCTGGGAGCCGTACCCGGCGTACGACGACGGGGTCCTGGCCTGGGTCCGGCTGGACGCGGTGGGCGGCGAGGAGCCCCTGGAGCGGCCCGTGGTGCCCGTGCGTCCGCGGCCCGGCGAGAGCGTGTCGGCGGTCTGCGCGGTCACCGGGCGCTGCGAGCCCGAAGACGTGGTCGCCAACCGGCTGGACCCCTGGCACGGTGCCTGGTTCCATCCGTACTCGTTCGTCGATCTGCGTGTCGTGGCGGAACCGGAACCCGGCGAAGACGGTGGTGACGACGACCGTTTCGTGGTGGACGTCTCCTTCAGGGTGGCCGGGCGGGTGGTGGTGCCGGTCCGCGCGGTCTTCACGGCTCCCGGGCCCCGCACCGTCGTCATGCGCATCGCCGAGGGCGAGGGGGCGGGCTCCGTGGTGGAGACCCATGCCACGCCGCTGGCGCGGGACGCGGCGGGGCGGCCGCGTACCGCCGTGACCGAGGCGGTGGTGGCCGCTTCCGGCCGGCGGGGCTTCGCGTTCGCGAGGTCCGCGGCGCCGGTGCTGCGTCCGCTGATGAGGGCGGCGTCCGGGCGGCTGTGGCGTGATGACATGGCGTACGCCGAGAGGCGCTGGGCGCTGCGGGACAGCGGGCGCTTCCCCGGCTGAGCCGCTCAGCCGCTCCCGTCACCGGCCAGCCGGTCAAGCGCCCGCAGCAGCGGCGTCCTGCCCCTGACCGGAACGGTCCACAGCGTCTGCCCCCGCACACCCCAGCGTTCGAGCAGGGCGTTCGCCGCGAGGAACCCCGTCGTGGCCGCCCGTTCCATCAACGCGACCGGCAGATCGCTGCGCACGATGTCGCCCGCCACCATGACGGCCGGGTCCGGCGTCCGTACCGTCGGCCTGTCGCGGTAGCCGCCGACGGGGAAGAGCGGGCAGTCGGCGTGCCATACGTGACGGGCGTCGACGATCCGGGCGTCGCGGGTCTCCGGGTAGAGCCGGTGCAGTTGGGCCAACAGGCTTCGCCGCACCGCCGCCCGGTCCGCGGCCGGGTCGACGGCGTACGCGTGCAGCTCGATCACCGAGCCTCCCGTGCGGGCCGACCAGCGGGCCGCCTCGCCCTCCCAGCGCTCCAGCACGCTGACGTTGTCCAGGGGGCCGTAACCGCTCGTGCCCAGAAAGCCGGGCCGGTCCGACGCCACACGGCGGTCGAGCCAGAGCCGGGAGACGAGGAAGGGCGGCGCGGTGCCGAGGCCCTTGATCCGCGCCCGCCACGCGTCGTCGTCGATGAATCGCGGCGACTGTCCCACGACGCTCTTCAGGCCCTTGACGTCCAGGGCGAGTACGACGGCGTCGCAGCGCTGCTCGCCGTCCCCGGTGACGACGCGGAAGCCGCCCCGCCGCGCGGGCTCCACGCTCTCGACTGCCCGGCCGGTGCGGATGTCGGCCCGGTGGCCGGAGAGATAGCGGGCGAGCGGGTCCCACAGCGCGGCCGGGAACGGTTCTCGCACCACGTCGAACAGCAGGCCCTCACTGGACCCGAGGAAGTAGATGTGGAACATCAGGGCCAGCTCGGCCCCCGAAAGGCGGCGCGGGTCGGCGAAGAAGCTGCGGGAGAACACCTCGAACGCCAAGTGGTGGGCCGCGTGCGGGAACCGGATCCGCTCCAGGAACTCCCAGGCGCTGATGTGGTCGAGCCGCCGGTAGATGCCGGGCACGCGTACGTCGAGCAGGGGCAGCGCGGCGCGGGGGTCCATGCGCGTCAGGTCGCGCCGGCCGAACGTGGGGCTGAGGGCGACGAAGCCGAGGGCGCTCCACGGAGGGGTGCGCGGCACCCGCGCGAAGCTGTCCTGGAGGCCTCCGCTGTGCCGGAGCGGGTAGTCGGGCAGGCCGTGGAGCATGTTCAGGGCAGGATCGGCCCGGCGCAGCAGACCGCGCAGGTTGTAGTACTGGCGGAAGAACGCGTGGAAGCCGCGGCTCATGGTGACCGTGGAGCCGTCGGCGAGTTCCTCGGGCCAGCCCCTGAGCCGGCCTCCGATGTGGTGCTCCCGTTCGTACACCGTGACGCGGATGCCGCGCTCCGCCAGTGCGGTCGCGGCGGCGAGGCCCGCGATGCCGCCGCCGACGACGGCCACGCGCGGCGCGGCGCCGGAGATACGGGGCGCTCCCTGCGGGCCGCGTACGACGTGCGCCCTGCGGTCACGTCCGTGGCGGGCGCCATCGCGGGTCGTACGTCCCCTCATCGCCCGGCGCCCGGGGCCTGGGCGGTCACGGTGTGCACGATGCCGGTCTGCCAGCCGGGCATCGGCAGGACGCGCACCTCGCGGAACCCCGCCCGCCGCACCCGCGCGGCGAAGGCGGCCGCCGTGTCGAAGTCGACGACGCTGCGGAAGAGGTGCCGGAAGAGGCGACGGTCGCCGGTCAGGGTGCCGGCGGGCAGCACCACGCCGTGGCACACGGCGGTCCACACCGCGCGGTCGAGCGTCCGGCCGCCGAGCGTGTACTCGTGTACGCCCAACCGGCCCTCTGGAGCGAGGAGTTCGCGCGTCGCGGCCAGCACGGCGTCCGGGTCGGCGAGGTTGCGGAAGAGGTAGGCCGCGAAGACCGCGTCGAAGGGACCCCGGACGCCGGCCCGGTCCAGGTCCTCGGCCGCCGCGTGGACGAAGCTCACCCCGGACGGCCACCGCTTGGCCTCCGCTCGGTCCAGCATGCCGCGCGAGGCGTCCACCGCGACGATCTCCGCCAGCGGCGCCGCGCGCAGGAGGGCGTCGGTGGACGCCCCGGTGCCGCAGCCGAGGTCGAGGACGCGCAGCCCGGCGCCGCCGTCCGGCAGCCCGAGGCGCCGGGCGGAGCGTCGCAGGTGGGCGTGGTAGCCGGGGTTGGCGGCCACCAGACGGTCGTAGGCGGGGGCGGCGTGATCGAACGCGGCGGACAGGGATTCGTCGCGCAGCAGCGTCATCTCGGCGTCTCTTTCCGTTCGTTGCCGGTCGGGTCGCCCGGCGGCGTGGTGGTGTCCCTGGGCAGCCGGGGCAGCCAGGGCAGTTCCGCGACGGTGCGGAGCATGGGGCGGACGGGTGTGCGCAGGCCGATCCTGAAGTCCTCGTCCCACCGGGTGCGCCCGTCGAGGAACCGCAGCAGCCGTTCCGTCGGGACCGTGCGGAACAGGCCGGTGAAGAACGCCGCTCCGTCCACGCGTCCGCAGTCCAGGGCGCGCAGCATGACCGCGTCCATCGCCAGGGCACGCCGCGCATGGGGCGGCGGGGGCACGGGCGTACGGCCGCGGTGGTACGCGCTCGCGATGGCGCGCGCCTGCCGCCGCGCTGTCGCGAAGGTGTAGCCGGTCGAAGGCCGTGTCGCCCCGCCCGCTGTCCCGATGCGGAAGACCGAGCGGCCGGCCCTGCGGGGAAAGCGGGCGTCGGTCATGGGGATGACGCCCTGCTCGACACGGCCCACCTCGAAGCGGCTGATGCCGAGCCGGTGCGTGAGATGGGTGCGCAGCGCTTCGTCGTACGCGTGCTCGTCGAGGACGGCGCGGGAGAACTCCGTGTACTCGACGAGGGCGTCGTACGGAGTCGTGGGCAGCACGTACGCGAAGGACAGGCCGTGTGCGGGCTGGGGTGTGCGGAAGTCCATCAGGTCCGCGAGGCGCGGTTCGAAGACGGGCCGGTCGGTGCGGACGAACCAGCCGCGGAAGTGCTGGAGGAGGGCGGTGCGGGCGGGCGGCGGCGTACGGAGCGGGCGTGAGTCGAACACCCATCTGGCGCGCACCGTCAGCGGGTTGCCCTGGGCGGTGACCCCGAGCACCTCCGCTCCCCCGGGCACGTCGCGCACGTCCTCGACCTCGGCCGCCAGTCGCCGCACGCGCGGTTCGCGGACCAGGCGCGCCGTGACCAGTTCCTCGAAGGCGCTGGAGCGGAGCATCTTGTAGCGCAGCGGGGCCGGGGAGCCGACCACGGCTGCTCCGTCGGGAGCGCGCACGCGCAAGGTGTCCCAGGCGCCGGACAGTGCCGTGTCGAATTCGCCGTCGCGCGGCTCCCAGAAGCACCAGGTCCGCTCGGACGGCCGGGCGGGACCCTCCGGGGCGTCGATGAGGGCGATCGAGGGGCACGTACGTCCGGGAGGGGCGGCGCAGAGTTGGTACGCGAGCGACAGTCCGGCCGCGCCGGCGCCCACGATGGCGATCTCCGCGTCGTTCATGCCGCACATGCCGCACCTCGTCCGTCGTCTCGTGCCGTCAGCATCCCTCAGCGCGGGGGCCGTGGGGCGCAGGGACATGGGGTCGGACGGTGCGGCACGGGTTTCACGGGCATGGCTCACGGCGAACGCGGCGGGCGGAGTTGTCGGCGTAAGGCACCCGCCTCACGGCATCAGGGGCTCCGCTGCTCCTTACCGCTGTCGTCATGGTGGGCCCGGGAGCGGAAGGTACGGCGGTAGCTGTCCGGGGGCACGCCGAGGGTGCGGTTGAAGTGCCGTCGCAGCGTGGTGGCGGTGCCCATGCCGGTGGCCGTCGCGATGGCGTCGATGCTGTCGTCGGTCTGCTCCAGCAGTTCCTGGGCGAGGCGGATCCGCTGGGCCAGCAGCCATTGCAGGGGGGTGGTGCCGGTCCGCGCGCGGAAGTGGCGGCCCAGCTGTCGTGAGCTCATCCGGGCCCGCCGCGCCAGGTCCTCCACGGTCAGCGGCCGGCCGAGGCGTTCGATGGCCCAGGGGAACAGCGCGGTGAGCGGGTGGTCGTCGCGCGCGGGCACCGGGGCGGTGACGAACTGGGCCTGGCCGCCGGACCGGTGCGGCGGGACGACCAGGCGGCGCGCGACGGCGTTGGCGACGGATGAGCCGTGGTCGAGGCGGACGAGGTGCAGGCACAGGTCCAGTGCGGCGGCCTTGCCCGCGGAGGTGAGTACGCTGCCGTTGTCCACGTAGAGGACGTCGGGGTCGACCTCCACCTCCAGATGGCGGGCGGCCAGGGCGGCGGTGTGCGCCCAGTGCGTGGTGGCGCGCTTTCCGTCCAGCAGGCCGGCGGCGGCGAGCACGAAGGCGCCGGTGCACAGCGAGGCCACGCGGGCGCCCGCGGCGTGGGCCGCGCGCAGCGCGTCGACCAGTTCGGCGGGCGGGGCCACGTCGACGTCGGCCCAGCCGGGGACGATCACGGTGTCGGCTTGCCGAAGGTGGTCGAGGCCGTGGTCGGGCTCCAGGCGAAAGCGGCCGAAGGGCACGGTGGCAGGCCCGCAGACGGAGAGGTCGTACCAAGGGACGGTGACCGCGGCCGGGGCGGAGCCGAAGACCTCGTGGGCCACGGACAGTTCGAAGTGCAGCATTCCGTCGGTGACGGCCAGCGCGACAGTCCTCATGTCCGAAAGTGTATGGGGCATGTCGTTTCGGACACTCACGGTTGATTGTTCAACCACGACAGGATGGTCTCAGCCGATCAGTTCGGACACAGGGATTCGAGCACAGGGAGAAGTCATGGCAACGGGGCAGACGGTGACGGTCTACGGCGCGTACGGACACACGGGCCGGTTCGTGGTGGCACACCTGCTGGAGCGCGGGTTCGTCCCCGTCCTCTCGGGGCGCGATGCCCGCAAGCTGCGGTCACTGGCGGACGAACACCCCGGTGCCGATGTCCGCCCCGCGTCGGTCGACGATCCGGTCGCGCTCGACCATGCGCTGGCCGGAGCGGCCGCCGTCATCAACTGCGCGGGGCCTTTCGCCACGACGGCCGCCCCCGTGGCCGAGGCGGCCCTGCGCGCCGGGATCCCGTACGTCGACGTGGCGGCCGAGATCGAGGCCAACGCCGACACCTTCGCGCAGTTCGCGGACCGTGCCCGCGCCGCGGGCACGGTGGTCCTCCCGGCGATGGCGTTCTACGGCGGCCTCGGCGATCTGCTGGTCACCGCCGCCATGGGTGACTGGACCACGGCCGACGAGGCGCACATCGCGTACGGCCTCAACAGCTGGGAGCCCACCGACGGGACGCGGGCCGCGGGCAAGGTCTCCGCCGAGCGGCGTGGTGGCCGCCGCGTCCGCTTCACCGGCGGGCAGTTGGAGTACCACGACGACGCACTCCCCACCCTGGAGTGGCCCTTCCCCGCCCCGATGGGCCCGCGGGCCGTCATCGGCGAGTTCACGATGGCCGACGTCGTCACCGTCCCCAGCCACCTGTCCATCCCCGAGGTGCGCACCTACATGACGGTCGAGGCGGCCGGCGGTGTCGTGGCCCCGGACACGCCGACTCCCTCCGCCGTCGACGAGCTCGGGCGGTCCGCGCAGACGTTCCTCGTGGACGTCGTCGTACGCTCCGGGGGCACGGAGCGGCGCGCCGCGGCGAGCGGCCGGGACATCTACGCCGTGACCGCGCCGCTCGCGGTGGAAGCGGTCGACCGCATCCTCACCGGGCGGACCAGGACCGTCGGCGTGGCCTCCGCCGGCGAACTCTTCGACGCGGCCGACTTCCTCAAGGCGCTCTCCCCGCACATCACCCGCATCACCCTGCAACCGCGCCCGTGACGGCCGGGCCGCCGAGTTCGTCAGGGCCGGTGGCAGACGGCCTCGACGTTGTGGCCGTCGGGGTCGCGGACGAAGGCTCCGTAGTACGACTCGTGATACTCCGGCCAGAGCCGGGGCGCGTGCAGGACCTCGGCGCCCGCCGTGAGCGCCGCGGCGTAGAAGGCGTCCACGGCGGCGCGGTCGGGCGCGGCGAAGGCGATGTGCAGCTCGCGTGTGGGCGAAGGGTCGCTCGCGGGGACCAGCCACAGCGGGTGGCCGGTGACGCCGAAGCTGATGTTCTCGCCGTACTGCTTCTTGCGCTCACCCCCGAGTGGAGCGAGTACGACGTCGTAGAAGGCGGCGCTGGCCGCGACATCGTTCACCTGGATGGCTATGTGATCCAACATGCGGCCACCTTGCACCACTTGAGCGGGGGCCGTCGCGTGGTTTTCCGCCCGGAGGACGCGGTGCCGGGCCATGACGGCGGGTGCCCTGCTCGAAGCCTTCGCAGGGCGCCGGCCTTCGCGGCTCAGTTGGTGTGGGCGATCTGGATGAGGTTGCCGCAGGTGTCGTCGAGCACCGCGGTGGTGACCGGCCCCATGTCGGCCGGCTCCTGTGTGAACCGCACGCCGAGGCCGCGCAGTCGGGCGCATTCCGCGTGCACGTCGTCCACGGCGAAGGACGTGACGGGGATGCCGTCCTTGACCAGCGCTTCCTTGTACGGCTTGACGGCGGGGTGCTCGTCCGGCTCAAGGACCAGTTCCGTGCCGTCGGGGTCGTCCGGCGAGACCACGGTCAGCCACCGGTGCTCGCCCAGCGGCACCTCGTTCTTCTTCACGAACCCCAGCACCTCCGTGTAGAAGCGCAGGGCCTTGTCCTGGTCGTCAGCCGCGCGCGCATCTCGGACCCTCTCCCATCAACGGCCGCGAAAGACCAAGGCGTGTTTGATCATGTGAGGGAACGCAAGCCCACACAGAACGGCACACTCTGTCGCGGAGGGCCTTCCCGCGCCTTCTTCGCACCGCCGCGCCTCCGGACAAACGGCGCCGACCGCCGGCAGGAACCGCGGCGCGCGGGCCGGCGAACGCGCCCGCCCCACCCCGACGAAGAGGGCAATTGAAGCCCAAGTACCGCCAGTCGAACGGCAAATGGGCTGCACGGGGCCCGCGTTCCAGGGAGGCGAACGGAATTCCGGCGTCAACCTCTTGCGCCGCTGACGACTCCTCTGCCACATTCACCCAAGCCAGTGATGGCATGGACGCGTCACGAGCAACCCCGCCTCCGACGCGTGCACTTGGACTGCATATCTATGCGGTCTCGTCCTCATCAGGACGTCTCATCCCCACACAATGGAGACGAACGTGCGAATATCCAGACTCGTCCCCGCGCTCGCGGCCACCGCACTCGCCGTTCTGGGGCTCGCCCCCACGGCAGCGGCCCAGACCGCGGGCGCCCGCGCCGACACGCCCACCGTGGCGTCCACCAACGGACCCCAGCCGATCATCGGCGGCGGCTACGCCAGCAACGCCCCCTGGGCGGCCCGGCTCTTCTCCAACGGCCGGCAGACCTGTAGCGCCTCGATCATCGCCCCGACCTGGATCCTCACCGCGAAGCACTGCGTCAGCGGCGGCGGCCTCTCGTTCCGCGTCGGCAGCCTCGACCAGACGTCCGGCGGCACCATGGCCAACGGCGTCAGCGTCTACAACCACTCGGGCTCCGACCTGTCCCTGGTCAAGCTCGACCGCTCCGTGGCGGGCACCTACGCACGCCTCGGCAGCCCGGGCTCCGTGTCGGTGAACCAGACCGTGCAGGTGTACGGCTGGGGAGCGACATCCCAGTGCGGTTCCGAGATCAACTGCCAGTCCCGGCTCCTCAAGGTCGCCAACGTCGTGGTGACCGGCGGCTGCCGCGACGCCTACCAGGGCCAGGCCATCTGCGCCCGGCGCGGCGACGGCATCACCGCGGGCGGCGACTCCGGCGGTCCGATGATGGCCAATGGCGTGCAGGTCGGCGTCGCCTCCACCAGTGACCGCCAGACCACGACCGCCTACACGAACGTGACGGCGTACCGCTCCTGGATCCAGAGCATCGCGGGCGTCTGACAGACCGCCCGGGGCTGAGGCCGATGCCGCGGCCGCGGCATCGCTCCCGCTTTGCGTCGCCTCCGCGCTCTCAGCCGCGCGGAGGCGACGTCATGCGCAGGATGCGGCCGAGGAATCGGCCGGTCCGGGGTTCTTGCGCTGGTTGGCGTGGAACCGCGCCTTCTTCTGACGATTCCCGCACGTGTTCATGTCGCACCATTTGCGCGTGCGGCTTCGGCTGGTGTCGAAGAAGGCGGCTCGGCAGGTCGGTGACGCGCACAGGGCCAGCTTTCCGTCTCGCTCGCCCGCGATGACGCTGATCGCGTCGGCGGCGATCACGCCGAGGGCGTCTTCGACGCAGGAGGCCGCGCCGAGTTGCCACCGCCGCTCACCCTCGGGCGTCAGGACAGCCGCGGCCCGGCCCCGAGCGCTGAAGTCATTGATGACTTGGACGGCGGACGCGGGCAGCGCCTCCTGGAGCGCGGCCGCTGTCGCGGCGGCGTGGATCGACTCCCTCAGTTCCCGGGCGCGGCGGAGCTGGGCAGTGGTGCAGGACGTCACGGCGAGGCCGCTCACCGTCAGCCAGTCGACGAGTCGGTGCGGGACGGGAATGCGCTCCACGGCGTCGCCATGACGCTCCGACAGAGTGCCCGTGAAGCTGGTCGCCAGCACGTTGCCGAGGCGGAAGTCAGGGAATCCAGCGCGCATGGAACCACCTTAGCCGGTTGCGGAATCGCCCGGAGGACTGCTAGAACCGGCATAGCCGGTTCACGGTAGGTCGTGGCCGGTTCCCCGACGGCCAGGAGGTCTCATGCCCCGTCCCAGCAGCGACGTACAGGCATTTGAAGCCCACGCGACCGACGCCGACCTCGACGATCTGCGCGCGAGACTGGCCGCGGCACGGCTGCCGGAGGCCGAGACGGTCCATCGCTCCGCGCCCGGTCCTCGCCGATGGGAGCAGGGCGTTCCGCTCGCCGATCTCGCCGATGTCGTGCACTACTGGCGCACCGGGTACGACTGGCGGTCGTTCGAGGCGCGCCTCAACCAGATCGGCCAGTTCCGCACGGTCATCGACGGTCTGGGGATCCACTTCCTGCACCGCCGATCCGCGCGCGCGGATGCCACCCCGCTGCTCTTGACGCACGGCTGGCCGGGCAGCATCGCCGAGTTCATCGACGTGGTGGACGAACTGGCAGATCCGAAGGACTCGGGCGCGCCGGCGTTCCACGTCGTGGTCCCGTCGCTGCCGGGCTTCGGTTACAGCGACAAGCCGGCCACCACCGGATGGGGAACCGAGAAGATCGCGGCCGCATGGGTGGAACTGATGGGAAGGCTCGGCTACGCCAGGTTCGCGGCCCACGGCGGCGACTGGGGAGGCAATATCACCACGGTTCTCGGCGGCAGGTTCCCGGCGCACGTTCTCGGCATCCACACGACGTTCGCGGAGGCGCCACCCGGCCTGACGGCGGACGGACTGACGGCGGTCGAGCGCGAATGGACCGAGGAAACCCGCCATTTCTGGCGCCACCGCGCCGCGTACGCGAAGCAGCAGGCGACCCGGCCGCAGACCATCGGCTATTCGCTCGTCGACTCACCGGTCGGGCTTCTCGCCTGGATCCTCGACAAGTTCGCCGAGTGGTCGGACACCGAGGACAGCCCGTTCGAGACGATTTCCGCAGACCGCGTCCTTGACGACGTCACCCTGTACTGGCTGACGCGGACCGGCGCGTCGGCGGCCCGCATCTACTACGAAAGCCACAACTCGCTCGATCCCGAACTGCGGGTCGACGTCCCGTCGGCCATCACCATGTACCCCCGCGACATCGAGAAGTGTCCGCGCCCATGGGCACAGGAACGGTACCGGCGGATCGTCCGATGGAATGCGCCCGACGCCGGGGGGCATTTCCCGTCGCTGGAGGTTCCCGAGTACTTCGTCGGAGATCTGCAAGAGGGCCTCGGGGCAGTGCTGGCAGCAACGGCGATCACTGACGTGTGAACTCGGCACCCAAACTCGCCTGAGCGCAAGGCACCGGCCCCAGCAGCGCATTCGTATACTCGTGCGAGATCACGACGAACGGGACAGTGAGACACGGGACAGTGAGACAGTGAAGCTTGCCGAGGCGTTGGCGGAACGAGCCGACGCGACACGTCGCGTGGAGCAATTGCGGACGCGCATCGTCAGCAGCGCGCGCCACCAGGAGGGCGAGACGCCCCCCGAGGACGCGGCGCAGTTGCTGGCCGAGGTCACCGAGGTGCTCGGCTCGCTGGAGGATCTCATCCGCCGGATCAACCGGACCAACGCCGCGACGGACATGGGCGAGGACGGCACCCTCACCGACGCGCTCGCGCGGCGGGACGTCCTGCGACTGCGGCATTCGGTGATCACGGCGGCGGCCGACGCGGCCGCGGGGACGGGCGAGCGGGGGTACGGCCGGCAGCTCCGTTCCGAGCTGGTGATGCTCGCCGCGCTGCCGGTCGCGGAGCTTCGCGGTCAGGCGGACGCGCTCGCGCGGGAGATCCGGGAGATCGACGTGCGCATCCAGCGCGCCAACTGGGAGGTCGACCTGCTGGACTGAGCGGTCCGGCAAGAAGTCACGGTGTGGAGCAGGTAGCCGTCGTGGAGGCGTGCACAACCGAGAGCCGGCGGTTTCCGGCTCACTCCTGGCGCGTGAAGAGCAACGCGGGGGTTCGATTCCCCGTCAACAGTGCAGCTCAGCACCGCGTACAGGTGACAGTGCACCGCGCACAGCACATCACCACGTGCAGATCCACGACGGGGAGGGCGGGTTCGGGGTTTCCACGTCGCGGGGCGGTACAGGGCGGTGTTCATCCGCTGGGATTCGACGTGGCTGCTCGACGCTCCGGGCCAGGGCGGCTCAGGAGGCGCGGTGGGGCGAGCGGCCGCCGGGTGCCGATTCGCCGCGCGGTTCGGGGAGGCGGCGCGTCTCGAACGGTCTGCCGAGGGTGAACTCCTTGAACTTCAGGGCCGCTTCGGAGAGATGGGTGTCGCGGTTCCACACGAGTGTGAGGACGCGGTGGCAGTCGGGCGCGTCGACATGCACCCAGGCGACGGGGACGCGCGTCTCCGTACCGACCTGGCGGGACACCGCCGGGATGAGACCGATGCCGAGGCCCGCGCTGATCATGTCCTGGCTGGCGGCCGGTTCGTCGCTCTCGCAGGACAGCAGCGGAGTCAGCCCTTCCGACGCGAACAGCCGGTCCAGGAGGGCGCGTTGCCAGTGGCCGACGCGGGTCGAGACGAAGGGCTCGTCGGCGATCTCCGCGATGGTCACGCTCTCCCGGCCGTCCAGCCAGTGCCCGTACGGGACGGCGAGCAGCACCTCCTCCCGTGTCAGCTCGACCGACTCGAAGTTCGTTCCGGTCAACGGCTGCGACGCCACGCAGAAGTCGACCTCTCTGGCACGCAGCCGACGGTCCATCTCCTCCGCGTTCGACTGGTAGAGCCGTACGTCTGCGCGGGGGTGGGCGGCACGGAAGCGGCCGAGGAGCGGGGTGACCGTCAGCAGGGTCTCGGAGGCGACGCTGACCCTGCCGAGGCCCGTGTCGCGGGCCTCACGGACCGCCCTGCGCCCGTCGTCCAGTTCGCTGAGGGCACGGTCGACATGGCGCAGGAAGATCACGCCGTACTGGTTGAGCCGGATGCGTCGGCCCTGCCGGTCGAACAGCGCCGAGCCGAGGTCGGCCTCCAGGCGCGCGATGGCA
This sequence comes from Streptomyces sp. NPDC015345, assembly GCF_043078805.1. Lineage (NCBI taxonomy): Bacteria > Bacillati > Actinomycetota > Actinomycetes > Kitasatosporales > Streptomycetaceae > Streptomyces > Streptomyces sp. NPDC015345. The sequence goes on along the minus strand of NZ_JBIBTX010000004.1, from coordinate 96,830 downwards.
CGGCTGAGCGAGGGCTGGGCGACCCGTAGTTCCTCGGCGGCACGGCTGATGTGCTCGTGGCGGGCGACGGCCTGGAAATAGCGCAACTGGAGAAGATCCACGGTCCACCTTCACTTATGCCTTCCGGGTTATCTACACATGACTAAACCGGTCTTGGAACGCATAAGCAATTCTCTCTACCGTCGTCCTCAGCACCCGTTCCATCCGCCCCGTCCGCCGTCCCGACGGTCGCCCCCCCCAGGAAGGTCGCCTCATGAGCGCTGCGGATCTGGCCCGACTCCAGTTCGCGGCCACGACCGGCATCCACTGGCTGTTCGTGATCCTCACCATGGGGCTCGTCCCCCTTGTGGCGATCATGCACACCCGGGCCGTGTTCACCCGTGATCCCGTCAAGAGAGCCCTCCGGGAGCGCACGACCCGCTTCTGGGGACAGCTCTACGTCATCAACTACGCGGTCGGCATCGTCACCGGCCTCGTCATGGAGTTCCAGTTCGGGCTCAGCTGGAGCGGTCTGAGCAAGTTCGCGGGCAACGTCTTCGGCGCCCCGCTGGCGCTGGAGACCCTCATCGCCTTCTTCGCCGAGTCCACCTTCCTCGGCATGTGGATCTTCGGCTGGGGGCGGCTGCGCGGAGGCGTGCACACCGCGCTCATCTGGCTGGTCACGCTGACCGCGTACGCGTCCGGGTACTGGATCCTGGTCGCCAACGGCTTCATGCAGCACCCGGTCGGCTACGAAGTACGGGACGGCGCCGCCTACTTGACCGACTTCGCGGCGCTGCTCACGAACTCCAGCGCCCTGGTCGCTCTCCTCCATCTCACGCTGGGCGCCCTGACGACGGGCGGTGTCTTCGTCGCCGGCGTCAGCGCGTACCACTTCCTGCGGGGCACCAAGGAGACCGAGCTCTTCCGCACCTCGCTGAAGCTGGGGCTGTGGGTGTCGACCGTCGCCTCCTTCTTCGTCGTCATCGTGGGCGAGATGCAGCGGCCCGTCATCGAGCGCACCCAGCCCATGAAGGACGCGGTGCTGGAGAACAGCGGCGTCGCCGAGGTGCAGGCCCAGTTGGTCAAGGAGCACGGGCCGGGCGACTACGTGCCCTGGCAGGACACCGTGCGGATCTCGATGGACGTCATGACCATCATCGGCAACACCGTCTCCACCATCACCTTCATCGCCCTCTTCCTCCTGTGGAAGGACCGTCTGATGCGCTGGCGGTGGGCCTCCTGGATCCTGGTGGCGACGGTCCCGTTCCCCTTCGTCGCCTCCGTCGGCGGCTGGGTCGTCCGCGAGGTCGGGCGCCAACCCTGGCTCGTGTACGGCGAGTTGACGGTCGAGGACGCCCTCTCCCATGTCGGAAGGGCCTCGCTGCTCGTGTCCTGCACCCTGTTCATCGCCATCTTCCTCGCCCTGGCGGTGACGAACTGGACCCTCATCACGCGCTTCGCCCTCCGCGGGCCCGACGCCACACAGCTCGGCGCCACCGAGCCGCTCCCGGACGACGTCCCCGAGGGGCCGGAGGGCAGCGCCGACAAGAAGCAGCCGTTGCCCGCTCTCTGAGCTCCCCCCTCCCCCCCCCGCCGCTACGGAAAGTTGAGCGAGATGAATCTGGAGACCCTCTGGCTGGCCCTCCTCGGCCTGCTGCTCGCCGGGTACTTCGTGCTCGGCGGCTATGACTACGGCGCGCAGATGCTCCACCCCTTCCTCGGCCGCGACGGCCAGAGGCAGAAGCACACCAGCGGGAACGCCGCGCTCGACGCCATCGCGCCGTTCTTCCTCGGCAACGAGGTCTGGCTGGTCGCCTTCACCGGCGTCCTCTTCGGTGCCTTTCCGCATCTGGAGGGCACCCTCCTGTCCGGCCTGTATCCGCTGATCGTGGCGATCCTCGCCGGCCTGGTCCTCGGCAACGCCGCGGTCCAGCTGCGCGGCCGCGCCCGCGGTGCCGGCGGCCGCCGGCGGTGGGACGCCCTGATCGTGTTCGGCGGCGCGCTGCCCGCCGTGTGCTGGGGGCTCGTCCTCGGGCTGCTGCTCCACGGCGTCCCCCGCCGCGCCGACGGCAGCTTCCACATCGGGGCCGGTGATGTGCTCACGCCCTTCGTGCTGGGCTGCGGCCTGACCACCGCACTGCTCTTCGCGGCGCACGGCGCGGCCTTCGTCGCCCTGCGCTCGGGACCCGAAGTGTCCCTCAGGGCAGCGCGGTCGGGGGCGCTCCTGCTGCGGGCGACCGGAGCCGTGGTCTGCCTCCCCCTGCTGCTCACGCTCTTCGGCGCGGGCGCCTCGATGAACAACCGCGTGACCTCGGCGGTACTCGCCGTCCTGTTCGCGGCGGCGCTGGCCGGTGCCTGGTGGTCCCTCACCCGCGGACACCGCGTCCGGGCGTTCGCGGCCACTTCCTGCGCGACCGCGCTGCCGGTGCTGCTGGTGGGGACCGGCCATTACCCGTACGTCCTGATCGACGCGGCCGGGGGCGGGATGACCATCCAGCAGGCGGTCACGGACGGCGCCACGTTGCAGATCCTCTCCGCTTTCGGCGTCGTCCTGATCCCGGTGATCCTCGCCTACCAGGCGTGGAGCTGGTGGGTCTTCCGGGGGCGGACGGGCCGCCGGCATCCCAGCTACTTCTGAAGCGGCACGAGTACTGCGGCAACCAGCGGTTCTCCTTCCGAAGCCGCCCGATCGACGAAAGGCACCGCCATGAAGCCGGCCGAACGCCGCCTGCTGCGCGAACTCCCCGCGTTGCGCCGCCACATGACGTGTTCCGCGACACTGGCGCTGCTCGGCGCCGGGCTCGTGGTCGCCCAGGCGGTGCTGCTCGCCGGGCTCCTCGCGGACGGGTTCGCGGGCCGGGGCGTCCCGACCGCGCCGCTGGCCGCGCTGGGCTGCGTCATGGCGCTGCGCGCGCTGCTGACGTGGGTCCGCGGCGCACTCGCACAGCGCGCCGCGGCCGACGCCAAGCGGGCCCTGCGGGAACGGATCACCGGGCGGTTGCGGCGCACCGGGCCGCTGCGGCTGGTGGCCCGCCGTCACGGTGAGACGGCCACGCTGCTCACACGTGGCCTCGACGCCCTGGACCCGTACGTCGTCGGCTACCTGCCCACGATGGCGGCCACCGCGGTGGTGCCCGTGACGGTCGTGGCCTGGCTGGCGTGGACCGACTGGACCTCGGCGCTGATCGTCGTCGTGACGCTGCCGCTGATCCCGGTGTTCGGCGCGCTGGTCGGCATGCACACCGCCCGGCGCACGGCGCGGCAGTGGTCGCTGCTCGCGCGTCTCGGCGGTCACTTCCTGGACGTGGTGGCCGGGCTGCCGACGCTGCGCGCCTTCGGGCGCGAGGGGCACCAGAGCCGGGTGGTGGGCGAGATGGCGGACGCGCACCGGCGGGCCACGATGCGGACGCTGCGCGTGGCGTTCCTCTCCTCCTTCGTCCTGGAGACGGTCGCCACGCTCTCCGTGGCGCTGGTGGCCGTACCGGTCGGACTGCGTCTGCTGGGCGGCGAGTTGGACCTGCGGACGGCGCTGACCGTGCTGTTCCTCGCCCCGGAGGCGTACTTGCCGCTGCGCGCGGCGGGCGCCGCCTTCCATGACAGCGCCGAGGGCATTTCGGTGGCCGAGCGGGTCTTCGCGCTCCTCGACGAGGAGGACGGGCCCGCTCCGCGTGCGGCCGCCCCGACGTCGGTGCCCGCGGCGCGCATGGCGCACCTGCGCCTCGACGCGGTCACCGTCCAGTACCCCGGCAGGGCCGCGCCCGCCCTGCGGCGGGTATCCCTCGACGTCCGCCCCGGTGAGCATGTGGCGCTGGTCGGCCCGAGCGGGGCCGGCAAGTCCACGCTGCTGGCGCTGCTCCTCGGCTTCGTGGCCCCCCGCTCCGGCCGGGTCGAGGTGGGCGGCATCGACCTCGGGGACCTCGACCTCGACGCGTGGCGTACGCAGGTGGCGTGGGTGCCGCAGCGTCCCCACCTGTTCGCGGCGTCCGTCGCGGACAACATCCGCCTCGGGCGGCCCGACGCGAGCGACGCGGAGGTGCGGGAGGCGGCGCGGGCGGCCTCGGCCGATCTCTTCGTCGAGGAGTTGCCGCGGGCGTACGACACGGTGCTCGGCGAGCACGGCGCGGGGCTCTCCGCCGGGCAGCGCCAACGCGTCGCGCTGGCCCGCGCGTTCCTGAAGGACGCGCCGGTCCTCCTCCTCGACGAACCGACCGCCCACCTCGACCCCGAGAGCGAGGCCGCCGTCACACGCGCCACGGTCCGCCTCATGCGTGGCCGCACCTCGCTCGTGGTCGCGCACCGCACGAGCCTGCTGCCGCATGCCGACAGGATCGTGACGGTACGCGCGGGAAGCCTGACCGTCCCCCGGCCTGGCCTGGTGGCGTCGTGACGGGGCGGGGTGCCGTGCGTCAGCCGAGTACGCCGCACCTGGCCGACGCCGACCGCACCCACCCCTCAGCCCCCACACTCAGAAAGACCGGTGGCCCCATGACCCCCCGCATCAAGGCCACCACCCCCGCACCCCCTTCCCGCCCCACCCTCCGCCTCCTGCGGCACCTCCTGCCGCACTGGCGGCGGTTGTTGCCCGCCGCGGTCGCCTCGGCCGGGAGTGAGCTTGCCGCGGCCGCGCTGATGGTTACCGCCGCCTGGCTGATCACCCGGGCCGCGGAGCAGCCGCCGATCGCGTCCGTGAGCCTCGCGATCGTCGCCGTACGCGCGCTGGCCCTGGGGCGGGGAGCCCTGCGCTACGCCGACCGGCTCCTCGGGCACGACGGCGTGCTGCGGGCCGTCGCGGGCTTCCGTACCCGGGTGTACGAGGCACTGGTGCCGCTCGCCCCCGCGGGCACGCCCGCCTTCCGGGGCGGCGACCTGCTGACCCGCCTGGTCGACGACGTGGACGCCGCGCAGGATCTGCTGCTGCGGGTGCTGTTCCCGGCCGTGGCCGCCTGCGCGGTGGCCGTCGCCGCCACCGGGACGGCCATGGCGCTGCTGCCCCAGGCGGGCTTCCTGCTCGGGCTGCTCCTGGCCGTGGCGGGGCTCTGCGTCCCCGCCCTCGTGCTCGCGCTATCCCGTCGTGCGGGCCGCGCCCAGAAGGCGGCGCAGGGTGAACTGGCCGCCCTCACCGTGGACTTGACGCAAGGAGCCGCGGACCTCGCCGCGTACGGGGCCCGGGGCCGCGCCGACGGGCGGGCCCGGCGCGCCGCTGCCCGGATCGCCGCCCTGGAGCGCCAGGGGGCACTGACCACCTCGCTCGCCTCGGCCGTGGTGATGCTGCTGCAAGGCGGGGCGACGGCCGGCGTGGCCTGGCTGGCGCTCCGCGCGCACGCGGCCGGTGATCTGGCCGCCGTACATCTGACCGTCCTCGCGGTGCTCGCGCTGGTCTCCTTCGAGGCCCTGGGGCCGCTGCCCGCCGCCGCCCGGCGCCTGGCGGACGTACGGGCTTCCGCGCGCAGGCTGGCCGACCTCTTCGACACGCCTCCCCCGGTCACCGAACCGCCCTCCGCCGACCCGCTCCCCGTCGACGAGCCGCTCGGCGTCGACATCACCGACCTGCGGGTGCGCCACCGCCCCGACGGCCCACTCGCCCTGGACGGGGTGAGCCTGCGGCTGCCGCCCGGCCGCCGGGTCGTGCTCCTCGGCGCCAGCGGCTCGGGCAAGTCGACGCTGATCGCGGCGTTGATGCGGTTCGTACCGTACGCGTCCGGGAGCATCCGCGTGGGCGGGCGGGAGCTGCGTGACCTCACGGGCGCCGAAGCCCGGCGCGCGATCACCGGCATGGCCCAGGACGCGCACGTCTTCCATGCCACGATCCGCGCCAACCTCCTCCTGGCCCGCCCCGGCGCCACGGACGACGACCTGCGCGAGGCGGCCCGCAGGGCGCGGCTCCTGGACTGGGTCGAGTCGCTGCCCGACCGCTGGGAGACCCTCCTCGGCGGGGACGGCGCCGCGATGTCGGGCGGCCAGCGCAGCCGTCTGCTGCTGGCCCGCGCACTGCTCGCCGACCCGCCCATCCTCGTCCTGGACGAACCCACCGAGGGGCTGGACCCGGACACCGCCGCCGCCGTGCTCGCCGACATCCTCGACGCCACGCGGGGCCGCACCACGCTCCTGGTCACCCACGAACGAACGGGCCTCGGCGCCGCCGACCTGATCGTGGACCTGGACACGTGCTCACCCGGCCACCGGCCCCCGGCGCGCGAGTCGCAGCCGATGTGCCAGTAACCGTACGGATGCACCAGTAATCCGAAGGATGTACCGGAATGTCGTCCTCGGCGGCGATTCGCCACCCACGGTGGCGACCCAGCATGGAAGGAGGAGATCAGATCCCGGACAAGGGCGGTGGCACCATGCTGCACGACGTATCCGACGGACCTCACCCCCGGCACGACGGGCTTCGGCCCCTCCTCGACGAGCTGGCCCGCATCGCCGCGCTGCCCCTGGAACGCGGCGAGACCCTGCCCGCCCGCGCCTACACCGACGAGAGCTTCCACCGGCTCGAACACGACCGCGTCTTCCGCGGCGACTGGCTGTGCGTCGGCCACGTCTCCCAGGTCGCCGCGCCCGGTGACTACCTGCGCACCGACGCGGCAGGTGAGCCACTGGTCGTCACCCGCGACGAGGAGGGCGGCCTGCACGCGCTCTCCCGGGTGTGCAGGCACCGCTTCATGGACATCCTGCCGCCCGAGACGACCCCGGAACAGGGGTCCCTGGAGCGCCTCATGTGTCCGTACCACACCTGGACCTACCGGCTGAACGGGGAGTACGCGGGACAGTTGGCCGGCGCACCGATGATGAACAAGGTCGACTTCGACCGCGCGGCATGTCGGCTGCCCCGGTACCGCCTGGAGGAGTGGAACGGACTGCTCATGGTCTGCGCCGACCCGGCCGTACCGCCGCTCGCCCCGCAGCTGGCGGAGCTGGCCGACCGGCTCGCGCCGTACGGCCTCGCGGACCTCGTCGTCGCTTACACGGACCGGTGGGAGGGCGTGCCCGCGAACTGGAAGGTCGCGTTCGAGAACGGCTCGGAGAACTACCACCACATGGGGACGCACGCCTCCACCCTCGACACCCTCGTGCCTGGCAAGGACACGGTCGTCGACGAGAGCGAGGGGCGCTGGTTCAGCATGTACACGCCGTTCGCCCTCGACGCGCCGGGTCTGGCGGAAGGGGACGCTCCGAGGGTCGGGACCCTGATCCCGGGCCTCGGTGAGCGGCAGCTGTCCGGCATGACGGTCGCGGGCTTCTTCCCGAACGTGGTGATGGCCCTGCTGCCCGACAGCGTCACCTTCGTGCGCTGGGTGCCCACGGGCCCGGCCACGCACGACGCGCTCGTGACGGTGCTCGTCCCGGCGCAGGCCGAGCGGGACCCGGACTTCGGCGCGTACGTCGAGGCGTCCCGGCGGCAGTTCGAGGTGATCCAGAACGAGGACCTGGTGGCGGTGCGGGGCGTGCAGCGGGGCCTGGCCACCGACCCCGCGCCCTCGGGCGGGCGCTTCTCGCATCTGGAGCGGCCCCTGTGGCAGTTCCAGCGGTATCTGGCCGACCGCCTGGCTCCCGCCGACCCGGCCCCGGCCTAGGCCTCCGCGCGGCGCTAACCGCGGCGCTTCGTGGTACTCCTCCGGTACGCCACCAAGGAGGCAAGCACCGTATGAACGACCACGACCCCACCGCCTGCGGCCTGCCCGGCCCCGGCGACCAGCCCACCGTCGCCGACCGGGCCTGGCTGGCCATCGCCTGCCGGCTCGCCGCGCAGTGCCCGCCCTCCGCCACCGCGCTCAGCGTGGGCGCGGTCGTCGTCGCCGACGACGGCACCGAACTGGCCCGCGCCCACTCCCGCGAGAGGAACCCGGACGACCATGCCGAGGAAGGCGCCTTCGCCAAGATCGACGCCGCCGATCCGCGGCTGGTGGGAGCGACGGTGTACAGCTCTCTGGCGCCGTGCGCGAAGCGGGACTCGCGGCCTCGCGCCTGCGCCCGGCTGATCAGCGAATCCGGGGCGCGGCGGCTGGTCACCGCCTGGCGCGAGCCCGATGTTGCCGCCCCCGAGGCGCACGGCACCCGATTCCTGGAGGGCGCGGGCGTCACCGTACTCGAACTGCCGGAGTACGCCGACGCGGCGAAGGCGCCCAACGCGCACCTGCTCCAGCCCTAGCCTCAGCCTCAGCCTCAGCTTTAGTCTCAGCTTCAGCGCGCGGAGGCGGTCACACCGCGCCGGTCCTCACGCCTGGTACTCGGTGAGGTCGATGGCGTGGACGAACAGCGGGTGGCCGTACACCGGGTGCTCCGTCTCGCGTTCCAAGTGCATGCCGAGCTTGCGCACGACGTTCTCGGAGGCGTCGTCGCCCGCCCGGTGGATGGCGACGACCCGGTCGATTCCACGGTCCTGGAGCGCGAACTCCAGCGTGGCCTGGGCGGCTTCGGAGGCGTATCCCTGGCCCCAGAACTGTGCGCCGAGCCGCCAGGCGATGGCCGCGTCGGCCGCCGCCTCCGGCAGGAACTCCGGGACGAACAGGCCGGTGAAGCCGGCCAGCTCGCCCGAGGCCAGGAGTTCGACGGCGAAGAGGCCGTAGCCCTCGTCGTCCCACTCCTCCTCCCACCGCTCGATGTCCCGCGCCGTCTGCTCCAGGTCGCGGACCCGGCCGTCGTCCACCCAGTGCATGACCCGCGGGTCCGCGTTGATGTCCGCCATCGGCGCGAGGTCGTCGTCGTGCCAGCGGCGGAGGAGGAGGCGGGGCGTGCGGATCTCGGTCATGGGCCCATCCTGCCCAAGGCGGGGTCCTGATCGTTAATCGAGCCCGGCCGCGGGGGCGGGGAGCGGGGCCCCTCAGGCGCCGACGTACTTCGCGAGGTGCTCGCCGGTGAGGGTCGGCCGGGTGGCCACGAGCTCGGCGGGGGTGCCCTCGAAGACGATCCGGCCGCCGTCGTGACCGGCGCCGGGACCGAGGTCGATGATCCAGTCGGCGTGCGCCATGACCGCCTGGTGGTGTTCCACCACGATGACCGACTTGCCGGAGTCGACGAGCCGGTCGAGGAGGCTCAGCAGCTGCTCGACATCGGCGAGGTGCAGGCCGGTGGTCGGCTCGTCGAGGACGTACACGCCCCCCTTCTCCGCCATGTGGGTCGCCAGCTTGAGCCGCTGCCGCTCGCCGCCGGACAGGGTGGTGAGCGGCTGGCCGAGCGTGAGGTAGCCGAGGCCGACGTCGGCGAGCCGCTCCAGGATCCTGTGCGCGGCCGGGGTGCGCGCCTCGCCCGCGCCGAAGAACTCCGCCGCCTCGGCCACCGACATCGCGAGCACCTCGCTGATGTCGCGCCCGCCGAGGCGGTACTCCAGGACCGACGCCTCGAACCGCTTGCCCTCGCACTCCTCGCAGGGGGTCGCGATGCCCGCCATCATCGCCAGGTCGGTGTAGATCACCCCGGCGCCGTTGCAGTTGGGGCAGGCACCCTCCGAATTGGCGCTGAAAAGCGCCGGCTTGACGCCGTTGGCCTTCGCGAACGCCTTGCGGATCGGGTCGAGCAGTCCGGTGTACGTCGCCGGGTTGCTGCGCCGGGAGCCGCGGATCGGGCTCTGGTCGATGGCCACCACACCCTCGTCGGCGGCCACGGGGCTCTTCACCAGCGAGCCGTGCACGAGCGAACTCTTGCCGGAGCCCGCGACGCCGGTGACCACGGTCAGCACACCGAGCGGGATGTCGACGTCGACGTCACGGAGGTTGTTCGCCGACGCGCCGCGGATCTCCAGCGCGCCGGTGGGCTCGCGCACCGTCTCCTTGAGGGCGGCCCGGTCGTCGAAGTGGCGGCCGGTGATGGTGCCGCCGGTCCGCAGGCCCTCGACGGTGCCCTCGAAGCAGACGGTGCCGCCCGCCGTGCCGGCGCCGGGGCCGAGGTCCACGACGTGGTCGGCGATCGCGATCGTCTCCGGCTTGTGCTCCACGACGAGGACCGTGTTGCCCTTGTCCCGCAGACGCAGCAGCAGGTTGTTCATGCGCTGGATGTCGTGGGGGTGCAGGCCGACGGTGGGCTCGTCGAAGACGTATGTGACGTCGGTGAGGGAGGAGCCGAGGTGACGGATCATCTTGACGCGCTGCGCCTCACCGCCGGACAGGGTGCCCGCCGGCCGGTCGAGGGCGAGGTAGCCGAGGCCGATCTCCACGAACGAGTCGAGCGTCTGCCGCAGGGCGGTCAACAGCGGCGCCACCGAGGGGTCGTCGAGGCCGCGTACCCACTCGGCCAGGTCCCTGATCTCCATCGCGCAGGCGTCGGCGATGGAGATCTTCTTGATCTTCGAGGAGCGGGCCGCCTCGCTGAGCCGGGTGCCGTCGCATTCGGGGCAGGTCGTGAAGGTGACCGCCCGCTCCACGAAGGCCCTGATGTGCGGCTGCATCGCCTCCTTGTCCTTGGACAGGAAGGACTTCTGGATCTTGGGGATCAGCCCCTCGTACGTGAGGTTGACGCCCTCCACCTTCACCTTCGTCGGCTCCCGGTAGAGGAAGTCCTGCATCTCGCGCTTGGTGTACTTGCGGATCGGCTTGTCGGGGTCGAGCAGGCCCGACTCGGCGTAGACCCGCACGGTCCAGAAACTGTCCGACTTCCAGCCGGGGATGGTGAAGGCGCCCTCGGCGAGGGACTTGGTGTCGTCGTAGAGCTGGGTGAGGTCGATGTCGGAGACCGTGCCCCGGCCCTCGCATCTCGTGCACATGCCGCCGGTGCGGGTGAAGGTCCGCTTGACGGTCCTGGTCTTGTCGGCCCCCCGATCGACCTTGAACGCGCCGGACGCCTGGACCGAGGCGACGTTGAAGGAGAACGCCGCCGACGAGCCGATGTACGGCTTGCCCAGGCGGCTGAAGAGGATGCGCAGCATGGCGTTGGCGTCGGTGGCGGTGCCGACCGTGGAGCGGGGGTCGGCTCCCATGCGCTGCTGGTCGACGGTGATCACGGTGGTCAGCCCGTCGAGCACGTCGACGTCGGGCCGCGCGGGCGTCGGCATGAAGCCCTGCACGAAGGCGCTGTAGGTCTCATTGATCATCCGCTGCGACTCCGCGGCGATCGTGTTGAACACCAGCGAGCTCTTGCCCGAGCCGGAGACACCGGTGAACACCGTGAGGCGGCGCTTCGGGATCTCGATGCTGATGTCCTTGAGGTTGTTCTCCCGCGCGCCGTGCACCCGGATCAGATCGTGGCTGTCGGCGGCATGCGGCGCGGGCGACTGCGCGGGCGTCGTCGTGGTGGCCTTGCTCGTCATCATGTTCTCCATTGGTGGGGCAGGGCCGCCTGCGCGGCCTCCGTCGGCGTCGTCCGGCTCGATGGGGCCTGCGTCACGCCGCCCAGCGGCCGCCGCGCATCAGGTCGCGGCCGGTCGTCGACCTCGCGCCAGGCCTGGACGCGGCGCGGCCGGCCGGGCCGTCCGCCGGCGTGGCCGGCCACATCGCTTCGCCGTCCCAGTCGAAGGAGAGCGGGACGAGGTGGGGCACGCCGTCCGCCGAGGCGCCGGTCACCCACGCGTCGACGTCGTGGGCGAGCCGGTGCCCGGTGTCGCGGCGGCGCTCGGCGCGGGAGCGCGATCCGCCGGTCACCGGCTCCGGCTCCTTGAGCGGCGCGAGGGCCCTGCCGCCGGGGGCGGGCGCGTCGTCGTTGTCCATGGGGATCACGCTAGCGGCGGCGCGTGGGCCCCGCTTCTCCATTCCTGATCCGTGCGTTCCCGTCCGTGCGCACAGAAGCCCCAGGCCCGGCAAGTACGCCTGGGACCTGGGGCTTTGCGGTGCGGGTCCGGCTTATCCGAACTGGCCGACCTGGTAGTCGCCGGCGGGCTGCTGGACCATGACGTTCAGCCGGTTGAAGGCGTTGATGAGGGCGATCAGGGAGACCAGCGCGGTCAGCTGCTCCTCGTCGTAGTGCTTGGCGGCGTTCGCCCAGGCCTCGTCCGAGACGCCACCGGCCGCGTCGGCGATGCGGGTGCCCTGCTCCGCCAGCTCAAGCGCGGCGCGCTCGGCATCGGTGAAGACCTTGGCCTCCCGCCAGGCCGCGATCATGTTGAGGCGCAGCGAGCTCTCCCCCGCGGCGGCCGCCTCCTTGGTGTGCATGTCGAGGCAGAAGCCACAGCCGTTGATCTGGCTGGCGCGGATCTTCACCAGCTCCTGCGTCGCGGCGGGCAGCGCCGAGGCCATGAGCTCCTTGTTCGCCGAGGTGAGGTGCTTCAGGGCCTTGCCCGCGAGCGGGCTGGCGAAGAAGTTCAAGCGTGCGTCCATGGTGTGCTCCTCTGCCGTTGTCGATGGCTGCACCCCTTTGACGGAACGGACGACAGGGGATGTGACACGGCCGGCTGTGACCCGCGTCTCACCCCTCGGCGGGCCGACCGCTCTGCCCGGAAAGCGCGGCGGGTCGGGCTCCGTCCCACTAGCCTTCGCTCCGTGATCAACTCATACGCGGGCCTCGACGACACCGAAGTGGCCATGGCCGCGGCCCTCGCGGGCGGGGACGTCGTGCGCGACCTGTACGGGCGACGGCTCGACCGGATCGACAAGGGCGCCGGGGACTTCGCCACCGCCGCGGACGTGGCGGCGGAGAAGGCGATCCTCGGCGTCATCGCTGCCGCGCGGCCGGACGACGCGCTGCTCGGCGAGGAGAGCGGGCGGCAGGGCGCGAGCGGAGCGGTGCGCCAGTGGCTGGTGGACCCGCTGTGCGGCACCCTCAACTACGCCGTCGGCAGCATGCTGGTGGCGGTCAACGTGGCGCTGGGCGACGGGGCTGGGGCGGTGGCGGACCCGTTCGGCGGCGAGGTCTACTGCACGGACGGCGAAAGCGCGTGGGTGCGGCGTGAGGGCGGTGAGGCGCGGCTGTCGCCGTCGTCCGCCACGCGGCTGGTGGACGTCAATCTGGATCCGCCGTTCCCGAGCGCGCCCGGTTTCCGCGCGGTGGACCTGCTCGCCCACCCTCGGTTCGTCGCGGACTTCCGTCCTCGGGTCGTGTCGACGACGCTGGCGCTGGCCTGGGTGGCGGCCGGCAAGCGCGCCGCGTACGTCACCGACGGCACGGACCTGACGGGGAGCGTCCACTTCGCCGCGGGGATCGCCGTGTGCCGCGCCGCCGGGTGTGTGGTCACCGGCCTGGACGGCGCTCCGATCGGCCCGGGGAGCCGCGGACTCGTGGCCGCCGCGGACGCGGCGACGCACGAGCGGTTGATGTCGGTGATCGGCGACCGCGGCTAAAGGGGGATCACTCGGTTCCGGGGGTCTTGCGGGTGGTGACGTTCATCCGGTTCCAGGCGTTGACCGTGAAGATGAGGGCGATGAGCTGGGCCAGCTCCCGCTCCTCGAAGTGCCGGGCGGCCTCGTCGTACACGGCGTCCGGGACTCCGCCGGGCAGCCGGGTGACCGCCTCGGTCAGGGCGAGCGCGGCCCGCTCCTCGGCCGTGTAGAGGCTGGACTCCTGCCAGCCGTCGAGCTGGTAGATGCGGCTCTCGCTCTCCCCCGCCCTGCGGGCGTCACTCGTGTGGTAGTCGATGCAGTACACGCACCGGTTGATCTGGGACGCGCGGATCTGTACGAGTTCGAGCAGCACCGGGTCGAGGCCCTGGCGGGCGGCCGCGTCCAGGGCGAGGACGGCCTTGAAGACCTTGGGGGCGACGGTGGCGAAGTTCATGCGCTGGGGAATCTCAACTGCTGTCATACGAAGAACCCTAGGAGCGGATTAGCCCCCCGGTATGGTGCATTCTCATGTCGAATCAACGGGGCAATTCAGCCGACGAACACCAACCGGGACACGGGACCGGCTCGGATTTCCACCTGGAGCTGACCGGAGAGGGCACCCTGCGCGAACGGCTGATGCGGGCCCTGCGCGAGGCAATCGGCTCCGGACGTCTGGCCCCCGGCACCCGCCTGCCTCCGTACCGGAGTCTGGCCCGGGATCTCGGCATCGCCCTCAACACCGTCGGCGAGGCGTACGGCGAACTCGTCGCCGAGGGCTGGCTCGTGGCCCGGCAGGGGTCGGGCACCCGCGTCGCGCGGCGCAGCACACCGCTGCCGCCGGACCGCTCGCGCCGCTCGGCGCCGCCGGTCCGCCGCCCCGCGTACGACATGATGCCGACCTCACCGGACGCCGCCACGTTCCCCCGGACGGCCTGGCAGACCTCGTCGCGGCGGGCGCTGAACGCGGCGCCCAACGACGCGTTCGGCGTGGGCGATCCGCGGGGCCGCATCGAACTGCGTACCGCGCTCACGGAGTATCTGGCCAGGGCCCGGGGCGTACGCACCGCGCCGCACCGGATCGTCGTCTGCGCCGGATTCGCCCACGCGCTGCGCATGCTCGGCCAGGTGCTCGACGGTGCGGTGGCGGTCGAGTCGTACGGCCTGGCCTTCCATCGCTCGCTCCTGACCGCGGCCGGGCGGCGCACGGTCCCGCTGTCCGTGGACGCGCGGGGAGCCGTGATCGACGAACTGCCCGCGACGGGCGCGGAGGCCGTGCTGCTCACGCCCGCCCACCAGTTCCCCACCGGTGGGCCGCTGCATCCCGGGCGCAGGGCGGCGGTGATCGACTGGGCGCGGGCGGGCGGCGGTCTTGTGATCGAGGACGACTACGACGGCGAGTTCCGCTACGACCGGCAGCCGGTCGGCGCCGTGCAGGGGCTCGATCCCGACCGCGTCGTCTACATCGGGTCGACGAGCAAGAGCCTGTCGCCTGCGCTGCGCATCGGCTGGATGGCGGTGCCCGACCACCTCGTGGACGACATCCTCGCGGTCAAGGGCGCCCGCGAACTGTGGACGGGGTCCCTGGAGCAGCTCACCCTCGCCGACTTCATCTCCTGCGGCGCCTACGACCGGCATCTGCGCCGCATGCGGCTGAACTACCGGCGTCGGCGCGACCGGCTCGTCGCCACGCTCGGGGCGCGGGCGCCCCACATCGGGATCGGCGGCATCGCCGCCGGGCTGCACGCCGTCCTGGATCTGCCGCCGGGCACCGAACAGGCCGCGGTACGCGCGGCTTCCCGTCAGGGTCTCGCTCTCGAAGGCCTCGCCGCCTACCGCCACCCCGACAGCGGCATGCCGCCCCGCGACGGCCTCGTCATCGGGTACGGCACCCGGCCCGACCACGCCTTCGACGGCGCGCTGGAGGCCCTGCATCTGGCCCTGCCGGACCCGGAGTGAGGCCCCCGAACGCTACGCCTCCGCCAAGGGCCGCCTCGTGGCAGCGGTCTCATGCCAAAGTGCATGGAGCGTGGCCACTCCGGGAATCGGACCGGGCGGTGATGAACTGCGGCTACGGCTTCCGCCCGCCCCCGCGCGGGGCCGTTCTTCAGGGCAGTGGCATATGACCATGGCTTGACGTGGGCCAATTTCGCGTGAGTGCACGTGAGTTGGGTTTCGGCACCCTAGAGTTCCCTTTGACGACGTCGCTCCTCGCATCACCGCTCTCGTCGCCCTCCGCGCCGCGGCCGGGGGGACCCCTTCGGTCAGCCACCGAGGAAACGAGAGCACGTGCCCGGAAACGATGAACCGCCGGACTGGACACTCTGGTCGCTCCGGGTCGCCCTGATCCAGTTGGCCCTGGATCTGACCCAGTGGATCAGTACGGTCTAGCCCGGCGGATCCGTCACCCGGGGGGCGGCCATCACGCCGGCCCCCAACCTCTTTCCGGTGGACTGTCCGAGGACGGGAAGCCCTTGGTCAGTACCCGGTAACGCCACCCTAGAGCAACGCCTGTCGCGCGACGCCGTATTCATTGAACAGAAATCACGGATCACATAGTTTGCGGGCGGTCCGGATACGGACCTCCGACAGCGATACGCGGAGAACTTTCGCGGCGGAGAGAGCCGGCAGGAAACCTCGGCCCGCTTCGTCGGCAGGCGGTTGAGCGGGACGGCCGCCGCCACGGATGAGGCAGAATGCTTCCGGGGCCAGTGATAGGGGGGTTCTGTGCTGCTGCTCGATCTGAACGCGGTGCGGCCGCGTGAGCGTCCGGAGGCGTTCCACCACGCGCTGACCGATTCCTCGGTGCCCAACGACGTCGTCCACGAGGAGCCCGCCACGGGCATCCACGCGCGCATGGAAGCGTGGCGGGTGGGCGGCCTCGACCTCTTCGCCACACGCAATTCCGGGTTCGAGGTGCGGCGCACGGAACGGCATGTACGTCATCACAGGAGCAACCCCGTGGTCTCCGTGTCGCTCCAGACCGAGGGGACGCACCGCGCCGAAGTCGGGGGCCTGCGGCGGCTCCTGGGCCCGGACGACATCTGCGTCTTCCACGAACTGTCCTCCCGCGTCTACGGCTGGTCCGGGGACGGAGCCTCCCAGGCCATGATGCTCGACGCGAACCGCCTCGGCGTGCCGCCGGACGTGGTGGTGAAGGCCTCCTCACGCCTGCGGGCCAGCCCGATGTACGACCTGGTCCTGAACCATCTGCGCGGGGTGTGGCGCGATCCGGGCCGGCTGGAGGCCGACCCCGGCGCGCCCGCGCTCGCGGCCGCCACCACCGAACTCGTGCGCGCGCTGCTCCTGTCCGCCGCGCACGCCGAGGACGCCCCCGACGTCAGGTCCGTCATGGACGAGACCTTGCTGACGCGGGTCAAGACGTACGTACGCCGCCACCTCGGCGATCGCGAGCTGACGCCCGAGCGGATCGCGGCGGCGCACGCCATCTCCGTGCGCAGGCTCTACCTCCTGCTCAGCGGGGCGGGCATCAGCCTGGAGCAGTGGCTCATCACCGAGCGCCTCGCGAAGGCACGGCAGATGCTCGCCGCCGCGCGCTACGACCGGCTCACCGTCGCCGCCGTCGCCACCCGCTGCGGTTTCAGCAGCCCGAGTCACTTCAGCCGCCGCTTCCGGGCGGAGTACGGCCTGACCCCGAGCGAGTGGCGGCGCGCGCGGCAGGAGTGACCGGCGGGCGGCCTCAGGCGACAGGCGCGCTCAGGCGGCGTGCAGGGCGGCGTACAAGGTGTCCGTCACCTGGATGCGTGCCGCCCTGGACGCGTCCGTGCCGCGGAGCGGATCGAACAGCAGGAACCCGTGGATCGTCCCGTGGTAGCGGACCGACACGACGGGGACGTCCACCTCCCTCAGCCGGGCCGCGTACGCCTCGCCCTCGTCGCGCACCACGTCGGCCTCGGCCGTGAGGACCAGGGCCGGCGGGAGGCCCCGGAGGCTGTGGGCGGGGGCGCGCAGCGGCGAGACCGTGGCCTGGGTCCGGCTCGCCGGGTCCGGCGCGTACTGCTGCCAGTAGCCCCGCATGGTGGCGCGGCTCAGGAAGTAGCCCTCGGCGAACTCGCGGTAGGAGGGCGTGTCCATGGCGGCGTCGGTCACCGGGCAGACCAGCACCTGGTGGCACAGGCGCGGGCCGCCGCGCTCGCGCGCCATGAGCGTGAGGGAGGCCGCGTGCTGGGCGCCCGCGCTGGCGCCGACCACCGCCATCCGGGCCCCGTCCAGCCGCCAGTCCACGCCGTGCCGGGCGATCCACTGGGCGACGGTGTGCGCCCTGTTCACGGCGCCCGGGTGCCGCGCGTCCTGCGGACCGTCGTACTCCGGGACGACCACGGCGGCGTCCGCTCCCAGCACGAGGTCCGCCACCAGGCGCCGGTGCGCGTACGCGTCGGTCAGCATCCAGCCGAGCCCGTGCAGGTACAGCACCACCGGCAGGGTGTCGTCGCTGCCCGCGGGACGCAGGATGCGTACCCGGATGCGCCGGCCGTCGCTTCCGGGCAGGGCCAGCCACTCCTCCTCGACGTCCGGGTCGTCGCAGCCCTCGCCGTCCCAGAGGGCGGCCATGCGGGCCCGGGAGGCGGCGGTGTCGTCAGCGTCATCGGCGCTGTCGGCGTTATCGGTGGTATCGGTGGTATCGGTGGTATCGGCGCCCGGAGGGCCGGGCCAGGCGTGCTCCCGCAGAAAGGCACGCGTGCGGCGCTCAAGGGCAGGCGTCTCCCGTACGACGGGGGCGTCTTCTTCCACGGGATCTCCTGCGCGAGGACGGGACACGGGGCCGCTCGAAGGCGCCACCGCGCGCCCCACGGCCGGGCAAGCGGGCGCTCGGTGCCGAACGCGGCTCTGCCGGCACGCGGCACCCACCCTAGGCGGTCGAAGAGCGCGATCGAGCGGTGGGCCCGTACATGGCCGTGCCCCTGAGTGCACAGTTCACGAGCCGTGCGCACCGCGCGGCGCGGCCCTCACGCCCCGTGTCCGGTGAAGTGCAGTCATATGACCTAACGCCTCTCCCGGTTCCCCCGAAACACTCGGGAAAGGGGCGAACCGTCCTTCCCCCCGCCTCGCACCGAGCACAGAACCCGGGACGGCTGAAGGGAACCCACGTGAGCACTCGATCCGGGACGGCGAACTCACCGGGCACCGGCGCGTCCACCGACGTGACGGCCGCGCTGTCGCTGTGGCTGGCGCCCGTCGAGGAGTACGGGGCCCAGGAAGCCCCGGTGAGCGGCGCCGTGACGCTGCACCACTTCGGATACGTGGACATGATCACCTGCGCCGCCGGGCCGCTCGGCCTCACGCGCCGCCCGGACCCGGCCGCCCAGGACACCCCGGAGTCGGTCGCCCTGCTGGTTCCGAGGGCCGGTGCCGTGCGGGTCACGCAGGACGGCCGGCGCGCCTGCGTGGAGAGCGGGGACCTCGCGCTGATCGACCTCGGCCGGGCGTTCTCCGTGGAGCAGGAGGGCCCGTGCCGGATCCTCCTCTTCCGGCTGCCCGTCCACGCGCTGCACGTGCCGGTGGCGGAGCTCAAGCGCGCCACCGGCCGTGTCCTGACCCCGCCGACCGCCGTCGACGCACTCCTGACGCCGCTGCTCGGGTACTTGGACGAGGCCGCCGCCCGGCTCCCCGCGGGCGTCGCGGAGCGGCTCGGCGGTGTCGTCACCGACGCGGTGGCCGATCTGATCGACGAACTCTCCGAAGAGGCCGAGTCCCCCGCGCTGAGCGGGCCCCGCCAGCTGGTCCTGACGATCCGCCAGTACATCGACCGGCACCTCGGTGAGCCCGAGCTCTCGGCCGAGCGCATCGCCGCGGCGCACTTCATCTCCGTGCGCTATCTGCACCGCGTCTTCGAGGGCGAGGGCATCACGGTGAGCCGCCTGATCCAGCGCCGCCGGGTCGAGCAGTGCGCGCGCGAGCTGTCGCGGCGCGGACGGGTCAGCCCGTCCCTCGGCGTGGTGGCGGCCCGCTGGGGCTTCCGCAGCGCGGCACACTTCAGCCGCGCCTTCAAGGCCGTCCACGGCCATCCGCCTCAGCAGTGGCGTCGGTTGGTCCTCATGTCGGGGGCGGGTGCCGGTGCCGGTTCGGCGGGGGCCGCGGGTGGTGTACCGGATGGCACGGGTCTCGGTCTCGACGAACGCGATGTCTGAAAACCGCCAGCATGCTCGCGGTCGGTCGGGCGAGGATCCGCTCATGATCGCTGAAACGCGGGGAATCCGCATCCGGCATCGCGGGCATGAACCGCAGGTCCATCCCACCGCCTACGTCGCCCCGACGGCCACGCTGGTCGGTGATGTCCGCGTGGGGCCGAGGGCACGGGTGATGTACGGCGCGGTGCTCGATGCCGAGGGGTCCCGGATCGAGGTCGGGGAGGCGGCGGTGATCTGCGAGAACGCGGTGCTGCGCGGGTCTGCGGTCGCCGGCGACCAGCCGGTGCTCGTCGGCGACCACGTCTTCGTGGGGCCGCATGCCACGCTGCTGGGATGCGAGGTCGGCCGGTGCGCCTATGTGGCGACCACGGCGACGGTCCTGCAGTGCGCACGGCTGGGGGCGGGCTCGGTTGTCGCTGTCGGCGCGCTCGTCCATGCGCGCACCGTTCTGCCGGACGAGTACTTCGTGCCGCCGCACACCGTGGCGCTCGACGCGCCGGTGCGGCTGCTGGCCCCTGGTGATCCTGGCCTGGCCGAGGCCGTCAGGCGGGTGGGCTTCGCACAGGCGGCGTTCGGTGTCGACGCCGAGTGGACCGACCGGATCAGCCGGTACGAGCAGATCGCGGAGGTGCGGGTCGCCGAGTTCGGCACGCACGCGGACGATGAGGTTCTGGATCGGGGCTAGGGCCTGTCTGACAATTCGCGTCGTCGCCCGGAGGGCGGCCTCGCGGCGTCAGGTGCGTGCTCTCGGCGTGCCGGGCGTAGGGCCTCGTACTGGATGTACTTGGCTCTGCGCCCGGTGCGGCGAGAGTGCGTGCATGGCGTCGCGAGGCAGGCGGGAATTGTCAGACAGGCCCTAGCGCCGCCTGAGTGGCCCTTGGGCTGTGCTCTGCCGGGCTGCGCTGAGGTGACGCGCCGTCCGGGTTCCACTCCGGCGGAGCGCGTCCGGCACGCTGTCCGCGCGGGGTACGCCCGTGGCGGAGATCGTCGAGGTGACGTTCGCCGGCGCAGACCGGGCCCGGGACCTCGCCCCGCCGACCGGCGAGCAGCTGCGCGAAGTCGTCCGCCACGAACACGACCGGGTCGCCGCTGCCCGCCGACCCCGCGCCCGCCCCCGTCACCCCGCGCCGTGGCCGGACCCCACCGACGCCTTGGTCCTGCCGTCGCGCCAGTCGCTGGGCGACATCCCGTACGCCGCGCGGAAGCTGCGGCTGAAGTGCGTGGCGCTGGCGAAGCCCCAGCGTCTGGCGACCGCGGAGACCGTGATGTCGGCGCGCCCCGGCCGGGCCAGCTCCCGTCGCGCTTCCTCCAGGCGGCGGTGCTGGATCCAGCGGCCGACCGTGCTGCCGTGGCCCTCGAAGAGCTTGTGGAGATAGCGGATCGAGATGTGCTGGGCCTCGGCGACGGCCGCGGGCGTCAGGTTCCGGTCCCAGAGGTGCGCGTCGACGTACGCGCGCAGCCGACGCACCAGTGCGTCGCGACCCCGCGGCCCGGGGTCCGCGTCCTCGACGCCCAGCAGGTCGACCAGCTCGGCGACGGCGCCCGCCAGCCGGAGCGCCGTCCGTGGCGCGCGCCCGGGCAGGGTCTCGACCAGCTGCCTCAGCAGCGTGCCGAGCAGGGAGGCCACCGGGCCGTCGGCGAACGGCGCCCGGTCGCTCAGTTCGCGTACCTGGTCGTCGGTCAGGGTGAGGGCGCGGCGCGAGATCCGGATCAGATGCAGCTCGTACTCCGCCGACTCGCGCAGGGCGACGGGCTCCGCTCCGTCGTGGGCGAAGATCTCCCCGGCGCGGCAGACCACGCCACGACTCCCCCGGCGGACGAGTGTCGCCTCGCCCCGGTTGTGGAGGCCCAGCAGCAGCTGCGGGCCGTCGGCGTGCCCGGCGGCGACGTGGACGACGGACGGACCCGTTCCCCGGAACGTGCTCGCCCGGAGGAAAGCGAGGGTGTGATCGTGCGTCGGTCGGGTGGGGCGGCCGGAGCCGTCCAGGTCGCCCCACCCATCGGGGGCACAGGTCTCCGCGGCGGTGTGTCTCTCCTTGGTACCGGCGGGTGCGGGCGTCGGGTTCATCAGGCCCCTTTGTTCTCGGCGTACTTCGGTGTACTGCGGCGTACTGCGGCGTACTGCGTCTTGGCGTAGGTGATCTGGCATGTGTGCGGTCACCGGTACGTACCGGCGTCGAGCTCGCGGACATCCAGCCTGGAGCCCTTCCGTCCCTGGTGGGGAGGGGTGTCGGCACTTTCTGCGGGGAGAGGCACAAGCCGTGCACGCACAGGCAAGGCGACAGTGGCACCGTGTGACAGGTGCCGCGCAGATGGCGGCCTGTCGACAGGGGGGTGGCCATGACGGACGCGGGCGACGGAACGCCGCTCGTGGGCCGGTGGCGCGAACGCGCGCTGCTGGAGCGGGCCCTGGAGAGCGCCCGCACCGGCACGGGCGGCTCGGCGACCGTGCTGCGGGGCGACCCCGGCATCGGGAAGAGCGCGTTGCTGGACTGGACGGCCGTGCGCGCCGACAGTGACGGCTTCACCGTCCTGCGGGCCGCGGGACACGAGCCGGAGGTCGGCATCGCCTTCGGGGCGCTGCACCAGGTGCTGCGGCCCCTGTGGGAGAACGCCCGCGCGTTGCCCCGGCCCCAACTGGCCGCGCTCGAACGGGTCCTCGGCCTGCGGGAGGGACTCCCCCCGAGCGGCTTCATGGTCGGCGCGGCGGTGCTGGCCCTCCTCGCCGAGGCGGCGCGCCGCGGGCCGGTGCTGATCCTCGTGGACGACCTGCACTGGGTGGACTCCTCCAGCGTCGCCGTCTTCGTCTTCCTGCACCAGCGGATCGTCGATCTGCGGGTGGTCATGGTGTGTGCGAGCCGGGCCGACGGCTCGGCCCCGGAGGGCTGGCCCGCGACGGCGGTCGACGTCGGGGTGCTCTCCGAGGCGGACTCCCGCGCCCTGCTGCGGCACTGGCACCCGGGCCTCGCGGCCTCGACCACGGAGCGGGTGATGGCCGAGGCAGCGGGCAACCCCCTGGCCCTGGCCGAGCTGCCAGGGCAGCTGGCGTACGGGCATCGCCGGGGCGTCCTGCCACTGCCCGAGCGGCTGCCGCTGGGCCGGCGGCTCGAGACGCTCTTCGCGCGGCGGCTGTGCGCGCTCCCCGCGGACGCGCGAAGGCTGTTGCTCCTCACGGCCCTCGACGGTGCCGACGCCGCCGGCAGCGGCACCATCCGCGAGCCCGGACAGGGGCATACGGAACAGCTCCTGGACCGGGTCGAGGCGAGTGGCCTCGCCCGGCTGGACGGCACGGGACGGCTGGTCTTCCGCCATCCGCTGGTGCGCAGCGCGGTGATCGCCTCCTCCGAGCGGGCCGAACGGCGGGACGCGCACCGGACGTTGGCGGGGCGGCTGCGTGCGGACGACCCGCGCCGCCTGCTGCACGAGGCGTCCGCCGCCGAGGAGCCCGACGAGCCCCTCGCCGCGCGCCTTCAGGAGGCGGGGGCCCGCATCGCGCTGCGCGGCGGTGACGCGGAGGGCGCCCTGCTGCTCGAAAAGGCGGCGGCCCTCGGCTCCGGCCCCGACGCTCGCGCGCGGCGGCTGACCTGGGCGGCCGTGATGTCGGCCCGGGGCGGACGCCTCGCGTACGCGGCGAAGCTGGTGCGGGAGCTGCGGCAGGGGCAGGTGCCCGACGACGTCGCGCCGCTGTTCGCCTACGCGGTCGTGTACGTCGACCAGAGCCACCACGTCGACTTCGCGTCGTCCATCGAACTGCTGCCCGGCGCCCTGGCCGCGCTGACCGCTCCCGGCGCCCCTGACCACGGCGACCTCGTCGAACAGATGTTCTTCAAGCTGCTGCTGGCCGCGTCGTACACGGGCGACGCCCGCGGCTGGCAGGCCCTGGAGCGGTACACGGCGCACGTCTCCCCCGCCGCCCGGCTGTGTCACCGCGCCTGGGCTGATCCGCCGCGTACGGCACACGGGGCCGAGGCGGAGCTGCGCGCGCTGACGGCGCGCATGACGGCCGGCAGGGAGGCGGGCGCCGCCTGGCTGGTGCTGTGGACGGCGGCTGCCGTGGACGCGGCGGACGCCGGGCTGTGGCGGCTCCTCGGCGGCGAACACGCGTACGCCACGCAGGGTTCCGTCGCCAAGGCGCGCTGCCACCAGGCCTTCCTGCGGGGCGACTGGGAGGCCGCCGAGGACTGCCCGGCGGCGGCCGACCTGGCGGAGGAGGCGGGCTATCACTGCAACGCCCTGCTGTTCCGCCACTACTTCGCCCACTTCCTGGCGGGCCGCGGTGACCTGGACGGGCTGCGCGAGGTGCGGGAGCGGATCGAGCCCGCCGCGGCCAAGGCCCGGATGCGGTTCGTGACGGACCACCTGGACCGTCTCGAAGCGCTCGCCCTCGGCGCCCACGGCCGGTACGAGGAGGCGTACGTGAGGCTGCGCGGCCTGATGGCGCCGGGTGAGCTGCCGCGCGGCCTGTCCTGGTTCCACCTGCCCTTCTTCGACCTCGTCGTGGCGGCTGTGCGCACCGGCCGCCGGGCGGCGGCGCGGGCGCATGTGGCCGCGGGCAGGGCGGCGCGGATGGACGGCGTCTCCGCGCACCACGCCTTCCTGCTCGCCGCGGCGACGGCGGTGGCGGCCGACAACGGTGAGGCCGACGCGGCCTATGCGGCGGCCTACGCCATACCGGGGTCCTGCCAGTGGGTGTTCGACCTGGCGCGGCTTCGCCTTGCGCACGGCTCCTGGCTGCGTGGCCAGGGGCGGGGCGTCGAGGCGAGGGAGGCGCTACGGGCCGCCCGCCGCACCTTCCGCGCGCTGGACGCCTCCCCGTGGGTGGAGCAGTGCGAGGCCGGACTGCGGGCGGCCGAGGGGCCGTTGGCCCTGCCGCCGGAGGCTGCGGGCGCTGCGGCGCTCACCCCGCAGGAACTGCGCATCGCCCGTCTCGTGGCCACCGGACTGACCAACAAGGAGGTCGGCGCCGCGCTGCACGTCTCCCCGCGCACGGTGGGCGCGCACCTCTACCGGATCTTCCCCAAGCTGGGGATCTCCTCGCGGGCCGCGCTGGCCAGGGCGCTGCCGGACGGCTGAGACGCGCCCCGAAACCCGCCCTGGGCCCCGTCGGCCCGGGTCTCCTCCAGGGCGCGGGCGATGCCGGCGCGGGTCGTGATGCCCAGCTTCGGGAAGAGCTTGTAGAGGTGCGCGCCAATCGTGCGGGGTGACAGGCCGAGCCGCTCGCCGATCTGGCGGTTGGTCAGCCCTTGGGCGGCGAGGTCGGCGATGCGCGACTCCTGCGCGGAGAGCAGCGGGTGGCTCGGGGGTGTCTCGTCCGGCGGCTCGGACTCGGCCCGCATGGCGTCGAGTTCGCGGGCCGCCTGTGCGGCCCAGGGCGCGGTGCCGAGGCGGGTGAACGTGTCGAGTGCGGCGCGGCAGCGGGTGGCCGCAGGTCCGTACAGGCCCCGGCGCCGCAGCCGCGCGCCGTGGGCCAGGCGGGCCCGGGCGAGGGGGAAGGGCCACCGCTCCGCGCCGGGAAAGGCGTACACCGCCTCGAACGGCTGGTCCGCGCCGTCCTCGCCTGCGAGGGCTTCGGCGACGGCCACGAGGAAGGCGTGGTGTGCCGATGCGCGGGCGGTGCCCGCGGCCCTGACCGCCCGCAGGTGACGCAGGGCGTCCGGCCGGTGCCCGCTGTCGACGGCGGCCTGGATCCAGTCGACGAGGGAGAGGTGGAACCACGCGCTGCGCGGCGGGATCACGCCGGGCGCGGTGAGGGAGCGCGCGTGGTCCCACGCGTCCTCGGCCCGGCCGTGCCCGAGGGCACACAGCGCTCGAAGGCCGTGCAGCCGCTCGGCGACACGGAGCATGTTCCGCTCCCGCGCTGCCTGCCCGAGGACGGGCTCCAGCGCGGCGAGCGCCTCGCCGTCACCGCGGGCGGCGAGGACCTGCCCTGCGTTGTGCAGGAAGAGCATCTCGTTGAACGCGTAGCCGTGGGCGGCGGACGTCTTCGCGCCCTCGCGGGCGGTGGCCAGGGAGGCATCCCAGCGGCCGTGCAGGAAGTCGTCGTGGGCGCGGAGACTCTCGATGAAAGCCTGGGTGGCGAACGCGTGATGCCGTACGAAAGGGCTGGCCAGCGCGGTGTGTTCACCGACGGCGTCGATCGCGGCGGCCGCCCACAGCAGCAGCCAGGCGGCGGGCGTCTCGCGATCGGCCGGCAGGGCCGCGACGGCTTCGCGCAGCCGCTGCGGCACGTCGTCGGGGTCGACCGTCGGTGCGGCTCCCGCACGGGCCCCGGCAGCGCCTTGGTCGGGACACGGTCCGGCCCAGGCGCGCCGGCACAGGGCCGCCGGCTCCGTGGCGTCCCCGGCATGCCGGTCGACGGCGGCCCACGCCCGCTCGTCCCCTGTGTGCACGGCCACGACGATGAGCATGAAGAGCATCGGTTCGAGCAGTCCGGCGCGGTGCTCCCTGTCCTCCGGTGACGCCGGCAGTTCCAGGGCGCCGGGCAGCAGTTCGAGCGCGGGGGTGGGGTCGCCGTCGAGCTGGAGCCGGGTGTAGGCGAGCGCGAAGGCATAGGGGGCCGCGGGTTCGGGCTTCTCCGGGCGGGCCTCGGCCTCGGCTCCGGCGAGGAGTTCCACCGCCAGGCGCAGCCGGCCGCCGCGGGCGGCCATGCCCGATGCGGCGACCAGGCGCGCCGCCCTGGTCGCCGGGTCGGGACTGAGACCCGCCGCGCGCGCCATCATGCCGGCGGCCTCGGCATCGCCGCCCTGCGCGGCCATGCCGTCGGCCCGCGCGTGGAGGAGTTCCGCGAGGCGGGCGTCGGTGCCGACGGTGGCGGCAGCCAGGTGCGTGATCCGCTGCGGGCTCGCGGCGGGCAGGGCCCGCGCGAGCAGGCGGTGCGCCGCGCGGCGTTCCGCGGGTGAGGCGATGTGCACCAGACAGGCTCGCACCAGCGGGTGGTGGAAGAGCACGAGGTCCCGCATCAGGTCGACGCGCGCGAGCCCGGACGCGTCGATCCGCCGGTGGATCTCCGTCCAGGGCGTCGTCACACCGTCCCGCGCCATGTCCCGCAGGGCGCTGACACGCTGGGCGAAGGAACCGCCGACGGCCGCGACCAGCAGCATGCGGCGGGTGCTGTCCGGCAGGGCGCGCAGGCCGTCCTCGTACAGGCTGCCGAGGCGGGTGCCGAGCGGGAGTTCGTCGAAGGCTTCGGTGCCGTCGGCCGTGGCGGGGGCCGCGAGGAGCGCGGGGTGGTCGGGGGCCACTCTCCTTATCTGCGCGGGCAGTTCACGCAGGGCGAGCGGGTTGCCGCCGGCCGCGCGCAGCACGCGCCGGTGCGTGGTGTCGGGCAGCCACGGGTGGAGCGTGCGCAGCAGCCGTTTCGCCTGCCGCTCGTCCAGTGGCTCCAGGTCGATGACGCGGCCCGGCAGGCTCTCGGCGTCCCCGTTCTCCTCCGGGGTGTGGGTGTCACCGCTCGGGTGCCCCGCGTGCCGGGTGGCGCCGACGAGGACGACGGGCAGCGGCGCCAGGTGCCGCCGCAGGTACCCGAACACGGCGACGCTGGACGGATCGGCCCACTGGAGGTCGTCCAGGAGTACGACGACGGGGCGCCGGGCGGCGGCGTGGGCGAGGAGGGTGAGCGCGGCCCCCGCCACGGTGAACCCTTCGGGCGGCATGCCCTCGCGTACGCCCAAGGCGCTCTCCAGGGCGTCGCGTTGTTCCACCGGGAGGGCCTGGGTGTCGTCGAGCAGTGGCCAGAGCACCTGGTGCAGGGCGGCGAACGGCAGCCCTGCCTCCGCTTCGGCGCCGGTCATCCGCAGGACACGCAGTCCGGCGTCGCGTGCCTTGGTCTCGGCGACCTTCAGGAGCGCGGTCTTCCCCATGCCGGGGTCGCCCCGCAGGAGGACGGACGTCCCGGCGGCGGTGATACCGGCAAGGGCCGCGTCGATGGCGGCGAGCTGCTCGTCCCGTCCCGCGAGCCGCTCGTCCCGTCCCGCGAGGTCCTCGGCTCCCCGCTCGCCTCCGGCCACCGGGCCGCCCCTCATGAAATCCGCTTCCACACCCTCTCCCGCGCCCACGGACGGTGCCGGTCAGCGTGCCTGCCGGGTGGAGTGCGACAGCTCGCCCTCCAGCCAGGCGAGCACCTCCGGGGTCACCGGGTCGGTGATGTCGTCGAACTCGTCGTGCTTCGTGAGGAACTTCGCCACGTAGGGGCAGACCGGCACGATGCGCCTGCCCGACGCGCGTACGTCGTTCAGCGCCTCCCGCACCAGGAGGGAGGCAAGGCCCTGACCGGCGAAATCGTCGCCGATCTCGGTGTGGTGGAAGACCCGGCGGTCGCCGCGGTCACGGTAGGCGGTGAATCCGGCCGACGTGTCGCCGACGAGGATCTCGTACCGATGCCGGGCGTCCACGCGACGGACGGTGGGAGCGGCGGAGGGCGTCATTGAACTGCCTTTCGACAAGCACGGTCAAGCACGGGCCGACGCGGCGGACCGGTCCGAAGATCACACCCTACGCGCCCGGAGGGCCGTCCTCCCCGGCTCGGGCGGCGACCGCCGCCTCCAGCAGGGCCCAGCCGTCGACCTCCACCGCTCGCCGCTCCCCCGGCTGCCACCCGCGGGCCGACGCCGCGTCGAGCAGGGCCCGGACGGCGCCCGGCTCGTGCAGGTTCAGAGAGCCGCCGTGTACGTATCCCACGTCGCCGGAGCCCAGCGGAAACCCGCCGGGGACGTACCGCCCCGGACCCTCGTCGAAGACGATGCGCAGGGGGCCACCGGTACCGGCCGGCTGCGGGCGCAGGGTGAGGGTCTGGCGGCAGGCCGCGGACCGCCCGCCGTCCGCCGCGCGGTGGCTGTGACGGAGCGTCCACAGGTACTCGCGCCCGTCGGCGACCAGACGGCGGGGCTTCTTCGGATGGCGGGGCACGGAGTCGAGCGTACGCAGTCCGAGCGGTGGCGGCCCGGCCCGGCGGCCGCCGGCTTCGTCCGGTTGCCGCTCCCGGATGCGCCGCGTACGAAACCACGATCGACTGCCGACGGGGCTCGCGACGGCCTCACGTGTAGGTGTGCGCCGCTCCGGTACGCGGCGGCGTCGGTGACGCGGAACTGCGGCACGGAAGGAGCCGGGCTCGTGGCGGAACAGGGCAAGGTCGTGGTGATCACCGGGGCGTCGAGCGGCGTCGGGCGGGCCTGCGCACAGCGGTTCGCGTCCCGGGGGTGGTCGGTGGTGCTCGCCGCGCGGCGGGCCGCCGAGCTCGAGGAGGTCGCCGAGGTGTGCCGGAAGCACCGTGGCGCGCGGGCGCTCGTGGTGCCCACGGACGTGACGGACGCCCAGGCCGTCGACCATCTCGCCCGCCGGGCGGTCACTGCGTTCGGACGGATCGACGTATGGCTGAACAACGCGTCGGTGGCCGCCTTCGGGTCGCTCGACGAGATCCCGCCGGAGGTCTTCCGGCGGGTGCTCGACGTCGATGTCATGGGCTACGCGCACGGTGCGCGCGCCGCGCTCCGCGTGATGCGCGAACAGGGCGGCGGCACCCTGATCAACGTGTCCTCGGTGGTCGGGGGGGCCGTCGTGCCGTACAACATCCCCTACGTCATCTCGAAGGCGGCGGTTCGCGCGCTGAGCGGCAGCCTCCGCCAGGAACTGCGGCTGGCGGGCCGGCCCGGCATCCACGTGTGCACCGTGCTGCCCGCGACCATGGACACGCCGTTCTTCGGGAACGCCGCCAACTACTCGGGCCGCAAGGTGCTGCCCATGGCGCCCGTGTACACGGCCGAGCGAGCGGCACGCACGGTGCTCCGGCTGACCCGTAGGCCCCGGCGGGAGGCCTACGTCGGTCCGGCGAGCCGGTTGCTCGGCATCCAGGCGAAACTGGCGCCCCGCCTCGTGGAGCGGCTGCTGGCGCACCAGATGGACCGCTCCCACCTCTCCCGGAAGCAGCCCGCCGAACCGACCTCCGGCAACGTACTGCGGCCGCTGCCCGAACCGGCGGCGGTGGTCGGCGGATGGCACGGGCGCAGGCGTACCGCGGTGCGGCGTGCGGGTGCGGCGGCTCTGGCCGTCGGGGCCGTTCTGGCGGCGGGCCGGCGAACTCGCCCCGGCTGCGGACGGAAGTAGCCCGACGCGCCCACACCTGCGGCGACGCCGCGCGGGATACGTGTGACCGCGCTACCGCGCGGTGCCGCACACCTCGGTGAGCCTGCCAAGGCCCAGGCAGTGCAGCGTGGCAGCGGATCGCGGGCAGGCTCCTCGGAGCGCCATGGAGCCCTCCACTTCCTTGAGGGCCCTCAGCGTGCCGAAGAAGACGCCCGCGCTCTCCCGCGCCAGGTACGTGACCTCGGACAGGTCCACGATGAGGTCACGGGAGCCGTTGCGCACGAGGCGGCGCAGCTCAGCGGCGAGCTCATCGGCCTCGCGGCCGGTGATCTCGCCGCGCAGGGCCACGCGGGCCAGGCGGCCGGTGACGTGCACCCTCGCGATGCCCGCGCGCCGCAGTCGCAGCGCCGCGCCCGGGTGGAGCAGCCGGGACGCGCTCAGGGCGCGTCGCGCTCTCACGACGAGGTGAGGGTGATCGAGGGCATGCACCAGGACAGACCTTCCGGCGGTACACCGCCTGTCGGCCGGGTCGGACCGAGAGGGAATGCGAAATGCGGTTGTTTCATATGTCTATACCATGCTCGACTGGCCCCCGCCAAGGGTGTTCCGCGCCCTTCGCCCTGACCGCAGCCACGGGCTGAACGGCATCACCGCAGGCTGGAGGGCGTGCGGGAGGGCGCCGTCTCGGGAGCCCTCCCCGACGATTCACATCATTGGTCTACTCCAATCTCCGGCCCATCGCTGGCACCAGGACGGGAGCCGCTACTTGGCGCACATGGCGATGGCGCGTGCCTCGCCCTTGTCCATGCGTGCCATCCATGTGTTGGGGGTCTGACCGGCGGGGGCGTTGATGACGATCTCGTCCATGTTGTTGTTCGTTCCGTTGACGGCCGGGCGGGAGTCGTAGCCGCCCCCGGTCAGCCGCGTCCCCTCCGGGCAAGTGGCCTTGGCCGTCGCGTCCTTCCCGGTCCATGACGAAGCCACCACGGTCGGCGCCTTTGTCGAGGACGTCGAGCACATGGCGAAGGCCCCGGCACGGCCGAACAGTCCGCGGACCTCCCAGGCGTTCGCAACCGTGACCGAGGGCGCGTTGGCCGCGATGAAGTCGACCACCTCACCGAGACCGTTCCTCACCGGAAAGACTCGGTAGCCGCCGCCCACAAGCTGCGTGCCCTCGGGGCAGGTGGCCCGTGAGACC
Source organism: Streptomyces sp. NPDC015345 (assembly GCF_043078805.1). NCBI lineage: Bacteria > Bacillati > Actinomycetota > Actinomycetes > Kitasatosporales > Streptomycetaceae > Streptomyces > Streptomyces sp. NPDC015345. Next base: position 66,246 of record NZ_JBIBTX010000004.1, on the reverse strand, counting down.
TGGCCCGGCTGACTCGGGTACCCGGCGTTGACCACGACCGGAGGCTCGACGGCCGCCGACGCGGAGGAAGCGGAGCCGATGGCCCCCGACGCCAGGGCAAGGGCGGACAGAGCGGACAGGACGGAGAGTCGACGACGGAACACTGACATGGCGCCTCCAAGATCAATCACAGCGTGCGGTGCAGACTGTTCCGGCCGACAGCCCGAGCCGCAGGGGAATGACCTTTCAATCCCCACGATCGAATGACGCGGGCCCTCACCAGGCCCGGGACACCGCTACCGATGGGGGGCGGGGGACGCGGATCGCGTTCCGCCCGGGCGCCGCCGGCGACGTGGGGCCCAACAGATTGGCCGGATCGCGCCGTCGCGCGAAGCGGCCGCGTCACGGGAGAGTTCACCGTGCGGCAACGCCCCGAAGGGGCCGGCAGAAGCCCGGTGTCGGGCGCGACGACCGCAGACGAGGAGCGCTCATCATGGCCACCGCCGGTCGATTGCCGTCCACCCCATTGCCGCCCATCCCGTTGCCGTTGCCGTACGGATGCCGACGGTCCGGGCCGGGCAGGGTGACGACGGCACCAGCGACGTGACGGGGCAGCCTCAGCCGGGCAGCGACGCACTCCTGACGCGCGGCCGTGCGGCACGCGGAGCGGCCCCGAACCCCACACGTCGGACCGTCCGAAGAGTCTGACCCCGACCGACTCCCGGTCGGCTCCTCCTCAGCCCGCGCGACGTCTCCCGCACCGCAAGCGCCGTACCCGCCCGCCCCGGAGCGCGAGCCCCCGCACAGCCCCCTCACCCCCCACCACCTCCGCCATGTCCGCCTGAAGGGATCTCTCACCGTGACGACCCCGCCCACCGCTCCCGTCATCCTCGACCCCACCGGTACCGATCGGCACGGCGAACACCGACGGCTGCGCGCTCACGGACCCGCCGTACGCGTGGACATCCTCGGTGTGACCGCCTGGTCCGTCACCGACCCCGCGCTCCTCAAGAAGCTGCTGACCGGCGAGAGCGTCTCCAAGGACGCCCGCGCCCACTGGCCGGACTTCGAAGAGGTCGTCCAGAGCTGGCCGCTCGCCCTGTGGGTCGCGGTCGAGAACATGTTCACCGCCTACGGGGCCGACCACCGCCGACTGCGCCGCCTCGTCGCGCCCGCCTTCAGCGCCCGCCGCGTCACCGCCCTGGAACACGTCGTCGAGGCGATCGTCGCCGGCCTCCTCGACGACCTCGACGCCCTCCCGTCGGGTGAGCCCGTCGACCTGCGCGAGCACCTCGCCTACCCGCTGCCGATCTCCGTCATCGGCCACCTCATGGGCGTCCCCGTCGGCCGGCGGAACGCCTTCCGCGCTCTCGTCGACGGCGTCTTCGACACCACGCTGACCGCCGAGCAGTCCACCGCGAACACCGGTCGGCTCTACGAGGCGCTCGACCAGCTCATCGCCGCCAAGCGCGCGGAGCCCGGCGACGACATGACGTCCCTGCTCATCACCGCGCGCGACGAGGAGGGCGACGGAGGCCGCCTGTCCGACCCCGAGCTGCGCGACACCCTGCTGCTCATGATCAGTGCCGGATACGAGACGACCGTCAACGTCATCGACCAGGCCGTCGCCCACCTGCTCGCCCACCCCGGCCAGCTCGACCACATCCGGGCCGGCCGGGCCACCTGGGGCGATGCCGTCGAGGAGACGTTGCGCCACGAGCCGGCCGTCAAGCACCTGCCCCTGCGCTTCGCCCTCAGCGACATCAGCCTGCCCGGCGGGCAGGTCATCGCCAAGGGCGAAGCGATCCTCGCCTCCTATGCCGCCGCCAACCGGCACCCCGACTGGCATGGCGAGACCGCGGACACCTTCGACCTCACCCGCGTACCGAAGGACCACCTCGCCTTCGGCCACGGCATCCACTTCTGCCTCGGGGCGCCGCTCGCCCGCCTAGAGGTCGCCACCGCCCTCCGGATGCTCTTCGACCGGTTCCCGGGGATGGAACTCGCCGTGCCCATCGAGGAGTTGAAGCCACTCGCCTCCCTGATCAGCAATGGCCACCAGACCCTGCCCGTTCGCCTGAGGCCCTCGGCCGGTTGAGCACGCCGGCATGCCCGCTCCGGGGGAGGGAGATCACCGGGGCTTGGACGGCTCCCCGTACCAGCGCCAGTTCGTACGGCGGGGCCGTCCGGGCAGCTCGATGCGTCCGGTCGCCCAGAGCAGGGTGGACGAAGCGCTGTCCGTGACGGCCACGTCGGGGAACAGCCGCGCGAGGGCCCGTCGGCTCAAGTCCTCCGGTGGCACACCGTCGTACGGAAGGCCTTCGACGATGTCATACGTGTGGACGAGGGTCTCGACCACGCCCATGGCCGCGAACCCCTCCGGATCCGACGCACCGAAAACATGTGGGGCCAGTGCCGTGGGGTCGGCGTTGTCCACGGCGGTGGCGAGTAGCCCGCCGCACGCCTGAACCACGCTCAGCAGCCCCTCGGGCCCCGCCGACCGGTCCCCGAAGATCACGTTGCCCGGCCCGCCGGGGCGGTCGCTGGAGATGCGCAGGGGCACGCGCGGGATCGCCATGGGATGCGCGAGCCCGAAGCGCAGCGCATACGTGAGCAAGTCGTCCGCGAGGTGTTCCAGGGTCTCCCAGCGGGTCCACTCCAGGCCGCCGGAGAGGGCGGACCAGTGGGCCGAAGGAACATCGGAGAGGGTCGTGACGCAGTGGGCGACGCTCTCGCGCACCTGCGCCCCGCCGACCCGGGCGTCGTCTGCGGCGTTGGAAGATGTCATTTCGGCAGGCTACTCAACGAGTCCACGGCGCCACGGGGGCACGGAGACATCGAGTCACGGCATGGACCGCAAGGGTGGGTGTCGCGTCGTCATCCCTGGCGGCTGGAGCAGCGGTGACGGTTCGGGGCCGGGGTCCTCGGTGACGACGACGCCGGCGGCCGCGTGGTCGAATCCGACCGGCCAGCGCGTGTGTTCGCTGGCCAGCGCGCCGGTCATACGTGTCTGACGCAGGTCGGCCGTGCCGAGGTCGGTGCCGCGCAGGTCGGCCAGGCGCAGGTCGGCCCGGCGCAGGACGGCGCCGCCCGCGTCGGCCTTGCGCAGGTTCGCCTCGCGCAGGTCGGCCTCACTGAAGTCCGCGTCGCGCAGGTCGGCCTGGACCAGCCGGGCGCCCCGCAGGTCGGCCAGCACGCAGCGGGCCCGGCGCAGTATCGCCGTCTTGAGGTCGGCGTGGCGCAGGTTGACCGAGACGAGGGAGGCCTGCGTCAGGTTGGCGTGGTAGAGGCCCGCGCCTTCCATGCAGGACCGGTCGAGGTTGACCTCGGGCAGCCACAGCCCGTCGCAGTCGGCGCGGCGCAGGTCAGTGACGCTGAGGTTGACCCAGGACTGCTCCCGGGGTTGCAGCAGCAGCACGCCGAGTCCGGTCAGCGCCACCTGGGCGTCGGCGGAACGGACCTCCAGCGGCACGACGTCGTTGATGGGCACGTCGGCGGCCGGAGCTTCCGGTCCGGGGGGCGGCCAGGGCAGATGCGTACGCAGATAGGCGGCCTGCATGGAGATGACGGCCTCGCGGTCGCGGGCGGAGTGCTCCGCGATGCGCCACAGCGCGTGGAGGCCGCCGATACGTGTCTCCAGCTTGTCGCTGCCGAGCTGGTCGACGGCCGTGCTGAACCGGTCGGTGACGTGGCCCTCCTGGGTGGCGCGCAAACTGTCCTGGCTGACGCGCAGTTGCCGCCAGGTGGCATACGCGCCGAACAGTACGACCATCCCGCCCACGGCCTGGAGGAGTGTCGTGCGGACGTCGTTCACGGCCTTCAGCCGGTCCTGCGCGGCGACGCTCGCCCCGGCGAGGTCGTGGTCGACCACCACGCCCGGCACGACGACCAGCAGCGCACCCAGAGCCGCCACCACAGCCGCGCCGGCCAGCAGGGCCACGCACCCGCGACGCCTGGCCGACCGGTCGCGCCACGGCCCGCGGCCGCGGTCCCGCTCCCCCATGTCCATGGGCATGGGAGCCTAGGGCCTGTCTGACAATTCCCGCCTGCCTCGCGACGCCATGCACGCACTCTCGCCGCACCGGGCGCAGAGCCAAGTACATCCAGTACGAGGCCCTACGCCCGGCACGCCGAGAGCACGCACCTGACGCCGCGAGGCCGCCCTCCGGGCGACGACGCGAATTGTCAGACAGGCCCTAGGCGGCCACGCAAAGAACGATCAAGGTGGACGCCTCCGAGCGCCGGCGCGACAACGCGACAAGCCGGGCTCCTACCGCACAGCCAGGATCAGTCATGACCGGCGGAGGCTCCGCCTCGCTCCTCCAAGTACGCCGCCACCCCGTCCAGCGCACGCTCCAGGCCGAAGGCGAAGTCGTCGAACTCCGCCCCCTCGCCCGTCGTGTCCGCGTCCAGGTCGTCGAAGGCGCCGTCGACCACCGCCGCCCGCAGCGCGGGCAGCCGCCCGCCCTCCGTCACCCGGCGCAGGAACTTCCCGTACCCCGCCAACCGCCCGTCCGGCCGCGCCGGATCCTTCCGCAACAGCGCCAGGATGGTGAGCTCGCCCCGCACCTGGCCGCTGACCAGCAGCGAGACCGCGACCTTCTCCGCGTGACCCAAGCGCGTCCCCGACAGCACCTGGAGACACTGGTCCAGCCAGGCCAGCTGGTTCGGCGTGACCGGCGGCCCGTGCGCCGCCAGCAGCGGGACCACCCAGAGGTGTTCGTTCAGCGACGCACGCATCGTCACCGCCCAGTGCTCCAGGCCGGCCCGCCAGCCGACGGCGTCCGGCGGCAGCGGCACGGGCGGTCCGATGGCGCCGTCCACCACCAGCATGAGCAGCTCGTCCTTGGTCGCCACGTAGCGGTAGAGCGCCATGGTCGATGCGCCGAGCTCCTTGGCCACACGGCTCATCGACACCGCTTCGATGCCCTCGGCGTCGGCGACCGCGATGGACGCCGCCACGATGCCGTCGAGGGTGAGGCCGCGCTTGGGGCCCTTGTGCGGGCGGTCCCGCAGGCCCCAGGCGGCCTCCAGGCCGGCGGGGAAGGGCGCGGGGGATTCGCTTTCCATGGCGGTCAGTTTATCCCGTACACAGAACCGTTTATCTCGTACGCAGTACCGTGTACGACATACGCAATGCCGTGTACGCTCTACGCAGTAGCGCGTATGTCATACGCAGAAGATGGAAAAGACCGAGAAGACGGAGAAGGAGGAGCGGGAAGATGCAGCCACCCGCCATCGAGGCCCGGGGCCTCGCCAAGTCCTACGGAGAGACCGCGGTCCTGCGCGGCATAGACCTCACCATCGCCCCCGGCAGCGTCTTCGCCCTGCTCGGCCCGAACGGCGCCGGCAAGACCACCACCGTCCGGATCCTCGCCACCCTCCTCACGGCGGACGCGGGCACGGCCCGAGTCGCCGGGCGCGATGTGCTCGCCGAGCGGTCGGCGGTGCGCCGGGCGATCAGCCTCACCGGGCAGTACGTCGCCCTCGACCAGGAGCTGACCGGCGCCGAGAACCTGCGGTTGGTGGGCCGGCTCGCGGGCCTGACCCGTGCCGCCGCCCGCGCCCGCGCCGACGAGCTGCTGGCCCGCTTCCGGCTCACCGACGCCGGGGGCCGGCGCGTGGCCACGTACTCCGGCGGCATGCGGCGGCGTCTGGACCTCGCCGCCTCGCTCGTGGGCGAGCCCGCCGTCGTCTTCCTCGACGAGCCGACCACGGGGCTCGATCCGCGCAGCCGGCAGGAGGTCTGGGAGCTGGTCGCCGAGCTGGCCGGCTCCGGTGTGACGGTCTTCCTCACCACCCAGTACCTGGAGGAGGCGGACCGGCTCGCCGACCGGATCGCGCTCATCGACGGCGGGCTGATCGTCGCCGAGGGCACCGCCGCCGAACTGAAGCAGCTCGTCGCCGCCGAGCGCCTCGACCTCACCCTCACCGGGCCCGAGGCGTACGCGACGGCCGAGCGGCTCCTCGCCGACCTCGTCATCCGGCGCGAGCCCGGCGAGTGGCGCCTCGGCGTCGCGACGAGCGGCCGCGCCGCGCACGTACGCGAACTCCTCGACGCCGTCGACCCGGAGCGCAAGCTCGTCGAGCGCTTCGCCGTCCACGGCGCCACCCTCGACGACGTCTTCATGACCCTCACCGAGAAGGAACCGGCGCATGTCTGACGCCCTCACCATGGCCGGGCGGTCCCTGCGGATAAGCGCCCGTACGCCCGACGCGCTGATCACCGCGCTCGCGATGCCGGTGATGCTCATGCTCGTCTTCGTCTACTTCTTCGGCGGTGCGATCGACACCGGCGGGGAGTACGTCCAGTACGTCGTGCCCGGCGTGCTGGTCCTCTGCGCGGGATTCGGCGCCGGGAACACCGCCATGAGCGTCACGCATGACATGCATGGCGGGATCATCGACCGCTTCCGCGCCATGGACGTCGGCGGCGCGGCGATCCTGGCCGGACACGTCACCGCCTCGCTGGCGCGCAACCTCGCCGCCACCGCCGTCGTCTTCGGCGTGGCCACCGCGATCGGCTTCCGGGCGCAGGCGTCGGCGGCCGGGTGGCTCGCGGCGATCGGGGTGCTGGTCTGCTACATCGTGGCGCTGTCGTGGCTGGCGGCGACGGTGGGGCTGATCGCCAAGTCCCCCGAGGCAGCCGGGGGGTTCACCTTCTTCATCGGCTTCCTGCCGTATCCGTCCAGCGGCTTCGTGCCGGTCGGCACCATGCCGTCCTGGCTGCGCGGCTTCGCCGAACACCAGCCGCTGACGCCGGTGATCGAGTCGATGCGGGGGCTGCTGCTCGGCCAGTCGGTGGGCGGCAGCGCGTGGCAGGCGCTCGCCTGGTGCGCGGGGATCACGGTGGTGTCGGTGGCTGCGGCAGATGTTCTGTACCGGCGGCGGACGGGCTGAACGGCGGGACGGCGGCTGGACGGTCGGATGGTTGGACGGCTGGTCTTCGACGGATGCGCGGCGCCGGCCACCGCCCGCCGTGGCCCGTACGGGGCCGCTCGACGGCCGGTTCCGACTGCCGTGGCGGTGCTCCGTACGGCCGAGCGAAGCCTCACCCAATCGTGACTTCTTCCGCTCGTGGACCGGGCGTGGCGAGATGCTCACCAGGACGGCGTGTGACCGCGCCGACCGGGGTGCGGCGGGTTGGGGGGGTACAGGGCATGGCAGAGGAAAGAAGGCCCGGCTGTTCTTCATCGACAACAACGTGCACATCTCCACGGCGCTGTCCTTCGCCTCCATGCCCGCCTGCTACGTGGTCCCGCACGTGGCGAGGCTGCTGTCGACCACTCACGGGCTGAAGTACCCCTCCAAACGTATGGCGGAGACCGGCCAGTTCACCGTCTACCTGATGCAGCCCGACGCCTTCGAGGCCGGCGGCCGCTTCGTCCCCGCCGCCCAGAAGGTCCGCCTCCTGCACGCCTCCATCCGCCATCACCTCACACGTGAGAACCGGTGGGACACCGACGTCCTCGGGACGCCGATCTGCCAGGAGGACATGATCGGCGGGCAGATGTTCTTCTCGCTGCTCGTGCTGGACAGCCTGCACCGTCTCGGCATCCACATGTCGACGGAAGGGGCGGAAGCGTACTACTACGCCTGGCGTGTGGTCGGTGCGATGCTCGGCGTCGACCAGGACGCGGTGCCCAAGTCCCTGGAGGAGGCCCGCCGGTTCCTCGACCTGTACATGGTCCGGTACATGGGGCCTTCCGAGGAGGGAACGCACCTGACGCGGCAGCTCATTGACCTCTACGAAGAGGTGGTGCCCGGGACCCTCCTCGACCCGATCGTCTCCGCCCTCATCCGCTACCTCGTCGGAGACACCTGCGCCGACTGGCTCCGAGTGCCCCGCACCTCGTGGGACACCGTCGTCAAGGCCGTGCCCCACCTCCTCGGCGTCCTGGAGACCATCGAGGACCGCTCCCCGCTCGGCGCCTGGGCGCTGGACCGCATCGGCCACCTCACCACCATCCTGGAGCTGTCCTCCCTCACCCGTGGGCGTGTCATGCACTACGCCATCCCGGAGCAGCTCAAGAAGGACTACGGCGTCTCCAACACGGTGCCGCCCAAGCGCCGTTGGACCCCGCCACCCGCCACGACGGGGTGACGTCAGGCGACGGCGGTCCCTTCCAGCTCCACCATCTGGCCGGGGACCGCGAGCCGCGTCACCCCGAGCATCGTGGTGGTCGGCGCCACCCCGGCGGCGCCCAACCGCGAGGCGAGCACGCCGTAGTGCGGGAAGAGGAGATCGACGTCGGTGGTGTAGACGTTGAGCCTGACGAGGTTCGCGAGAGACATGCCGGCCTCGGCGAGCACGGCCTCCAGGTTGTCGAGGGTCAGCGCCAGCTGTGCCGCCATGTCACCCTCGTGCCGGGGTCTCCCGTCTCCGCTCATCGCGGTCTGTCCGGAGCAGTACAGGGTCCGGGTGTGGCCGGAGACGACCTCACCCTGGTTGAATCCCAACTCCTGCGACCATGTCACCGGGTTGACCGCGGTACGTTCCATCGCCACTTCAGCTCCGCTCAGTTCGTCGAGAATCCGTACGCCCATGAGCCTGCCAACAATTCACGACACCCTTGGTCATGTATTCGCGCATTCCGATAGGTTTCCCGCATGCGCGCCGACCGGTTGGTGTCCTTGGTCTTGCTGCTGCGGCAGCACGGCCGGTTGTCCGCGGCCACGCTCGCCCGCGAACTCGAGGTGTCCACCCGCACCGTGCTGCGCGACATCGAGGCCCTGTCGGCGGCCGGCGTCCCGGTCTACGCCGAACGCGGCCGGCACGGCGGGTTCGCGTTGCTGCCCGGCTTCCAGACCGAGCTCACCGGACTGAACCACGACGAGGCGCTCGCCCTGCTGGTCGCCGGATCACGCCGCGGCGCGCAGGCGTTCGGCCTCGGCTCGGCGCTCGCGTCGGCGATGCGCAAGGTGGTCGACGCGCTGCCCGAGAGCTACCGGGCCACCGCGGCGGGCGCGGCTCAGCGGCTGCTCATCGACCCGGAGACCGACCTCCTCGCGCGCCGGCAGGTCTCCGATGAGGTACCCGACACCGTCGTGGCCGAGGTGCGGCGCGCGGTGCTCGCCGGACACAGGCTGCGCATCCACTACGCGGCCGTGGACCAGCCCCCTAAGTGGCGCACGGTCGACCCGATCGGCCTGGTCACCGCACGCGGCCAGGGCTACTTGCTGGCCACGAGGTCCGGTGCGGACCGCACCTACCGGCTGTCCCGGATCCTGGCCGCCGAGGAACTCCCCGAACCCGCGCGGCGACCGGAGCGGGTCGACCTCGGCCGGGCCTGGCAGGAACGCAGTACGCGGTTTCGTACCGGCGGCGACCAGGTCACGGTCCTTGCCCGGGTGAACTCAAAGCGGCGGGAGGACTTGGTGGGCACCGCGCTCGCCGTCCTCGCCGAGGAGAACGACGCGGACGGCTGGCTGCGTATGGAGGTGACCTTCCAGGATTCGAGACACGCCGAGTGGGCCCTATGGCACCTCGCCACGAACGCGGAAGCCCTCGCCCCGCAGTGGTTGCGCACCTCCCTGCACGCCCGCGCCACCGCGACAGCCACCCGCTACGGAGAGCCGTCCTGAACTTCCGGGCCTACTCAGACGTGCTCTGAGCACCCCGCCGACCTGGCGACAAATCGCCCCCTGTTACACACCTGTGTCGATTCCCCGTACAACGGACCCGGGGTCTGCGCTGTCTAGCAGGGTGGGACCCGACCCGGACGGACTACGAACGAGGAGCCAGCAGTGGGGGACATACGCAAACGAGGAGCCGTGGCCCTGGGGATCACCGTGCTGGTGGCCCCGCTCACGGTGGCGCTCGGCGCCGGCAGCGCGCAGGCCGCGTCGTGCTCGACGCAGACGGGGCCGTACCAGAAGCAGGTCGAGAAGTTCCTCGGCCGCCCGGTGGACGGCAAGCAGTCACCGGCCGACTGCAAGGCCATCAAGGCCTTCCAGACCAAGCACAAGATCACCCCGAACGCCGGGTACGCGGGCAGCATCACCTGGGGCGTCATGAACCTCATGAACAAGCAGAAGGCGGTGGGCGACAACCCCAACAAGGCGGGCAAGTGCCCGACCGACAAGGGACGCATCGCCTGTGTCGACCTGACGCTCCAGCTCAGCTGGATCCAGGACGGCAAGAACCTCAAGTACGGCCCCGTCCCGGTGCGCACCGGCCGCAACGGCCACGAGACCCGCACCGGCCTGACGAAGGTCTACTGGCGGGACATCGACCACGTGTCGAGCCTGTACGACGTGCCGATGCCGTACAGCCAGTTCTTCGACGGCGGCCAGGCCTTCCACTCGGTCGGCATCAGCGTCTGGGCGCCGCCGGGCTCCCACGGGTGCGTCAACATGACGAAGAAGGACGCCGTGGCCTACTGGAACACGCTGCGCAAGGGCGACGACGTCTTCGTCTACGGCCGCAAGCCGGGCACCTGATGGTCACGGACGGCTGGTCGCCGAGGCCGCTTCGTCGCCATGGTGGTGTACGTAGCGGCCGAGCGCGGTGAGCGGGAACACCAGCGGGTAGAGCTCGTAGCGCAGCGCGTAGTGGCTCCGCATGGCGGCGCCGGTCGCGCCCGGCTCATGCCACGTGCCGTCGTCCCGCTGGGTTTCCAGGAGCCAGCGCACTCCGGCGTGCACGGTTTCGCTGTCGCGCTCTCCGGCCGCGAGCAGGGCGAGCAACGCCCAGGCCGTCTGTGACGGGGTGGACGGGCCGCGACCGACGTACTGCGGATCGGCGTACGAGCGCCAGTCCTCGCCCCATCCGCCGTCCGCGTTCTGCACCGTGGTCAGCCAGTCGACGGCGCCCGACACCACGGGGTGGTCGGCGGCCACCCCGGCCGCAGTCAGGGCCGGGACGGCGCAGCCGGTGCCGTACACGTGGTTGATGCCCCAGCGGCCGAACCAGCCGCCGTGTTCTTCTTGCTGGTCCATCAGCCAGCGAACGCCGCGCCGGGTGCGGCGGTCTGCTTGGAGTTCGAGCGCGGCCAGCATCTCCACCACGTGCGCGGTGATGTCGGCGGTCGGCGGATCGGAGATGTCGGTGATGTCCGTGAGGGCGAGCCGGTCGAGGAACGCGCTGGTGCCGTCCGCGTCGAAGGCGCCCCAGCCGCCGTTCCTGCACTGCATGCCGAGCGTCCAGTGGGTCGCCCTGCGGACCGCTTCGTCGACGCGTGCGCGGTCGGGGTGGCGCACGCGGCGCAGCGCGAGCACGACCTCGGCGGTGTCGTCCAGGTCGGGATAGAGCTCGTTCTCGTACTGGAAGGACCAGCCGCCGGGGGCGAGCCCGGGGCGCTGCACGGCCCAGTCGCCCAGACGGCTGCTCTGCTTGGCGAGCAGCCAGTCGGCGCCGTCGAGCAGTGCGGGGTGGTCGGCGGGCAGCCCGGCGTCCGCGAGAGCGATCATGGACAGGGCGGTGTCCCAGACCGGGGACTGACAGATCTCCGCCATCCATACGTCGTCCTCGTGCCAGTGCCCGGTGCGCGCGAGGAAGTCGAGACCGGCCTTGAGGATGGGGTGGTCGAGCCGGTAGCCGACGGTGCGCAGGGCGATCAGCGACCAGATGGTCGTCACCCGGACCCCTCCCCAACTGCCGTCCGCCTCCTGGCGTTCGACGACCCACCGGATACAGGCGTTGACGGCGGCCCGGCGCAGCGGCGCCGGGCGGATCCTGCGGTAGCCGCGCAGGACGCGGTCCAGGCCCTGGAGGGCGCCTTCCCAGCCGGTCGGCGACGTCGGCGGCTTCGGCGATTTACCGCTCCGTTCGCGGGTCGGCGCTTCCGCCGTCAGCAGTTCGTCGAGGCGGAAGGGCGCGGGTGCCACCGGCCGGTGGGCCAGCACCGCGAGGTAGGGAACGGTCGTCATGCGCGCCCAGTACAGGTACGAGTAGATGTTCAGGGGCATCCACCTGGGCAGGAGGATCGTCTCGGGCGGCACCGCGAACAGCTTGTCCCAGCTCCACCAGCCGAACAGCGAGAGCCAGATACGCGTGGTCACTCGGGCGGCACCGATGCCGCCGTGCGCGCGGATCCACTCCGCGCTGCGCAGCATGTGCGGCTCGTCCGCGCCGTGCCCGGCGAGCCGCAACCCGACATAGGACTCGATGGTGATGGCCAGATCACCGTCGCCGTCGTGGACGGCGGCCCACGTACCGTCGGCGCGCTGCTGCGAGCGGATCCACCGGCCGGCCGCCGCGGTGAACCGCTCGTCCCGAATGCCGAGGAACTGACGCATCAGCAGCTCGTGCGCGTTCGCACTGGCGTCGATCTCCAGGAACCCCCTCCAGTGCCCGTCGGGACGCTGAAGGCCCAGCAGGTGCTCGGCGGCCTTCTGTACGGCTCGGCGGGCCGCGTCATCCGTCTCGCCGGAGGACGCGGCCGGAAAGCGCAGAGCCGATGCGGACGTCGAGGAAGCGGGAGCGGGTGACGGCTGGGACTCGTCACCGGCGGTCATCGTGGTGGTCATGAGATTCCTACGGGCTCGGGGCTCGGCCTCTGGGTGACGGGAGTACGAGGGCGGTGGGAAAGGGGCAGGAGGTGGCGCCACGTTAGCGTCGCGCCTTGCGGCTTTTGAGGAGCGACTCGATGTCATCCCCGGCGCGAATGGGGCGCGTTCTCCGCACGGCCGGAATCACCGACGCGAATGGGCCACTTCCCTTTCCGCCATGCGCCGCAACGGCGGCGAGCCGAAGACTCGGACACTCATTCGTCACGCTAGAACTGGCATATGGCTTTCACCGTCCTCAATGACCCTGCGTCCGCCACGGCGGACGGACCGGCGGCGGCTGAGGCGCGCGCACAACTCGCCCACTGGGCCGAGCGGGTCAACGAGCACGTCGAGCTGCTGTACCCGGCCGCCCCCGTAGGCTGCGGCCAGGCGGGATCACCGCTGCTGGCCTACGGCTGCGCCACCGATTGCGCCGCAGGCACCGAAGGCACCGCCGAGCCCGCGCCGGATTCGGCCTGTCGTGGCGCCTCGGGACCATCCTCCGCCCCGGCACCCGCCGCCGCCCGGCTGCACGCCGCGCTCACGGCCCCCGTCCGCTACCTGGTCGGCTCCGGCGGCCAGCGCTGGCGGCCGGGCCTGATGATGGCCGTCATCGACCTTCTCGGCGGTGACAGCGAGCACTTCGGCCCCTTGGTGGCCTCCATGGAGCTGGCGCACACCGGTTCCCTGATGGTCGACGACGTGGAGGACGGCGCGCCGCTGCGCCGCGGCCGGGACACCGCGCACATCACCTTCGGCACGGCCACCGCGATCAACGCGGGGACGTCCGCCTACCTCGCGCTTGACCGCGCGGTACGGCTGACCGTTCCGCACGACATGGAACTGCGGGCCCGCCTGTACGAGGCGTACCTCGCGGCGCTGCGTGCCGCGCACGCGGGCCAGGCCCTGGACATCCAGGGCCACCGCGTGGAGATGGAGCAGGCGGTGCTGACCGGCGACGCCCGGCCGGTCCTGGACGCCGTGCGCCTGACCCACCGCCTGAAGTCGGGCGCCATGGTGGGTGCGGGCTTCGAGGCGGCCGCGCTCGTGTGCGCCGCCGGCCCGCGGCAGCGCGCCGCCCTGACGGGGTTCGGCAGTGCCATCGGAACGGCTTACCAGATCACGGACGACGTCGCGGATCTGGAGGGCGTGGTCCGCGACGGCGAGGTCACCAAGCAGGTCGGTGAGGACCTGTGCAACGGCAAGGTCACCATGCCGCTCGCGCACGCCGTCACCCGGCTTCCCCGAGCCGACATGACACGGCTGTGGGAAGCGGTCCGCGACGGCGGCGCCGAGGGGCCGACGGTCATGAGGGCAGCGCAGGAGCTACGGGACTGCGGTGCGCTCTCCGCGTGCGTACAGGAAGCCGAAGCGCTGGTGACTGCCGCGTGGAACCGGCTGGAACCCACCCTGCCCCCGGCGCCGGGGACACCGACGCTGCTGAAGCTGGCGCGGTGCGTCATCCAGGGCAACCGCATCGCCTGACCTCGTCGGCATCCCACTCGACCATGTGTCGGCTTCGCTCTCGCCTAAGTGTCGGCGACGGCCGGTGCGTCGTCCCGCGAGCCGGCCGGGCGGGACGCCGCCGCGGCGGGCCAGTATCCGCGCGTACGCACGTGGAAGACCAGCAGCGCCAGGGCCACCGTCGCACCGCACCAGGCCAGCGCCAGGAGCGGATAGGGGCCGGGGTCGGCCCGGGTGACGGCGGCGGCCAGGGCGGACTGGGTGGCGCCGTAGGACGGCAACGCCTTGAGCAGTCCGGGCAGTTCGGCCACCTTGATGACCGGGCTCTGGAGGCCGACGTCGATCAGGCTGAGCATGAGGACGACGAAGAAGCCCTCCAACTCGTCGCGGACCAGGCTGCCCAGGAGCAGACCGATGCCGCCGTACGCGCAGCCCGCGGTGAACACGGCGACGAGCAGGTGCCCGAATTGATGGACCGGGAAGAACAGGCGCAGCAGTACCGTCGTGTAGCAGGCCAGCACCGCCGCGATGACGAGGAGGGCGCCTACGTTCGCCAGTACCAGCTGCGAACGGGGGTACCCGGCCAGGACGAGCCTGCGGTCCATCTCACGGGCCTTGAACGCCGCCATGAACATCATGAAACCGGTGATCAGCGCGACGGCGGTGACGGCGTTGGTGACCTGGGCGACGTTCATGGCCGGGACGACCGCGCGTACCTCGATGGTCGCGATGTGCAGGCGGGCCGCCCCGTCGTACCCGCACACCCGGACCAGGGTCAGCCAGGTGGGCACGAACGCGTAGACCAGGAACAGGCTGAGGCGGTTGCGCAGATGGCCGAGCAGCGCGCAGCGGAACCTCTCGACGAAGGCGGTCCACTGATATCTCATCGGGCCTGCTCCCCGGCGACGAGCCGTCCCTCGTGCAGGTGCACCACCGCGTCGAAGTGCTCCCTGACGTGCAGCAGGTGGGAGACCACGACGATGGAGCGGCCCGCGTCGCGCAGGCGGGCGGCGAGCTCCCAGAAACGCTGGTGGGTGTCCCAGTCGAAGCCCTGGTAGGGCTCGTCAAGGAGCAGCAGATCGGGATCGTGCATCAGGGCGAGCAGCAGGTTCAGCTTCTGCCGGGTCCCACCGCTGAGCGCACCGGCCCGCCGGTGCAGGCAGTCGGCGAACGCCAGCGTGTCCATCAGTTCATGGGCGCGCGTCAGGGTCGGCAGCCGGTAGGCCACCTGGAACAGCCGCAGATGCTGCTCGACGGTCAGGGTGTCGTTGACCACCGCCCGCTGGGGGCAGTAGCCCACGGAGCCCGCGCGCAGCACCGCTCCCCGGTCCGGGGCGAGTTCGCCGACGGCGACACCGAGCAGGGTGCTCTTGCCCGCGCCGTTCTCGCCGACGACGCCGACCAGCGCACCGGCGGGGACCGTGAGGTCCACGCCGCGGAGCACCTGGTTGTGGCCGCGGGACTTCCACACTCCCTCGATCCGCAGCGGTGAGCCCTGTTGTCGCGTCCGCGGTGCGGTCGGTCGTGCCGTTGCTCGTCGCGTCTGCCGCTTCATCGTTGCGTTCGCCGCTTCATCCGTAGTTCATCGTTCCCGGGTTCATCGCTTCCCGGGGTCATGGCCGCCCGGGCTCATGGCCACCCGGCTTGTCGAGCACGAGGGCGGAGTAGCGCACCGCGCCGGCCACGGACCGGTGGGCGTCGATGACGGTGATCGTGGCGTGCCAGTCCGACGGGGTGAACTCCCGCAGGCCCGGCCAGCGGGCGCACAGGGCCTCCCGGCCCGCCCGGGTCGCCGCCACGCGGGCGAACACCGCCCCCAGACGCAACGAGCGCTCCACGACCGGCCGGGTCCAGTCGACCGTGCGCCGCACCAGGAAACCGGTCTCGCGCGCGTGCGCCAGGTAGCGCACCAGCGGCTCGAACCCGTCGACCTGCCATGCCGCGCGTACCAGCCCCCGCGGATCGAGCGGCCCGATCGCCGTCGGGTCGGCCGTGTGCCAGGTGAAGTCGACGAGGACGAACCGGCCGCCGGGGCGCAGCACCCTGAATGCCTCGGCCACGAACGTGCGGCGGCCGGCCGGAGTGAGGTGGAAGGCCGCCTCCAGGCAGTGCACCCGGTCGAACGTCTCCCCCGCCACCGGCACGTCCTTGGTCCGCACGGGCAGGGCGGTCACGTCCGCCACGGCGAAGGCGGTGTTCGGGGTGGTGCCGTACCGCCTCACCGCCTCGGCGATCTGCTGAACGCTGATGTCGACGCCGAGCGCCGAGCAGCCCGCCGCGCCCAGGCGGGCGGTGGTGTGGCCGCGCCCGCAGCAGGCGTCCAGCACCCGGTGTCCCGGCCGCGCCTGAAGCAGGTCCAGACTCCGCGTCTCCAGGCGCCGCTGGAAGAAGGCCAGGCCACCGAGGAGCGCGGGCAGGGTGGGCAGGGTGTAGTAGCCGAGGTTGACCAGGGCACCCCAGCCCAGGTGCCGGAACAACCGGAAGAACGGGTTGGCATCGCTGTAGGAAGCCGCCATCGGGTCCGTGCCCATGGCCGTGGCCGTCTGGTCCGTGTCCATCGCCTGTCCCTGTGCCCTGTCCATGGGTCATCAGTTGACCAGCACAACAGCGGCTGGAGTGCGCACACCACCGTGGTGTCCGGCGATGTCACCCTTCCCAGGCATTCCCGGCATCCCCGCCCACTGCGCGGCAGTCGCGGACCGAGCGGCCGGGGCCCTCGGCGTTTCGGCCACTTCCACGCTGCGGGCCGTCCAGGAATCGCAAGGGTCGGTGCATCCCGCACCGTCCGCCGCGCGCTCTGTTCCGGGGTTTTCGGCACGACCGAAACACAGGTGTTCGAAATTCGCGCCGGGTCGTTGAGCCTGACGACCCAGCCGCGAACACCGTCAAGGGGGAGGCCACATTGACCTCGGCCAGCACACAAGGCCGGCCCAGCACCGGAACGCCGGAGGCGGGGCCGCCCGACGAAACGAGCGGAGCGCAGGACGAGGAGTACCTGTACCGGGACGAGTCCCGGCGTCAGGCCGGCGCGCAGCTGACCACCGGCACCATGGCGCGACGGCTGCCCGCACTGGTCGTACGGTCGTTGAAGATGGCCTGGCGGGTGGACCGGGGCGCGACGGCCGGGTTGCTGGCGTGCCAGGTCGGCACCGGTGTGCTCGCCGCGCTGGGGCTGCTCGCGGTCACGGGGACGATCACCACCCTGATCTCGTCGGGTGACATCACCGAACGCCTGTGGGAGGCGGCGCCGCAGCTGGCGGTCGTCGCCGCGGCCACCGGGCTGCGGGCGCTGCTGGGGATCGCGGTGACGTGGCTGACGGGGCGGCTGCGGCCGGTGCTGGCCCGGGCGGCGGAGCTGACGATGATCGAGGCCGCGCTCGGCGCGGAGCTGGCGGCGAACAACAAGCCCGGTTACAACGACTTCTACGACATCGCCGACCGTGGCGCCCAGGTCACTCCGGACCTGGTGGACGAGGCGCAGAACGTGCTGGCCGCCACGGCGACCCTGGCCGCCGGCGCGACCGTTCTCGCCGTCCTGCACCCGATGCTGCTGCCGCTGCTCCTCCTGGCCTGTCTCCCGCAGGCCGCGGCGTACGTACGAGCCGCCAGGGTGGTGTACCTGGCGGGCCTGGAGACCTCCGGGCGGCGTCGGATGCTGCACAAGTTGCGCTGGCACATGGCCTACATGGAGTCCAGCGAGGAGATGCGGGCGTGCCTGGCCGGTCCCTTCCTCACCGCCCGGTACCGCCGTCTCGCCGCCACGGTCAACGCCGCCGAACGCAAGGCCGCGGACACCGGCGCGTGGATGGGACTGGCCGGTGCGCTGGCCGGCGGGGTGGCGGCGGCCGCGGTGTGGGCCGCGCTGCTGTGGCTCCTGGCCTCCGGCCGCATGAGCCTCGCGGCCGGCGGCGGCGCGGTCTTCGCGCTCCAGACGGCGACCAGCTCCGTGCGCGGCATCATCGACGGCGGGGCACGGCTGGTGCGTACCGGCTGGTACGTGCAGGACTGGCAGAACTTCCTCGACAACGCGCATGGACAGGCCATGGCCAGTTCGCGCGGTACGCGGGCGCTGTCCGCCGCTCCGGAACGGTTCGAGGTCCGCGATGTCACCTACCGGTACGACGGTGCCGAACGGGACAGTCTGAGCGGGGTGTCGCTCCAGGTGCGGCGGGGGGAGATCGTGGCGCTGGTCGGGGAGAACGGATCGGGGAAGTCCACCTTGTCCCGGCTGATCTGCGGTCTGTTGCTGCCCACGTCCGGCGAGGTGGCGTGGAACCACACCACCACGGCGCAGTTGGAGCCCTGGGAGGCGTGGAAGCATGTCGCCCTGGCCCCGCAGAAGTACACGTACCTGCCGCTGACGCTCCGGGACAACGTCACCTTCGGGCAGGGCGACACCGGTGACGCCGCCGTCCTGGCCGCCTGCGAGGCCTCCGGAGCGGCGGACATGCTGCCCGACCTGCGGTCCGGCCTGGACACCCTGCTGACGTCCGAGTGGTTCGGGGGCCAGCAGCTGTCCGGCGGACAGTGGCAGCGCGTCGTGCTCACCAGGGCGTTCTACCGGCAGGCGGCCCTACTGGTGATGGACGAGCCCACCGCGGCTCTCGACGCGCGCGCCGAGCACCGCGTCTTCACCGGGCTGCGTGACCTGGCCAAGGACCGGGCGGTCCTGCTGATCACTCACCGGCTCGCCAACGTCGCCATCGCGGACAAGATCATCGTCCTCGACCAGGGGCGCATCGTCCAGGAAGGCTCGTACGAGGAACTCACGCGCGAGCCGGGGCTGTTCCGCTCCCTGTGGGAACTACAGCAACGCACCACCGGTGAGACGGCGTGATCCCACTCCCCGTGGGACAGCGCGGCGCCTGGCGTCGGCGACGTGCACGCTCGTCCGGCGCTTCGGCGAACCCTCCGCCCCACTGGCTTCGGCGACGAGCCGGCGATCGAGGAGTTGTGGAGCGGTGATCTGACACCTGGTCGGGTACCGTGCCGGCAGCGCGCGGGCACCGAGCGGCCCCTCACGTGGTTCCCAGAGAATGCGCAGCGCCCACCGCCGGCCGAACAGGTCCATCGCGGCCATGAGGGGGCGGCCGGTCGACGATCCACGAACCGGTGTTCCGGGCGACGACCGGACCGTCCACGTCTGCGATCCGCGCATGAGCTGGGGCCGCCCGCCGCGGTCAAGCGTTGGCACCCGGTGGCGGCCGCAGCCCCGACCGCCCGCCGCCGTGCCCGCGCAGCGCGCCCAGCAGCCGATCAGGATCGCGTACGCAAGGACGTCAACTGCCCGCCGGGAGCCGGCGAGCCGGCTCAGGGAAGCCGCCCCGGACCCCCGGTCGTCTTTCACCGTCCACGAACTCAAGCGGCTCGCGCGCAACGCCGAGCAGGAGGACGGCCATGGGCGAGTTGGTCGGCCAAGTCGGCCAGATCGGCGGCGTGCAGGTCGAACCCGTCCGCGGAGGTGGGCGGGTCGCCGACGGGCCGGGCGACGTAGGCGGTGCGCAGGCCGACGCTCTGTGCTCCGCGCAGGTCCCAGGCGTGGGCGGCGACCATCAAAAGCCGCTCCGGCGGTCGTCCGGAGACGGTGACCGCCAGCTGGTAGACCGCTGGGTCCGGCTTGTAGGTCCGGGCGTCTTCCGCGGACAGGGCCTGGTGCCAGCGCAGTCCGGCGTGAGCATTGAGTCCCAGTAGCGCCGTCCGGCTCGCGTTGGAGAGTCCGATCGTCGGGAACCGTTCGGTGAGTCGGGCGAGCCCCGCCACGGTGTCGGGCCACGGCGGGAGCCTGCGGCCCGACAGTGCCAGCGTCGCTATGGCGGTCGGGTCGTCGACTCCGACGGCATCTGCGACGAGACGTGCGGCTTCCAGGTCGAGGACATCACTGGCGCGGTAGGGCTGGGCGCCGTCGAGGATGCAACGTTGTTCGCGCTCGATGTGCTGCTGCCACAGCGCCAGGAGCTGCTCGACCCTCATGTCGTCGAGCGATGGGTCGAGTTCACGAATGCCGGCGCGGATGCCGGCGGGTTCGTCGACGAGTGTGCCGAGCACGTCGAACACGATGGCATCGATCTCTGGCTCTGACATGAGCGAGGTCTCCCGGACGAAGCAGGGGCGCGAGAAGTGGCTGTTAGCCGAACGCGGCTGGAAGCGGCCCGTATTCCCCAACTGCACGGCCTGCTGGACACGCGTGTACGAGGCCCGCTCCGTCCTCCCGCTCCGGTCCGTCAGGCAGGGTGATCGGGCTGCTGCTCGGGCGGAGTGCCGCCGCCCTTTCCACCGCCCTTGCCACCCCGGTCGGTTCCGTGGGCGTGCCCACGGCCCTTCGTGGGCTGTGCGGCCTTGCGGGCTTGGCTGTCCTGCGGGGTGCCCGCTCCCTTGTCACTGCGCCGCAGCTCAGGCTGTTGCGGATTCGACATGGCTGCTTCTCCTTTTCCACGGGTTCCACGGGTTCCACGGGTTCCACGGGTTCCACGGGTCCACGGGCTTGCGCCGAAGGCATTGCCGATCACGCGGGTAACCATGCCGGCGTACGCGGCTACGACGACCGTCGCCCCGTCGCCCTCAGTCTGCGCGCCGGTCCGGCCCGCCGCCACTGGATCCGTTCACCCGTCGCTTCGTACCAAGCTTCACCCGTGCGGCGGCACCCGCGGCAGCGCGCCGTTTCCTCCTCCGGGGCCAAGGGCAACCGCACCCCATGGACCATTCGAAAGCGCCGGTACTCGAAGCCCTGGCCGCCTACCACGCCGAAGGACAGACCCCCTTCACCCCGCCCGGCCACAAGCAGGGACGCGGCGCCGACCCCCGGGTCCGCGAGGTCCTCGGGGACGCGGTCTTCCACTCGGACGTCCTGGCCACCAGCGGTCTGGACGACCGGATGTCCTCCCGCGGCGTCCTCGCACAGGCCCAGGCCCTCATGGCGGACGCCGTCGGCGCCCAGCACACCTTCTTCTCCACCTGCGGCAGCTCCCTGTCCGTCAAGTCGGCCATGCTGTCGGTGGCCGGACCGCACGAGAAGCTGCTCGTGGGACGCGACGCCCACAAGTCCGTGGTCTCCGGCCTGATCCTCTCCGGCATCCGGCCCATCTGGGTCACCCCGCAATGGGACCCCCGGCGCCACCTGGCCCACCCGCCCTCCGCGGAGGCGTTCGAGGCGGCCTTCGCCGAACACCCCGACGCCAAGGGCGCCCTCGTGACGACGCCCACACCGTACGGCACGTGTTCGGACCTGGCCGCCATCGCGCAGGTCTGCCACCAGCGCGGCAAGCCGCTCATCGTCGACGAGGCATGGGGCGCCCACCTGCCGTTCCACCCCGATCTGCCGACCTGGGCCATGGACGCCGGAGCCGACGTCTGCGTCACCTCCGTACACAAAATGGGCTCCGGCCTGGAGCAGGGCTCGGTCTTCCACCTCCAAGGCGAACTGATCCAGCCCGAGGTACTCAAGAGCCGCGAGGACCTCCTCGGCACCACCAGCGCCTCCGTACTGCTGTATGCCGCCCTGGACGGCTGGCGACGACAGATGGTCGAGCACGGGCGCGCCCTCTACGACGACGCGCTCGCCCTCGCCGCGTCCCTGCGCACCCGCATCGCCCGCATCGACGGCATGCACGTGCACGGTCCCGACGACTTCTGCGGGCCCGGCCGCGCGGCCGACATGGATCCCCTCCAGATCATCATCGACATCACCGCACTGGGCACGACCGGCTACCGCGCGGCCGACTGGATGCGCGATCACCACCAGGTCAACCTCCACCTGGCCGACCACCGCCGCATCAGCGCCCAACTGACTCACGCCGACGACGAACACACCGGACAGACCCTCCTCACGGCCCTCCAGGACGTCGCCGCGCACGCGGGCGAGCTGCGGCCCGCGGAACAGGTCGAGGTCCCGGACCCCGAACAGCTGCTGCTCGAACAGGTGCTGCTGCCGCGCGACGCGTACTTCGGACCGACCGAACAGGTGCCGTGGGAGAAGGCGGTGGGCCGGATCACCGCGGAGATGCTCACCCCCTACCCGCCGGGCATCCCCGCCGCGCTGCCCGGCGAACGACTCAACACGCACGTCGTCCACTACCTGCGCACCGGCATCGACGCCGGCATGGTCGTCCCGGACGCCGCCGACACCGAGGTCAAAAGCGTGCGGGTGGCGATCGAGGACTGAACCGACGGCCTGCACTGCTTCGAGCGGCGGGTGCGCCCCTGTGCCGGGCAGCGGCGGCAGCAGCGGTGGCCCTCCGTCGCCGTGCCATTCGCACAGCAGGACGGTGGCGTCGTCGTCGAGGCGTCCATTGTGGTTGATCGGCGACGTAGCACCGCGCGCGGTGCTGACCGGCCTTGGCGACGTGGCGGACGCCCCGGACACGGACGCCGGGTTCGAGCGGATCCGCCGGGCCACAGCGATGCCGTCGGCGGCCTGGGCAGCCAAGGAGCGCAGGGCTCCGAGGTCGACTCCGGCGCCCCGCCGACCTGCGGTGCGCGGGCATCCCCTACCCGCTACCTGGGGCACCGCAGGGGCTCCGCGGTCCGCCGCCGGTCCAGGCGGAGGACCACCGGGCCGGCCGTGACACCGTGCAGCACGACGGAGGCCAGCACCGTGAAGGTCACCACCGCCCACAGCTCCCGCTGCGGAACGAAGAAGTCCTGCTGGCCCAGGGCGTAGGCGAGGTAGTACAGGGAGCCGATTCCGCGGATGCCGTAGCCCGCGACCACCCAGCGTTCCCCGTTCTTCAATGAGCCGCCGAGCAGCCCGGCCCATCCGGCGAGCGGCCGGATCACCAGGAGGAGCAGCAGCCCGATGGCGGCGCCCTGCCAGGTCAGCGGGGCCAGGCCGCCCAGCGCGATGAACGCGCCCAGCAGGAACAGCATGGTCGAGGTCAGCAGGCGTTCGATCTGTTCGACGAAGTCGTGCAGTACGTTGTGGAAGCCGTGGGCCCGTTCGGCCGCCCTGACGGCGCAGGCGGTGGTGAACACGGCGAGGAAGCCGTAGCCGCCGGCGAGTTCTGTCACCCCGTACGCCAGGAAGGTGGCCGCCAGCGCGACGAACCCCTCCCGGTACTCGGCCAACCGCAGTGTGGAGGAGCGGGTCCGGAAGAACATCCATCCCAGCAGCTTGCCGATCAGCAACCCGCTGACCACGCCGACCAGGCACTTGAAGACGACGTCCTCGGCCACCCACCCGTCGACCCACTCCGCCGACCAACCGCTGCCCGCGGCGGCGGCCAGCGCGATCGCCGCATAGGTCAGGGGGAAGGCGAGGCCGTCGTTGAGTCCCGCCTCACTGGTGAGGGCGAACCGCACCTCGTCCTCGTCGTGCTTGTCCTCGGTCGGCTCCCCCACCCGTACCTCCGAGGCGAGCACGGGATCCGTCGGCGCGAGGACCGCCGCGAGCAGCAGCGCGGCGGCCGGCGGCCAGTCCAGCAGCCACCACGCCACCACAGCGGTCACCGCGACGGTCAACGGCATCGTGACGCCCAGGAGACGCCAGGCCGAGGCCCACGACCGTCGGCCCACCGGGCGGTTGAGCGCCAGCCCGGCGCCCATGAGGGCGATGATGACGCAGATCTCGGTCACATGCTCCGTCAGGAGCCGCTGCTCGACGGGGTCGACCACCGGTAGCGGCAGCGGGAGCAGGTACACGACGATGCCGCTCATCAGGAACACCACCGGCAGCGACAGGGGCCGCCCCGCCACCACGCGGGGCAGCACCGCCGCGAGCAACGCTCCCGCCCCCAGCCATGCGAACACCGCATCGGACAGGGTCACTACGCCGCACCCGTTTCTCCGGTCACCGTGCCCTGGGAAAGCGGGCGACTCATCGACCTTCCTTCGCCTTCGTCGGCTACGAACAACCTTGTTCGCGGCCCCTTGTTCTCATGTCGTCGTCCGCCGGGCTCGGGGTCGTCGCCCTCCACAGCACTCCAGTTCGTGCTTCAGCTCGTCGACTGGTACGTCCAGCGCAGCAAGGCGCCGATGCCACCGACCGGGACGTCGGTGTCCGCGGTGCCGGTCGTGTTCCCCGCGCCTCCGGTGCCATTCTTGGCGATCGTGGCTGCCGGGTCCGCGTCGCCCGACAGGGAAGGCTCGTCGTCCGGAAGCGGAACGATCAGTACCTCCGCTCCCGTGACGGCGGCCGAGCGCAGCAGCGCGTCGTCCGCGCGTACGGAGACCGGGGCGCTCTCCCCCAGAGTCTGCGCATCGCCTCGCCGGACCGCCACTTGGTCGGGGTCTGTGCCCACCCAGGTCTCCCGGTCCAGGTCCGGGCCACCGGGTCGGAGCAGCAGCGTGTCGATGCGGTGTTCGCGGGCGGCCTCCACCACCGCCGGGACGCCCTCGACCGCGTCCGTCGGCCGGTCGGTGCCCACCCGTCCGGCCCGGAAACGGTCCAGGGCCACCCCGACGCGACGGTCGGCGCACTCGCGCCGGGCGCGCTCGATGGCTTCCTCCAGCGCCGGGGAGTCGGAGCCCGCGGCCCGGCCGCCGTGCTCGGTCTCCACCGTGACCTCGCGGACGGCTTCGGGAAGCCGTCCGCGCACCGCCGACCGCTCGCGGGGATCGCCCACCAGGACCACCACTTCGGCGCCGGACTCCTCGTACGCCCTGGCCAGTGCTTCGGCGATCTCGCCGGCGTTGTGCTCCCAGGTGTTCTCCACCTTGAGCTGGAAGTGCCGCTCGGACCAGTCCGAGGTGGACGTACGGTGGATCGGCCACTGCTGCCCCTCGACCCCTCCGACGTCTCGCGTCCCGCCGGCTCCCCTGCGTTCGAAATCCGCGCCCGTGCGGTCGATGTACGCCACGAGACAGACGGGGTCCTGGCCGCTCAGCTCCAGGAGCGGCGCCAGGCGGGGAAGCGGGGACCAGCACGCGATCTGTCCCTGCGGGGCCCGGGAGAGACGACGGGTCAGCACCACTTCCCCGTCTGCTGCGAAGAGGGCCCGGCCTGCCGGGCAGTCGGTCGTGGCGGTGCTGGTCAGGGCCGCGCGCACCGCCTTCGTGGTCGCCGGGTCGGCGCCCTGCTCCTCCAGCGTCCGGCACACTTCTCGTACGGACAGCTCACGGCGTTTGGCACCCGACTCGTCGTTCTGGCCGGGGTCGAAGTAGACCGTTGCCCACGGGCCGGAGCGGTCGAAGAGCGGCTCCAGGAAAGACAGTTGCATGGTTCCTCCTCAGTCATCCCGGTTCCTGCCGGTTCAGCCGTGTTTCGGCTCAAGTACCCGGACGGCAGAGAAGGACACGTTCCGCGCCGGCTTCCTCAAGCTACCGCCGGGCGTGGCGCGGGCCAGGCCGGCTGAGCCATGCGTGTGAGGGCCGCCGGTTGCTCGACGGTGGCCACGGATTCGGTTCGTGCTCGCCTCCACCCCCGCACCACCGTCGTCCGGCGCCGACCTGCATGGAAGCGTCCGGACGGGGCATCCGGTCTCCCTGGACCTGGGAGGATGCCATGACCATGACGGAGCGATCGGCCGAATCGGTGAAGGAGGACACCGCCTGCTGCCCGGATCAGCACAGCCAGGATTCGCGAGCCGAAGGCGCGGACGTGCCAGAGGCCGCGCACGAGAGGGTCAATCGTCGCTGGCACGAGATCCTTCAGGAGACGCGGGTCGCCCAGACAGGCGTGCAGATCCTCTTCGGATTCCTGCTCAGCGTGGCGTTCACCCCGCTTTTCCGGGAGTTGGGCACGTTCGACCACGCCGTCTACGTCGTCACCGTGCTTCTCGGCGCCTCGGCCACCAGCGCGTTGATCGCGCCCGTCTCCCTCCACCGCTTCCTGTCGGGACAGCGCATGAAGCACGAACTGGTGGAAACGGCAGGACGCTTGATGATGTGCGGCCTGGTACTCCTCGCGCTGACCATCGGCTGCACCCTCCTGTTGATCCTGCGGATCGTGATCCCCGGCCCCTTCGCCGAAGCCCTGGTCGCAGGCGTCATGCTGTGGTTCGGCATCTGCTGGTACGCGCTGCCCCTGTGGCTCCGCCGCCGCGCCGGACGGCGCTCCGGCATCGACGGCGCGTAGCGCGTGGCGCCCCTCGTTCCCGGAGCCACTCCGCCTGCGCACCGCTGCGTTGCCACTTCCGCCCGGCCGGAGGCGGCTGGGCGGCGGCGCTCTGCCGCCTGTTCCTCGCGGCGGCTCTGTGCCTGGCGGTGGCGTACGCCCTGCGGTGGCCGGCGCCCAGGTTGCTTGGCCCGTCGTCGGCGGAGCGGCTCGCGTCGGCGGCCGAACGGGAGCGGGCGCTGACCGAACGCAACGGCCTGTCCCACGAGTTGCACAACTCGATCGGGCACACCCTGACGGCCACCACGATCCAGGCCGCGGTGGCGGGCGAGGTGCACTGTGCGGACCCGGTGGCGTCGCGGGCCGCCCTGCGCAGCATCGAGGAGTCGACCCCAGGGAGCCCTCGCCGCGTCGGCCGCGCAGTGCCGCGCAGTCGCACGCCATAAACCTGGCGACGTCGGCGATCATCCCCGGGATACTGGTCGTCCATGGATGAGGTCGAAGTCGTCGTCGCCCATTCCGAGCGTGCGACTCTGCGCGTCGGTGACGTGTTCTTGAAGGTGGACGCCGATCAGGCACGCGTCGACGCCGAGGTCGAGGCGATGTCCCTCGCGCCGGTCCCGACCCCTGAGGTCCTGTGGCGCGAGCCTCCCGTGCTCGCGATCGCCGCGCTCCCTGGGACGACGCTGGGGCGCCTCGGCGGGCCGTCGACCGGGTCGCCGGCGGCGTGGGCCGCGGCGGGCGCCGCCATCCGGAAGCTGCACGAGGCGCCCCTGCCGGCCCGGCCCGGCCGGGCCGGGCGGAGCATCGTCGCGCTGGCGGCGGAACTCGACGACGAGTGCGAGCGGCTCGTGACGAACGGCGTCCTGCCCGCTGACCTGGTCACCCGCAACCGCCGGGTCGCCGAGGCCGCGCTCCGGCCGTGGACTGCGGCGTTCACGCATGGCGACCTTCAGATCGCTCACGTCTTCCTCGACGGCGACGAAGTCACCGGCATCATCGACTGGTCCGAGGCGGGCCAGGGGGATGCCCTGTACGACCTCGCCACCTTCACGCTCGGACACGAGGAGCACCTCGACGACGTCATCGCCGGCTATGGCACCGACGTCGACCTCGACGTGATCCACGCGTGGTGGTCGTTGCGAAGCCTGCTGGCGGTTCGCTGGCTGATCGAGCACGGCTTCGACCCCTTCGCGCCGGGCTGTGAGGTCGACGTGCTGAGGTCCCGGATGTGAGGCTGCGGGGCACGACTGCTGCGTGAATCCCGGCCGTTGCGTGCATGTCGGCCGCTACGTGAATGTCGTCGCGGATCTCCCAGCGGATACGCCGCGCCTCACTGATTCCCGCAGGGACGGCTCCCCGGGGCGGGCGTCGCAGCCCAGCTTGTCCTTCGCCACGATCCGCCCGCCTTGATTCGGCCTCCTGACACACCTCGTCCTCACTGTCACGCTTCTCGGGGCCGGCCGCGTTCCGGCGGCCGCCCGCGAAACCCACCGCCGCCCCGGAGGGACCATGCGCATCCTGACCGTGTGCCTCGGTAACATCTGCCGCTCGCCGTATGCCGCCTGCGTGCTCGCGCAGGACGGTGGGGCGGCGGTACGGGCCCGTTCGGCGGGCCTGATCGACATGTGGGTCGGCATGCCCGCACACCCCAGCATGATCGCCGTCGCGGCCGATCGCGGGTACGACCTGAGTGCCCACCGCGCCGTTCAGGTGCGCCCCGACCTGATGGAGTGGGCGGACGTCGTCCTGGCGATGGACCGCGCGGTTCTGACCGAGCTGCGCCGCCTCACCGACAGGGCCACCGCCCACAAACTCGCCCTGTTCCTCGATGATCGCGATGTGCCCGATCCGTACGGTGGCGACGACGAGGCGTTCACCGCCTGCGCGGCCACCATCGAGGAGGGCGCACCCCGGCACCTTGCCTAGCCGTCGCGGGACTCGACCGCTCTCGCGCGCCGTCGCCCGTTCACCCGGAGGGACGGGCCGGACGGGCGGCTCCTGGGGATGGTGGCGAGCATGGAGGAGGCCGGAGGCCCGAAGCCGTATCCGGACGCTGCGCCGACCGTTCGCCCGCCGCGCAGGTGACAAGGGGAGAGCACTGTGGCCGATGACGATCTGCTGGCCCCTGTCCACACCCGGGAGGCGGTGAGCGCCGCCGAGCAGGGACGCGAGGACGAGGCCCGGGGCCTGCTGCGGAAGGCGCTGCTCGCCGACCGCGCGTACGAACCGGCGTGGCTCTGGCTGGCCTGGCTGGTCACCGACGAAAGCCATCGAAAGTACTGCCTGGAGCAGGCGGTGGCGGCGAACCCCGAGAGCGAGGCGCACGCCCGTCTGCACCGGGTGCGCAAGGTGACGTCCGCTCCGCCGCCCGAGGTCGAGGACTTCGCCGACCCGCCGCCCCCTCCCGAGCCCGCCCCGGAAAGGCCCGCCTGGCGCCGCCGCGCCGCGCACGCGGCGCTCGCGGTCACGGCCGCCGCGGTGGTCGCGGCGCTCGTCGTGCTGTCGCTCCGGCTGACGCGCGACGAGCCCGCGCCGGTGCACGTGGCCGTGGTGGCCGGGCTGAGCGGGCCGGGGGCCGAGCGCGGGCAGGCGGTGCTGCGAGGGACGCGGTTCCACCTCGACCAGATCAACAGCCACGGCGGGGTCGCGGGCCACCCTGTCCGGCTGCTCGTGCACGACGACAAAGACGACCCGGAAACGGCCCGCCGGGTCGCCAGGAAGATCGTCGAGGACGGCCGGGCGGCACTGGTCGTCGGTCACACCGTCAGCGGCACCGCGCTCACCGCAGGGCCGGTCTACGCGGGCGCCGGTATCGCGGCCATCACCCCGACGGCGACCGCGGACGCCGTCACCCGGGACAACCCCTGGTTCTTCCGGGCCACCTTCACCAATGGCTACCAGGGCGCTTTCATCGCCGGGTACCTGAACAGCGTCGAGAAGGCCCGGACCGCGTCCGTGATCCACACCGACACCGACTACGGGCGCACCCTGGCCGACGGCTTCCGCGAGGCGTTCGGCGGGCTCGGCCGGGTTCGGCACACCGAGAGCATCGGCCGCGTCACGGACCCCGGGCTTGGCGGACGTATCGACAAGGCCGTGGCCGCCGTCGCGGAAGACGCTTCCGCCGGGCCGGTCGTGCTCGCCATGCACGAGGACGCCGCCGAGCGGACCCTGGTGGCCCTGCGGGAAGCGGGGGTACGCGGCACCGTCGTCGGCGGCGACGCGCTGAGCAACGACGCCTTCGTCGCCCGGCTGCGGAAGACCCCGCAGGAGAAGAAGACGGAGGCGTTGACCCGCAACCTGTACGTCGCCTCTCCCCTGATGGCCGACAGCCTCACCGGCGAGGCCCTGAACTGGGCCGAATCCTTCCGCGACGACAACGGCTCCCTGCCCTCCTGGCCCGCCATGGCGGCGCAGACGTCCATCGACGTGGCCGTCGAGGCCCTGAAGCGCTCCGGAGTCTCGGCGGCCAGGCCCGGCGCGCCGGAACGGCAGGCCGTGCGCCGGAGTCTGGAGTCCATGAACAGTCCGGAGAAGGGGGTGAAATGCCTGCAAGGGCTGATGTACTTCGACGCCGCGCGTTCCCTGCCGCAGCCGGTGACCATGGGCGTCGTCCGCGGGGGCAAGGTCGTGTCCGCGGCCATCCAGCTCATGCCCTCCGACACGGCGAAGGGCCTCGACGCGGCGACGGAGATCGCGGCCGACCGGTCGGTGCGCGTCGCTGACCAGGTGCTCGTCCGTCAGCAGATCGTGTCCACGGGGTTCAACTTCAACGAGGTCAGCGCGCTGGACACCGAGGCGGAGACCTTCGAGGCGGACTTCTTCCTGTGGTTCCGCTACCGCGGCAGCGACGACGCGACCGCGGTCGACTTCGTCAACGCCGCGGACTCCGACGTCTCCCTGGGCTCTCCGGTCCGCTCCTCGGAGCGCGAGGGGATCAAGTACCGCCTCTACCGGGTCACCGGCACCTTCAAGGCGTCGCTCGACTTCCACCAGTTCCCCTTCGACCGGCAGCACCTGACCATCGCCTTGCAGAACCACAAGTACTCCGCCTCCCACGTGGTCTACATCGGGGACCGCAAGCTGCTGGAGCAGGACCAGGCGGAGGCGCTGCGCAGCGGCAGCGACGTCAACTCCACCATCGACCGGCTGTCCGGGTGGAAGTCGACCAACCTGGATCTGTACAAGGCCACCGTGGGCAGTACCGCCGCACTGGGCGATCCGGCCGTGACAGAGGAGACGCCCGGCATCTACTACGGGCAGTACGTGGCGGACGTGACCATCGAGCGCGACCTCGGTTCCTTCCTGCTCAAGAACATGCTGCCCCTGGTGCTGCTGGCCCTGGTCACCTACGCCTCGCTGTTCCTGGCCCGGGAGAAGCGCTACATCAGCAGCCAGATCTCCATGGGCATCACGGCCATCCTCAGCACCGCCGTCCTGCTGACCGCCGTCACCGGGTCCCTGCCGGACGTGGAGTACACCGTCGCCATCGAGTGGGGGTACTACGCCTTCATCTTCCTGGCCGGCAGCTGTGTGCTGGCCGCCCTGGTCAGCGGTCGGCTCGCCGGGAAGAACGACCTCGTCGGCTGGCGCAACCTGAACATCGGCTTCCGGATCTACTACCCCCTCTTCTGCCTCGCCGTCGTCCTCGCGTACGTGGTGGCCTACGGTTGAAGCCGGCCCGCCCGCCGGCCAGGAGCATTGTGCGCGCTGTCCGCCCTTGTCATGATGGCCCCGCCCTCTCCGGGCGCGACGCCTGCCGAGCGGTCTCCGACTGATCCAGGACGGTGCGATGACCGGGCACTTCGCCGTGGACGATGAACCAGGCCCCCTTCCACTCGCGCAGGCGTACGACACCGCGCTCCTCGACCTGGACGGTGTCGTCTACGTGGGGCCGCACGCGGTGGCGCACGCCGCTCCGTCCCTGACGCGCGCCGGAGCACTGGGCATGCGCCTGGCCTACGTCACGAACAACGCCTACCGCACACCTCGCGCGGTGGCCGGACACCTCCGTCGGCTCGGCCTGCCCGCGGCGGAGGACGACGTGGTGACCTCGGCCCAGGCCGCCGCCCGCCTGGCCGCCGAGCTGCGCCCGCCGGTCGTCCGGGTCCTGGCCATCGGGGGCGAAGGGCTGCTGGCCGCGTTACGGGCGTACGGCCTGGAGCCCGTCCGCTCGGCCGAGGAGGATCCCGGCTGCGTCGTCCAGGGCTTCGCGCCGACGGTGAGCTGGCGCGAACTGGCCGAGGCGGCGTACGCGGTGGGACGCGGGGTGCCGTGGATCGTCACCAACGCCGACCCGAGCGCGCCCACGCACCGGGGCACGGCGCCGGGCAACGGCGCTCTCGCCGGCGTGGTGCGGGCCGCCACCGGCGCCGTCCCCACGGTGGCGGGCAAGCCGTCCGCCGCCCTGCTGCGGGAGGGCGCGGCCCGGACCGGTGCCCGGCGGCCCCTCATGATCGGGGACCGGCTGGACACCGACGTGGAGGGTGCGCGCAGCGCCGGGTTCGACAGCCTCGTGGTCCTCACCGGTGCCACCACCGCGCACGACCTGCTCACCGCCCCGGAGCACCGCCGCCCGACACATCTGGCGGCGGACCTGCGCGGTTTGCTGGCTCCCGCGCGCCGCGTCGAGAAGTACCCCGGCGGTTACCGGTGCGGGGGCTGGGTGGGCAGTGTGCGGGACCGCGAGCTGGTGCTGACAGGGCGAGGAGATCCCGAGGACGCGTTGTGGGCAGCGTGCCGGGCGGCGTGGTCTGCGGCCGAATCGCCCTCGGTGGCAGCGGCGTTGGCGACACTGGGCCGGTGCGCGCGTTCGTGACGTCGACCGGCGTCCCGGCTGACGGCGCGCCGCCCGGTCACGCGGCGGGGCGGCCGTCGCCGAGCGCCGCCTCGTGACGTACGTGCCGGGCGACCTGCGCGTGCGTCGCGTACCAGATGTCGTCGCGCCCGCAGACGTGTTCCATCAGCTTCTCCAGGGCGACGATCCGTGACCGGTGGCCGATGACGTGCGGGTGCAGGGTGATCTCGAACAGGCCGCCTTCGGCGTAGGCGGCGTCGAACTCGTCCCGCCACAGCTCCAGTACGTGCCGCGGCATCGTGTAGGGGCGCACGGCGCTGTAGCGGTCCATGTTCAAGTAGACGGCGTCGTCCCGGATCCACTCGGGAGGTATCTCGACCAGTCCCGTCGGCTGCCCGTAGGAGAGGATCTCGTACGGGTCGTCGTCGGCCATCAGGGAGGAGTCGTACTCCAGGCCGAGTTCGAGGGTGATGTCCAGCGTGTGTTCGCTGAAGTCCCAGGAGGGGGTGCGGATGCCCACGGGCCGCTGTCCTGTGATCCGTTCGAGGGTCTCCGCGCACCGGAAGGCGAGTTCCCGTTCGTCCTGGCGGCCGAGCTCCATGTTGCGCTCGTGGATCCAGCCGTGGATGGCGACCTCATGGCCGTTCTCCACATAGCCCCGGGCCTCCTGCGGGCGCAGGAGCGCGCACACGGCCGGCATGAAGAACGTCGCGGGCAGGGCGTGCCGTTCGAGCAGCCGGAGAATGCGCGGCACTGCCACCCGGGCGCCGTACTCGCCCTGCGACAGCTTGCCCGGCATCACCTCGCCGTCCCGCAACGGGATCGTCTCGTGGTCGGGATCGAAGGAGAACGCCACGGCGGCTCGGGCGCCGTGCGGCCACCGGGCCGGTTTGAGGCCGCGCCCGGCGCGCACCCGCTCGACGTGCCGACGCCACTCCTCCTCCCGCCACTGCCAGGGTGCCCGTGGCGCCCTCTCGGCGTCCGCGTCCGACACGGTCATGGCCGTCCCTCACTTCTTCCGCGGGCGGGGGATGGGAGATGGGACTGAGCCCTGACGAGCATGCCAGTGTCGTGGGCCGCCGACAGGAGTGCGAACAGGACAACGCCTCCGGTCACCACAGTGACCGAAACGCGGCCTTTCGGGGAGCGGCCATCTGCCCGGCACCCGTGCGGCGTCCCTACTGTGGTCGCGTCGACCCCACACGCTTCGGCGGGCCGCGGCCCCCGGGGAGGAGAGTGCGGATGCGCAGCGGTGACGTGACCTTGGACGAGGCCCGGCGTGTCCTGCCCGACGCCGTGGCGCTGCGCCGCTCCCTGCACGCCCGGCCGGAGATCGGCCTGCACCTGCCGACGACCCAGCGACGCGTCCTGGAGGCGCTGGACGGCCTGGGCCTGAAGGTGCGCACCGGGCGGCGGCTGTCCTCGGTGACCGCGACGCTCGACGGCCGGCGGGAGGGCCCGGTGGTCCTGCTGCGCGCGGACATGGACGCGCTGCCCCTGTCGGAGGCCACCGGTCTCGCGTTCGCCTCGCGGGTTCCCGACGCCATGCACGCCTGTGGGCACGACGCCCATATGGCCATGCTGGTCGGCGCGGCCCGGCTGCTGGCCGAGCGGCGCGACGAGCTAGCCGGGCGTGTGGTGTTCATGTTCCAGCCCGGCGAGGAGGGCCACCACGGTGCCCGCCACATGATCGACGAGGGGCTGCTCTCCACGGATGGCCGCGCGGTGGACGCCGCGTTCGCCCTGCACGTCATGCCGGGGCTGCCGAGCGGCACGCTGTGGCTGCGCCCCGGCCCGCAGATGGCCGCCTCCGACAAGCTGCGCATCGTCGTCCGCGGCCGCGGCGGGCACGCGTCGTCGCCGCACACGGCGTGCGATCCCGTGCCGGTGGCCTGCGAGGTCGTCCTCGCCCTACAGACCTCGGTGACCAGGACCATCGACATCGCCGACCCGGCCGTCGTCACGGTGAGTTCCCTCGCCGCGGGTTCGCTGCCGGGCATCATCCCGGAGACGGTCGAGCTCGGGGGAACGCTGCGCACCCTGTCGCCGGAGACGCGCGTACACGTGCACGAGATGGTCGAGCGGATCGCCACGGGCATCGCCGTCACCCATGGGGCGACGGCAGAGGTGTCGATCCTTCCCGGGTATCCGGTGACCCGCAACGATCCGGCGTTCACCGAGTTCGTGCTGCGTACGGCGGCGCGGGTGCTCGGCCCCGAACAGGTCCAGGTGCTGTCCGCACCGGCGATGACCGCCGAGGACTTCTCCTACGTCCTGCGCGCGGTACCGGGCGCCCTCGCCTTTCTGGGCGCGTGTCCGCCGGGCCTCGATCCCGGGTCGGCCCCCGCTCTGCACTCCGACCGGGCGGACATCGACGAGGACGCCCTCGCTGCGGGGATCGCCTGTCATGCGGCGGTGGCCCTGCGCTGTTCGGGCGCCGGCAGCGAGGAGCGCGCGTCATGAACGACCTGCGGATCCGGCCCGCGCGCCCCGACGAAGTGGACCGCGTGGAAGAGCTGTGGGTGGAGGCGAGCCGCTGGCTCGCCTCGAAGGGGCTCGACCAGTGGCAGTACCCGCCCAGGCGCCGGCGCATGGCGGGGGCCGTCGAGGCCGGTGACTGCCATCTCGCCTTCCGGGGCGGCCGGTTGGTGGGGACGGTGACCGTCGAGGAGCACGGTGATCCCGAGTGGTGGGCGGACGACGACCCCGACGCGGCTCTGTACGTCCACGACCTGGTGGTGAGCCGGGCGGCCGCCGGACAGTCGGTGGGCGCGCGGTTGCTGGACTGGGCGGGCCGGGTGGCGGCGCGGCGGGAGAAGCCCTGGCTGCGGCTGGAGGCGTGGAAGACCAATGGCCTGCTGCACCGCTACTACCTGAGCCAGGGCTTCGAGTTGTTGCGCGTCGTCGACCTGCCGCACCGTCACTCCGGCGCCCTGTTCCAACGGCCCACAGGGATCGCGGTCGCTCCGGGATGCGAGGGATGACGGCACGCTCTTCCTACTGTCCCACTTGTTAACCCGTACTGATTCAACCGCGCGTTGACCGGGCGACGGGGGACAGACTGGAGACAGCAAGGCTTGTTCGCAGTAGCAATGCGCCGCTGGGTTTGGAGGGTTGCCTCCGGTCGGCGGGCGCGGTGCTTCGTACCAGAAGGAGCCGTCTCATGAGACATGCGCATCCCACCGGCCGTCCGGCGCCGGGACCGCCGTCTCCCCCACCGCGGTGACGTCCGAGCGGCGGCCCCGGCGGGCTCGCCGACCGTGGCGTCAGACGGACGCGGTGACTTTGCGGACCCGATGGCGATCGGTCTCGGCGATGATGAGGTCCCCGCCCGGCGTCAGACGCACCGCCCGCGGATGGCGCAGCAGCACCCCGGCGGCCGGGCCGCTCTCCCGCTCCTCACCGGGGGGTCCGCCGGCCACCGTCGTGATACTGCCGTCCGGGCGGACGACGCGGACGCACCCGTTGAGGGAATCGGCCACGTAGAGATTGCCCTCATGGTCCAGGTCGACGCCGCGCGGCTGGTGGAGGGGGCTGGCGGCGGCCGGGGCGACGCCGTCGTCGTATCCGGGGTCGCCGGTGCCCGCCACGGTCGTGACCAGCCCGTCGGGTGACACCACACGCACCCGGTGGGACCAGCAGTCGGCGATGTACAAGCGGCCCGCGGCGTCCGTGACGATGTCTATGGGGTGGTGCAGGTCGCTCTCGACGGCCGGCACGCCGTCCGGTCCGGACCCGGGTTCGCCGGTGCCCGCGACGGTGGTGATGCGGCCGTCGGCGTCGATGGCACGGACCCGGTGCCCCTTCCACTCGGCGACGTAGAGCGTGCCAGCGCCGTCCAGGGCCAGCCCTCTGGGTTCGTTGAACAGCGCTCGGGCGGCCGGGCCCCCGTCGCCGCCGTGGCCGGGCTCGCCGGTGCCCGCGACGGTGGTGATGGTGCCGTCCGGCGCGATCCGCCGCACCCGGTGGTTCCAGTAGTCGGCGACGTACAGATGTCCCGCGGCGTCACACACCAGGCCGCCCGGTTCGTTGAGTTCCGCTCGGGCGGCCGGCCCCCCGTCGCCGCCGTAGCCGGGCTCGCCGGTGCCCGCGACGGTGGTGATGGTGCCGTCCGGCGCGATCCGCCTCACCCGGTGCCCCTTCCACTCGGCGATGTAGAGGGCACCCGACGCGTCGGCCGCCAGGGCCCGCGGCTGGTTGAGCGCCGCCCGGGCGGCCGGCCCGCCGTCCCCTCGTGAGCCGGCCTCGCCGGTGCCGGCGATGGTGAGGATGCCGCGGCCCGCGATGTGCGCGGAGCCGGTGCCCGTACCCGTGCTGCCCGTCATAACCCGCCTCCTGGCGAAGGGTGGGAACACAAATGTCGCTGTGCGTTTCGAGCGGTATCGCGGATCGTCGACTCACCGTAGAGACCATTCGTGGACATCGGTAGGGAGCCTCCGAGCCGGGTCGGGCGTTTTCCGGCCACCGGTCGCGCGGCTCCCGCCGTCCGGATCCGAGTTCAGCCGAGGGGCCGGCGTGAGGACTGGTGACACCGCGCAGATTCCGCCCCGGGGGCCGTTGCTGTCACCACAGGAAAAATGACCGACGACCGCCCACATCCACTCGGCCCGGATTACCACTCGGTGGGGGCCACTCTCGGGAACTGGCATGAAAACGCTTCGCGCATACCGTAGCTTTCCGCTCGCGGTACGGCTGCTGCTCGTCAATCAATTCGGGGTGGATGTCGGCTTCTACCTCCTCATCCCCTTTCTGGTGACCTATCTCGGTCAGGATCTGGGGCTCTCTGCCGCGCTGGTCGGGCTGGTTCTGGGGGTGCGGAACCTCAGTCAGCAGGGGTTGTTCGTGCTCGGCGGTTCCGCGGCCGACCGGCTCGGTCCCCGCGGTGTGATCATCTTCGGCTGCCTGCTGCGCACCGTGGGGTTCGCGTTGTTCGCGGTGGGTTCGAGCCTGCCGCTCCTGCTCGCCGCCTCGGCGCTGAGCGGGCTGGCCGGGGCCCTGTTCTACCCGGCGGTGCGGACCTATCTGGCCCAGGAGGCCGGGCCCCGCAGGGCCGAGGCCTTCGCGCTGCTCAACGTCTTCGCGACCGGGGGATCGCTGCTGGGGCTGACCCTGGGCGGGGTCCTGCTCCTGGTCGACTTCCGCGTCTGCGCCCTCGTCGCCTCCGGCGTCTTCGCCGCCCTGACCCTGGCTCAGATGTACGCGCTACCCGCTCGGAAGGCCCCGCGCTGCGGGACCACGGTCCGCGGGGACTGGCGGGAGGTCCTGGGCAACCGGACCTTCATCGCCTTCGCCGTGGCCATGGCGGGCATGAGCACCTTGGAGAACCAGGTGTACCTGCTGCTGCCCGAGGGGGCGCGCCAGGTGACCGGACGCCAGGAGGCGGCGAGCGCGGTGCTGGTGATCGGGGCGCTGGCCAACATGGTCTGGCAACTGCGCGTCACGCGGGCGCTGGCTCGCCGCGGCAGCGGCCCGGTGTGGATCGCGCGCGGCATCGTCCTGACAGCGGTCGGCTTCGTTCCGCCTCTCCTCGTGTGCGGTTCCGGTACGCCGGACGACTGGGGCACGGCGGTCCGCAACGCCTGTCCGGTGGTCGTCGGAGCGCTGCTGGTCTACTTCGGCATCATGATCGTGCATCCCCTGGCGATGGAGCTGGTCCCGCTCTTCGGCCCGACGCGGCTGACCGGAACCCACTTCGGCATCTTCTACGTCTTCTCCGGCCTCGCCGCCGCCGGAGGCAACGCGCTCGTGGGGTGGACCCTGGACCTCGGTCGGCGCACGGGCCTGACCGCGCTGCCGTGGTTGTGCTGCCTGGTCGTCGGGCTGGTCTCGGCGCTGGCCGTCGCCTGGCTGAACCGCATGGGCGCGCTTCCCGCGGCGGGCACGGCGCCGACGTCGGCACCGCGATCGGCCAGGCACGGCGGCTCCGCCGCGACGGCGCTCCCCCGGCCACGCGGCTCACGGCGCCGCCCGCTCCCTTGCCCGGCGGCGGCGCGGGGACGGGCACCGATGGTGCGCCGGTACCGGATGTGCGCGCGTCGGCAGGTCCGGACGGTGCCGTATGTGTCGCGCCATCGCGGGACGCGCCAGGTCGTCCACTGCGGAGGGTGCTGTTGCGGCAGTTGCTGTTGCCGTCCGAGATCGCGGGGCGCGTCCTGGTGGCGGTCGATGCCCTGGCGGCTCGGCCTGCGTGCGGGGTGCGGGTGCTGCCGTGCGCTCGCGCCGGCGCACCGTCGTACGTAGGGGGCGTACCACGTCCTCACGCACAAACGTCGTGGCCCTCGCACCAAATACTCTGAATACTCTGGAGTTCACCGAAAAAACAGTGAGAACAGGAACCCCAAAGGCGCCCCATTGGCATATGCCGACAATGGTTGGCTGCCACATCAAGATGTGGCGCATTCCATTCCTTGCGGCACCCCAAACGGGGCCATAACCTGGGAAGCGCGACGGCGCTGCCCCTAATCCGGTCTTGGCGAGACAATGCCACGGAGGTGCCTTGGAGATTTTTCCGGGCCGGTTTCCTGACCACTCGGAACCGGTGAGCGCTTCCTGGTCCCCCAGTCCGGTCGTACCTTTGAGAATCGAATTCGACAATACACCCAGAACCCTCTGGCTGAAACTCGAATCGCATAATCCGTACGGCTCCATCAAGGGGCGCACTGCCTTCGCGCTCTGGCACGACGTCAGGGACCGCATAGATCCCCGTATCGGTCTGATCGAGTCGACGTCGGGAAATCTCGGCCTGGCACTGGCCGCCCTGAGCGCATCTGTGCAGGTGCCTTTCACCGCCGTCGTGGACCCCCGGGTCAGCCCGTCGGTGCGCAGCGCCCTGAGCACCATGGGGGCAAGGGTCGTCGTGGTCGAACAGCCGGACGGTGCCGGCGGGTTCCTGCTCAACCGCCTCGCCCACGTCGCACAGCGGGTACGCCGGGAGCCGGGGCTCGTGTGGCCGAACCAGTACACGAACCCGGCCAACCCCGCCGTGCACGCCCGGTGGACGGCGCCGGAGCTACGCGCGCAGCTGCCCGCAAGGCCGATGAGCGTGCTGGTGGCGGTGTCCACCGGGGGCACGCTGGCGGGCTTCCACAGTTACGTCCTCACGCATGAACCGGAGTGGGAACTGATCGGGGTGGATGTCGTCGGCTCGGTGGCCCTGGGCGACGTACATGGTGAACGTGTGCTTTCGGGAATCGGTGCGAGCCGGAGGTCGACGTTCCTGCCGCACGGTTACCGCCCGGCCGTCCACGTCGACCCGCCGTCGGCGGTCAGCGCCTGCCTGTGGCTGGAGGAAACGACCGGCATCGCGGTGGGCTCCAGTTCCGGTGCGCTCGTCGCGGCGGCGCTGCGGCTGTTCCGGGAGAGCCCCGAACGCACGGACATCGCGTGCCTGTGCCCCGACGGCGGAGACCGCTACGTCGACACCGTCTACTCACCGCGGTGGCGTGCCCAACGGGCCCTGGCGCAGGTCGACATCGCCGACGGATTCACCGTCTCGGCCCCCGTACCCCCCACCGGCGCGCCGTCCGAGCGCACCGTCGACACACCGGAGACGCCGAACACGACGCGCACGCCCGGCACGGAAGACCCATCCCTGGGTGAGGTGAGGCAGCGGTGAGCACGCAGGAGCGCGACTGGTACGAGCGCGCCGGGGTCCGCAGCGGCCCCCGGCGCCACCTGACGCGGGAGCTGGAGACCGGACGAGCCTTCTACCCCCCGGCCCTGGTGCCCTACCTCGACCACCCACGGGTGGTGGCGCTCGGCGAGGCGCGCCGGAGGGAACTCCTCGCCCGGCACCTCTTCCAGTACCTGGACTTCACGGCCCAGTTCGAGACGCGGGTGGTCAACCGCGCCACGGAACGCATCGCGGGAAACCGGTGCGGAGTCGAGACGGACGTCGCCGTCCGGCTGGACGCGTACCGCATCTACTGCG
Organism: Streptomyces sp. NPDC015345; assembly: GCF_043078805.1. Classification (NCBI taxonomy): domain Bacteria; kingdom Bacillati; phylum Actinomycetota; class Actinomycetes; order Kitasatosporales; family Streptomycetaceae; genus Streptomyces; species Streptomyces sp. NPDC015345. Next base: position 26,595 of record NZ_JBIBTX010000004.1, on the reverse strand, counting down.
ACGAGGGGTACCACTCCCTCTACAGCCTCGACGTCATCCAGCAGGTCGCCGCCGCGTCGGAAGTCGCCCCGCTGGCCTACGACTTCAGTCCGTTCCTGCAACGACTCGACGCGATCGGGGCGGAGGCCCTGCCGTACGAACCGGCCCTGGCCCAACTGCTGCAGGTCGTGGTCTTTGAAACGCTGATCACCGCGGTGCTCAACGACATCCCGAAGGATCCCGATGTGCTGACCGTGGTCCGGGACATCGTCAGGGACCACGCCAAGGACGAGGGCTGGCACCACGTGTTCTTCGCCCGGTTCTTCCGCGAGTTGTGGGCCCGGGAGTCCGCCGGGTCACGCGGCCGCATCGCGCGCTGCCTGCCCGGTCTGATCCGGTGCAGCCTGCTGCCCGACCTGCGGCCCGTCCGCGCGTCGCTGGCCGCCGCGGGGCTCGCGCCGTCGGCCGTCGAGGAGGTCGTGCACGACTCCTACCCGTCGGCCTCCGTCGACCAGGGCATCCGCAAGGCATCCCGGCACGCGGTGCGGCTCTTCCAGGAGGTCGGGGCCACGGCCGTGCCGGGCGGCGCCGAGGCGTTCGAAGCCGTCGGCCTGCTGCCGTGAACCGCACGGGCCGACGGCTTCGCAGACCGAGAGGTGACGATGTCGGAGCAACTCCTCTTTCTCGACAGGGAAGCGGTGCTCACCTGCCTCGCCCACGTGGACGTCTGCGCGGAGACCGCACGGGTGCTGCGCCGGCACGCCGAGGGCCGGGTGGCGCTGCCCCCCGAGGGCTACCTCCCCTGGACCAACGGCGAAGGCGCGTACTGCCGTTCCCTGGCCATGCTCGGCGCGGTGGAGGACGACGACGGTCCCCCGCTGCTGGGGATCAAGATCATCAACGCCGCGACCAGCAATCCGTCCCACGGCAGGGAGCGGGCCGCCGGCCTGGCCATGCTCTTCGATCCGGACACCGCCCGGCCGCGCGTGCTGGCCGAGGCCGGCTGGCTGAGCGCGACCCGGACGGCCGCGTACACGATGGTCAGCCTGCGGCATCTGGGCCCCGAGCAGTGGGACGCGGTGACCTTCATCGGCTGCGGCATGCTCGCCCGTGTCCATGTCGGACTGCTGGTCGCGACGTTCCCGCGTACGACGCGCGTCCATCTCCACGACACCGACCCACGGCGCGCCGAGGACCTGGCCGGCTGGATCCGCGAGCGGCACCCCCACCTCACCGTCCGGGTGGAGCCGGGTGCCCGGCAGGCGGTGGCCGCCGCGCCGGTGGTGGTGACGACGACCACAGCCGACCGCGGTTATCTGCCGGCCGCCTGGCTCACGCCCGGCACCTTCGTCGCGCATGTGTCTCTGGCCGACCTGCTGCCCGACGCGTTCCTCACCGCGCAGGCCGTGTTCGTGGACGACGTCGCCCTGGTGGCCGACAACCCGCGCAGAGTTCTGGGACGCATGATGCGGGAGGGGCAGATCACGGACAGCGTGCCGAAGAGCCGTGCGCACGGTCACGACCCCACCGGCCGGCCCCTTGACGGCACGCTCGGCCAGGTCCTCATCGGTGAGCGGCCCGCAGTCCGGCCCACCGGGTCCCACGTCATCAGCAACCCTTTCGGCATGGCCGTCCTCGATGTCGGACTGCTCGGGGCGGTGTACGAGGCCGCCGTCCGCCGGGGCCTCGGCCGGACCCTGACCCTGTACTGAACCCTGTACTGACCCTCCACTGAAAGGGACAGCATGGACAACGACGACTTCTCGCGGCCCGGGCCCGCTCCCGCCCGCGGTCTGTTCTCCCTGGCCGAGGTGGAGCCGGCCGTGATCAGGGAACTGGCCGCGCGCTCGGTGGAGTTGTACCGCGACCGGCACGCGCACGACCGGCCGTTGGAGGGCGGCGTCGTCGGCGTGCTGTTCACCAGGACCTCGACCCGTACGCGTACCGCCTTCACCGTCGGCGCCGTCCGGCTGGGCGCCGTTCCCGTCGCGTACGGCCCGCAGGACCTTCAGTTGAACACCGGTGAGTCGGTGGCCGACACGGGTCGCGTGCTGGGGCGCATGCTCGACCTCCTGGTGGCGCGTACCGTCGGCCCCCTGGCAGAGCTGCGTGAGCTGTCCCGCGAGGGCGGCCTGCCGGTGGTCAACGCGATGGCGACCGAGGAGCACCCCACGCAGGGGGTCACCGACCTCGCCACCCTGCACCTGGTGACAGGGGACCCGACCGGTGTGAGCGTGCTGTACATGGGCGAGGGCAACAACACGGCCGTGGCCCTCGCCCACGCGCTGGCGGCCGTGCCGGGGGCCCGGGTCACCTTCAGCACTCCGTCCGGCTACGGGCTGCCGGCGGAGGAGTTGGCGAAGGCGTCGCGTCGAGCCGCGGTCACGGGCGCCACTCTGGAAGAGGTGCACGATCCGGCGCACCTGCCCGATCACGTGGACGTCGTGTACACCACCCGTTGGCAGACGACGGGCACCGCGAAGCCCGACCCCGGCTGGCGTGAGGCGTTCCGTCCGTTCCATGTGGACGCGGCCCTGCTGGCCCGCTGGCCGCAGGCCCTGTTCATGCACGATCTGCCCGCCCATCGCGGGGACGAGGTCTCCGGCGAGGTCCTGGACGGGGCCCGGTCCGTGGCCTGGACACAGGCGGCCATGAAACTCACCGGTGCGATGGCCGTCCTGGAATGGGTGAGCGGACAGGGCACCGGGCCGAAGTGACGCGCTCCGCACCACATCGTCCACCGCCCCCGTCCCTCCACCCGGATCGAGGTCCTGCCATGAAACCGGCCCGCGTCACCGCCTACCGGCATCTGACACCGCGTGACCTGGACCCGCCCTCCTCCCCCCAGGTCTTCTTCGAACCGGCCGACACCGAGATCGGGGTATGGGTGGCGCAGGACCTGATCGACGCGGGCGGCCGTGCGGTCCTGGACCTCGGTTCCGGCAGCGGTGCCGCCGCGGCCGCCATGGCCCGCGCGGGAGCGGACCGGGTCCACGGCATCGATTCGGGCGGACACACCGTGGACTGGGCGCGCGAGCACTACGCCTCGTCCGACAACGGCGGCCGCGTCACCTTCTCCCGCGGCGACTTCACCGCGCTGTCCTCCGCCGAACTGCTGGCCACGGCTCCCGCCCCGCTGGGCCGCCCCCTGGTCGTCACCAGCAATCCGCCCTACGTCCCGCTGTCCCCCGAGGTCGATGCCCTGCGCCGCTCCGTCGGTGGGGGGACGGACGGCCTGAAGCTGATACCTCCGGTCATCGCGCACGGCCGTGCGCTGGGGGACGGCCTGGGGATCACCATCGGCAGCTACTCCAGTCCTCGCAAGGCCGTCGGGATGCTGGCAGCGGCCGGCTTCGCCGTGCACGCCGTCACGCTGTGCCCGCTGCCTTTCGGGGACTTCACCCGGGACCACCCCGATCAGGTGCTCCTCCTGGAGGAGCGGGACGAGGCCGTGATCTGGCGCTCGGGCCCTTGGTCCCCGGCCTACTTCATCGTCGGCCTCGCCTGTCGCAGGACGACGGCCGAGGACGGGATCCGGCCAGGTCACACGGGTGCAGGACGAAGCGCGGACCCGTACACGAGCCGACTGACCGGCGACGGACTGATGGAGCTGCTGCGTACGGCCGCACGCTCGCGTACGACACGGCTGGAGGCCCTTGACGAGTCGGCCGTGCCCCACTGGACCGGTCCCCTGCGCGTCGTGGACCTGCCGCAGTCCGCCGTCCGCCGGCACTGGTGACCTGCGCCCGCCTCCGCCCGCCCTCGGTGCCGGAGGGTGTCACGCCCCGCCCAGCAGAGAGGACGTCCCATGGAGCCCGCCGAGCCCGCCGACATCACAGACAGCACCCGCCTCACCAGCGCCCACCCCACCAGTACCTCCTCCGACACCGCTCGGACCGCGCCCGTCTCGCCCGTCAGCGTGACCACCGGCGCCGTCGAACACAGCGTCGACTTCATCCGCCCGCGGCTGCTGGCGACCGGACACCACCGCGTGTCCTTCTACGCCGGTGTCCAGATCAACGGCGCCCCGCACCTGGGCACCAGCGTCATGCAGGCCTCCGCGTTCCTCCTCGCCCAGGCGGCGCGGGAGCGGTTCGGTGTCGAGGTGACGCTGCGCTTCGGCGCACTGGACAACGCCGCCTGCGAGACGCGCCGATGCCCGCGCACGGGAACGCGGTACGAGCGCTCCTTCCGCCACGCCTTGGGCGGCGCGCGCATAGCGGAGCTGACCCGCACGTACTACGGAGGCTTCTTCGACGCGCTGTCCTCGGCCACGGGCGTCGCCTACGAGGTCGAGACGTACACGAGGCAGCAGAGCCGACGCGACTTCCGGCAGGAGTTCCTCGACTCACTGGTCCGTATGGACACCCTGCGGTGGGTGCTCGCACCGTCGCACGGCTCGGTGCCGCTGAGCCCTCCGTGCCCGCGGTGCGGCTGGGCGCAGAAGGGGGGCGAGCACACCGAACTGCTGGCAGCGGGGCCGGAGCACGCGGAGCTCGCGGCGGTCTGCCTCGACCACGGCCGCTATGTGGTGGAGGTGCGGGCGGACGGGTCGGACGACGGGGCGTACATCAGTTCGGGCACGCTCCACCGCAACCTCCTCAAGGAGCGGGTGGCCGCGCGGGAGGACGCGCTCGCCGTGGTGGTCAAGGGGGCCGACTGGGCGGCGGGTTGCCGACTGCTCGACGAGGCGTTCCTGTGCCGGCCGGGGGCGGTGCTCCCGGCGCGCCTGTTCACGCCGGTGGTGCTGTCGACGTCCGGGGCCAAGCTGTCCAAGTCGCTCATCCGGGCGGGGCTGGCGGAGGCGACGGCGGACAGCGAGCCCTGGATGCTGGACGCTGGCGCCTGGCCGGGAACGGCCGAGGAGCACGCGCGGCTGGTGCTGGCCCTGGTCTCTTTGATGCTGTCCGAGCCGCGGCACTTCGAGCGCGGCTACACCACGCTCGAAGTGTCGCGGCTCATCGACGCGGCCGGTCTGCGGACCGGGGCACCGGTGTGAAGTCCCGGTCGGCGAGGTAGCGCGGTCGTGCTTCCGAAGCCGCGTAGGGCGTGGTCAGCGGGTTGTCGACGCTGTTGTACACGACGAAGAGGTTCGTCCTGGGGAACGGTGAAACGTTTCCCCCGGAGGCGTGCAGACAGTTGCAGTCGAACATGACGGCGGAACCGGCCGGTCCGGTGAACTGCCGGATGCCGTGCCGCAGGGCCAGTGCCGTCACGGCGGTGCGGTCGGCCGGTCCCGCCGGCAGGTTCTTCCCCAGCAGTGACAGCTTGTGATAGCCGGGAGGGGTGCGCCCGACCGAGGGCACGAAGGTCCGCTGGGAACCAGGAATGATCATGAGCGGGCCGTTGTACGGCAGGTTGTCGGTGAGGGCGACGGAGAAGCTCAGCGCACGGGGTGCGGGCATGCCGTCCTCTGAGTGCCAGGTCTCGAAGTCGGAGTGCCAGCCGAACTTCGATCCGTCGAAGGCCGCCTTGTAGTTGACTCTGCTCTGGTGGATGTAGACGTCCGATCCGAGGACCTGCCGGGCGCGGTCGGCGAGGCGGCCGGACTGGACCACGCGCCTGAAGACGTCGCTGAGCCGGTGCACCTCGAAGACGGACCGGATCTCGTCGGAGTCCGGTTCCACCACCACCCGCCCGGAGGACCGCAGCACGCTGTCGGCGGCCATACGCTGAATCTCCTCATGGCACTCGCGCGCTTCGGCGGGGTCGATGAGCGCGCCGAAGGCGAGGAAACCATCCCCGTCATAGGCGGCCACCTCATCGGTGGACAGCGGGCCCGGTGAAGCGTCGTCCCACACCACCGGATGGTGCCGCGCGAAGGGCACCGATTCAGCCTCGACGCGAGTGGGGTAAAGGTCGTCCACACATTCCACAGGTTCGGCCATGCCGATTCTCTCCGTCTACGGGGTGAATGTGTCACGGCCGCGATGAAGCGGCGAAGTTGGATACGCCTTTACTTCCCTCGGCCTTCTTCGAGGAAACTTTCGCGGGACCGCACCCGCCGATCCCGCACCATTCCGGTCATGGTCATCAGATAGCGCTGCCGATGACCGGAAGGAATGGTGTATGAATTGCGTGACGCGAGACGGCGGGCGGCATAGGAAAGCAAGGTGCACGTGACGATGTACAAGGAACCGACCACGCACAGGACGGGGAGGTAGGGGTAGCCGTAAGGAGTCGCCGTGTTCTGCGCCAGGAGTTTTCCCGCATAGAGGAGCTCTTCGTACATGATGAAGAAGCCGAGCGAAGTGTCCTTCAAGGTCACTACCATTTGGCTGATTATGCTCGGCAACATGGTCCGTACCGCCTGGGGCATGGCCACCACGGTCATCACCTGCGTCTTGCGCATCCCCAATGCGTATCCCGCCTCGAACTGCCCCCGCGGCACTGCGCCGACGCCGGCGCGCAGGATCTCCGCCTGGGCCGCGCCGTTGTACAGGGCGATCCCGATGACCAGGGCCCACAGCGTGGGGCTCGCGAAGTTCGCCGCCAGCCATTCGCCCGGACTCGCGAGGGCGTTCCGCAGAAGGTCGGCGACCGCGGTGACGCAGGTGCGCAGCAGGTCGGTGGCGTACAGGGCGAAGACTGTGATGATCACCGGTACCGCGCGGAAGAACTCCACCAGCGCCCCGGCCGGCCCGCGCAGGACGCGGTGCGCCGAGAGCCGTCCCGCCGCGAACAAGAAGCCGAGGAGCATGGAGAGCACCACGGCGAGAACGAACGCCTTCACGGTGTCCACCACGCCGGTGAGGATGCGCAGTTGGACCCCGCGGTAGGTGAAGGCCTCCCACATCCGCGCGTCGAACTGCCCGGCGTCCGCCAAGCGGAGGAGGATCCAGCCGAGCACGCCACCGGTGACCGCCGCCACCAGCGCCGTGTACCAGCTGTGACGGCGGCGGGCACGCGGGCCCGGGGCCTCGAACAGGGCGGTCCTCATCGCGGCACCGCCAGTCGGCGCTCAAGGAACCGGAAGCCGGTGCTGACCACCGTGATGAGCACCAGATAGGCGGCGGTCACCCACAGGAAGACGACCGCCACCGCGTAGCCTCGCTCCACCAGGGTCTTCTCGGTGGTGAACAGCTCGTAGACGCTGAAGCCGCCGGCGAGCGCGGAGTTCTTGACCAGGGTGATCACGACGGTGCCCAGTGGAGGGATCGCCGCCCGGCCGGACTGCGGAAAGACGATCAGCACCGCCGCCTGCAGCGTGGACATGCCGAGGCTGCGGGCGGCCTCCGCCTGGCCGATCTCCACCGTGTTGACGCCCGAGCGCAGCGCCTCGCAGACGAACGCCGACGCGTAGCCCCCCATCACCAGGACGGCCAGCGTGAAGTAGCTCACCCCGGTGAGCCCCAGCATGGGCAGCCCGAGCGTCACGGCGAAGAAGAGGACGGTGAGCGGGGTGTTGCAGAGCACCGTCACCACCGTCGCACCGATCCCGCGGCACAGGGGCACCGGACTGATGCGGAAGGAGACGAGCACGATCCCGAGGGCGAACGCGAGAAGCGTGCTCAGGCACATCAGCCGGACCGTGCCCATGAAGCCCTGCCAGAAGAGGCCGGCGTTGTCGGTCAATACCTCCATGGGCGCCTCCAGGCTGAAGGGGCCGCGGCGGTGAGCGGCCCGACAGGTATGCCGTCGACGGACGACCCTCGTGGTTCAGTAACGCTGCAACGGCGGCGGCGTCGGCGCGGGGACGCCGGAGCGGCCGAGCGTGGCCCGGTAGGCCCGCAGCCAGTTCCCGTTGCGGACGTGGTGATCCAGTGCGTCATTGACGGCGTCGCGGAGGACGGCGTCCTGCCGGGCCAGGCCCACCCCGTAGAACTCCTCGGAGAAGGGCCGGCCGACCACCCGCAGGCGGCCCTCGTTCTGCGCCGCGTAACCCTTCAGGATCGTGTCGTCGGCGGTGACGGCGTCGACCACATGCGTGATCAGGTCCTGTACGCAGTGCGCATAGCTGTCGTGGGACACCACGGTCACTCCGAATTCCGGCCGGCTTATCCGCTGGAACGGAGTGGATCCGGTCACCGTGCAGACTTTCTTGCCGCGCAGATCCCGAGGACCGCCTATGCTCCGGTTCGCCTTGTCGACCAGCAGATCCTGACCTCCCAGATAATAAGGACCGGCAAAGGAGACCTGCTTCTTGCGCTCGTCGTTGATCGTGTAGGCGCCGACGTACAGGTCGACATCTCCCTTGGCTATGGAGATCTCCCTCACCTGAGGGGCGACCGTCTTCCACTCGATGTCGCCGGGAGAGAATCCGAGATACGCCGCGACCATTTTCGCGATCTCCACGTCGAATCCCGAACGCTGTCCCGTCACCGGGTCCTCGAATCCCATGAACGGGTGGTCGGACTTCACGCCTATGGTGACGGTCTTCTTGGCGATGACATGGGAAGGGCCAGGCCCGACGGGGTATTCGATGCTGGGGGAATTACGGGTCAGCGCTCCGACACTTCCCGGAACACTTCCTTCTCTGCCGCACCCAGCCAGAACAAGAGGCAACAGCAGCACCAGGGGCACCAGGCGACGAATCCGTGCGCGCACCTTTCCTCCTCCGGAGTCAATGGCCGCGTCTGAATGAGGGCCCGAAAGGGCGTGCGTCGGAAATGGGAGTGGTGTCCCGCCCAGTTTAGCGACATGCCCGTGCGGCGCTACCGGACGTTTTCGGCAACGGCCGGTTCTCGGGGGCGGCCGGAGGTACCGGCTCCAGCCGCCCCGCGGTCCCTGGAGGTCAGGCGACTTTGCGCCAGATGTCTCCCCTCTCCAGGACATAGGTCCCGGTGTGCCGACGCTGATCGGGACCGGTCCGCGGCTTGACGCTCCGGTCACCGCCGTAGTCGTCCGGCTGCTTCGCGGTGGTCGCCGCCTGGCACGGTGGTGCGGCGAAGTGCCTTTCTGCACCGAGCAGTTGCAGGGCACTCGGTCAGTCTCTCGGTACGTGCCCCGCGGCGGATCCGCTGGGGCCGGGCGGTCCCAACAGGACATCGCACAAGCCCGCCGTGCCCGGATCAGGGTGCGCGTGCGCTGCGGCAGCGTACGCCGGACCGTCATCGCACGCCCCCGTTCAGCTCAGCGGTCTGATCCACTCCGCGTCGCGCGCCGACAGACGCCACGTCAGCGCGGCCGCCACGACGAGCAGTGTCAGCGCGAGTCCCAGGGTGGCGGTCAGGTCGGCGTGTGCCAGGAGCAGGGCGCCGATGAGTGCGCCGAGGAACATCACCACGACGGACAGCATCCGGCGGCCGGGCCGGGGAGCCGCCCCGCCCGCCGGGGTGGAGTCCGCGGCAAGACCCGTCAGGGTCAGGGTCAGCACCGTGGTGGTCAGGTCGGGGACGCCGAGCCGCCGGGCGACGGCGTTCTGGAGACCCATGGCCAGACCGAGCAGCACGATCAGGGGGTACCGGACCGGGGCGGCAGCCTCGCCGTGCGCGACCGCTGCCGTGACCACGGCCGCCGCGACGAGCACCGCCTGGAGCCCGGCGGCCACGGCCAGCAGCCGTCCCCGGTGCGCGGCGAACCGCACGCCGAGCCGGCCGCCGGCCAGGGCGCCTGCGAGGAACGCGGCCATCGACACGACGGACGCGAGGGCGGACAGCCCCTCCGCGCCCGCCAGGGCGAAGCCGAGGAAGACCACGTTCCCGGTCATGTTGGCGACGAAGACGTGCCCGAGGGCGAGGTAGCTCACGGCGTCGACCACGCCGGTCACCAGCGTCAGCGTCAGCAGGAGCGGTGGCAGCGGCCCGTGCCGGTCGCCCTTCGGCGGCACGAGGGTGCGGGCGGCGTCAGCCAGCAGCTCGCGCATGCGGGCCACTCCCCTCGGCGGGGTCGGCGGCGGGCCGGCGGTGCAGCACCGCACGGGTGAGCAGCCCGCTGACGGGGCCGACGACGACGGCGGCGACGGAGATCCACAGGGGCCACGGGGTCAGGCCGAGGGCGTGGTCGACGGACCAGCGCCCCGGCCCGGTGACCGCGAGGACGGCGGAGACCACCACGAGGACCAGCGGGTACTCATACCCGTCGTTCTGCACCCAGAGCCCCTTGCGCCACTTGACGGAGCTCGCGACCGTCATCACCCCCATCGCGGCCATGGCGGCCGCGGGGGTGAGCAGACCGGCCGACAGGAACAGGCCCGCACCGATCTGGCTGCCGCCCGCGGCGAGCGCCGTCAGCCGGCCGCCACGGAAGCCGTCGTGCCGGAACTCCTCCGTCCCGCCCGCCAGTCCGTTGCCGCCGAGCCGGAAACTGACCTTCTGCACCCCGTGCCCGGCGATGAGGAGCCCCACCACCAGCCGGAGTACCAGCAGTCCCGTGTCCATCCGTGTGTTCCCGTCTATTTCTGATGTTCCGTCAATTCACCGTCGCCGCATGCCTGATGTGGCGGTCAGCCCGCCGCGTGCTCGCCCATGACGGCCTGCGCGTACACCAGGCCGAGACCGTAGGCGCCGCCGTGCTCCTTCACGACCTCGGTGACGGGTACGTACGTCTCGGTGCGCGCCCAGTCGCGCTGGAGCTCCAGGAGTACCTGCACCCAGGTGACCGGGATCGCGCCGCCCTGGACCATGCGCTGGATGGCGTGCTCGTGCGCCTGCGGGCTGACGCCCCCGGACGCGTCCGTGACGACGTAGACCTCGTAGCCCTGGGCGATGGCGGAGAGGGCGGGCAGGACGACGCAGACCTCGGTCCACAGACCGGCGATGACGAGCTTCTTGCGGCCTGTCGCCTTCACCGCCTCGACGAAGGGCACGTCCTCCCAGGCGTTCATCGAGGTGCGGTCGATGATCTTCTGGTCGGGGAAGACCGCCGAGAGCTGCGGCATGATCGGGCCCGAGAAGGACTCGGCGGCCACGGTGCTCAGCACGACCGGTACGTCGAACACCTTGGCGGCCTTCGCCAGGCCGGTGGCGGCGTTGATGATCGCGGTGCGGTCGCCGCTGCCGGTGCCGAAGAACATCTGCGGCTGGTGGTCCACGAACAGCACGGCGCAGTTGTCGGGGGTCAGCAGGTCGGGGCCGGGAGCAGCGGTGACCTGGGAGAAGTCAGTCATGACAGTGCCTTTCAAGGGTGATGGCGCGCGTGGACGGGCGTCCACGCGCAGGAAAGGAAGCAGCAGAGAAATCAGGGAGAGCAGAGGGGGCAGCGGGGTCAGAGGGAGAAGCAGGGGTCGAAGGACGGGCGTGCGTCCTCGGGCGTGAGGCCCCGCCGTGCCCGCCACTGGCGGTGCTGCTCGGACTCCGCGACGGCCTGGTCGAGCAACTCGGCCTGGCGGGCGCCGGACAGGCCCGTGCGGGGAGTGGCCTGGTAGCCGCCGAAGTGGGCGACCGGGCTCCAGCCGGGGCTGACCGGGGGCAGTTCCTCGTCGAGGCCCTCGTACTCCCCGGCGGCGTAGACGACGCGGCCGCCGACGACCGTAAGGAGGGATTCGATGTGGGCGATCTCCGGCTCGGGCACCGCGAAGTAGTCCTCCGACAGGATCGCGAGGTCGCCGAGGTGGCCCGGACGCAGGATGCCCTTCCGGTCCTCCTCGCCGGTCAGCGCGGCTCCCGCCGAGGTGAACATCGCGAGCGCGGTCTCCCGGTCGACGCGGCCGAGCGGCGGCCGCAGGACCAGGTCGCCCACGGAGCGGCCGGTGACCAGCCAGTGCAGGGCGACCCAGGGGTTGTAGGTGGAGACGCGGGTGGCGTCCGTGCCGCCGCCGACGGTCAGGCCGCGCTCCAGCATGGCGCGGATCGGCGGGGCGTCCGCTGCGGCGCCGATGCCGTAGCGGCGTACGAACGCCTCTCCCTGGAAGGAGAGCCGGTTCTGCACCGACATGGCCCCGCCGAGGGCGGCGACGCGGTCGAGGCTGTCCGCCGAGACGGTCTCCGCGTGGTCGAACAGCCAGCGGTTCCCGGCCGGGAAGAGCCCTTCGGCGGCGAGCTTCTCGAACACCTTGAGATCCCGGCGGATGGTTTCGTCATAGGTGGCGTGCAGCCGGAATCCCCAGCCGTTCTCCATGAGGAGACGGACGGCTCTCTCGAATTCGGCCTCGTAGTCGGAGGTGAGTTCGGGGCGTGGCTGCGCGAAGTTCTCGAAGTCGGCTGCCGCCCATGTGAGATTCTCGCCCGCGCCGTTGAGGCGAAGCCATTCGTCGCCGTCCTCGGGGCTCGTCATGCCTATCCAGCGGGCGAGGTCGTCGACTTCTTGTCCCGCGGTCTGCGGGAAGAGATGGTAGGCGATGCGCAGTGACAGCTGTCCGCTCGCGGCGAGTTCGGCGACGGTGCTGTAGTTGTCGGGGAAGTTCTGGAATCCGCCCGCCGCGTCGATCGCCGAGGTGAGCCCGAACCTGTTCAGCTCCCGCAGGAAATGCCGCGTCGAGGTCTTCTTGTCCTCCCCGTCGAGCACCGGGGCCTTGGCCAGGGTCGAGTACAGGACCAGCGCGCTGGGGGCGGCCAGCAGCATGCCCGTGGGCGCGCCGTCGCGGCCCCGCACGATCTGGCCGCCCTTGGGGTCGGGGGTGTCCTTGGTGTAGCCGGCGGCCTTGAGCGCCGCCCTGTTGAGCACCGCCGACTGGTACAGGTGCAGCACGAACACGGGGGTGTCCGGGGCCGCCGCGTTCAGTTCGGCGACGGTCGGCAGCCGGCGTTCGGCGAACTGCTCGGCGGACCAGCCGCCCACCACGCGCACCCACTGGCCCTTCGGCGTACGGGCCGCCTGCTCCCGCAGCATCGCCAGGCCCTGGCGCAGCGTGGGGACGCCGTCCCAGCGCAGCTCGAGTACGTAGTTGAGACCACCCCTGATGACGTGCAGGTGGGAGTCGTTGAGACCGGGGACCACCCGGCGGCCGAGCGCGTCGACCACCTTCGTGGCGGGGCCGACGTGGGCGGCCATGTCCCTGTCGTCGCCGACGGCCGCGATGACGCCGTCACGGATGGCTATCGCCTGGCCGTGGGGGCGTCTCGGATCGCCCGTGTGGATCTTCGCGTTGCGGACGACGACGTCCGCGGCGTTCTGGGCGGCGGTGCTGGGCACCAGCCCACCGACCGGCATCGTGGACACCTGGGGACAACCTCCTGCGGCATGAGCGGAATTGTTCTTTCCCAGCGCTTTCCGGCTCTCCCGGGTCTTCGGGCTCTCCGGTTCCCCGACTCTCGTCTGCGCTTCGCCATCACGTTATGCCGGTGTTCGCGGCCCAAGTGGCCGCCCAGTGCACTGCGTGCGTTCCGACAGTGCACTGCTGCATTCATCGCCCCGTTCACTGCCCCGCTTTCCATGCGCTGTGGGACCACATGCGGTGCGCTCGATGGCAACCGCCGCTGCTACGGCGGATTTAGACATGTCCTGTAAATGTTTCGCCCCGATATCAGGAGAAGCCATGTCCGACGTCGTAGAAGTCATTCGCCCGGTTCTGGAGCCGGCCGCCGCAGCTTTCGCCGAGGCGACCGCGAACCCGCCCTACCTGTTCGACCTGGCGCCCGCCGAGGGGCGCAAGGCCGTGGACGAGGTGCAGTCGGGCGAGGTGGAGAAGCCGGAGGTCGACGAGGAGTGGGTCACCGTCCAGGGCGGCCCGACGGGCAGCGTCCGGGCGCGGATCGTGCGGCCCGCGGGCAGCCGGGGTCCGTTGCCGGTGGTCCTCTACATCCACGGCGCGGGCTGGGTGTTCGGCAACGCCCACACCCACGACCGCCTCGTGCGCGAACTGGCGGTCGGTTCCGGGGCGGCCGTGGTCTTCCCCGAGTACGACCTGTCCCCCGAGGCCCGCTACCCCGTGGCCATCGAGCAGAACTACACCGTCGCCCGCTGGATCGTCGAGGAGGGCGCCACCAAGGACCTGGACGGCTCCCGCCTGGCCGTGGCCGGTGACTCGGTGGGCGGCAACATGAGCGCGGCCCTGACCCTGATGGCCAAGGAACGCGGCGGCGTCCCCCTCGTCCAGCAGGTGCTGTTCTACCCCGTCACCGACGCGAGCTTCGACACCGGCTCCTACCACCAGTTCGCCACCGGCTACTTCCTGCGCCGCGACGGCATGCAGTGGTTCTGGGACCAGTACACGACGGACGAGGCCGAACGCGCCCAGATCACCGCCTCCCCGCTGCGCGCCACCACCGAGCAGCTCACCGGACTGCCCCCGGCCCTGGTCATCACCGGCGAGGCCGACGTCCTGCGCGACGAGGGCGAGGCGTACGCCAACAAGCTCCGCCAGGCAGGCGTCCCCGTGACCGCCGTCCGCTTCCAGGGCGTCATCCACGACTTCGTCATGCTCAACGCCCTGCGTGAGACCCACGCCGCCGAAGCCGCCATCGGCCTCGCCGTCAGCACGCTGCGCGCCGCGCTGCACACGAACTGACCCTCGACGCCCCCGCGCCACAGGCAAGGAGAGCAACACCGTCATGACCGCCAACCCCACGCCCACCGCCGTCCTGGTGCACGGCGCGTTCGCGGACGCCACCAGCTGGAACGGCGTCGTCGCCGAGCTCCAGGGACACGGCATCCCCGTCGTCGCACCGCCCAACCCGCTGCGCGGGCTGGCCTCTGACGCCGCGTACATCGCCTCGGTCACCGCTCAGATCGATGGTCCCGTCGTGTTGGTGGGCCACTCCTACGGAGGTGCGCTGATCTCCGTGGCGGGCACCGCGGAGAACGTCGTCGGGCTCGTCTACATCGCGGCGTACGTCCCCGAACAGGGCGAGAGCCTCGGCGAGTTGCAGGACCGCTTCCCGCTCTCGCCGCTCGTCAGCAACCTCAAGGAGGCGACCTACCCGGTCCGGGACGGGGAGCCCGCGGTCGAGGTCACCATCCGGGCCGAGGCCTTCCCGGAGATCTTCGCCGCCGACGTGCCGGCCGACGTCACCAAGGTCCTCGCGGTGACGCAGCGTCCGCTCGCCTCTTCGGCCTTCACCGAGACGGCCTCGGCCGCCGCGTGGAAGACCAAGCCGTCCTGGGCCTTGGTCGCCGCCGCCGACCAGGCGATCAACCCGGACGTGGAGCGTTTCGGCGCCAAGCGGGCCGGGGCGACGATCGTCGAGCTGGCGGGTGCCTCGCACGCCGTCGCGGTGTCCCGGCCCCGTGAGGTCGCCGAGCTGATCCGTGACGCGGTGCGGGCCACGAGCTGACAAGACGGCGGATCGTTCGCCGCGCACGCGAGGACCACGCGAGAACCCCCCGTACCCAAGTGCGGGGGGTTCTCGCGCGGCACCGTGGCGCGTCGGCGGTGTTCAGCGGCGCGCCGCCGAGTCCACGGCGATCAGGACGACCAGCAGCGCGCCCGTGGCGAGGGCCGGCGCCGGCGACCACGTGCCCAGCAGGATCGCGAGCGCCGTGACGGGGTAGGGGAGCCACTCGGCAGCGGTCCGCTGGTGGGGCCGCAGGTGGACGGCCCACACGGCTGTCAGGAAGACGGCGGCCGGCACCGTGACCGCCGCGCCGACGCCCGCTGCCGGGACCGCGGCCCCCAGCGTGACGTGATCGGCGTAGGCGGCCAGGCCGGCCCCCTCGGCGGCGGCCGAGGCGAAGATCAGGTAGTGGCCGTACGCCCATCCGAACCTGCGCCGGTGCGCCCGGTGTGTCGTGGCGAGCAGGGTGTGCGCGGGCCTGCTGAAGTACAGCCACCACATGGCGAACGCCGTCACCAGGCCACCGGCCGCGACGGCGGACAGCGGGCCGATGCCGTGGTGCCGGTCGAAGGCACCGCGGACCGCGACCGTGACGGCGGCGACGGACTCCCCGATGACGATGAGCGTGAAGAGCTCATAGCGCTCGGCGATGTGCCGTGGATGCCACGGGGTCATCCCCGCGGACTGCGCCCACACCGGCACGGACAGCTCGGCGGCGACCAGCACGACGATGCCGGGCAGCCGCGCCGCCTCCGGGACGACGAGGAGCGCGATCCACCCGGCCTGGCAGACGGTGACGCCCGCGGCGAAGCGCAGGGCGGTCCGCCGCCGGGCGGTGTCGGAGCGTGCCGCGCGCAGCCACAGGGCAGCCAGCGCCGTGCGCGAGACGACGTAGCCGAGGGTGATGACCAGCAGGTCGCCCTCCTCGAACGCGCGGGACACCCCGGCGGCGAGGACCAGCGAGCCCGTGATCTGCACCAGTACGGTCAGCCGGTACGGGACGTCGCCCGGGTCATAGGCCGAGCCGAACCAGGTGAAGTTCATCCACGCCCACCAGATGGTGAAGAAGACCAGCGCGTAGTGCAGCACACCAGTCGCGTACTCCCCCGCCATCAGCGCCTCGTGCAGGCTGTGGGACGCCTGCGCGACCGCGATGACGAAACACAGGTCGAAGAGGAGTTCCAGGGAGGTCGCCGTGCGGTGCCGCTCCTCGGGGTCGCGGCCCCGCATGGTCAAGGCCCTGGGGGCCTTGGGCAGGTGGCCCGGTGATCCCGTCGTCGTATGGCCGCGCCCGTTCGTCCTCATGCCGTCTCTTCTCGTCGGTCGGGCCCACGGCGTGGGCCGCCCGGCGACGCTAGGGCGCCCGGACGAAGGGGCTCTGCGCGTCGGCGCACGGGTTCTTGCCCGAGAGTGAACGGACGGCGGGCGTCGCGCGCGCAGTGCGCTGACGGGCACCCCGGCGTGCGCTGTCGGTCAACGCGGCTCTTCGCGGCGCGCCTAGCGTCACTCGGGTACGCACAGCACAGCCCCCAGGAGGCGGACATGACCGGCGCGAACAGGCACCAGAGCGGGAGCCAGCCGTGGCTTCACCAGAAGGGGGAGGTGATCCAGCCGTTCGGCACGGTCAGGCAGCTGCCGATCGGCCTGTCCTACGAGGCGCGGATGTACGCCTGCCAACGGCTGAACCACCTCCTCGCGGACACCCAGATGCTGTACGCGCTCTACAAGAAGCACCACTGGCTGATGCGGGGCGCCACCTTCCACCAGCTGCACCTGCTGCTCGACCGGCACGCGGAGGCGCAGCTCGCCGTCGTGGACGCGCTCGCCGAACGCGTCCAGAGCCTCGGCGGAGTCGCGGTGGGCGATCCGCGGCACGCGGCGGAGATCACCTCGGTGCCGCGCCCGCCGGACGGCGTCGAGGAGGTGCCCGCCATGCTGTCGCGGCTCCTCGAAGCCCACGAGACGATCCTCGTCAGCGCCCGGGACGCGGCGCACCGCCTGGCGGAGCTCGGTGACGACGGCAGCAACGACCTGATCGTCTCGGAGGTGGTCCGCGGCGGCGAGGCGCAGGCCTGGTTCCTCGCCGAGCACCTCGTGGAGACGCCCCTCGTGCGCCTGCTGCCGGACGCGGAGCCGCAGGCCGCGGAGCCCCAGCCGGCGGAGGCCGCTCCTATTCGTGCGTGAGCAGCCCCGTCCGCAACTCGGTCAGGGTCCGCGAGAGCAGCCGTGACACGTGCATCTGAGAGATGCCGAGGGCGGCGCCGATCTCGGCCTGGGTCATCTCCTGGCCGAAGCGCATCTCGATGATGCGGCGCTCCCGCTCGCCGAGTTCCGCCAGGAGCGGCGCCAGGGCGTGGACGTGCTCGAAGACCTCGATGGCGGGGTCGGGGGCGCCCATGACGTCCGCGAGCGAGCGGCCGCTGCGGTACGTCTCGCCCTCCTCGGTCGAACCGTGCGGGGCGTCCAGGGAACCGGCCGCGTAGCCGTTGGCGGCCACGATGGCCTCCAGCGCCTGTTCCTCGGTCACCTCCAGGTCGGCCGCGAGCTCCTTGACGGTGGGCTCGCGGCCGAGCACTGAACTCAACTTCTCCTGGGACTGCGACAGTTGCGTACGGAGTTCCTGGAGCCTGCGCGGTACGTGCACGGCCCAGCTCGTGTCGCGGAAGTAGCGCTTGATCTCGCCGAGGATGCAGGGCACCGCGAACGAGACGAACTCGAAGCCGCGGCTCATGTCGAACCGGTCGATCGCCTTGATCAGTCCGACGGTCCCGACCTGCACGATGTCCTCCAGCTGGCCGTTGCCCCGGTGGCGGAACCGGCCCGCCACGTAGTGCACCAGCGAGAGGTTCATCTCGATGAGGGTGTCGCGCGTGTACGTGTGCTCGGGTGAGCCCTCCTCCAGTGCCCCGAGCCGGTCGAAGAAGAGCTTGGACAGCTCCCGCGCGTCCTTCGGCGCGACCTCGGAGGCCTCGACCCGCGGCAGCGGCGCACCTCCGTCCGAGACGCCCTCGGCCTGACCGATGGCCTGGTCCTCATCGATGGTCCGAACAAACATCGTCTGGTTCCCCACAGTCTCGACGTGCATGACTCAGCTCGCGGTGACCGCGAAGACGGTTCCCTCGCGGTCCGCCAGTACGGCCTCCCGCCGAGGCCCGAGCCCTCTCGGCGGTGAGACGACGCCTCCGCCCCACCGCTCGGCTGCGGCGGCGGCCGAGTCGACGTCGTCGACCCGGAAGGTCGTGTGCCAGCGGTAGCGCCCCTCGGCACCGGGCGCCGGCCCGTCCACGAGCGCGGCGACCGCGCGCCGCCCGTCCCGCACCACGATCCGCTCGTCCACGTACTCCACGGAGCAGCTCTCGCCGGGCTCGCCCGCCCAGCCCAGCACGCCGCCGTAGAAGAGGGCCGCGGCGAAGATGTCCCGGGTGTGCAGTTCCAGGCGGCCGACCGGGCCCTGTCCCACCGCCCAGTGGTCGTCGGGAGCGTGGTGGCGCAGCCCGAAGACCGCGCCCTCCGGTCCCGCCGCCACGGCTGCCCGCCCCGTCCGGGTGGAGAGCGGCCCGACCGCCACGGTGGCACCGCGCTCGCGGAGGCGGCCCACCGCGGCGTCCACGTCGTCGACGGCGAAGTACGGCATCCAGCCCACGTCGGGCCCGGCGCAGGCGCTCTGGCTGATGGTTCCGACGGGCGCCCCGGCCTTCAGCATCAGGGAACGCGTCCGGCCCGGCGAGCCGATCAGCGGCACATGGCACCAGCCCAGGACCCGGCCGTAGAACTCCTCGGCGGCGCGCAGGTCCCGCACCGCGAGGCTCAGCCGGCACGGCGCGCCGCGGCCCTCGCGGGAACTGCCCGGCGGTGCGTTCACGTCCGGCCGCGCCGAGGGCCGCCCGGCGGGCTCGGAGAGGCGCGGCCGGGGCCCGTCGGACGGCGCGGGGGCGGGCGATCCGATGTCGGCCCCGGTTGCCACGGGCCACCGGCCGCCGGGCCGCACGAGGCGGAGCTTCCTGTTCTCGCGGGGCGTCCGGCGGCCGGTCCACGCGGGCCGCCAGGCCTGGGCGGCCCGGTCTCCCGCACGTCGCGCCGGTACCTCCTCCGTGGTCTTGCGCTCGCTCCCGCTGCTCACACCGATGTCCCTTGGCACAGCCTTCTCCTCAGCCGGTTCCTGCGGTCTGTCGTGTGATTCCGCAGCCGGAAGCCCGCGTACCGGGACCTTTCTCACTCCCGGCAGGGACCAAGGCCACTTCCTGCTGGGACCGCAGGGCCCGCGGGCGGGAACTCGGGCAGGATCCCGGGCCCGGTGTGAGACTGCCTGTGAGGTGGTGATCACAGATGTCGACCCAACCCAGGGTGCCCGGTCCCGGGGAGCAGCTACTCGAACAACTGCTCGCGGCGGCACATGCGGCGACGCCGGTGGAGCTGCCCGCCGTGGTGCAGCAGTTCGCCGACGCCTACGGGCTGGACCGCATCGACGTCTTTCTGGTGGACCTCCAGCAGCGGTATCTGGTGCCGCTGTCCGAGGGGTCGCCGGCCCTCGCGGTGGACACGACCGTCGCCGGTTCGGCCTACCGGGCCCACGAGCTGCGTCTGGAGGAGCTGTCACACGGGCGGATCACCATCTGGCTCCCGCTGATCGACGGCGTCGAGCGGCTCGGCGTCATCGGGGCCACGGCCCCGGGGATCGATGGGGTGCTGCTGCGGCGCTGCCGCACGCTCGCCTCCATCCTGGCGATGGTGATCACCTCGAAGCGCGCCTCCAGCGACACTTTCGCGCGCCTGACGCGGGCCGAGACGATGAGGCTGCCCGCCGAGATGCTCCGGGCGTTCCTGCCGCCGCGCACGATCGGCAACTCCGCCGTCATCTCGACCGCCGTACTCGAACCCGCGTACGACATCGGCGGCGATGCCTTCGACCACTCCCTGACCGCCTCCACCCTGCACGTGGCGATCCTCGACGCCATGGGCCACAGCCTCCTGTCCGGCCTGACGACCGCCGTGGCCATGGCCGGCTGCCGCAACGCCCGGCGCGCCAAGGTCGAGCTGCCGGAACTCGTCGACAACGTCCAGTACGCGCTGGCCCAGTGGCTGCCGGAACAGTTCTGCACGGGCATCCTGGCCCAGCTGGACCTGGCGGGAGGGGTTCTGCGGTGGTGCAACTGCGGTCACCCGCCGCCCCTGCTGATCCGCGACCACCGCGTGCTCGACCGCGTCCTGGAGCGGACCCCGCAGCCGCCCCTCGGGACGCCCGCCATGCTGGCCGACGCCAGGTGGGAGGTGCACGAGGAGGCGCTCCAGCCGGGCGACCGCGTGCTCATGTACACCGACGGCGTGACGGAGCTGCGTACCGGCGGCGGCGCCGAATTCGGCCTGGAGCGGTTCACCGACAGCATCATCCGCGCCACGGCCGCGGGCGAATCGGCTCCGGAGGCACTGCGCCAGCTCATCCACTCCATCCTCGACCGGCAGGACAACCAGCTGCGTGACGACGCGACGCTGCTGCTGCTCGAATGGCTGCCGCCGGGCTCCCGGTGACCCGCTGCCGCGCCGACGGGGCCACTCCCCCGCGTGCCGGAACGTATGTTCTGGATCAGGGTGGATACACGGCCTGACAACGGCACCCCGCCGCGTGTGAAGGAGTGCGAACACCATGGACGACGACGGCGTCATGGGCGACGAGGTCTACCAGCCCGATGCGGACGAGATCCGTGAGGACGCGGGCATCCTCGACGCCGAGGACACGCTCAGCGACCGCGCGTCGGACCCCTACGACGAGGGCTGGTCGCCTCCCGAGCGCCCCCTCGGGGTCGACCACACCGGGACGACCGCCGAGGAGCAGCGCGAGGGCGAGAGTCTCGACGAGCGGCTCTCCGAGGAGGTGCCCGACCCCGCGCTCCAGGTCCCCGGCCCGGCCGAGTACGACGACGGCATCGGCGACACGGTGGGCACCGACGGGGAGCCGATCGAGGAGGCGCAGGTGGGAGACGTCCGCGCCGGGCGCCTTTTCGCCCCGGACGAGGGCGCGGGCGAGGATCCGGAGGACGTCGCCCAGCAGGACATGATCGGTGAGGACATGGGCGTCGACGGCGGGGCGGCCTCCGCCGAGGAGGCGGCGGTGCACATCATGTCCGACTTCGGGGAGCCCGACGTCTGACGGCCCCCGCGCGGCGGTCACCGGGAGAGACGTATGTCGGTCCAGTCGAAATGTGACGACTTGTCATAACTTATGGCAGATCCCGTTCTTCTGGCTCCCCCTCCCCTGGAGATCGCATGAACCCTGCCCTGACCCGTGCCGTCACTCTCGGCGCCGGCCTGTTGCTGATGGCCTCCCCCCTCGCCGCGGCATCCGCGCTCGCCAGCACCTCCGACACCAAGCCGGGCCCGGCCGGCCGGCCGGCCCCGCGGCCCACGCTCACCGCGAAGACCACGGTGGACTCCGTCAAGGCGTGGCAGCAGTTCCGCGTCATCGGAGCCGCCACGCGCCTGCCCGCGGGGACGCGCGTGACGCTCCAGCAGCTCCAGCACAAGCAGTGGGTGGACCTGCCCGTCCAGATGAGCACCACCCGCGCCCACTCGTACAACCTGCGCGTCAAGCTGGGGCTCAAGGGCCTCAACAAGATGCGCATCGCCGGTGGCGGCGTCGTCTCCAACACCGTCCACGTCACCGTCCGCTGACACACGCCCCTCGGGTCGGCAGCCGCCTGCCGTCACTCCGGCCGCAGCCACACCGTGGCGAGCGGCGGCAGGGTGACGCGCAGGCGGGCCGGACGGCCGTGGGCGCCTTCCTGCTCGGGCTTCAGCGGGTCGGCGTTGCGGATGTCCCCGCCGCCGTAGCGGGCCGCGTCGGTGTTGAGGACCTCCCGCCAGGCGTGGGGCTCCTCCGGGACACCCAGTACGTAGTCGCGGCGGACCACCGGGGAGAAGTTGCACACCGCCAGCAGCGGGCTCCCGTCCTCGGCGTGGCGCAGGAAGGCGAGGACGTTGTCCTGGGCCGCGTCCGTCACGATCCACGAGAACCCGGCCGGTGACGTGTCCTGCTCCCACAGGGCGGGGGTGGCCCGGTAGTGGTGGTTGAGGTCCCGCACCAGCAGCTGTACGCCGTGGTGGTCCGGCCGCGCCGGATATGCCGGGTCCAACAGCCCCCAGTCGAGGCCGCTCTCCTGCGACCACTCGCCGCCCTGCGCGAACTCCTGCCCCATGAAGAGGAGTTGCTTGCCGGGGTGGGCCCACATGAAGCCCAGGTAGGCGCGGTGGTTGGCACGCCGCTGCCACCAGTCGCCGGGCATCTTGGAGACCAGCGACTGCTTTCCGTGGACCACTTCGTCGTGCGAGAGGGGCAGGACGTAGTTCTCGCTGTAGGCGTACACCATCGAGAACGTCATCTCGTTGTGGTGGTACTCGCGGTACACCGGGTCGCGGCTGATGTACTCCAGTGAATCGTGCGACCAGCCCATGTTCCACTTCAGGCCGAAGCCGAGGCCGCCGAAGCCGTCCGGTCCTGTGTGGTGGGTGGCCCGTGTGACCCCGTTCCAGGCCGTGGACTCCTCGGCGATGGTGACGACGCCGGGGTTGCGGCGGTAGACCGTCGCGTTCATCTCCTGGAGGAAGGCGACCGCGTCCAGGTTCTCCCGGCCCCCGGACTCGTTCGGGGCCCACTGGCCGTCCTCGCGTGAGTAGTCGAGGTAGAGCATCGACGCCACGGCGTCCACCCGGAGCCCGTCGACGTGGAACTCCTCGCACCAGTAACTCGCGTTGGCGACCAGGAAGTTACGCACCTCCTTGCGCCCGTAGTCGAAGATGAGGGTGCCCCAGTCGGGGTGTTCGGCGCGCCTGCGGTCCTGGGGCTCGTACAGGTGCTCCCCGTCGAACGCCGCGAGCGCCCAGTCGTCCTTCGGGAAATGGGCGGGCACCCAGTCCAGGATGACGCCGATGCCCGCCTGGTGCAGCGTGTCGACCAGGTACCGGAAGTCGTCGGGCGTGCCCATGCGGGACGTCGGGGCGTAGAAACCGGTGACCTGGTAGCCCCAGGAGCCGCTGAAGGGGTGCTCGGCCACCGGCATGAACTCCACATGGGTGAAGCCCGCCTCCATGACGTACTCCGTGAGCTGCTCGGCGAGCTGACGGTAGGTCAGCCCTGGTCGCCAGGAGGCCAGATGGACCTCGTACACCGAGAAGGGGGTGCGGGTCACCGGGCGCTCGGCACGCCGCGTCATCCACGCGTCGTCGCCCCACCTGTACGACGACCGCGTGACCACCGAGGCGGTGTTCGGCGGGACTTCGGCGCGGCGGGCCATCGGGTCCGCGCGCAGCGTGTGCGAGCCGTCGGCGCGGGCGATGTCGAACTTGTAGAGGGTTCCTTCGTCGAGCCCCGGGACGAAGAGCTCCCACACGCCGGTCGCGCCGAGCGAGCGCATCGGGTGGGCGGAGCCGTCCCAGTAGGAGAAGTCCCCGCAGACCCGCACGCCCAGCGCGTTGGGCGCCCACACGGTGAACCGGGTCCCGGACACCCCCTGGTGGGTCATGGGGTGAGCGCCCAGGGCCTTCCACAGTTCCTCGTGCCGGCCCTCGCCGATCAGGTGGAGGTCGAGTTCGCCGAGCGCGGGCAGGAAGCGGTAGGGGTCCTCGTACTCGTGCACGGCGTCCGGGCCGTCGTAGGTCACGCGCAGCCGGTACGCGGGGATCGAGTCGAGTGGCAGCACACCGGAGAAGAGGCCCTCGCCCATGTCGGTAAGGGGCACCTCCCGCTCCTCGGTGAGGAGGGTCACCGCCCGCGCGCACGGGCGCAGGGTCCGGAAGGCGATGCCGCCGGGCACCGGGTGCGCGCCCAGCAGGGCGTGCGGGTCGTGGTGGGTGCCCGACAGCAGGCGCCGTCGGTCCTCCGCGCCGAGCGGGGCCCCGGGGACGCGGCCGGTGCCGGTCGCGTGCGCGGGAGCGGGAGTTGCGGTGGTGTCCACTGTTTCAGCTCTCCTCTGCGAGGCGGGCGATCGCCGCCATGGGGACGGCCAGCCAGTCGGGGCGGTGCCGGGCCTCGTACAGCGCCTCGTACACCGCTCGGTCCGTCTCGTAGGCCCGTAGGAGCTCGGGTTCCGCGCGCGGGTCCCACGTCGACTCGGCCGCGTACCCGGCGCAGTAGGCCTCCCGGCACCGCCGCACCCACTCGGAGCGCCACGGGGGGCGGGAGTGGGCCGCGTAGTCGAAGGAACGGAGCATCCCCGCGATGTCGCGTATGGGGGCCTGGACGCGCCGGCGCTCGTCGAGGGGCCGGGCCGGTTCTCCCTCGAAGTCGATGATGAACCAGCGGTCACCGGCTCTGAGCACCTGTCCGAGGTGCAGGTCGCCGTGGATGCGCTGGGCCTGGCGGCCCTGGCCGCGGGCCGCGACGGCGGCGTACGCGGCCTTCAGACGCGACACATAGGGAACGAGCTCCGGCATCTGGCGGGCCGCGGTCTCCAGGCGCCCGGTCATGGCGGCGGCGAGCCGGCTGCAGCCGTAGGGGTCCGGTGGCCCCGACCCGAGGGCCTGGGCGAGGGCGAGGTGCACCTCGGCGGTGGCACGCCCCAGCTCATAGGACTCGGCGGTGAACGCCTCGCCACGGGTGAGGGATTGCAGTGCCAGGGTCCAGCCGTCCGTCGCCTCGGGCAGGAAGGGCTGGAGCACGCCGAGTGTCGCCTTGTGCGGCTCGGTGGTCCAGAACCAGGCCACGGGAGCGGGTACGCGGGCGCAGTCGCCGCGGGCCAAGGCCCACGGCACCTCCAGGTCCGGGTTGATGCCGTACTGGACGCGCCGGAACAGCTTGAGGATGAAGGAATCGCCGTACACCAGCGAGGTGTTGGACTGCTCCCCGTCGAGCAGCCGGGGCGGCAGCCCCTCGGGCACCATGGTCCGCGCGTCCCGTTCGAAGCGCAGGGGGCCCATCTCGCCCGGCCTGCGCAGGCGTTCGAGGAGCAGCCCCGCCGACCAGGGGTCCAGGAGGGCGTCGTACACCGTGAGGCCCGCGAGCGGCCCCGCGTCGGGGCGGCCGATGACGGCGTGGTGGAGTCGGGACGGCAGGTGTTCGCGCACGCCGAGGATCAGTTGGTAGCAGTCCTCTGGCGGTCCCGCGGGGCCCGAGCGGACCAGCAGATGCAGACAGCCCGGGTGCAGCTCGGTCATGGAGAGCACGGCCAGATCGGTGACGGGCCGGCCCTTTCCCGCGAACCAGCGCTGCCGCGGCAGCCATTCACGAAGCAGCCCCGCCAATGAGGTCAGCAGCCGAGGAGGACTGAGGCTGCCGGGCGACTGTGATGCGGTCTTCAGCATGCGACACGTCCCTTCAAAGGCGCACCGCGGGTGCGGCCGGACGTCGTGGCTGTTCGGTCAGGCGGAACCAGTAGAAGCCGTGGCCCGCCAGCGTGAGGAGGTAGGGCAGTTCACCGATGGCCGGGAAGCGCACCCCGCCGATCAGCTCCACCGGATGGCGTCCGTCGTAGGCCCGCAGATTCAGCTCGGTGGGCTGCGCGAAGCGGGAGAAGTTGTGCACGCACAGCGCCAGATCGTCCCCGTACTCGCGGAGGAAGGCGAGGACGGCGGGGTTGGAGGAGGGGAGTTCGGTGTAGGTGCCGAGGCCGAAGGCGGGGTTCTGTTTGCGGATCTCGATCATCCTGCGGGTCCAGTGCAGGAGGGAGGAGGGCGAGGACATGGAGGCTTCGACGTTGGTGACCTGGTAGCCGTAGACCGGGTCCATGATCGTGGGGAGGTAGAGGCGGCCGGGGTCGCAGGAGGAGAAGCCCGCGTTGCGGTCGGGGGTCCACTGCATGGGGGTGCGCACGGCGTCGCGGTCGCCGAGCCAGATGTTGTCGCCCATGCCGATCTCGTCGCCGTAGTAGAGGATCGGGGAGCCGGGCAGCGACAGCAGGAGGGCGGTGAAGAGTTCGATCTGGTTGCGGTCGTTGTCCAGCAGGGGGGCGAGCCGGCGGCGGATGCCGATGTTGGCGCGCATACGCGGGTCCTTGGCGTATTCCGCGTACATGTAGTCGCGCTCTTCGTCGGTGACCATCTCCAGGGTCAGCTCGTCGTGGTTGCGCAGGAAGATGCCCCACTGGCAGCCCGAGGGGATCGCGGGGGTCTTGGCGAGGATCTCGGAGACGGGGTAGCGCGACTCACGGCGTACGGCCATGAAGATGCGGGGCATGACGGGGAAGTGGAACGCCATGTGGCATTCGTCGCCGCCCTTGGCGTAGTCCCCGAAATAGTCGACGACGTCCTCGGGCCACTGGTTGGCCTCGGCCAGCAGAACGGTGTCCGGATATTGCGCGTCGATCTCCGACCGGACCCGCTTGAGGAACTGGTGCGTCTGGGGGCGGTTCTCGCAGTTCGTGCCTTCTTCGGCATAGAGGTAGGGCACGGCGTCCAGGCGGTATCCGTCGACGCCCAGGTCGAGCCAGAAGCGGAGGGCGGCAATGATCTCTTCCTGGACGGCGGGGTTCTCGTAGTTGAGGTCGGGCTGGTGGGAGAAGAAGCGGTGCCAGTAGTACTGCTTGCGCACCGGGTCGAA